>JAJTXV010000009.1 GCA_021463845.1 Anaerolineales bacterium | reverse complement strand
GCGCATGGCAGCTCAGAAGAAGAATAAGACCCAGCCCTCCAAGCTGGACAAGGCTGCCGTTCAACGCCTGCTGGACCTGGCTCGCATACTGAAAGAAGTCGCCAGCACGGAGGACATCGAGCGCATCAAACGCAGCCTGGCCACCTTGCAGAACCGTGAATCGCCAGTTTCTTGACTTGCGATTCGGTGGAGTTTAAAATTTCCTCATGAGCGACATCGTGATTTCTCCAGGCTGGGCCAGCTACCTGCGCGTCAGTGATGAAGACAAACAAACGCCGGAACGCTCGTTTGCCTTCCAGCGCAAGCACATTCAGGACAGCCTGCTGGCCAGCTCGAATGTTGAATTCAAGCGCGAATACTGCGACATGCTCACCGGCACCAGCCCGAACCGCGCCGATTATCAGCAGATGCTGAGCGATGCCCAGGCTGGGAAGTTCTCCCACCTGGGTCTGTATCGGGCAGACCGCTTTGGCCGCAATGCAGTGGAGGGACTGCAAGCGGCCACCAAGCTGATTAGCTGGGGCATCAAGGTCAGAGTGGCCAACATGCCCACCCTCCAGCCGGAAACACCGGATGGCTTCTTCATGTTCTTGTTGCAGATGGGCTTAGCCCAGCGAGAAGTGGATGTGCTGCGTGAACGCACACGGGATGGTATGGAAGCCAAGATGCGCATGGGCGGCTGGCCCAACAAAGCTCCCTTTGGTTATGTCAACAAAGAGAAGCTGGTTTCCAGCAACAAGTATGACCGCTGGGTGGAGCAAGACCCGAACAGCATCCAGGCATTGAAAGAGGCCTGGGATTTGCTGCTCACTGGCCGCTATACCCTGGACCAGATCTGTGAAGAACTCACCCAGCGCGGCTACACCACCTACAGCGGCCGTCCCTGGGCCTGGAATGACCCTAAAACAAGCCGCAGGGAGTATGCCGCCAATCGGCTGCACAAAATCCTGCATAACCCGTTCTATGCGGGCTGGGTGACCTCAAAACGCTTTGGAATTGTGGCTGGCGAAGTTAGAGGCTCCTGGGAGGCGATCATCACGCCCAACCAGTTCCAGAGGGGCGTAGACATTCTCAGAAAGAACGGGTCTGAGAAGTCCTATGAGCGTAAGAACTTCTACTTGCTGCGCGGCTTGCTCTGGGCAGAAGTCGGTGGTGAACGCTATAAGCTGCATGGCTCAACACCCAGCGGGCGTTCACAGAGCTACTCCTACTACATCACGCATGCCAAGCCAGGCGGCACCAGTCTGCACATCCCCTCAAAGCTCGTAGATGGGCAGATGGTGGACTTGCTCCAGGGCATTGAGATTGACGCGGATTTGATCCCTGAAATTCGCAAAGTCTATGTTCAAGAAGTCCAGCAGTTCACCAACCAGGACAGGGACAAGCAGGTGGCCGATATGCGCCAGCGGCTGGCTCAGCTCAAAGAGGAAGAGGCGCGGCTGGGTCGCTTGCTCATCACAGGCAAGATCACGGAAGAAGTCTATGACCAGCTGCGCCTAGAATGGCAGGAAAAGCTGCGGAATGTAGAGCTTGGTTTGGCAGAGCTGGAACGGGATGCCAAGGTACACCTTGACGATCTGGACTTGGCCATTGGGCTGCTGAGGGAGCTGGTGGACTACTACTTCTGGCTGGAGGACAAGCAGAAGAGTACACTGCTTCAAATCCTGTTCAAGCGGCTGATAGTTGACGAGAAGGGCCGCCTGGTAGACTATGAGTTGAACTCGCCTTTTGTATATTTACGCTCCCTGGCTGACCGTTTTGGGCCGCCTTCGGAGCCGTCAGGCGGTTCGGTACACATCCGCGAAGGGGCACAAGCAGCGCTTAGGCGTTGCAGCCCAACCCACAGTTACGCCCCACGAAGTGGGGCGTAACTGTTTAAGCAGATCGAGCTCGCTAAACTCGCTGTGCTACACTCCAAGCCCCCTTTCACTAGCAAGGAGTCCCCATGGCTGAACTAACCCGAGCGCAAGCACCCATTGAAGCCACTTGGAAGCGCGAGACTACATTTGCTTCATGGCAAGCCTGGGATGCCCAGTTTGAGCAGACCAAGGCTGCTCTGCCAGAACTCAAAAGCTGGAACGGAAAGATCACCAAAGATGCGGCTGCGCTGGCCGATTGGTTTGAAGCGTACGAGCAGCATGCGATAAGCCTGGGCGAGCTGGGCGGCTTTGTCAACTGGGCTGTGACGGTAGACGGCAGTGATGAGCAGGCCAACCGGCGCCAGGGCGTCTTCGGCGCCCTGGCGGCTGACTTTGGGGCCGCGGTAGCCTTTGCGCAGCCGCAGCTGCTCTCGCTGGGCGAGCAGCTGCTGGAGTGGGCCGCGCAGGAGCCGCGCCTGGTGCAATACCGCCACTACCTGCACAACCTGCTGCGGCTGCAGCAAAACACACGCTCCGAGGAAGTTGAAGAGCTGCTCGGCATGCTCAACGATCCGTTTGGGCTGACCTATCGCAGTTTCAGCGAGCTGACCAATACGGATCTCAAGTTTGCGGACGCGGTGGATACGGCGGGAGAGACGCACCCCATCTTTCAGTCGAGCTATGGTTCGTCGATCCAGTCTGTAGACCGGGCGCGCCGGCGCAGCGCCTGGGAAAGCTACTTTGATGGCTACCTTGGCATGCAGAACACGCTGGCAGCCATGTACTTGGGCAATGTCAAGCAGCAGGAATTTTTGCGTAAGGCGCGCGGCTTTGATACTGTGCTGGAAATGCGCCTCGCGCCAACAAACCTGCCCATGCAGGTCTTCAATAATCTGATCGATGTGTTCAAGGACAATCTGCCTACCTGGCACCGCTACTGGGCGGCAAAGGCCAATCTGCTGGGCCAGGAGCGTATGGCGCCATATGATGTTTGGGCGCCAATTCTGCAAGAGGTGCCCAAGGTGCCGTATGCGCAAGCGGTTGAGTGGATCTGCAGCGCCCTGCAGCCTTTGGGCCCGGACTATGTGGACACTATGCGAGCCGGCAGCATGCAGGAACGCTGGGTTGACTGGGTGCCTAATAAGGAAAAGCGCCAGGGTGCGGCATCCTCACGTATGGTTGGCCGCAAGCCGCCCTATATCTTCATGAGTTACAACGATACAGTGTTCAGTCTCAGCACATTGGCGCATGAACTTGGGCACTCCATGCACAGCCATGCCTTTGCCAGCCACCAGCCCATTGTTTACAACGATTATGGGGCCATCTCTTCTACCGTAACTGAGACTGCATCCAACTTCCAGCAGGCGATGACGCGTGCCTATCTGCGCAAAGAGCTGGCCGAGGACAAGAACTTCCAGCTGGCCATGGTGGATGAGGCCATGTCCAACTTTCATCGTTACTTCTTTATCATGCCTACGCTTGCGCGCTTTGAGGAAGAGGTCTACGCCCGCGCTAAGGCTGGCAAGCCGCTCAGCGCCAGCATCTTCAACAGCATCCTGGCAGAATACTTTGCCGAGGGCTATGGGGACACCATGGCAGATGACCCTGTGCGCACCGCCATCACCTGGGCGCAGTTTCTGCATCTTTACATTCCTTTTTACAGCTTTCAGTATGCGGTCGGCATCAGCGCCGCGCATGCAATTGCGGAGAAAGTCCTTACGGGGCAGAGCGGGGCGGTTGCCAACTATCACAGCTTCCTGCGCGCCGGTGGATCGCTGTATGCCATGGAGCTGTTCGAGCTCGCCGGAGTGGATATGTACTCCAAGGCGCCTATTGAAGCTGCTTTCCGAGAGCTGGCAACCAATGTCTCTGTGCTGGAGGCATTAGTCGCCAAATAGCGTGGCCTTGACAAACCAGTAACTACCCTTATAATGAAAATGAAATTCATTTTCAATAAGGAGAAGTTATGCGTAGTGGTTTTGTATTGATTTTCGCTCTGTTGTTGGCGGCCTGCTCCCCTGGGGCTGGTGCCTCCGATTCTCTCAATGTAGTCGCCATTAACCCTATTCTGGGTGATGTTGTTTCCCGGGTGGGCGGTGAGCATGTGCAGGTGACTGTTCTGATCCCGGCCGGTACTGACCCTCATGCTTTTGAGGTCACCCCACAGGACGCGGCGAAGATCGCCGAGGCGGACCTTGTGGTGATCAATGGGCTTGGCCTCGAGGCTTCCCTCGAAGCCTTCTTGCATGATGCTGAGGAGGCTGGCCGCGTGGTGATCGCCTCTGATGGCGTGGTGCCGCTTGAATTCGAAGATGCGCATGAACACGAGGATGAGCATGAGCACGAGGGCGAAGAACACGACCATGAAGGTGAGGAGCACGATCACGAAGGCGAGGAGCACGGTCACCACCATGAAGGCGAAGATCCTCATGTATGGATGAACCCCCTCAATGTGATCACTTGGGTCGATAACATTGCCGCTGCTCTGACCGCCGCGGATGCCGCCAACGCTGCTGCTTATCAGGCCAACGCCGAGGCATACAAGGCCAGCCTGACCGAGCTGGATGATTGGATCGCCCAGCAAGTTGCCGAAGTGCCAGTGAGCAGCCGCCAACTGGTGACCGATCACGAGTCTTTCAACTACTTTGCGCAGCGCTATGGCTTTGAGATCGTGGGCGCACTGATCCCCAGCTTTAGCACCCTGAGCGAGATCTCTGCCGGAGAGCTGGCCGAACTTGAAGAAACCATCACGGCCCACAATGTGCCCGCCATCTTCGTTGGCGCCTCCATCAATCCCAGCCTGGCAGAGCGGGTATCGACAGACACTGGCGTTGCCTTGGTGATCTTGTACGGGGAAACCCTCAGCGCTTCGGATGGCCCGGCGCCCAATTACATTGACATGATGCGTTACAACGTCAGCTCGATCGTTGACGCGTTGCGCTAAACTACCCCAAGCTAGCTCTAAAGAGGGCAGCCGTACCGGGCTGCCCTCTTTTTTGCTTGCTGCCTTCCGCATTGCAAACTTAAAAATTTGATATAGTCTCATCATCAAGGTATATCTATGGATGAGGTTCGTACGTGAGCGTTGAATGGGGTTATGCACTGGCGCTGGTCATTGCTGGCCTGATTGGAGCCGGAGTTGCGTTTGGTAATTGGCCGCGCCGCTCTTTCCGCGCCGGCCGCTCACTATTGGCGTTCCTCCTGTGTCTCAGCTGGTGGTCGTTCACCTATGCGCTATTTTGGCTGCGAATTCCCGGCCCCACGCCGTTCTTCTGGATCGACCTCACCTATTTGAGCGTTGTGGCTGTGCCCATAGCGCTCTTTGCTTTCACTTTGCAATTCACTGGGCGCGGCCGGCACCTGACGCGCCTCAATATGGCCTTGTTCCTTTTAGTGCCGGTTCTTACGCTGATCCTGTTGTGGACAGATCCTCTGCATGGCTTGTTCTTTGCAGGCAAGCGCGTGGCCGGGCAAGGCGTTATTTTTGATGGCGGCCTGGGGTTCTATCTGAACCTGTTGTTTGGTTACGGCCTTGTTCTTATCTCGATCATATTGCTGGTGCAGGCTTTCACGCGTTCCAGTGGTTTGTATCGCAGCCAGATCCTGGCTGTACTAGTGGGTATCTTTATTCCGATTGTGGTGAATGTGCTCAGCCTGCTCGGCGCCAGCCCATTCCCCAATCTGGATCTCACTCCCATCACCTTCACGATCACGGGCATCATCTTCGCTTACGCGTTATTTCGGCTGGGGCTGCTGGACATTGTGCCGATTGCGCGCCATGCCCTGGTGGAGCAGATGAGCGACGGCTTGATCGTGCTGGATTCACAGGAGCGCGTGGTGGATATCAATCCTGCGGCTCGCTCAATTCTTGAGTTGGCCGCAGACCCTATCGGCCAAACCGGCGCCAGGGTCTTCGCTACCTGGCCGCACTTGGGAGCACTGTTGCTGCAAATGCGCCCAGCCAGCCAGGAGCTGCTGCTGGGCGGCTTGCCACAGCGCACAGCCGAAGTCTTCATCACCCCGCTGTATGACCAGACCGGCGAGTTTGAGGGTCGCCTGATCGTCATTAGAGACATCACCCAGCGCGTGGAAGTGGAGCGCCAGTTGCGTGAGCAGATCGCGCACAATGAAGCCCTGCAGGCTCAGTTGCGTGAGCAGAATATCCGCGATCCGCTGACGGGTGTTTTCAACCGCCGCTACCTTGAGGAGTCACTGCACCGCGAGCTCGCCAACGCGACCCGCAAGCAGGAACCGCTCAGCGTTGTGATGCTGGATATTGATCTGTTCAAGAATTTCAACGATACCTACGGCCATGCCATAGGCGACCTGGTGTTGCAAAGTGTGGGGCGCATCCTGAACGAGAACACTCGCGCCGGCGATATTGTGTGCCGTTATGGAGGCGATGAATTTGTAGTGGTTTTGCCTGGCGCCAATGCAGAGACTGCGCGTACCCGGATTGATGAATCCCGCCGCCGCTTTGCGGAAGCGGTTTTCCAGGTGCAGGGCAAGCCTTTGTACTCTACGCTCTCAGCCGGCGTCACCACTTTTCCTGAACATGCGGATACGGCTGCAGCTTTGCTTGACTGCGCTGACCGCGCCTTGTACCAGGCCAAACAGCAGGGCAAGAACCTGGCTGTGATCCTTCAACCGTCTGATTAGCCCTTGCAAATCTGTTAGCAGGGGGATTTTCGAAATCATGTAAGCTGGTTGCGGCTTGCAGTACTGCAAGCCGCTTGGGGCCGTATTCGGAGGAAGCCATTAGCGACAAGAAAGTGATCCTTATATTCAGCTGGCTTGTGCTTATTCTTGGCTCGCTGGTGTATTTGGGGTGGGCTCTAAACCTCCCAGTCTTGACTTCGCTTTTTATAAGTGAAGCGGCAATGAAGGCCAATACCGCCTTGTGTTTTGCCCTGTTGGGCGGTGCGCTTGTGCTGCGCCAAAGCTCCAAGCTGTCCAGCCAGCTTTGGGTGCCAGTGCTTTCTGGCGCGGTGCTGGTGATCGCTGTGGCTACTCTGGCGCAGTTTGTGCTCAACATCAATCTGGGGATTGATGAGTTTCCTTTCAGGGATGACATGTCATCCGTTACTACGGATGCTCCTGGCCGCATGTCGGCCACTACGGCTATCTCGCTGGCGCTGCTGGCCGTGGCTGTACTGCAGGATCAGGTATGGTCTGACAAAGTTCGGCGCTATATGCTGTACACCGTGCTGGTGCTGGGCCTGAGCGTCTTCCTCAGTTATCCATTCACCTTTGCATTTGGGGCCAGCTTGTTTCTTTACACTGGCATGGCACTTAACACCTCCATCCTGATGGTGTTTGCGGCCCTGGCATTATTGATCGACATGCCTGACCGCGGCTGGCTTGACTTGGTCGTAGCCCGCACGGAGCATGGCGCCAGCACCCGCGCCTTGCTGGTCACGGTGCTGCTGGTGCCCTTCGTGCTCGGCTGGCTCGCATATTACGGCGAAGATCAAGGTGTGCTTGACCGCGCGCTGAGCCGCTCCACATACACGATCACCGTCATGCTGCTGTTAGCGGCGATCGTGCTGGCCAACGCAGACCGTCTGCACAGGGCCGATCAAACCCAGCGGACCCTGGAGCGTAGCCTGGATACGCTTGGGCGGCAAATGAACGCGCTCATCGAGAATTCTCCTGCCGGCATCTTTGTGAAAGATGTGCGGGGCAGATACACCCTTGCCAATTCGCAGTTTGCAAATTTGGTTCAAATGAACAAAGAAGATGTCATAGGCAAAGTGGCCGAGGGCATTTTCCGCCAACCTCTTTTGCAGTATGTAGTTGCCTCTGACCGCAAGGTTTTTGACACGGGTGAGCCTGTGAGCCAGGAGCTCACTACGGTTGTGGCTGGTGTAGAGCGAACGTATCTCAATGTGAAGTTTCCCCTGATGGGCCAGGGTGGCCAGATATTGGGTCTTGGGGGAATGTGGACTGATATCACGGAGCAGAAACAGCTGCAAGATAGCTTGCGCGTCAAGAATATGGATCTGGAGCGCTCCAACCAGGAGCTGGAGCAGTTCGCCTACGTGGCTTCGCATGATCTGCAGGAGCCCTTGCGTATGGTCTCGAGCTATATGCAGCTGCTCGAATCTCGCTACAAAGATAAGCTGGACGACGACGCCAAGGAGTTCATCGACTTTGCGGTGGATGGCGCGGCGCGCATGCAGCGCCTGATCCAGGACCTGCTGGCGTTCTCCCGCGTAGGCACCCGCGGGCGGGCGCCCGAGGTGGTCTCGGCGGATGCGGCGCTCAACGAAGCGCTGCAAAACCTGGCCATGCGTATTCAAGAGAATGGCGCCCGCATTGAGCACCAGGAGCTGCCGGAAGTCTTTGTTGACCGCAACCAGCTGACCCAGGTGTTCCAGAACCTGGTGGGCAACGCCATCAAGTTTCGGGCCGAGCGCGAGCCGGTGGTAAGCCTGCAGGCCCGCCCGCACGGCGAGTTCTATGAGTTCCGCGTGCAGGACAACGGCATCGGCTTCGACCAGAAGCATGCCGACCGCATTTTTGTCATATTCCAGCGGCTCAACAGCCGCGAGACCTACGAGGGCACCGGAATCGGGCTGGCGATCTGCAAGAAGATCATCGAGAGGCACGGCGGCCGAATATGGGTGGAATCTACAGTAGGGGAAGGCACCACCTTTTATTTCACGCTGCCCAAGCAGCCACAGAACGCAGACGCGGACGCGTTGGCCGCTGGCCAGCAGCTTGAGGCAGCCGCGCAGGAAGCCAATACAGATACAGTACAAGAGCGCGCCCAGCGCATGCTGTAGAAGCGAGGAGCATAGATGGAAGACAGTGGACAGTTGATCGATATCTTGCTTGTGGAAGACAACCCCGGCGATGTGCGCCTGACCCAGGAAGCCTTTAAGGATGGCATGCTGCGCAACAATCTGCATGTAGCCATGGATGGCGAGCAGGCGATGGACTTTTTGCACCGGCGCGGCCAGTTCCCCGATGCGCCGCGGCCCGACTTGATCCTGCTGGACTTGAACCTGCCCAAGATGAACGGGCGCGAAGTGCTGGCGGCCATCAAGGATGACGAGAGCCTGAAGCGCATTCCGGTGGTGGTGCTGACCACGTCTCAAGATGAAGCTGATATCACAGAAAGCTATCGCCGGTTTGCCAGCTCGTACATTGTCAAGCCAGTCAGCATGGAGAAGTTCCTGAAGGTGGTCAGCTCGTTCAAGCAGTATTGGCTGAGCGTGGTGAAACTGCCGGGCGTGGAAGATTAGGGTACGGGACGCTTAAGCCAAAGAGCCCGGTAACGGGCTCTTTGGGTTTTCGCGCAGCGGCAGCTTTATTTCACGAAAGTGAGAAGGGCTGCCGCTGCGCTATGTTGGATACTATCCATGGGCAACACCTCCTCTTGTGTGGGGTAGCGGGGTTATGTGATGGCAGGAGTATTACATACCGCTGGGCGCTTGTCAACGCGAATGGGCGAGCAAGTCCGCGCGGTTAGGCGGGCGACCATTTCTCGTCATCACTGACGTCAAACTCGCGCATTTCGCCGGTGGCGATGTAGGCGGTGCGCTCGCAGATGTTGATGACCCGGTCGGCCAGGCGCTCCAGGTTGTGGCAGGCCCACAGCAGGTGATTGATCTGGTCGATACTGTCTGGGCTGGCGATCATCTGGTCGAGGATCTCGCGCTGGACCTCGTTGAAGAGGCGGTCGACCTCGTCGTCCTGCTTGGGGACGGAGCGGGCCAGCTCGACCTTGCCGGTGACGAAGGCTTCGAGGGCCTTGTGGAGCATGTCGACGCCGATCTCAGCCATTTGGGTGAGGCCGGCGGGGGGCTTGAGGCGGGTCTCACGGCCGAGGTTGTGGTTGATGCGGGCGATGCCCTTGGCATAGTCGCCCATGCGCTCGAGCTCGGTGATGACTTCGAGGACGGCGGTGAGCTGGCGCAGGTCACGCGCCATGGGCTGCTGGGTGGCGATGAGGGTGATGGTGCGCTCCTCGATCTCGAAGCGCTTGGTGTTGATCTTCTGGTCGTTCTTGTAGACTTCCTCCGAGACGGCAAAATTGCGGTCTTTGAGGGAGCGCACGGCCTGCAGGGTGGCCTGCTCGACCATGCTGCCGAGCAGGAGCACCTCGTCCATCAGTTCACCCAGTTTGCGTTCCAGCGTTTCGCGTGTGTTTGCGTTCACAGCTACCTCTTGGCGTGATTATACGCCTACAGTATACGGGGGCAGGTTTATTAAATGGTTAAGCCTTTGTTTACAAAGTGGCCGGCGGGCTGGGCGCGGTGGGCAAAGTTTGCTAGTATAATGAACCTGAATTTCTATCAGAAATATCATATTAACACCCAGGTTGAAACGAACCTATGACAAGTAGCTCCCAAGTTAGCCCGGCAATGCAGCGCTATGCTGCGGAAGTGTTCCGTATCCAGCAGGATGAGGGTAAGGTTTCGCTCTCGCACCTGGCGGAGCATGTGGAATCCTCTCCGCAGGCGATCGCCCGGATGGTGAAGCGCCTGACGGACGCAGGCTTTGCGACGTATGAGCCGTACCGCGGCGTGCGCCTGACGAAGGAGGGCGAGCGAATCGCAATGCCGGCGTTGCGCCGCCACCGGCTGGGCGAAGTGTTCCTGGTCAAAGTGATGGGGTACGACTGGGCCTCGGCGCACGAGCTGACGGATGTGTTCGAGCGCGGGATCAACGAGGAGCTGGAAGACCGCATTGACCAGTTGGCCGGCCACCCGACAAATTGCCCGCACGGCGAGCCGATCCCGACCAAGGACGGGAAGATCACGTTCCCGAAGGATGGGCCGCTGGTGGACAAGGAAGTGGGGGTGAGCTGCAAGCTGACGCGGGTGCGGACGCATGATGCGGATAAGCTGCGCTATATTGCCAACCTGGGGCTGACGCCGGGGGTGGAGTTTACGCTGGTGAGCCGGGCGCCGTTCAACGGGCCGCTGCGCCTGCAGATGGGGCGCAATGACCAGGTGATCGGCTACGAGCTGGCGAGCAGCCTGTGGGTGGAGGTTAATGGCAAGGCGGAGGGATGAAGGATGAAGGCGGGTCATAGTTAGGGTGTTAGTGCTCTCTGGATGTTGAGCGGTTGGCGGAAGCTGGCCGCTTTTTTGTTTGGGTGGGCGAGAGGCAACCCCAGATTGCTTCGTCGGCAGATGGCTCGCTGCGCTCGCCTTGCCTCCTCGCAATGACGGGAAGCGGGAACGGGGCGCAGTTGGGGCGCACTGCGGTGCGCCTTTACGCGATTCCGGCGAGGTGATGCTTGGGAATTGGGTCTGCGGATGCCCTTCGCTGCGCTCAGGGCGACACGGGGAAGTTATTATGCGCGAAAGAGGGTGGGGGTTAAAACTTATAAGTAACAACTTTTTGGTACTCATACGGACTCCGCAAAGAGGACATGGCTGGCAGGGGTGAGCGCATACGCGGCGGGGGCACCGCGGCCACCGCTGTTGGCGCGAACAAGATAGCCAGCAGTTTTTAGCTCATGAATAAGCTGGCGAAGGGTGTTTGGCGTGTTTTGGCCGAATTGGGTGAATATTTGTGCGGTGCTAGTGGGGCCATGCAGGTGGATGTGGTGGAGGAGCTTGACGGCGGCGGGCGCGAGGTTTGGGGATGGCTGGCGGCGGGGCGGCCTCTGCAGTGAACCAGGTGCGGCCGGGCTGGAAGTGGGCGCGGGCGGTGATGGGCTGGGGCGAGGCTTCACGAGCTTTGAGGGGGCTGAGGGTTACGAAAGGGCTTTCGGCGCTGGAGTGGGTGGCGAGCATGAGGTCTACGGCGGCGGCGATGGCGGAGGAGCCGCGGAAGTCTCCGGATTTGTTCATGTGATGGAGGACGAGGATGGCGGCGTTGGTGTGCTCAGACAGGATGCGTAGGTTGTTGAGGATGGGGAAGACGGAGGCGGTGTTGTTCTCATCGGCGCCGCGCAGGAGGCCAGAGAGGGCGTCTATGATGATGACGCCGACGCCGAGCTTGTCGGCATCGTTGCGGATGTTCTGGCGGTGCTGCTCAAGCTGAAGATCGTAGACGGGCAGGGATTGGAAATAGAGCGGGGTGTCTGGGCCGCCGCCGTGGGCGAGCAGGGCGCTGCGGATGCGAGCCCAGAGGCGCGGCCGGCCGGTTTCCATATCAAGGATGTAGGTGGGGGTTTGCTGCACGGGAAGGCCGAGCCAGGGTTTGCCGAGGGCGATGCAGGCGGCAAGGTCGAGAGCCAGCAGGGTCTTTTTGGAACCGGGCTGGCCGACGATAATGTTGAGGCTGGGGCGGGCAAGCAGGTCTGGGATGACCCATTCGATGGGTGGCGGAGGGCCGAAGGCATCCTGGGCGGAGTAGATGTTGACATTGGGATAGTCTCGGTTGGCGAGGAATGTTTGGGATGCGTAGATCTGGCCGAGCATGGCGCGGTGCTCAGGCTCTTTGATGAGGGCGAGCAGGGCTTTCCAGCGCCCCTGTTTGCCAGTGTCGAGAGCTTCCCAGACGGCTTCATAGAAGGGATGCCATTCTTCGGGAATGGGCTCAGTGGGCAGCGGGGCGGAGCCGAATTCGAGCAGGCGGGCGAGGCGAGCGGCGGGTGTTAGGTCGTCTTGGTCTTGGTGGTTCCCCATTTGGGCTATATAGCGCGATTTGGGGAGTTGGGGGCGAATTGGGGGTGGGTGTCAAGGGACAGGCCCTCACCCGTTGAGTTTCTATTGGGATGGTTGGCGGTCTCCCCTCTCCCCGAGGGAGAGGGGTACTCCCGAAGGGAGTGGGGTGAAGGCAGATTGCTTCGTCGGCAGATGGCTCGCTGCGCTCGCCTTGCCTCCTCGCAATGACGGGAGGGCGCAGCATGCTGCGCCCCTACGGAATTCGGTGGAGGATTGCCAAGACTGGCTTGAGCTAGCAGTTGCTCGCGGGCGGTGGGTAAGCCAAGATTGCTTTCCTTTCGCTGCGCTCAGGACAGGCTCTGGCAGATGGCTCGCTGCGCTCGCCTTGCCTCCTCGCAATGGCGGCAAAAGAGGGCGAAGTATGCTTCGCCCTCTTCGGCAATTAGTTTCAGAATTGTCGGCGGGATAAACTCTTGGAAGATTCCTCGGCCTGTGGCTCGTTAAGAATAGCGAGGAGGTTCTCTCAGTGGTAGCTAAAGCTGACTTGTGGAAAGCATGCTAGCTACTCGGAACGATAGAGTCGACACATGATTCAGCATGCTACCAGTGAGTCTTGTTTCTTATACTTTGGTTAGGGAATTGTCTTTCTATCGAATTGGAATATAGTGAGCCACAAGAGAAAGGATCATCAGGCCGAGAAGTAACCCTGAAAAGAGTGCTAATCGCTTTATTCTTTCAACGGGTATACGGTTGTTGTTGATAGAAACGAGGTAGCGGTTTATTAAACGTTCGGTCAATGCAGCCTTCGTTTCATAGACTCGATAGTAGATACGCAGATTCTCTTCTGACATTTCTACTGGAGTTCTCAAGGACACTGGCAGCAGCGCCCAAATTGAAATGCCTACTAACAATACATAAATGTAAATTGAATTTGTGAATCCCTGTAGACATCCAGCTTCGCATCCATTCATATTCGCACCAATGAAGGCTGCAGATACTGAAAGAATCAAACTAGCAGTTTTTAAGTTTTCCTTCACTGTGTTTCGCGCAACTTCAACTTCATCAAATTGATTAGTTTGAAAGCGTCTTGTTTCCTCGAGTAACTCTTTTTGTTCGAATTTCATAGTAAACTCCCGAATATTAAATAGCCAATACTATTATAGGGAGCAAAGATGGCAGTAGCCAAGAAAAAGGCCGCAAAAAAGAAAGTTGCAAAGAAGGCAGTAAAGAAGACTGCAAAGAAAGCAGTAAAAAAGAAAGCAACAGGCTACCGTAGAAAAGAAGAGGGTAATGGGGGCGACATTACGACCAAAGACAGGCTCTAGCCTGCCCGGGGGCGCGTGCGCTGCTGCACAGCGCGTGAGAAATCGCTCGGCTGCGCCGAGCTAGACTCCTCTGAAAGCTCACCGCTTCTTCCGTCCCTTATACGTTAGTGCGTATATCGTGCACAGGCGCGTGTCGAGCATGCGGGCGCGGATGCGTGCGCTGCTGCGCAGCGCGTGAGAAATCGCTCGGCTGCGCCGAGCTGGATTTCTCTGAAGGCTCATCGCTTTTTTCTCCCTGTGTAAGCGGGGGCAGTTAGCGCATAAATAGTACAGAGCCTAGTGTCTAGCATCCTAGCTCTGATTCTTGTATCCAAATCCTCGAGGCGGTCGGCGGTGGTGATGACGGTGGGGAGCTGGGCGTTGTAGCGGTGGGTGAAGAGCTGGTAGAGCTTTTCGCGGGCCCAGGGGGTGGCGGATTGGGTGCCGAGGTCGTCGAGGACCAATAGTTCGGCGTTGCGAATTTCCTCGAAGCGCTGGTCGTAGCTGACCGGGCTGGCGGGGTTGAAGGTGGCGCGCAGATGGTCAAGCAGGTCGGGGACCATGATGAACAACGGCATGCGGCCAATGTCTTGCGCATAGTTGGCGATGGCGGCGGCCAGGTGGGTCTTGCCGCTGCCGTGGCCGCCGGTGAACAGCAGCCAGCCCTTGGGCTTTTCGGCGAACTTGCGGGCAGCGTCGAAGGCTTTCTTCAGGCTGCGGCTGTCGGCGGCGGGCAGGCCTTCGCCCTCGCGCAGGTCAAAGCTGGCGAAATTGCGCTCGCGCAGCAGGTGCAGCGAGGACAGCTCGTTGGCGCTGTCGTCAGTGGGGCGGCGGTAGTCGGGCGCGAGCATACGGATCTGGGTGACCAGCTCGGGGTCGCTGAGGCGCGAGCGGATGCGGCCCTCGATCTGGTCGAGGGCCAGGTTGGTGGTGACGATGAGCGGCAGGCGATTGATGTAGCGGTGGTTGATGATCTGGAAGAGCTTCTCCTGCGCCCAGGCGGTGGCGTTCTGGGTGCCGAAATCATCGAGGATGAGGAGGGGCGCCTGGCGAATCTCTTCAAAGCGCTCCTCGAAGCTCTCCTCGGTGGAGCCGTAGGTGAAGCGCAGACTGTCGAGCAGGTCTGGCACGGTGATGAAGATGGTGGGCAGGCCAACCTGGACGGCGAAGTTGGCGATGGCGGCGGCCAGGTGGGTCTTGCCGCTGCCGTAGCCGCCCTCGAGCAGGAGCCAGCCGTCCATACGCTGGGCGAACTGCTGGGCCTGGTTCAAAGCCTGCTCGAGCGAATCGGCCTGGCGGGCGGGCAGCCCGACGCGGCCGCGCGGCTCAAAATTCTCGAAGGTAAGCTCGTTGAGCTCATCGAGGCGGCTGATGGCGTAGAGGCGGCGGCGGGCCTGCTGGGCGACTTCGTCTTTGCGGCAGATGCAGATGACGGTGCGGCCGAACTCGGGATGGCCGAGCGGTTTGTCGGCGCGTACATAGCCCAGGCCGCCGCAGTGCGGGCAGTTGGGGTCGCCAACCATTTCGGGGCGTAGGTGCCCGTCGGGCTGGTTAGTGTTCGATGAAGTCGGAGAATTCACCTTCGACGTATTTTCGCCGATCTTTTTCAGAATTCCCTTCAGTTCGTCGCTCATCGCGTCCATCTTCCTGCCATCTGCGCAGAATGGCTTGCACATAGCTCCACGAGCGGGCGTTGTTCTCCACGGCGATGCGCATCGCCTCTTCGAGCCACTCGTGGGGGTACTCGCGCTCGGCGTCCTTGAGCGCGTCGGCCATCATGGGCGTGAGCGCCCCAATGTTGCGCTCGTAGAGCGCAAAGATGTTGGGGCGCTCGTGGGCCAGCTCGATGGGGTAGCGCGGGTCGCCGCTGGGCTGCCACTCGCCGTTCTGGACGGCTTCGTAGAGCGCACGGCCGCGGGCGGAGTTGAGGAAATAGAACTCACGCGGCTGCCCGTCTAATTCTAGCTGGGCGTTCAGCAGCGTGCTGCGCTGCACGGCGGCCAGCAGCCCGGCGGCCAGGTCGGCTTCGCCGCCGGGCAGGCCGGCGAGGAAGAGTGCGTCTTCGGTGAAGTCCTGCGGCTGCAGGTAGCGGGCTTCGCCTTCCATGCGCTCGAGCTTCCAGAGCGCGTAGAGGGTGACCTTGAGCTCGGCCAGGCTGTCGATGTGCGGCAGCAGCTCGCTGAAGAAGGGGCCGGGCAGGCGCGTGAAGCGCACCTTGCCGGCGGGGAAGCCGTTGAAGCTACTGCCCGGTTTGGCGCTCATTGAACCCCGCAAAGTCTACATTGCGCGTGGCTGCGTTCTCAAACTTGGCCAACTGCTCGCGGAACACCAGCTCCACCACGCCCGTGGGGCCGTTGCGGTGCTTGCTGACCATGATCTCGGCGATGTTCTTGCGCAGGCTGTCTTCTTCGTATTGATCCGGGCGGTGGATGAACATGACGATATCGGCGTCCTGCTCCAGGGAGCCGGACTCGCGCAGGTCGGAGAGCATGGGGCGCTTGTCGGCGCGCTGCTCGACGGCGCGGGAGAGCTGGGCGGCGGCGAGCACGGGCACGTTGAGCTCACGGGCGAGGACTTTGAGGCTGCGCGAAATGTGCGAGACCTCCTGGACGCGATTGTCGTTGCGGCTGTCGCCCTGCATGAGCTGCAAATAATCCACGACTACGAGGTCGAGGCCGAATTCCATATGGAGGCGGCGGCACTTGGCACGCATCTGGGTGGGCGAGATGCCCGGCGTATCGTCGAGGAAGACTTTGATGCCGCCGAGGGTCTCGACGGCCTGGGCGAACAGGTCCCACTCACGCTGCTCGAGCTTGCCGCTGAGCATCTTCTGCGAGTTGATGCCGGTTTCTTGCGAGAGCAGGCGGGCCACGAGCTGCTCGTTAGACATTTCCATCGAGAAGATGGCGACATGCTTCTTGTGCAGCTGGGCGGCGTTCTTGACGATGGACATCAGGAAGCTGGACTTACCCTGGGCGGGGCGGCCGGCGATGATGAGCAGGTCAGACGGCTGCATGCCGCTCAGCAGGCGGTCCAGGTCAATGAAGCCGGTGGGCACGCCGTAGAACTCCTCGTTGCGGCGCGAGAGCTGGTCAATGCGGTCGTAATAATCGCTGATGACCTGCTTGATGGGTTTGAGGTCAGTGGAGAGCTGGTGGTCGCTGGCGCCGAAGACGGCCTTCTCGGCCTCCTCGATGGCGGCCTCGACGCTGAGGTTCTCCTGGTAGGCGGTCTTGGCGATCTTGTTGGCAGCTTCCAGCAGGCGGCGGCGGATGCTGGTCTGCTGGACCAGGCGCCCGTAGGCCTCGGCGTGCAGGGAGCTGGGCACGTTGTTGATGAGCCCGGTGAGGTAGGCCGGGCCGCCGATCTCGGCCAGGTGGCCCTGTTTGTCGAGATCTTCGGTGACGGTGAGCAGGTCTATGGGGATGCGCTGCTCGTGCAGGCGGGTGAAGGCTTCCCAGACCCAGCGCAGGCGGTGGATGTGGAAGTCTTCACCGGTGAGGAAATCGGCAACATCGTAGTACGCCTCAGGATTGATCAGCACCGAGCCAATGACGGCTTCCTCGGCCTCGCGGCTGTGGGGAACCAGCTGCTGCGGGCCGGAGGGGGGCTGCAGGTCCGGGGGGTACGCGTCGCTCATTTAGTTTTGCTTGCCCTTGGCGGGCTTGTTCTCATCGTCGTCTTCGTCGCCGATGTCGAGACGGGAGAGGAAGTCTTCAAAGGCTTCGAGGCGCTCTTCGGCCGGGTTGACCTGATCGGTCATTTCGGACTCTTCGAGGAGGGCGCGCTCGCCTTCAGGGCGGTCGCCCTCGATGTCCTCTTCGGGCACGATGCCAGCGGCATCGAGCACGGAGCGGGCGACGAGGATGGGGACGTGCGTACGCACGGCCACAGCCAGGGCGTCCGAGGGGCGCGAGTCGATCTCGATGGTGCGGCCGTTGACCTCGACGACGATGTTGCCGTAGAAGACATCACCCTTCAGGTCATGGACTTCGACGCGGATGACGCGGCCGTCCATGCCGCGCACGACTTCGCGAATGAGGTCATGGGTCATGGGGCGGGCGACTTCGACTTCCTGCAGGGCGAAGGTGATCTGCTCGGCCATGTAAGGATCGATCCAGATGGCGAGATAGCGATCGGCCTCGGCTTCACGCAAGATGACGACGCGTTGTTGGGACATTAAGCCCACGCGGATGCTATCGATGACGACTTCTACCATTTCGCTCATGTGTGCCTCCGGGCATTGAGTGCCCAGACTGTGGATACTGGCAAAGGCTGCTTGCGCCGGATAAACAGTGCGCTATTTTATCACTCGCCCCATTGCGCAGACGCGAAGGTTTAAGGTGATGTGGTTACCTTAAGAAAAGCAAACGGGCTTAACCTTAAAGTCATGGCAAACCTTTAAGGTTTGTGCGATATAATCTCGGCCTTAGGTAAGCAAATGAGTTTATGCGCACATCTCTTTTGAGCACGTTGGGGACAAATGTAAACAGCTATGGCGCGTAAACTATCTCAAGCAAGCAAGACAAAAATACTTTGGGTCGAAGGCCGTTGGGTAAGCAACGGCGAATTTGTGCCCGCGCTGCTTAAGAAGGGCTTCCAGGTGGAGCGCGTCTCGACCGGCAAGGATGCGCTCGAGAGCGTGGGCGAGGCCAAGTATGACCTGGTGATATTGGACGCGGCCTCGATGCGCACGAACGGGCGGCGCATCTGCACATCCATCCGCAATCTGGTGGATGGCATGCCGATCCTGCTGATCTCTGACCCGAACCGCCCGCTGGAACCTGACTTTGAGTGCGCCAACGAGGTGCTGGTGCTGCCGTTCACGCAGCGCAAGCTGCTGAACCGGATCGCCCCGCTGCTGCCGCCGGCCGAAGGCCGGCTGCTGAAGGCGGGGCCGATCGAGCTGGACCAGGACAGCCATGCGGTGAAAGTGGGCACGAAGAAGACGGTGCTGACCCCGCGTCTGGTGAAGCTGCTGCAACTGCTGATCGAGAGCAAAGGCGAAGTGGTGGAGCGCAATTCGCTGTTCAAGAAGGCATGGAAGACGAACTACACGGGGGATACGCGCACGCTGGATGTGCACATCAGCTGGCTGCGCAATGCGATCGAGAAGGACCCGAAGAAGCCAAAGTTGTTGGTGACGGTGCGGGGGGTGGGGTACCGGCTTGATATTTAGCCACCTACGGTGGCTACTCGGCGTAGCCGAGTAGCGAAATTACACGATTGCTGCATTGGGCGCCTGAGGTCAGGCGTTTTTTGTTTAAGCAGGCGCGCCAGGCCCAGTGTCATTCTGACCGGGTTTGTACAGAGACACCAGGTCGCCGGTGCCGACCAGGGAAGAATCCTTGTTGGCACGTCTTCTGTGCAGAGCTTGAGTAGCTACTACGCGCTATGGGGATCCTTCGCTGCGCTCAGGATGCACATTGGCGCGGCTTGGTTCAGATGAGGTAGGGGCCAAGCTGGCGTAGAACGGATCCCTCGCTGCGCACGGGATGACAAAGCAAAAGGGCGAAGCATGCTACGCTGCTGCGCAGCGTTGGCCCTACGTTGATAAGTAAGGGCGCACTGCGGTGCGCCCCAACGAGTTTCTAGACTTTTTGGCTGTGCGGATGCCCTTCGCTTTGTTCAGGGCGACACGGCAAACAAGGCTTAGGCAGGATTGTAGGCTTCGAGGGTGAGGCATTTGGCGCCGCCGCCGGATTTGGTGAATTCGCTCAGGTTCATGGCGCGGGTCTGGAAGCCGGCGGCCTGCAGGGCGGCCTGGTAGCGGGGCGCGTGCTGAGTGCTAAGGATGACGGTGTCGCCGACGACCATGGAGTTGCCCGCCAGCTTGCCGGCTTCCTCATCGTCGATCTCGATCAGGATGGCGCCCAGGCTGCGCAGCATCTTGAGGCTGCCGGCTCCGATGGCGGAGGGCACATAGGCCAGGGTGGTTTCGTTAAGAGGGCAGAGCACGGTGTCTACATGGAAATGGGGCGCGAGGACTTCGACCGGAAGGACTTCTACATTGAGAGTGTGGGCGAGGAAGTTGTTGGCACGCGCATCACTGCGGACGCCGTAGCCGGCGAAGATGCGCCCGTTCCAGGCCATGGCGTCGCCATTGCCTTCAAAGTTGACGCCGTCGGGCAGGCGGTGGATGGTGTAGCCACGCTCCTCGAAGCGTTGGACTTGCGGCTCCACTTCGCCGGAGCGCTCGGCGTAACGGAAGCGGCTGGCGATGGCTTGCTTGCCGTAGAGAAAGATCGAATCGCCGGTGAACACTGAATCCGGCCAGCCGGGCAGGGGCTCAAAGACTTCGACATGGGCGCCCAGGTCCAGATAGGTTTGGTAGAGCGCGTCCCATTGCTGTTGGGCCAGCTGTTTGTCTACCTCGACTTGGGGGTCCATCCAATTGTTGATGCTGTAGGTAACCTCGAATAATGTGGGGCGGGTCAGATAGAAGCGGCGTTGGCTCGCAGACGGCATAAAACTCCAGGGTCATGGTGGATAGGGGGTCTGGGGTGAGCGCAGTGGAGCCAATGCTCATTGCCCAGGCTGTAAGTTTACATTACTTCGGGGGCCTCGATGCCGAGCAGGGCCAGGCCATTGGCCATGGCCTGGCGGGCAGCGGCCACCAGCGCCAGGCGGAAGCTGCGCTGCGGCTCCTCGGCCTGCAGGACCGGGCATTGGTTGTAGAAATCATTGAAGCCTTTGGCCAGCTCATAGGTGAGGTTGGTGATGTGGAGGGTCTTGTGCTCACTGGCGGCGCGCTGAACGGCGTCTGGCAGGCGCGAGATCAACTCGATGAGCTCGATCTCGCTGCGCTCCAGCGCGTGCCCCGGCGCACCGGCGGCCGCAGCGTGGCCATCGGCCGCGGCGCGGCGCAGGATGCTGTTGGCGCGCACACAGGCGTACTGGATGTATGGGGCGGCCTGACCGTTGAAATCCAAGGCGGCTTCCCAGTCAAAGGTGGCGATCTTGGTGGTCTCACGCGCCAGCATGGGGTACTTGATGGCGGCCAGGCCCACCTGCTGGGCGACCTTGAGGCGGGCAGCCTCGTCGAGCTCGGGGTTCTTCTCGGCCACGATGGCGGCGGCGCGCTGGGTGGCTTGGGCGATGAGCTCTTCGAGCAACACCACCACACCCTCACGCGAGGAGATGATGACGTTGCCGGGCAGGTTGACGATCTCGTAGGGCAGGTGCAGCACCTTTTTCATCAGGGCTTCGTGGCCGGCCAGCTCGAGGGTTTTGAAGACCTGGGTGAAGTGCAGGCTCTGGCGAACATCGACCACGTAGATGGACTGATCGAGCTGGTAATCCTTGAACTTGACCTGGGCGAGGGCCAGATCCCAGGCGCCATAGAGCGAAGTGCCATCTGAGCGCAGAAGGACCAGGACGCGGTATTTCTCTTGCGTGCCGAGCAGCTCGTCGAGCTTGACGACGACGGTGCCGCCCTCGGCGCGTTCGTCGACGGCGATCTTGCGGGCAATGAGATCGTCAATGATGGGCTTGCAGATGCGCTCCATCTCGCTCTCGAAATAGATGCGGTCGAAGCGGATGCCCATCTGGGCGTAGATCTCGTTGAAGCCGTCCAGCGACCATTGGCGGGTGAGCAGCCACAGATCGTAGACGGTCTTGTCTTCGGCTTCCCACTTGGAGAAGAGCTCGCGGATCTCAGCCTCGCCGTTGGGGTCAGCTTCCAGCTCGCGGGTGGCCTCGGAATACAGGTCGCCCATCCAACGGGTGACGTCTTTGGTGGGCGGCTGCTCACCGGCGTGGCGTTTGGTGTAGTTCCACATCCACTTCATCACGTCTTTGCCGTAATCGCCAATATAGTTGGCGCGCACCATCTCGTAGCCGGCCGCCTCGAGGATGTTGGCGAGGGAGGCGCCGAGGATCATGTTGCGCAGGTGGCCGACGTGGAAGGCTTTGTGGGTGTTGGGCTGCGAGAACTCGAGCATGACGCGCTGCTGGCGGGGCTCGCCCCAGCCGTAGCGGCCGGCTTGCTGGGCCACGGCGCCCAGGACGCGCGCGGCGAAATCAGCGGTGGAGAAGTACAGGTTGAGATAGCCCTTGACGGCTTCGATGCGGCTGAAGCCGGGAGTACCGTGGAGTTGGCTGGCGAGCGTATCGGCCAACTCGGTGGCGCGTTGGGGTACGTTGATCTTCTGGTTGTTTTGTTTCGCTTCCTGCGAGGCGAGTTGGAACAGGGAGGTGGCAATGCCCCATTCACCGGAGAAGGGGATCTGGCTCCAGGTGAGGGTGGGCGCGGGCAGGTTGTTCGACTGGCAGTATTCGGTGATGCGCGCTTCGATGGCGGCTTTTTCTGCGTTGAACATAGGGCGTGATTATAAGCGGTCGGTTTGTTAGCTGGCAGCGGTTAGCTGACAGCGGTCAGCGGTCAGCAAAAAGCCGCTGTCATTGCGAGCGAAGCGAAGCAATCTGCTTTTGGCTAATAAAGGTAGGCATGCTGTAACTAGCTGACTACCGCGTTCGCTGCGGAGTTGGTGCTTTGTTTCTTTTCAGGGGCTCCGCCCCTGGCCCCGCTAAGGGGGAACTGCACTTCGTGTTAGCAGTTCCCCCAGCGCTGCTGCGCAGCGCAGAACCCCCTCAGACGGTAATCGTAGGATTGAGGGGTTTGCGCAACAAAAAGAGCCTGCGCTATGCGCAGGCTCTTTTGGCATACGAGGGTGGATCTACTTCTTGCCAGCTTCGAGCGCGTGGAGCTTGCTCATCAGGGCGCCCTTGCGGCGGGCGGCGTTGTTGGCATGAATGACCTTCTTCTTGGCAGCCTTATCCAGGGCGGTGACGGCAGCCTTGGTGGCTTCCTTGGCCTCAGCCACATCGCCAGCGGCGAGGGCGGCGTTGGCCTTGCGTACAAAGGTGTTGGCGCCACCGCGGTAGGTGCGGTTGTGCTGGCGGCGCTTTTCGTTCTGCCGGTTGCGCTTGATGGCAGATTTAATGTTTGCCAAAGTAATTCCTCCGAATCCTATATGAAAGCGGAGCGAATTTTACATGATTGCGCTGGCTTTGTCCAGCGGCTGCTGAGAGACACGCTCTGATAAAATGAGCGTGATGACATTTAAAGCAGGTTATGTATCCGTACTTGGCCGCCCGAATGTGGGCAAATCCACCCTGATGAATGCCCTGCTGGGGCAGAAAGTGGCGGCGGTCTCCCCCAAGCCGCAGACCACGCGGCGCAACCAACTGGGCATTATGACCACTGAAACGGCCCAGATCATTTTTGTAGACACCCCGGGCGTGCACGAGCGCCGCAGCAAATTGGGCGACTTTATGAACGCGGATGCCATGTACGCCGCCGATGACGCCGATGTGCTGCTGTTCCTGGTGGACGCTTCGGTGCTGCCTACCGAGGAAGACCGCGCCCTGGCCGCCCGGCTGGCCGAGCGGCCGCGCCAGCAGCCCCTGCTGCTGGCGCTGAACAAAGTGGACCTGCTGGGCGCTGACGAGCGCGGCGGGCGCCGCGAGCAGTACGGCGCTCTGGTGGAGGCCGCCAAAGTGGTGGAACTCTCGGCGGTGAACCGCGAGGGCCTGGCCGAATTGCTGCAGACCCTGGAAGGGCTGCTACCGGAGGGCGAGCCGTTCTACCCGCCCGACCAGGTGACCGATTTCTGGGAGCGCCAAATTGCGGCTGACCTGATCCGTGAGGCGGCTCTGCAGCATCTGCGCGAGGAAGTGCCGCACGGCATTGCCGTGCGGATCGATGAGTTTCTGGAGCGCGGCGAGAGCGGCGCCAAGATCGACGCCACCATCTTTGTCGAGCGCGACTCGCACAAGGGCATTGTGGTGGGCGAGGGCGGGCGCATGATCAAGAAGATCGGCCAAAGCGCTCGCGAAGAGATCGAGCGGATGAGCGAGCGCAAAGTGTTCCTGGAGCTGCGCGTCAAGGTTAATGAAGGCTGGCGTGATGATGAGCGCCAGCTGGAGCGCATGGGCTACGCGCGGAGGAAAGACTGATGGTGTGGTGGCTGGTATTGGGCCTGGCCGCGGTGGCAATGGCGGCCGGCGCCTGGGCAGCCGCCGGCGAGCGCCGCAGCCTGGCGCACGGCGCGGCGGCCGCGGCGTATATATTGCTGGCAGTGTGGGTAGTTGGCCAGGCCGGCGGGCGGGCGTTCAGCGGCTCTGAGAGTCACTTGTTGGGCTATTTTGTGGTTGGGCTGGGCATTCTGGCCGCCGGTGAGCTGGCGGCCGGTTGGGGCTCGTCTGCGTTGGCCGCACGCGCCCCGGCGGCCACGCCGCTGGCGGCGGTGCTGTTCGCGCTGGGTTTTGATTTTCTGCGCCCGGATGCATATTCGTATGTGCCGGCCGCCATCATGGCGCTACTGGTGCTGGTGGTGGCAGGCCAGGCCAGCCGCCGCCTGGCGACCGCCAAGCGCGGCCGCCGCAACCCCAGCCCGGCCCAGGTGCAGTGGCGCAACTTGTACATTGTGTGCATCGCGCTGCTGCTGTATGCGGCCTTGTACAAAACGATGGACCGCGGCTGGCCGATGCTGAGCGCCTATGCGGTGGCCAGCGGCAGCCTGCTGCTGGGGGTAGCGCAGCTGTGGTGGGCGTGGAGTGTGGTGCTGCGCCAGGAGCTGGCGGCGCCCTGGCTGCGGCGCCTGGCGCTGCAGGCGGGCGTGCTGCTGATGGTGGTAGGCGCGTTCTTGGTGTATAGGGAGTTTATTTAGCCGTATAGAGTTAACTAAAAAAAAGCCAGCCCGAAGGGTTGGCTTTTTGTTTTGGCGGATGCGCGCTACACCTCTGCGCGGGTGACGTATTGGCTTTGGTAGCCGGTGCGCTGGCCCAGGAACAGCTTGAGCTGGGCGGCGTGCTCCTGCAGGTGGCGTAGGTTGTAGAGCTGCAGCTCGCCGTAGGTCGGCTCACCCCAGGGGAAGCTACAGATG
This sequence comes from Anaerolineales bacterium, assembly GCA_021463845.1. Lineage (GTDB taxonomy): Bacteria > Chloroflexota > Anaerolineae > Anaerolineales > UBA11579 > JAMCZK01. The sequence goes on along the minus strand of JAJTXV010000009.1, from coordinate 17,055 downwards.
CGGGCGGCTTGCTCCGGCGTCAGGTTGAGCACGGTGTCCTTGCACTTCTGGCGGCACAGCGCCAGGTAGTCCAGCACTGCATCTTTGGCGAGAGTAGGCGGCAAGGTTTCGTGCGGCTGCATCTCGACCAACGGGTAGGGGGCAGGCGGGGCGAAGCCTTCTTCGCTGCCGAAGAGATGAATGTCGAGCCAGAAGATGGCGTGATAACTGATGTACCAGAACTTGGAGAAGCCTTTGGCCATCCACTGATCGGGGTGGTCGGCCCAGAGCATTTCTTCCCACAGTTCGTCCGGACAATCCTCGATGACCAGTTTTAGCTCGTCGATGGCAGCGCCGTATTGGCGCCAGAGGGCTTCGTTGCTCAGGCTCATAGCAGGTCTACTCCGGCGAGGTGCTCCATCACGCCCACGATGGCGGAGTTGTCGAGCTCGGCCATGTCGAGGGCCATCATGGCGTTGAAGAGCTGCGTGTTGGCGGCGGTGGCGGGGAGTGGCATGCCGAGCTCCTTGGCAGTTTCCATCACGATGCCCATGTCCTTGACCTGCATGTAAGCTTTGAAGCCGGGCTGGCGGTTGCCCTCGAAGAGTTGCTGGGGCTTGGTATCGAGCGCCCAGCATTGGGCGGCGCCGCCTTTGATGGCGGCGACGACCTTTTGCGGGTCGACCTCGGCTTTGCGGGCCAGGATGAGCAGCTCGGCCATGGCGGCCATTTGGGCTGCAACCATCATTTGGTTGCAGCACTTGGCCACCTGGCCGGCGCCCGGCCCGCCAATGTGGGTGATCGCCTTGCTGAAGGCTTCGAGGGCCGGGCGGGCCGCTTCCAATGCGCTGGCATCGCCGCCGACCATGGTGGTCAGCGTGCCGTTCTGGGCGCCGATCTGGCCGCCGCTGACCGGCGCATCGAGAAAGTGCATGCCGCGCTCGCCCAGCTGGGTGGCCAGGTGGCGGGCGGTGGCGGGCTTGATGGTGGAATGGTCGACGACGATGAGGCCCGGCCGGGCGCCCTCGAGGATGCCCTCTGGGCCGAGTACGGCGGCCTCGACGTCAGGCGAGTCGGGCAGGCAGGTCAGGATGATCTCGGCGTGCTGGGCGACTTCCTTGGCGGAGGTAGCACGCTGGGCGCCCTGGGCGAACAGCTCGTCAACGGCGGCCTGGCTGCGGTTGTGCACCCAGAGGGGGAAGCCAGCCTTCAATAGATGGGCGGCCATGGGTTTGCCCATCAGCCCGAGGCCGATAAAGCCGAGGGTGGTCTTGTTTGCCATGCTTGTGTCTCCTCAATGCGCGCTAAGGTGAAATTCTGTGCATACCTGCCAGAAGGGCACCTTTCACCCTTGACAGGTTTTGTGGGTGGTAATAGTATATTGTTATAACATTATCACCACAGGAGGCATGTGCAGGCACATGGGGTTCGCGTACAAACCAATTCCATTCGATGATCTAACGGCCATCAACACCATTGCTCCCATCGCTGGGCTCAAAACTTCGATCGATGAAATTGCGCGCACCCTGGCTGCCGAGCTTCCAAAAGGCCTGGTGCTGCTGGACGGGTTCCCCTCGGCCAACATTGCCAGCCTGGTGGGCCAGCTGAAGCAGGCCGGCCAAGACATTGCCACTGCAGATGTGACCCAATTTTATCGCTCCCCAGACAAAATCCAGGCCTTGCTGGCGGCGTATCTGCCGGTGGACCGCGAGACGGACCCGGAACTGATCTTTGGCAAGCTGTTCGAGCAGGGCTTTGAAGCCCTGCTCGACTTGGCGGCGATCGAAGCTTTCGTGGCGGCGCGGCCAGCCGACAAGACGACCGTCTTGTACGGCTTTGGTAGCGCCGCCGCCGTGTTCCGCCAGGCTGCCGCGGCGGTCGTCTACATTGATGTGACGCCCAAGGATCTGGGACTGCGCGTGTTTGACGGGCGCTACCAGTGCATTGGCGCCACGCCGGGGATGGGGTTGGACAGTGTGGTGCGCCAGACCTATTTCATTGACAACGAGCTGGCGGTCAGGACCCGCAAAGAATTGATCACCGGCCAGGCGATCGACTTCTATTTGCTGGACTCGAGCCTGTCGTTCAGCCTGCTGCGCAAGGCGGACCTGCAGGCGGTGTTCGCCCAGCTGCAGGCGCGGCCGCTGCGCGCCAAGCCGGTGTATGTGGAGGGTGTGTGGGGCGGCCAGTTCCTGCGCCGCTACCGCAATGTGCCCCAGCATCTGGTGGACAAAGTGGCCTGGTCGTTCGAACTGATCCATACCGAAGCCAGCATCCTGGCCAAGGCTGGCGAGCACCTGCTGGACATTCCCTTCCTGACGATCATGGACGCGGCGGCCGAGAGCATTGTGGGCGCGCGCATGTTCAAGCAGTTTGGCGGCTACCTGCCGATCCGCTTTAACTATGACGACACCTGGCACAGCAACGGCAACATGTCGATCCAGTGCCATCCGAATGATGAGATGGCGCGGCAACTCTACGGCGATTTTGCGGCCCAGCACGAGGCGTACTACGTGGTGCTGACCGGCCACGGCGCGGCGACCTATTGCGGATTCAAGAAGGACACCGATCCGCACGAATTTCTGGAATTGGCGCGCCAATCTGAGAAAGATGGCTCGATCGTGGATTATCAGAAGTACATCCACGGCATCCCTTCCAACGTGGGGCGGCAGATCCTGCTGCCGGCCGGCACGGTGCACGGTTCGGGCCGCAACCAGCTGGTGCTGGAGCTGGGTACCATGACGATGAGCGCGTATACCTACAAGATCTACGACTATACGCGCATGGACATTACCGGCAAACCGCGCCCGCTGCACACCAAGCTGGCCGAGCAGGCGCTGCGCTTTGAGCGCGACGAAGACTGGGTGATGGAGAACATCGCCTTCGAGCCGCGGCCGGTAGCCGAGGGCGCGGGCTGGAAGGAGCTGCTGGTGGGGCAGTTCGAGGACATGTACTTTGAGACCCACCGGGTAGAAATGGAAACCGGCAGCCGCTACCAGGGCGACAACGGCGACGGCTTTTGCGTGCTGACGGTGGTGGACGGCGAAGCCGCCCGCATCCAGTCTGTGGACGACCCCAGCAAGTATTACGACGCCAAGTACCTTGACGTCATTCTGGTGCCGGCCAGCCTGGGGCGCTACGAGGTGTTGGCGCAGGGCAAGCAGCCGGTAGTGCTGCACAAGGCGTTTGTACGAGAGGACAAGATCGATGGCTGAGAAGTTGATCGCACACGGTATTCACCACACACATTGGGACCCGTATTGGTGGTTCACCTCGCAGGAGTCGATGGTGGTGTTTGCCTACAACATGCGTGAGATGTTGCGCGCCTTCCGGGATGGCAAGATCCAGGACTTTTTCTTCGATGGCCAGACTGTTGCTATTGATGAATATCTGCAGCTACACCCGGAGGACACCGAGGAAGTGCGCGGCCTGGTAAGCAGCGGCAAGCTGGTGATCGGGCCGTTCGTTTCCCAGCTGGATACGTATATGAGCTCGGCCGAGTCGGTGGTGAACAACCTGCGCCTGGGGATCAAGAACGCCAAGAAGCTGGGCAAGGCCTCGCGGATCGCCTATCTGGCCGACCCGTTTGGGGCGGCCAGCGACATGCCCAAGATCTACAACCAGTTCAGCATCAAAGAATTCGTGTTCACGCGTGGGGTGGGCGATGTGTATGGGCTGGGCAATGAGTTCTATTTCAAATCCAACGACGGCAGCGTGGTGCTGTGCAACGTGCTGCTGTCAGGCTATGGGTATGGCGCCCACGCCTTCCGCGACGGCAAGCTGTTCACGAATGAGGCTGAGGACTACAACAAGATCGATGTATCCAGGCTGATCGACCGGCTGGTGGAGCGCAGCACGATCAAGAATGAGTTCGTCTTCCCGCTGGGGTTTGACCAGAACCCGGTCATGCTCGACATCCCGGAGAAGATCAAGCACTACAACAGCATTCAGGACCGGATCGAGTTCAAGTACACCACCTGGGCCGAATACTTTGAGCATGTGCGCAAGAACGGCAAGGGCCTCAAGACCCATGTGGGCGAGATCCTTTCGCCGCAGTACCACCGCCTGCACATGAACGGCATGCACTCGGCGCGCTCAGACATCAAGACCCTGATCGACCGGGTGGAGCGGCGCGCCATCTATGAAGTGCAGCCCATGATGGCGCTGCTGGACGCGGTCGGCATTCCGTATGACCAGGGCATCATCGATGAGACCTGGTACAAGCTGGTCAACTGCCAGACGCACGGCTCGGCCACGCACGGAGATGTGACCAACAAGGCCATCAAGGATATGGCCAGCATCTCGTACAACATCATGCGCGGCACGCGGGACTATTTGTGCCGGCTGCTGTCGTTCTCGGTGGATGACAGCCAACTGCCGGGTATGGCGCTGGTGGTGATCAACAGCCTGCCGTGGAAGCGCGAGATGGTGCAACGCCTCTCGATTGTGACGCGCGGCCCGGGCTTCACCCTGGAGCTAGAGGGCAATACCCTGCCGTACACGGTGCTGGAGCAGGTCAAACACTACTGGGGCGTGGTGCGCAAGAACCCGGCCGATATGAATGAAGATGTGTGGTTCTACCGCACGGAGATCCTTTGCAACCTGGGCGAATTTGACGGCATTTCGTACAAGACTCTCTCGGTCGTAGAGCAGGGCGATGTGGTTCCCGAAGCAGCACCCTCTCAGAACAAGCACACAATTGAAAACAAGTACCTCAGCGTCACCTGCGATGCGGATGGCATCACCATCACCGACAAGCAGACCGGCCAGAGCGTGCAGAGGGCGCTGTTCTTCCAGGATGGCGGCGACGAAGGCGACAGCTACGACTACGACTACCCGGCGCCTGAGGACGAATGGCTGGTTACGCGCGAGATCAGCGCGGCTGACTTTAAAAGCAGCATCCAGACCGGTTTGCATGCTGAGATGCGCTTTGAAGGCGAGATGTCCATTCCCAGCAACCTGGAGCAACGCAAGCAGCATGTGGCCGACCACACGCTGCCGTTCTGGGTGGTGCTGAGCCTGGATGACAGCGGGATCCTGCGGGTACGCGGCGAAGTGGTCAACGGCAGCGTAGACCACCGCCTGCGCATCGGCTTGCGCACCGGCAAGCGCATCGAAAGCTTCCACGCCGGGGCGCAGTACAGCCTGATCGAGCGCCCGTGTATGCGCGAAGAGATGGCAATCTGGAAGGAAAAGAACTACTTCGAAGAGCCCAGCGCCACCGGCCCGCTGCTGAACCATGTCAGCACCCAGGATGACAAGGGCGTGCTGACCGTGTTCACCCGCAGCCTCAAAGAATACGAGTTTGTGGGCGATGGCTTTGGCGACCTGATGCTGACGGTGTTGCGGGCCATGGGCTATGTGGGCCTGCCGGACCGCCACCGCCGCCCCGGCCGCCCCAGCGGCATGCCGGAGCGCCTGCTGCCGGCGCCCACCCACCAGATGCAGGGCACAGTGGAGTTTGATTTCGGCATTGGCTTCTCGGCGAAACTGGACGGCAACAAGCTGTTCCGCGAATACGCCATCTTCGCGGTGGACCCTATCTACAGCCAAAAGCAGAAGATCGACCCGACTTTCTTCCTTATTAGTTACTTCCCGATCAATCCGTGGAACCCGCCGCTGCCGGCCAGCTACACCTTTGGCTCGATCGAGCCGAGTGTGAGCTTCGGCACGCTGATCAAGTCAGACGGCGGCGAAGGCTACGTGTTGCGCCTGTTCAATGCCGAGGCTGAGCCGGTGAAGGCCGGCACGCTCTCGTTGGGCAGCGGCCTGCGGGTAACCGCCAAGACCGACCTGATGGAAGAGACCCATACCCCGCAAGACAAGCTGGCTGAGCAGTTCCAGGCTGGCGAACTATTGAACCTGGTGATCAGCCAGAAGAAAGGATGAGTGAGATGAAGAAACTGGTTGGTGTGGCAGCCTGCCCGGCAGGCATTGCCCACACGTACATTGCAGCAGAAACCCTGATCAAGTTTGCCAAGCAGCACGGTTATGACTTGAAGATGGAGACCAATGGGGCTGGCGGGACTGAGAACCGCCTGACGGAAGAAGATATCGAGGAAGCCGAGGCCATTGTGCTGGCTGTTGACACAATGGTGGAAATGGAGCGCTTCCGCGGCAAGCCGGTGTTGACGGTGTCATCCTCTGATGCCATTCATCGCGGCGAGCAGGTCATTCAACAAATCGTAGACGGCAAAGCTGAAGTTTACAACCCATAAGGAGGCGGCAGGGCAGGCAGATATCCATTCGATGAGCATTCAAAGCTTAGGTTTCGCTTGACCAGCCGATAGGCTGGTCCTAAAGGAGAAGATATGGATCGAAAAGCTATATATCGTCATTTGATGTCGGGTGTGTCGTACTTCATCCCGTTCATCGTGGCCGGCGGCGTGCTGATCTCGTTCGCCTTCCTGTTTGATGCGGCCAACTCTGGCACGGCCACCTTCGGCGCCAGCAACCCGGTTTCGGCCTGGCTGCTGACCACCGGCGCAACGGCCATCGGCATGATGCTGCCCATCCTGGGCGGCTACATTGCCTACTCCATCGCTGACCGCCCCGGCCTGCTGGCCGGTGTGGTTGTGGGTCTGCTGGCCCGCGATGGCGGCTCCGGCTTTCTGGGCACGATCGCTGGCGCGTTCCTGGCGGGCTGGATCATCAACCTGCTGAAAAGCGCGTTGAAGGGCCTGCCGCGTTCGTTTGAAGGCGCCAAGACCCTGATCATCTACCCGGTCATCGGCACCATTCTGGTGGCGCTGGGCATGATCGCCATCAACGCCTTCGTGGCCCCGCTCAACAACGCGGTCAACGCCTTCCTGCAGAACCTGAGCACCGGCAATGCGGCGGTGCTGGGTGCGGTGCTGGGCGCCATGGCAGCGTTCGATGTGGGCGGCCCGGTGAACAAGGCCGCCTACCTGTTCTCGGTGGCTACCTTGACCGGAGCGGATGGCAGCGCGGTTCCCTCCGTGGCGATGGGCTCCATCGCTACGGCGGCCTTCGCCATCAGCGGTGGCTGCGCCCTGGCCACCATCCTGTTCCCCAAGAAGTTCACGGAGGAACTGCGTGACGCCGGCAAGGCGGCCACCATCATGGGCCTGAGTTTCATTGCTGAGGGTGCGATTCCCTTCGTGATCGCTAACCCCAAGATCGTGCTGCCTTCCATCATGACCGGCGCGGCCGTGGGCGGCGCCCTGGCTGGCCTGACCGGCATTACCCTTAGCGCACCGATCGGCGGCATCTTCACCATTCCCCTGGTGAACAATGTGCCACTGTATCTGCTGTTCGGCGCCATCGGTACTCTGGTGGCGGCGGTGATGATGGGCATGTTGCTGCCCAACGCTGAAGAAAAGAAGAAGTAGAGTACACCTCCTTGAGACCTGGCTGGCTGGCGTTTCGCCAGCCAGCCAGGAACTGTGGAGCAGGCAGCGAAGGAACTTTGAATGAGCGACATCATCACCCAAGACCTGATCGCCCTGGATGTGGCATTGGCGGACAAAGCGGCCGTGATCGGCCAGATCGCCGACCTGCTGCAGGCGGCCGGGCGGCTTAAGGACCGCCAGCGGTACATCGACGATGTGTACGAGCGCGAGGCGATGGTGCCGACCGGCATCGGCAACCAGATCGCCATCCCACATGCCCGCTCGGCCGGAGTGGGCGAGTCTGGGTTGGTGTTCGTGCGGTTGGCGGCGCCGATCGCCTGGAACGAGGACGAGCAGGCCCGGCTGGTGTTCGGGATCGCGGTGCCGGATGACAATGCCGACAATCTGCATTTGAAGATCCTGGCGAATGTGGCCAAGAAATTGCTTGATGATAAAATCAAGCAGCTGATCGAAGAATCACAGTCGAAGCAAGAGATCCTCGAGGCCTTGTTGGCATAATGGGCCTGTGGGGCATCCGGTTTCCACAGTTTGGCGATAACAACATGCAGAGCCAGAGCTCCAAGACGTCGTTGCCCAAGTACCGCCAGATCGAAGAAGAGCTGCGGTACAAGATCTTGTTTGGGCACTGGAAGCCCGGCCACCAGATCCTGACCGAAATGGAACTGTGCGAGCAGTACCAGGTCAGCCGTATCACCATCCGCAAAGCCATCAACGAACTTGAGAATGCCGGTTATCTGGTGCGCCAGAGCGGCAAGGGCACCTTTGTCACTGACTGGCAGGCCAACCTGGAAGAGCGCCCGCTGCTTAAAAGCTTCACCAATGAAATGCACGCCCTGGGCAAGAAGGCCATCACTGTTGATGTGGAGTTGGTGGTCACGGAAGCCGACAAGATCCAGTCGGGCATTCTGAACATCCCGGAAGGGCACCGCATTCTGCAGCTCAAGCGGGTGCGGGCGATCGAGGGTGGGGTGATCATTGGATACTCCATCAATACCTTCCCGTTCACGCGGGATTTCTCGACCAACCCGGAAGACTACTACGAGTCGTTCTACGAGTACCTGGGCCAGTTCGGCATCTTTTTCACCTCGGCGCTGGACTATTTGGAGGCGATGCTGCCCCCGCCCGAGGTGGCGCAGAAGCTGCGGATTGCCGAGTCTGAGCCGGTGCTCAAGAGCGTCAAGATCAGCCACAGCACCGACCGGCTGTTCACTGAGTACAACATTTGTTACTACGTCGGCCGAGAGTACCGTTACTACGTCAAGTATTAAGTCTGGCTTGGCGTTGTTCATCCAACTGCATTGAAAGCGAAACTCCGGCTCCCGTTTGAGGAGAGCTATGAAGTCTGTTGAATTGACGATCGAGAACGAGGTGGGGCTGCATGCCCGCCCGGCCACGTTGTTTGTAAAGGCGGCCCAGAAGCACCAGGCTGAGATCACGGTAAGCTTTGATGGCAAGAGCGTCAGCGCCAAGAGCCTGCTGGGTCTGCTGACCCTGGCGGTCACCAAGGGCTCGGTGATCTCAGTGGCGGCCGAAGGCGAGGACGCCGAGGCCGCGCTGGCCGCACTCAGCGAGCTAGTGAGCAACAATTTCGGCGAATAGCCGTTTTACTGGTTGAGACTCGGCGGCTGCGGACCAGCCTTAAAAGCAATGCAGCTGCCCCCGGGGAGGGGTGCAGCTGCATTGCTTCCAGGCTGGTCTATAAGCCGCATTTTGTCCAGTGTGCAAGCACACTTGGATGATCATCTATCTGTGCAGCCTACCCGAGGCTCAGACGCAGCGGGCCGCTGCTCACCTCTGTTTGGCCTTGCTCCGGGCGGGGGTTGCCTGGCCGCGGACATTACTGCCGCGCCGGTGAGCTCTTACCTCACCATTTCACCCTGGCCGCTTGCGCGGTGGTGTATTTCTGTGGCCCGATCCGGCAGGTTTCCCCGCCCCGGGGTTTCCCCGGTGCCATGCCCTGTGGAGTGCGGACTTTCCTCGAGCACCCCGAAGGACACCCGCGATCATCCGACCAACCTGGAGGTGGTATGATACAGCACGGGCAGGGGGAACGTCAAACCTGTGCTTGTCAGGCGCATTCTTCCTTTACTTAACCTTGACAGTTGTAGACCGCATGCTCTATAATCACCTGTCGCAAGCTGGCCGCCCTTTGTGAATTTAGGAGCGGCTGGTCTTTTTTTCATTGTACACCTTCTTAGGAGGCGCTGAATGGCGCAAGCTCTTCCCACCAAAACTTATTCACGTCTGTCGACGCAGCTGAAACTGCCTGACCTCATTGAGGTGCAGCTCAGTTCGTTCCGCCGCCTCAAGTCTGATGGCTTGGGCGACCTGTTCCACGAGATCTCTCCCATCGAGTCCTACAACAAGGGCATGCGCTTGTACTTCCCCAGCCGCACGCCGGAAGCCAAGCAGTGGGACCTCAAGTATTGGTTCGAAGAGCCCAAGTTCTCAATTGAAGAGTGCATTGAGCGCGACCTGACCTATGCCAGCCCGCTGTATATCTCCGTGCTGCTGGCCGGGCCGGATGTGCCTGAGCCGATCAAGCAAGACATCTTTCTGGGTGACTTCCCGGAGATGACCGAGAAGGGCACCTTCATCATCAACGGCACTGAGCGCGTGGTGGTATCGCAGCTGATCCGCTCGCCGGGTGTGTATTTCGAAGCCCCGCTCGACCGCGCCACCAACCGCCCGCTGGCCACCGCCAAGCTGATCCCGGACCGCGGCGCGTGGATGGAATTCGAGACCCGCAAGGCCGACTACCTGACCCTGAAGTTCAACCGCAAGCGCACCGTGCCCATCACGGTACTGTTGCGCGCTTTGTGCGCCGTGGACGACGGCAACCGCACCTCGCCGCTGAAGCACGGCACCGACGAAGAAATTCTGGCGCTGTTCGCCGACATTGACACCAACCCGGACCGCCAGTTCATTCAGGCGACCCTGAACCAGGAGCCGGAGTGGGACACCAACAACGGCAAGCTGAGCATCGCGCAGGCCGCGCTGATCGAGTTCTTCAAGCGCATGCGCCCCGGCGACCCGGCTACGCTGGACAACGCCACCGAGTTCCTCGAGACCCAGCTGTTCGACCAGCGCCACTATGACCTGGAGCGCGTGGGCCGCTATAAGTTGAACCAGAAGCTGGGCCAGAAGGAGCGCGTCTCGCTGGACCACCGCACCATGACCAAGTGGGACTTGGTGAACCTGGCCCGCCGCATGATCCTGATCAACAACGGCGTCGAGAAGGCTGACGACATTGACCATCTGGGCAACCGCCGTCTCAAGACGGTGGGTGAGCTGATCCAGAACAAGCTGCGCGTGGGTATGCGCCGCATGGAGCGCGTCATCAAAGAGCGCATGTCCATCCGTGACCAGGAGCAGCTCTCGCCGATCACCCTGATCAACATCCGCCCGATGGTGGCGGCGCTGCGCGAGTTCTACGGCTCGAGCCAGCTCTCGCAGTTCATGGACCAGACCAACCCGCTGTCTGAGCTGCGCCACAAGCGCCGCGTCTCGGCCCTGGGCCCGGGCGGTCTGCGCCGTGAGCGCGCCGGCTTCGACGTGCGTGACGTGCACCACTCGCACTACGGCCGCATCTGCCCGATCGAGACCCCGGAAGGCCCGAACATCGGCCTGATCGGCAACCTGGCCTCGTTCGCCCGCGTGAACGACTATGGTTTCGTGGAGACCCCGTACCGCAAGGTGATCGGCAAGCTGGCGCCGGACGACAAGCGTCTGCTGGGCCGCAAGCTGCGCGAAGACGTGGTGGACTCCAAGAGCGAGAAAGTGATCGCCAAAGAAGGCGCCCGCATCGACGAGAAGCTGGCCAAGGACATCGCCAAGGTCAATGTCGAGGAAGTGCTCATCGTTCCGTATGTGTCGGATGAGATCTCCTTCCTTTCCGCCGATGACGAGGACCGTTACTACATCGCGCAGGCGAATGCGCTGCTGAACGACGAGAAGGAATTCGTGCGCCAGCGTGCCTCCTGCCGCTACCACTCCGGCTTTATGTTCGCCAGCCCGGAGGAAATTGACTATATGGATGTGGCGCCTCACCAGGTGGTGGGCATCAGCGCCGCGCTGATCCCGTTCCTGGAGCACGACGACGCCAACCGCGCCCTGATGGGCTCGAACATGATGTCGCAAGCCGTGCCGCTGCTGGTGCCGGAAGTGCCGCTGGTTTCCACCGGCATGGAGAGCCACGCCGCCAAGGACTCCGGCCAGGTCATCCAGGCTGAGGAAGATGGCGAAGTCATCTCCGTCAGTGGTGATGAAGTGGTCATCAAGGGCAGCAAGAGCAAGAAGGACCGCGCCTACAAGCTGCGCAAGTACCAGCGCTCCAACCAGAGCACCTGCATTGACCAGCGCCCGGCCGTAGTGAAGGGCCAGCGCGTGCGCAAGGGCGATGTGATCGCCGACTCATCCTCCACCGTGGATGGCTTGCTGGCCCTGGGCCAGAACGCGGTGGTGGCCTTCCTCTCTTGGGAGGGTGGCAACTTTGAAGACGCCATCCTGATCAGCGAGAAGATGGTGCAGGACGACCGCTTCACGTCCATCCACATCGAAAAATATGAGCTCGAGGCCCGCGACACCAAGCTCGGCCCCGAGGAGATCACGCGCGACATCCCCAATGTGGGTGAGGAAGCCGTGAAGGACCTGGACGAATACGGCATCGTGCGCATTGGCGCCGAGGTCGGCCCCAACGACATCCTGGTGGGCAAGATCACGCCCAAGGGTGAGAAGGAGCTGACCCCGGAAGAGCGCCTGCTGCGGGCCATCTTCGGTGAGAAGTCACGCGATGTGAAGGACACCTCGCTGCGTATGCCGCACGGCGAGCGCGGCAAGGTGGTGGACGTGCAGGTCTTCTCCCGCGAGGACAACATTGAGTTGTCAGCCGGCGTGGAGAAGATGGTGCGCGTTTCGGTAGCCCAGCGCCGCAAGATCACGGCGGGCGACAAGATGTCTGGCCGCCACGGCAACAAGGGCGTGGTATCCAAGGTGGTGCCGGTGGAAGACATGCCGTTCCTCGAGGATGGCACTCCGGTGGACATCATCCTGAACCCGCTGGGTGTGCCTGGCCGTATGAACATCGGCCAGATCCTGGAGACCCACCTGGGCTGGGCCGCCAAGCGGCTCGGCTTCCGTGCTCTGGTGCCGGTGTTTGACGGCGCCAGCGAGAACGAGATCGAAGCTGAGCTGGCGCGTGCCTGGCTGATGGACCAAGCCTGGAAGGAAACGGGTGAAAATGCCTGGGCCTGGCTGGCTGAGCAGAACGGCAAGTACGACGCCGAATCGCTGGAAGATGATAATGAAGTGCGCAACCTGTACCTGGAGCAGTGGTTGGGCAAGGAGTACAGTGTGAACCGCCTGGCGCAGGACCCCTCGTACGCCCGCCAGTCGGCAGTGCGCGAGTGGCTGAAGGAAAAGGGCTACAACGCCGATGAACTGCTGGCCTTTGAGCAGGCTGACATCGCCATGAATGTACGCAAGGAACGCGGCCAGAAGGCCTCGAATGCCTGCGCCCGCTTGTGGCTGGTGAGCCTGGGTGAAGACGACCCCGGCAAGAACGCCGATGAGAACGAGCTGCGCACCCTGGCCCAACAGGCCATGGTGAAGCACCACAAGCCGATCCCGTACCTCGGCAAGCAGGCCCTGCGTGACGGCAAGACCGGCGAGCAGTATGACCAGCCTGTGACCGTGGGCGTGATGAACATGCTCAAGCTGCATCACCTGGTGGAAGACAAGGTGCATGCCCGCTCCACCGGCCCGTACAGCCTGGTGACCCAGCAGCCGCTGGGTGGTAAGGCCCAGTTCGGTGGCCAGCGCTTCGGTGAGATGGAAGTGTGGGCGTTGGAAGCGTATGGCGCCTCCTACACCCTGCAGGAAATGCTGACCGTCAAATCTGACGATGTGGTGGGCCGCGTCAAGACCTACGAAGCCATCGTCAAGGGCGAACCGATCGAGGAGCCTGGCATTCCGGCTTCTTTCCGTGTGCTGGTGAAGGAACTGCAGTCCCTGGGCCTCTCGGTGGAAGCTGAGACAGAGGACGGCGTGGTCAAGTTCGGTAAGGAAGAGCAGCGTGCTCGGCCGCCGCGCTTGGGCACCGGCCTGCTAGGGCTGGGTGAGGACCTGAAGAAAACACCTTGACGGGTGTAACGAGTGCGGTTAAAATCCGCCCTCGCGTAGGGCTGAAAATGGGCCGAGTGCCTATTTTCAGTCTACGGAACTGAATACCGCAGACAACTGCGGAACAGAGCCAAGTAATACAACGAGGCCATCACGAACATCGGTGGCCTCGTACTCTGTGAATGAGCAGCAAGCTGCTCATTCACAGAGTTGGGCGAAAGCAAAGACCGCTTTCGCCACCGGTTACCACCGCCGCCTGGAACGGGCGGGGTGGGGCCGGAAAGTACGGCGGCGGATCGTAGCAGTCCGGCGCAGTACGCACAACGGAATAGCCTGCTGGGCAGCGGCCCGACAGATGTGCGGTAAGCGGTGACGCGTGCCGTGTGACCAAGGAACAAGGAATAGAAGGAACGCAGTAATGCCGACAATCAATCAGCTAGTTCGTAAGGGCCGCAAGACCAAGCGCGGCAAGACCAAGGCGCCTGCGCTGCAGTATGTGTTGAACACGTACAAGCAGCGCCGCATCCGCCAGCCCAAGGGTGCGCCGCAAAAGCGTGGTGTTTGCACCGTGGTGCGCACCATGACCCCCAAGAAGCCAAACTCGGCCTTGCGCAAGATCGCACGTGTGCGTCTGAGCAATGGCATGGAAGTGACCGCCTACATCCCGGGTGAAGGCCACACGCTGCAGGAGCACTCGGTTGTGCTGGTGCGCGGCGGCCGTGTGAAAGACCTGCCGGGTGTGCGCTATCACATCGTGCGCGGCACGCTGGATACTACCGGCGTGAATGACCGCAAACAAGCCCGTTCCAAGTATGGCAGCAAGCGCCCCAAGGCGTAGCTCACTCACTGAGTGAGCTTGCCGCATTTAAGTGGAGAACAGAGTAAATGGCACGACGCAGACGCCCTGACAAACGCATAAGCACCCCGGATGTGCGCTACAACAGCACTGAGGTGCAGGCTTTCATTAACCGCATGATGCTGGATGGCAAGAAGAGCACCGCCACCCGCCTCATTTACGATGCTTTCGAACTCATCGAGGCCAAGACCAAGCAGAACCCGCTGGAAGTATTCCAGGCGGCGCTGAAGAATGTTGGCCCCAGCATGGAAGTGCGCCCCCGCCGTGTGGGTGGTTCCACCTACCAGGTGCCGATGGAAGTCAACAGCGCCCGCTCCTTTGCGCTGGCTGCCCGCTGGATCGTGGCCTCGGCCCGTTCGCGCGGCGGCAAGTCGTTCGCCGAGAAACTGGCCGGCGAACTGAGCGAAGCTGCCCAGGGGCAGGGCGCCTCGGTGCGCAAAAAAGAAGAAACCCACAAGATGGCAGAGGCCAACCGCGCCTTCTCCCATTACCGTATTTAGTTCTGTTGGAGCATTTAGAAGAGAATGGCTAATTACCCACTCGAGAAGTTTAGAAACATAGGCATTATTGCCCACATTGACGCCGGTAAGACCACCACCACCGAGCGTATCTTGTTCTACACCGGCAAGACGCACCGCCTGGGTGATGTGGATGAAGGCAACACGGTTACCGACTGGATGGAGCAAGAGCGCGAGCGCGGCATCACCATCGTATCCGCCGCAGTGACCGCTGAGTGGAAGGGCCATCTCATCAACGTGATCGACACCCCGGGTCACATTGACTTTACCGCCGAAGTGCAGCGCTCTCTGCGCGTGCTGGACGGCGGTATCGTGGTGTTTGACGCCGTGATGGGCGTGGAGCCGCAGTCTGAGACTGTGTGGCGCCAGGCTGACCGCTACAACGTGCCGCGCATCTGCTTCATCAACAAGATGGACCGTATCGGCGCTTCCTTCGAGCGCAGCGTCGAGAGCATCCGCGCCCGCCTGGGCGCCAACCCGATCGTGATGCAGCTGCCCATTGGCGCTGAATCCAGCTTCCAGGGCGTGGTTGACCTGCTCTCGATGAAGTCGATCATCTGGTCTGACGACGGCAGCAAGCCGGTGGAAGGCGAGATCCCGGCTGACCTGCAGGCGGCTGCCACCGAGCAGCGCGAGCGCATGGTCGAATCGATCGCTGAAACCGACGACGAGCTGACCGTCAAGTACCTGGACGGCCAGGCGATCAGCGTTGACGAGCTGAAGGGCGCCCTGCGCCGCGCCGTCATCGCCGGCAAGGCCAATGCCATCTTCTGCGGCTCTTCTTTGAAGAACCGCGGCGTGCAGGCCGTGCTGGACGCGGTTATCGATTATCTGCCTTCCCCGTTGGACGTACCGGCAGTGAAGGGCATTGACCCGCGCACCGAGGAAATTGTGGAGCGCCACGCCACCAACGACGAACCGGCCGCTGCGCTGGTGTTCAAGATCGTGGCTGACCCGTATGTGGGCCGCCTGGCCTACTTCCGTGTGTATTCCGGCAAGGTGGAGAAGGGCGGCTCCATCTATAACCCGGTCAAGCGCCAGCGTGAGCGCGTGGGCCGCTTGATCCGTATGTATGCTGACCGCCGTGAGGAGATCGATGTGGTGGAAGCCGGCGACATTGGCGCCGTGCTTGGCCTCAAGAACTCCATCACGGGTGACACCCTGTGTGACGAGACCAAGCAGATCGTGCTGGAAGCCATCAGCTTCCCCGAGCCGGTGATCTCCATCGCGGTGGAACCCAAGACCGCGGTTGACCAGGACAAGATGGCCGAAGCTCTGCATCGCCTGGCTGAAGAAGACCCCACCTTCCGCGTCAAGTCTGACCCGGAGACGGCCCAGACGGTCATCGCCGGCATGGGTGAGCTTCACCTCGAGATCCTGGTGGACCGCATGATGCGTGAGTACGGCGTGCAGGCCAACGTAGGCCGCCCGCGTGTGGCTTACCGCGAGACCATCACGCGCGAGGTCAAGAAGGCCGAGATGCGCTACGCCAAGCAGTCCGGCGGCCGCGGCCAGTATGGCCACGTGGTCTTTGAGATGGCTCCTGATGAGCCCGGCAAGGGCGTGACCTTTGAGAACAAGATCGTCGGTGGCGCTATTCCCAAGGAATACATCCCGGCGGTGCAGAAGGGTGTGATGGAAGCGGCCGAGTCCGGCGTTGTGGGCGGCTATCCGGTGGTGGACACCAAGGTCACCTTGTATGACGGCTCGTTCCACGAAGTTGACTCCAATGAAATGGCGTTCAAGATGGCTGCCTCCATGGCTTTCAAGGAAGGTATGCGCATCGGCAAGGCCGTGCTGATGGAGCCGATCATGAAAGTGGAAGTGACCGTGCCCGAAGAGTTCCTGGGCGACATCGTGGGCCAGCTCAGCGCTCGCCGCGGTGAGATCCAGGGTATGGACATGCGCCCCGGCGGGGTGCAGGCCATCCGGGCCATGATGCCGCTCTCGGAGATGTTCGGTTATGCCACGGAATTGCGCTCGGCCACCAAGGGCCGCGGCGCCTTCACCATGGAATTCGATCATTACACTCAGGTCTCGGAGAAGCTGGCCGAAGAGCTGATCAAAGCCAACTAGAACTTATACAGACTGGAATTAAGGAGAAAAGGTAAATGGCGAAGTCAAAGTTTGATCGCAGCAAGTCGCACTTGAACGTGGGCACGATGGGACACATCGACCACGGCAAGACGACCCTGACTGCGGCGATCAC
>JAJTXV010000008.1 GCA_021463845.1 Anaerolineales bacterium | reverse complement strand
AGCCTTCTTCACCGGCTACAAGCCGCAGTTCTACATCCGCACCCTGGACGTCACTGGTGAAGTGACCCTGCCGAGTGGTGTTGAGATGGTGATGCCGGGCGACAACGTCAACCTGCAGGTACAGTTGCAGACCCCGGTGGCGCTGGAGCAGGGCTCCAAGTTCGCCATTCGTGAAGGCGGCCTGACCGTGGGTGCTGGCGTCATCACCCAGATCTTGGAATAAGGAATATGGCAACTACCAAGCAGAAGATTCGTATTCGTCTCAAGGCTTACGATCACCGCGTGATCGATCAGTCGGCCAAGCGCATCGTCGAGACGGCGGAGCGCACGGGCGCCCGCGTGGTGGGGCCGGTTCCCCTGCCCACCAAGCGTGAGCTGTTCACCGTGCGCCGCTCGCCGTTCATCGACAAGGACTCGCACGAGCACTTTGAGATCCGCACGCACAACCGCATCATCGATGTGATGGAGCCTGACTCCAAGACCATCGATATGCTCATGCGCCTCAACCTGCCGGCCGGCGTGGACATTGAGATCAAGATCTAAGTCTGGACGGATTGCCAACTGTTTGGTATAGTTACAGGCTGTGTGTACACGCCTGCCCACCCGCAAAGGTGGGCAGGCATAAGTTTTGAGTAGGGGCAGTGTAAGAGCTGCCGGCCGGGGTGGTAAAGAGCCACCCACGCGCAGGCAACTGACTACGCTGCTCGGGATGATGCGGTCTAGCCCAGACTGACAGTCCCAGACAAATTTTTGTAGGAGACAAACTGAGATGTTTAAAGGGCTTATTGGCAAGAAAATCGGTATGACCCAGATTTTCGACGAGCAAGGCCGTGCTGTGCCGGTCACGCTCCTCGAAGCTGGGCCTTGCTTTGTCACCCAGATCCGCCGCCCGGATGTTGAGGGCTACAGCGCGGTCCAGCTGGGCTTTGGCGAAACCAAGGCGAAGCACCTGAGCGGTGGCCAGTTGGGCCACCTCAACCGCGTCAAGGCGCCTACCTTGCGCTACCTGCGTGAATTCCGCACCAAGCAGAATGAACTCAAAGAGGGCGACACCGTCAAGGTGGATAGCTTTGCTGTGGGTGACACGGTTGATGTCACCAGTGTCAGCAAGGGTAAAGGCTTCGCGGGTGTGATGAAGCGCCATGGGTACGGTGGCGGCCCTATGAGCCACGGCCAGTCTGACCGCCAGCGTGCGATCGGCTCCATCGGCGCCGGTACGAACCCGGGCCGTGTGTGGAAGGGCAAAGCAATGCCCGGCCACATGGGCGTGCGCCAGGTGACCACCCTGAACCTAAAAGTTGCCTTCGTGGATGCGGAGAAGAACCTGATCGGCCTGCATGGCGCCGTTTCCGGCGGCAAGGGCACGATCGTGACCATTCGTGAGGCGCGCAAGGCGTAAGCCTGCGAGACAGTGAAGATGAAACTAGACGTATACACTCTCAAAGGCACCAAGCTGGACAAGCAGGTCGAACTGCCGGCCAGCGTGTTTGAAGCGCCGATCAATGTGGACCTGATGCACCAGGCGTACACCCGCCAGATGGCGAACGCGCACCTGGGCACCCGCAAGACCAAGAACCGCGCCGAAGTACGCGGCGGTGGCCGCAAGCCCTGGAAGCAGAAGGGTACCGGCCGCGCCCGCCAGGGTTCCATCCGCTCTCCGCAGTGGGTGGGCGGCGGCAAGGTGCACACCCCGCGCCCCAAGAGCTTCGAGCAGGACATGCCGCAGAAGATGCGCAAGGCTGCGCTGCGCTCGGCGCTGTCCTCCAAGGCGGCTGACCAGGGCATCGTGCTGGTCGAGAACCTGAACTGGGACGAGCCCAAGACCAAGCTGGTGGCCGAATCGCTCACCAAGCTGGTGGGCGAGGGCAGTGTGCTGTTCGTGCTGCCGGCCAAGGACGATACCTACACACGTGTGGTTCGCTCCAGCCGCAACCTGCAGAGCTGCAAAGCCCTGCTGGCCAACTACCTGAACATCCGTGACCTGCTGGGTTACGACAAGCTCATCCTGCCGCTGGATGCCATCAAGGCAATTGAAAGTGCGCTGGAATAAGGCGGAGTTGGAGCTGATATGACAACCGTTTATGACATTCTGGTTCGCCCGCTGGTAACTGAGAAGACCAACTATCAGACCAGCAAACTGCGCCAGATCACGTTTGAAGTGCACAAGGACGCCAACAAGGCCATGATCAAGGACGCCATTGAGTTGGTGTTCGGGGTCAAGGTGCAGCGCGTCAACGTCATCCAGGTGGCCCCCAAGCGTGGTCGTCACGCTCGCAACCGCCAGATGCGTATCCGCAAGAGCGGCTACAAGAAAGCCCTGGTCACGCTGATGCCTGGCGAGTCCATCGATATCTTTGAAGGTGTGAAGTAATGGCTGTTAAAACTTACAAGCCTACGACCCCGGGCCGCCGTGGCGCCAGTGGCTACACGTTTGACGAGATAACCAAGTCAAAGCCTGAGCGCTCGCTGCTGGCCAAGAAGACCAAGAGCGGCGGCCGCAACGTACGCGGCAAGATCACTGTGCGCCATCGTGGTGGCGGCCATCGCCAGCGCCTGCGCATTGTGGACTTCCGCCGCGACAAGCACGACATCCCCGCCAAGGTCGCCGGCATCGAGTATGACCCGAACCGCACGGCCTACCTGGCGCTGCTGCACTACGCCGACGGCGAGAAGCGCTACATCCTGGCGCCGCTGGGCCTGAAGGTTGGCGACAGCGTGGTAACCGGCCCCAGCGCCGACATCCGCGTGGGCAATGCCTTGCCGCTGGCCAACATCCCCACCGGCACCATCGTGCACAACATTGAGATCAAAGAGGGCAAGGGCGGCCAGATGGTGCGCTCGGCCGGCTCTGGCGCGCAGATCGCCGCCAAAGAAGGCGAGTACGCCCAGATCCGCATGCCCTCCGGCGAAGTGCGTCTGGTGGGGCAGAACTGCTACGCCACGATTGGCCAGTTGGGCAATGTGGACCACGGCAACGTCAAGCTGGGCAAGGCCGGCCGCAAGCGCCACCGCGGCATCCGCCCGACGGTGCGTGGCTCCGCCATGACCCCGCGTGACCATCCCCATGGTGGTGGTGAAGGCCGCCAGCCGATCGGTATGGCTGGCCCCAAGAGCCCGTGGGGCAAACCCACTCTGGGCAAGAAGACCCGTCGCAACAAGCGCACGGACAAGTTCATTCTGCGTGGCCGCGCCAAGAGCAAGCGCCGCTAAGCTAACGGCTGGAGATTTTTGATATGGGACGTTCACTGAAAAAAGGGCCGTTTGTAGAGCCGAAGCTTCTAAAGAAGATCGAGGCCATGAACGAGCGCAAAGAGAAGAAAGTAATCCGCACCTGGAGCCGCGCCAGCCAGATCTTCCCGCAGATGGTGGGTCACACCATTGCGGTGCATGATGGCCGCCGCCATGTGCCGATCTACATCACTGAGAACATGGTGGGGCACCGCCTGGGTGAATTTGCGCCTACGCGCACCTTCCGCGGCCACGTTAACGAGAAAGCCTCGGATACAGGAAAGTAAGGTAAGGCATGGCTGACTTTCAAGCAACCCTGAGCAATACCTCCGTCTCGGCGCAGAAGATGCGCCTGGTGGTGGACTTGGTGCGCGGCAAGAGCGCCCAGCAGGCCGTCAACATCCTCACCTTCACCCCCAGCAAGGCGGCCCAGCCGCTGTTGAAGCTGGTGAAGTCTGCCGTGGCCAACGCCGCCAAGAACCAGGGCGTGGCCATCGAGGAGCTGTACGTGCATGCCATCAGCGCTGACGAAGCCCCCACGCGCAAGTGGCGCCGCTTTGGCGCCCGTGGCCGCTTCAAGCCTGTGTTCCGCCGCACCTCTCACGTGACGGTTACCCTGCGCCAGCGCGCCGTTGCCGCCCAAACCACCGCCCCGGCCGCCAAGCAAACTGCGGCCAAGGCCGAGAAGTAGGAGACGTAGATGGGTCGTAAAGTAGATCCGCGAGGCTTCCGCCTCAAGATTAATAAGACCTGGGACGGCCGCTGGTTTGCCGAGGGCAAAGACTATGTGGACCGCCTGCACCAGGATTTTGCCATTCGCAAGATGGTGCAGACCAAGGCGCCGCGGGCCGGCATCTCCAAGGTGGAGGTTGAGCGCTTCCCCGGCAGTGTCAAGATCTCCGTGCACACCGCCAAGCCGGGCATTCTGATCGGCAAGAAGGGCGAAAGCGTCAAGGAACTGCGCAAGTCGCTGGAAGCCCTGGTGGGCATGAAGATCGAACTGGACATCAAAGAGATCAAGGAACCCGATCTGGATGCCAAGCTGATCGCCGTCAATATCGCCGACCAGCTGGAGCGCCGCATCAGCTACCGCCGCGCCATCAACCGCGCCCTGCAGCAGACCATGCGCGCCGGCGCCGGCGGCATCAAAGTGGAAGTAGCCGGCCGCCTGGGCGGTTCGGACATGTCTCGCCGCATTTGGATGCGCGAAGGCCGCGTGCCTCTGCACACCCTGCGCGCCGACATTGACTACGCTGTAGCCGAGGCGCACACGCAGTACAGCTCCATTGGTATCAAGGTGTGGGTGTACCGCGGCGAAGGCAAGGCCGAGACTGAGGCCGAGCCCGAGGCTACCGAAGGCGTGTACGTCAGCGAATAGCTGGCGACAAGGAATTAGGACAAGAATATGTTGCAACCAAAACGTTTCAAGTTCCCCAAGATGCACCGTGGCCGCATGCGTGGCAAAGCCAGCCGCGGCGCTGAAGTGCATTTTGGCGAGTACGGCCTGCAGGCGCTGGAGCCGCATTGGATCTCCGGCCGCCAGTTGGAGGCTTGCCGCCGCGCCATCGTGCGTGAGGCCCGCCGCCGCGGTAAGGTGTGGATCCGCGTCTTCCCTGACAAGCCGATCACCAAGCGCGCCGCCGAGACCCGCATGGGTAAGGGCAAAGGCAGCGTGGAGTTCTACGCGGCTGTCGTGCGCCCCGGCACGGTGCTGTTCGAGGTAGCCGGTATGCCGCCCGAGGTCGCCACCCGCGCCCTGGAGCTGGCGGCTGCCAAGCTGCCGATCCGCACCAAGATCATCAAGCGCATTGAATTTCTGAGCGAGTAATCGAGATGGCTAAAGCGACCAAAGCAGCAGAGCTGCGCAAACTGACCAGCCAGCAGATCGTCGAGCAGATCGACGAGGCCCGTGAGCAACTGATGCGCATGCGCTTTCAGAAGGCCACCGGCGAGCTGAAAGACCAAAACGCACCGCGCGCCCAGCGCCGCAAGATCGCCCAGTTGATGACGATCTTGAAGGAAAAGGGCCCTGCGCCGGCCAAGGCGGGCGCGGAGAAAAAGACAGAAGGTGAAGCATGAACAAGCGCCGCCAAATTGAAGGCGTAGTGACCAGCAACAAGATGCAGAAGACCGTGGTCCTGCGTACAACCCGCAGCTTCCGCCACCCCGTGTACGGCAAAGTGGTGGAGGCCCAGCACAAGCTGGTAGCCCATGATGAACTGGGCTGCAAGATCGGCGACACGGTGCGCGTGATCGAAAGCCGCCCGCTTTCCAAAACCAAGCGCTGGGTGGTCGTTGAGATCGTCAACAGCTCGGTCAAAGAAGAGGTTGTGTAAATGATCCAGCACGAAACTCGATTGAGCGTGGCCGATAACACCGGCGCGCGCGAACTGCTGGTGATGCACATTGTGGGCAGCACCCGCCGCCGCTACGCCAGCATTGGCGACATTGTGGTGGGCACAGTGAAGAGCGCCATCCCGGCCGGCGCGGTGAAGAAGAGCGAAGTGGTGCGCGCCGTGATCGTGCGCATCTCCAAGGAATGGCGCCGCGAAGACGGCTCCTACATTCGCTTTGATGACAACGCCGCCGTCATCCTGGAAGGCACCACCACCAACCCCAAGGGCACCCGCATCTTCGGGCCGGTTGCCCGTGAACTACGCGATAAAGGCTTCATGCGCATTGTGTCTCTGGCGCCTGAGGTTCTGTAGGAGTTTGGCGTGAACATTAAGTTGAAAATTCGCAAGGGCGATACGGTGGAAGTGGTCACCGGCAAGCAGGTTGACAAAGGCAAACGCGCCGAAGTCATCCGTGTGCTGCCCAAGACCAACCGCCTGGTCGTCCAGGGCGTCAACATGCGCAAGCGTCACCAGCGCGCCACTCAGCAGGGCGGCCGCCAGGTTGCCGCCAGCATTGTGGAATTCGAGGGCCCGCTCTCGATCTCCAACGTGATGCTGGTGTGCCCGGCCTGCAGCAAGCCGGCCCGGGTCGGCTTCAAGCGGGATGACAAGGGCGTGGCCCACCGCGTATGCAAGAACTGCGGCAAGGATATCGACTAAGCCCAAAAGGGCATAGTTTGATCTGAGGAGTAACTGAATGGCTCATTATTTGAAAGAGCGGTACACGAAAGAGGTCAGCCCGGCCCTGTTGAAGGCGCTGGGGCTGGACAACGTGATGCAAGTGCCGCGCATTGAAAAGATCGTTTTGAACATCGGCCTGGGCAAGTCCAAGGACGATTCCAAGGCGCTGGATGGGGCGGTGAGCGACCTCACCATCATCACCGGCCAGAAGCCGCTGGTCACCAAGGCTCGCAAGGACATTGCGAACTTTGCCCTGCGCGCCGGCCGCGCCATTGGCGCCAAGGTCACCCTGCGGGGCGACCGTATGTGGTCGTTCTATGACCGCCTGGTGAACATTGCGCTGCCGCGCATGCGTGACTTCCGCGGTGTGTCCCCAGACGCGTTCGACGGCCGCGGCAACTACACCCTGGGCCTCACGGAGCAGCTGATCTTCCCTGAGATCCAGTACGACAATATTGAACAAGTGCGCGGCCTGGAACTGACGATCGTGACCAGCGCCCGTAACGATGACGAAGGCCGCGCCCTGCTGCAGCTGATGGGCATGCCCTTCAAGAAGGAAGGCTAGACAATGGCCAAAAAATCAATCATTACGCGCGAAACTCGCCGTAAGTTCGCCAACCAGGTGCGCAACCGCTGCAAAGTGTGTGGCCGCCCGCGTGGCTATATGCGCCGCTTTGGTTTGTGCCGCATTTGCTTCCGCCAGTTTGCACTGGAAGGCAAGATCCCCGGCGTAGTGAAAGCGTCTTGGTAGGCGCGGAGGAACGATCATGGCAATGAATGACCCGATCTCCGATATGCTCACCCGCATCCGCAACGGCGTGATGGCCGGCCATGCCCTGGTGGGCATGCCCAGCTCGCGCCTCAAGGCGGCGATTGCGGCCATCCTCAAAGAAGAAGGTTTCATTGAGGGTTTTGAAGTTGTAGAAGACGGCCCGTTCAAGGTGCTGCGCATCCAGCTGAAGTATGTGGGTGATCGCCGTGAACGCCGCCCCGTGATTTCCGGCCTGGAGCGCGTCAGCAGCCCTGGCCGCCGCATCTACGCCAAGCGCAGTGAGATCCCCTGGGTGCTGTCTGGCCTGGGTACGGCCATCCTCTCCACGCCCAAGGGCGTGATGAGCGGCCGCCGCGCCCGCCAAATGGGCGTGGGTGGCGAGATCCTGTGCAAGGTCTGGTAAGCAGGCTCGCAGGTTTGGAGGTTTATACGTGTCTAGAGTAGGACGTTTGCCGATTGAGATCCCTTCCGGTGTGGAAGTGAGCATCAATGGCTCAACAATTAAAGTAAAAGGCCCCAAGGGCGAGCTTTCGCATACCTTCCCGGCAGAGATCAGCTTTGCCAAGGAAGGCAACAGCCTTGAGGTTAAGCGCAACAGCGAAGAGAAGTTCGGCCGCAGCATCCACGGCACTGCCCGCGCGGTGGTGAGCAACATGGTAGTGGGCACCAGCACCGGCTTCAGCAAGACGCTGGAAGTGCAGGGCGTGGGCTACCGCGCCGAAGTGAAGGGCAAGAACCTGGTCTTGCATGTTGGCTACTCCAACCCTGTGGAAGTGGAGCCGCCTGCGGGCATCTCCTACGCCACGGCGGAGGGCGGCCAGATCATTGTGAGCGGGCACGACAAGGTGCTGGTTGGCGAAACCGCCGCCCGCATCCGCAAGGTGCGTCCGCCCGAGCCGTACAAGGGCAAGGGCATTCGCTACCAGGGCGAGTTTGTGCGCCTCAAGGCTGGTAAGGCTGCTAAGGCTGCCTCCGGATAAGGTTGAGATCGAGATATGGCAACTAAAACACGAGCACAATCCCGTCAGAAGCGCCACAAGCGTGTGCGCGGCAAGGTCAGCGGCACTGCGGCGCGCCCGCGTCTCAATGTGTTCCGCAGCCTGAGCGGCATCTACGTCCAGATCATTGATGACGTCGCCGGCCACACGCTGCTGTCCGCCTCCAGCATTGATACGGAGCTGCGCGGCACGCTGAAGGGCAAGAACAAGACCGAGCAGGCCCGCCTGGTAGGCGAAACGGTGGCCAAGCGCGCCGTCGCCAAGGGCATCAAGCAAGTGGTGATGGACCGCGGCGGTTTCCGCTATGCCGGCCGCATCAAAGCCTTGGCCGATGGCGCCCGCAAGGAAGGTCTTGAGTTCTAGGTCTGCTGGCGCAGACCCTGGCGAACTCAAGTAGGAGAATACTGACCTATGGCTGATACAAAACAACGCACCAAGAAAGATCGCAAGAGCGAAGCTCCGGCCTCATACGAGGCAGGTTTCGAGCTTGAAGAGAAGACCATTGAGATCCGCCGTGTATCCAAAGTGGTACAGGGCGGCCGCCGCTTCGCCTTCCGCGTCACTGTGGTTGTAGGTGACCACAGCGGCCAGGTGGCTGCCGGCGTGGGCAAGGCGACCACCGTGCCCGAGGCGATTCGCAAAGCCACTACGCGGGCCCGCAAGCAACTGCGCCGCATGAACGTATACGGCGGCACCATTCCGCACGCCGTGATCGGCCGCGTAGGCGGCTCGGTCGTGCTGCTCAAGCCCGCTTCCCCGGGTACCGGCGTCATCGCCGGCGGCGGTGTGCGTGCGGTGATGCAGGCCGTGGGCGTGCGTGACATTCTGACCAAATCAATGGGCAGCGGCAACATTCACAACGTGGTCATGGCCACCCTGGACGCGCTGGACCAGCTCAAGTCTGTGGACGAGCAGGCCCGCATGCGCGGCAAGGATGTGAAGGAGCTCAAGCCCTTCTGGGACCGAGGCAAGAAGAATGGCAGCTAAGAGCACTGGCAAGAAGATCAAGATCACGCTGGTGCGCAGCCCGATCGGGGCTACGGAGCGCCACAAGCGCACCGTCAAGGCCCTGGGCCTGCGCAAGATGCACCAGAGCATTGTGGCTGAAGACAACGCCACTGTGCGCGGCATGGTGAACAGCGTTACGCATTTATTGAAAGTGGAAGAGGCGTAACATGAAGCTTCACGAACTTAAGCCCAACCCGGGCAAGATCACTCGCCGCACCCGTGTGGGCCGCGGCACTGGCTCCGGCAGCGGCAAGACCTCTGGCCGCGGCACCAAGGGCCAGGGCGCCCGCACCGGTGGTGGGGCTGGCCCGTACCACCAGGGCGGCAACCTGCCGTTCTTCCGCCGCTTGCCGTTCAAGCGCGGTTTCAACAAGCCGTTCCAGGTGACTTACAACGAGATCAACCTGGACCAGCTGGCCAACTTCAAGGACAACAGCGAGGTCACGCCGGACACCCTGCGTGCCGCCCGCCTGCTGCCCAAGACCAGCCGCCCGATCGTTCTCCTGGGCCGCGGTGAAGTCAAGGCCGCCCTCAAGGTGAGCGTGCACCGCGCCACGGCTTCGGCCAAGGCCAAGATCGAGAAGGCCGGCGGCAGCATCACCATCCTGCCCATGAAGGGCAGCGAGGAGTCTGCTAAATGAAACGTGGTAGCGCCTGGCGTTATCTCTGGACTGCTCCAGACATTCGCCGCAAGCTGCTGATCACGCTGGCGATCCTCATCCTGTATCGCTTCGTGGCGCACATCCCTGTGCCCGGCGTAGACCGTGATCTGATCGCCCAGTTTATGGCCCAGGGTGGGGCGGGCAGCACGCTGGTGGGTCTGATCGACCTCATCTCCGGCGGTACGCTGCTGCAGTTCTCCGTGCTGGCCATGGGTGTGTACCCGTACATTACAGCGCAGATCATTCTGCAGCTGCTCATGCCGCTCATCCCTTCGCTGCAGAAGCGCATGGAGGAGGACCCGCGTGAGGGCCGCAAGTTCATGGAGCGCTGGACCTACTACCTGGCTGTGCCGATGGCCATCCTCAGCGCCATTGGCCAGATCAACATCTTCTCCACCCTGGCGGGTGGGGCGGTGATCCAAGGCTTTGGCTTTGGCGAGGGCCAGCTGTTGCGCTCCGCCACCATCATCATCAGTATGACCGCTGGCACCATGTTCGCCATCTGGCTGGGTGAGCTGATCTCTGAGTACGGTATCCGCAACCAGGGCCTCTCGCTGATCATCTTCGCCGGCATCATCTCGCGCATTCCGGGCAACTTTGCCTCGCTGCTGCAGAACCAGGCCGCCGGCTGGATCGCCGTGCTGGTCATCGTGCTGATCATGATCCTCACCATCTTCGTGATCGTGTACGTACAGCAAGGCCGCCGCAATGTGCCGGTCATGTATCCGGGCCGCCGCATGGGCAATCGCATGTCCATGCCGGTCAAGGGCACCTTGCCGCTCATGGTCAACATGTCCGGCATGATCCCGCTCATCTTTGCCCAGGCGATCTTGCAGCTGCCCTCGATCCTGGCCAGCTTCTTCGCCAACTCCACCACGCCGTGGGTGGCCAGCCTGTCAAGCACGCTGACCACGTTCTTTAACCCGGCTGGCCCGGGCTACTGGACCATGTACTTCATCATGGTGGTGGGCTTTGCCTTCTTCTATACAGACGTGCTGTTCGCCCAGCAGAACTATGGCGAGAACCTCAAGCGGGTTGGCGCCCAGATCCCTGGCGTCAACCGCGGCGCTCCTACCCAGCGCTATCTCACGTCTGTGCTGCGCCGCATCACGTTGCCCGGCGCGGTTTTTCTTGGCCTTATCGCCATCCTGCCGTTCCTGATGACCCTGGCCATGCCGTTCCTGGCCACTGGCGGGCAGGGCATGTTCCTGGTGAGTGCGTCTGGCTTGCTCATCATGGTGGGTACGATCCGCGAAGCCTTCTTCAACATTGATGCTGAGTTGAAGCTGCACGGATACGAAGAGTCGCTGCTGGTTCGGTAAGCGAAGCTAGCGAGGGCTGAGTGCCGGTTTATGTAGTTTTGCTGGGGCCGCCGGGTGCAGGAAAAGGCACCCAGGCGGGCATCGTGGCCAAAACCACGGGGTTGGCGCACATCTCCTCTGGAGATCTGTTCCGAGAGCACATTAAAAACCAAACGGACTTGGGCAAGCAGGTCGACGCCATTTTGAAGCGCGGCGACCTGGTGCCCGATGATGTCACCATCGCCATGATCCGTGAGCGGCTCAAGCAGCCAGACTGCGCCAACGGCGCAGTGCTGGATGGCTTCCCGCGCACGCCGGCGCAAGCGCAGGCCCTCAATGGCATGCTGGCCGAGTTCGGCGGCAAGGTGGACGTGGTGCCCTACATCCAGGTGGAGCAGGCTGAGCTGATCGATCGCTTGTCTGACCGCTGGGTGTGCCAGGCCCACGGGCACGTGTACAACGCCAACTCCAACCCGCCCAAAACGGCCGGCATCTGCGACATTGACGGCTCTGAGCTGTACCAGCGCGATGATGACAAACGCGAAACTGTGGAGAAGCGCATCCGGGTCTACTTTGAGCAGACCGCACCCCTGATCGAGCACTACCGCGGCGAAGGCCGCCTGGTGGACATCAACGGGGCGCAGGAGATCGCCGAGGTGACCAAGGAGCTGCTGAAGGCGCTGCCGGGGCAGGCGGAATGAGCTGGGAGCGCAATATTGTGCTCAAGACCCCAGCCGAGCTCGAAGTGATGCGCAAAGCGGGGCGCATCAACGCCATGGCGCTGGCAGAGGTAGCCAAGAACGTACGCCCGGGGATCACCACCGGCCAGCTCGACAAGATCGCCGAGCAGCTGATCCGGGACCACGGGGCCACCCCGGCCTTCCTGAACTACCCGGGGCCGTATCCGTACCCGGCCACGCTGAACACCAGCGTGAACGAGGAACTGGTGCACGGCCTGCCGGGCAAGCGTGAATTGCGCGAGGGCGACCTGCTCTCGGTGGATTGCGGCACCGTCTACGAAGGCTTTGTGGGCGACTCCGCATTCAGCATGGGCATCGGCGAGGTTTCGGCCGAGGCGCACAAGCTGATGGAAGTTACGCAAGAATCCCTGCGGCTGGGCATTGCCCAAATGATCCCCGGCAACCATGTTGGGGATGTATCCGCCGCAGTGCAGGAGCATGTGGAAGCGCACGGTTACCATGTGCCGCGCGAATACACAGGCCACGGGGTGGGGCGCAAGATGCACGAAGGCCCGCAAGTGCCCAACTACGGGGTGCGCGGCCAGGGCATTGAACTGCGCCCGGGCATGACCATTGCCCTGGAGCCGATGGTGCTGGTGGGCACCCACCGCACACGGGTCCTCAAGGACCAGTGGACGGTGGTTTCCGCTGATGGCTCGCTGACCGCTCACTTTGAGCACAGCGTAGCCGTGACCGAAGACGGTCCGTTGGTATTAACCGCCCTCTAGCGTATGAGTAGTACGCTGGACGGATGAGGAAAGCAAGGATATAATCACGCGTTCGCCCAGACGCACGCCGCCAGACTGTGACGGCCAAAGGCTGGGCTGCAGGAGTAATTTGGAATGAAAGTAACCGCATCGATCAAGAAACGCTGCGCCAACTGCAAAGTTGTGAAGCGCAAGGGCAAGCTGTATGTGATCTGCAGCAACCCCAAACACAAGCAGCGACAAGGTTAAGGTGAATGATGGCACGCATTGAAGGTGTAGATCTGCCGCGCGACAAGCGCGTTGAATACGGGCTGACCTATATTTACGGTATCGGCCTCAACACGTCTCAGCGCATTTTGTCTGAGCTGGAAATCAATCCTGACACGCGCGTGAAGGACCTCTCCGAAGGGGATGTCAGCAAGCTGCGTGAATACATCACCAAGAACCTGAAGGTGGAAGGTGACCTGCGCCGTGAGGTGCAGCTGAACATCAAGCGCCTGATGGAAATTGGCAGCTACCGCGGCCTGCGCCACCGCCGCGGCCTGCCCGTGCGCGGCCAGCGCACCCGCACCAATTCCCGCACCCGCAAGGGCCCGGCCAAGACTGTGGCCGGCCGTGGCCGCCGCCGTGGCGCCACCAAGAAGTAAGCGCCAGGAGACTGAACACATATGGCTAACGAAAAAGACACCACCCCCCAGGCCACTGAAGGCGCCTCTGAGCCGAAAGAGAAGCGCGCCGCTCGCTCTTCTTCCAAGAAGGGCAAGCGTGCCAGCATTCTTACCGGCCAGATCCATATTTTTGCTTCGTTCAACAACACCATCGTCACTGTGACCGATGGTCAGGGCAACACCATCTCCTGGGCCAGCGCTGGCTTGGTGGGCTTCAAGGGCTCTCGCAAGAGCACCCCGTTCGCCTCCCGCCTGGCGACTGAGCGCGCCGTCAAGGTGGCTCAGGACCTGGGTATGCAGGAAGTGGAGCTGTACGTGAAGGGCCCCGGCCCCGGCCGCGAATCGGCCGTGCGCGCCGTGCAGACCATGGGCATGCGCGTACGCTCCATCTCGGACGTGACGCCGCTGCCGCACAACGGCTGCCGCCCGCCGAAGCGCCGCAGAATGTAATTGGCGGTAGACGAAAAAGAAGCGCCTCGTCGTGACATAAGTGCGCTTCTGAAACTCCCCGGTGGCCTGCGCTGTGAAGCGCACACCACCTGGCTGGGGAAGGAATGAAACTGTGATCGTACTAAGCAATATGGTGACGCCCCGCATTGAACGTGAAGCGGAAGCGCGCAATTATGGAAAGTTTGCCATCGCCCCGCTGGAGCGCGGCTATGGCCACACGCTCGGCAACTCCCTGCGCCGTGTGCTGCTGTCTTCGCTCGAAGGCGCGGCCATCACGTCCATCCGTGTGACCGACGCCCAGCATGAGTACAGCCAGATCCCGGGCATCCGTGAGGATGTCATCCAGATCATGCTGCAGCTCAAGCAGGTGCGCCTGATCCTGCACGAGGGCGAGACCAGCCGCATGCATCTGGAAGTCAAGGGTGAGGGCACCGTGACCGCCGCCGATATTGTGGCCCCGGCCGAAGTCGAGATCGTCAACCCCGATCTGTACTTGTTCACCTCGGACAGCAGCAAGACCAAGCTGCAGATCGAACTGACCGTAGAGCGCGGCCGCGGCTACTCCCCGGCCAATGAGCGCGCCGGCAAGCTGCCCATCGGCGAGCTGCCGGTGGACGCCATCTACACCCCGGTGCGCCGCGTGAACTGGGAAGTGACCCAGGCTCGCGTAGGCCAGAGCACCAACTATGACAAGCTGCTCATGGAGATCTGGACCGATGGCACGGTGCGCCCGGAAGAGTCGCTCAGCACCTCGGCCGGCATTCTGATCGAGCACCTGCGCCACATTGCCGGCGTGAAGGAAATTGCCCTTAGCCCCGCGCCCGAGAAGGTAGTGACTGACAACCGCCTCTCCAGCGAGGTGTATGACACCCCAATTGAGAACCTGGACCTGTCTGTGCGCGTGTTCAATTCCCTGAAGCGCGCCGGCATCACCACTGTGGGTGAGGTGATGGAACTGCTCGACAAGGGCCTGGATGCGGTGATGTCGATCCGCAACTTTGGCGACAAGAGCATGGATGAACTGGTAGAGAAGATGCAGGAGAAGGGCTACATGCCCCAGGACGCCAAGGCGCCCTCTGCTGCAGATGGAGAAGGTGAATAGAGCATGCGTCACAAAGTAGCTGGCAAGAAACTCAGCCGCCATGTCGGCGCCCGCACGGCCCTGCGCCGTATTCTGGTGAAGCAGCTCTTCGAGCACGAGCGCATCACCACCACCCGCGCCAAGGCTGAGGCCATCCGCGGTCAGGCCGAGCGCCTGATCACCCTGGCCAAGAAGGGCAACGCCGCCGAGCAGGCCTCTGCCAAAGTGCATGCCCGCCGCCTGGCCGCCTCGCGCTTGAATGACGCCAAGATCGTCAAGAAGCTGTTTGACGACATTGCGCCGCGCTTTGCCGAGCGCAAGGGCGGTTACACCCGCCTGACCAAGCTCGGCCAGCGTGAGGGCGACCGCGCTCCCATGGTTCTGCTGGAGCTGGTCGACTAAGATCGTTATGTCCGGCATTTGTGCCGATGCATATCCACCAGCCTGTTGAGGTGGAGATAGAACGTTACAAAGTTATTCTGGCTTATTACGGCGCCGCATTCAGTGGAATGCAGCGCCAGGCTCGCCGGCGCAGTGTGCAGGCGGAGCTGGAAGATGCCTTGCGAGCGCTCGGGTGGGCCGGACGATCAATATTGATCGCGGGGCGCACGGATGCCGGAGTGCACGCTAGCGGGCAGGTGGCCGCCTTCGACATGGAGTGGAAACACTCCACGGAGAGTTTGCAGAAGGCGCTGAACGCCAAGCTGCCGCCGGATGTGGCGGTGCAGGCGGTGAGCGTGGCGGCGGGTGATTTTCACCCCCGCTACGATGCCCGCAAGCGCACCTACCGCTACCGCATCTACTGCCAGCCGCAGCGAGACCCACTTCGGGAGGGGCTCGCATGGCGGGCCTGGCCGGCGCCGCAACTGCGCCGCCTGCAGTACGCCGCCCGGCAGCTGCGCGGCGAGCATGACTTCGCCGCCTTCGGCACGGCGCCGCAGCCGGGCGGGCACACGCTCCGCCGGGTGTACGCCGCCCGCTGGCGGGCGGAAAGAGACGAGTTCGTCTTCGAAGTGAGCGCCAATGCCTTCCTCTATCACATGGTCCGCCGCATGGTGGGCCTGCAAGTGAAAGTGGGGCAGGGCTTGGCCGAGCCAGATGCAGTGCGCACCGCGTTGGGCAGCACCCAGCGTGTGCGCGAGCTGGCGCCCCCGCAGGGGCTGGTGCTGGTGAGTGTGGAGTATTAGCGCAGGCGGAGCACATGCCGCCGGCGATGCAGTGAACGGCTGCGCAAGCAGCCATGTGAATGAAATAAGGAACTGAGGATTAGGATGCAACAGAAAAGCTATTATCCCAAAGCGGGTGATGTTGAAGGTCAATGGTACATTGTGGATGCCACCGGTCAGAATTTGGGCCGCCTGGCTTCCCGCATTGCTTCCGTCTTGCTGGGCAAGCACCGCCCCGAATACACCCCCGGCGTTGACCTGGGCGATGCGGTCATCGTGCTCAACTGTGGCCAGATCACGGTTACCGGCACCAAGATGACCGATAAGACCTATTACCGCTACAGTGGTTTCCAGAGTGGTCTGAAGGAAACCAGCCTGCGCCGCATGCTGGAGACCCACCCTGACCGCGTGATCCAGGAAGCGGTGTGGGGCATGCTGCCGCACAACAGACTGGGCCGCCAGTTGATCAAGAAGCTGAAGATTTACGCCGGCAGTGAGCACCCGCACACCGCCCAGAAGCCGCAGCCGCTGGCTGTGAAGTAAGGTAGGAGAGTTATGGCTGAACAATTTTACGAAGGCGTAGGCCGCCGCAAGACCAGCAGCGCCCGCGTGCGCGTAATGAGCGGCGCCGGCGCCTTTATGGTGAACGGCAAGCCGCTGGACGAATACTTTCCGCGCATCGGTGACGCCGCCCTGATCCAGAGCGTGCTGCAGGACGCAGGCGCCGGCGGCACGGTGGACATCAGCGTGATCGTACGCGGCGGCGGCCGCACCGGCCAGGCCGGCGCGGTGCGCATGGGCCTGGCGCGTGCCCTGGTGAAGATGAACCCCGACTATCACCCGGCCATGGCCAAGAACATGCACCTGCGCCGCGATGCGCGTGCCAAGGAACGCAAGAAACCCGGCCTCAAGCGCGCCCGCAAGGCTCCTACGTACACGAAGCGCTAAGTTCTACGAGCGAACCAAAAACCGCAGCGAAAGCTGCGGTTTTTTATTCCTGACTCGTCATTGTGAGGATGCTGAAAAGTTGCATGTTCATGCAACTTTTTAGCCCGAAGCAATCTGGTGTTAACTTCAGATTGCCACGCGCACAAGCCGCAAAGCGGCTTGTGGCTCGCAATGACGGTTGCAGTAGGTGTATCATCGTGCCCATGACTGACATTGCATCCCTGCTCGCCAAACTGCCCAACGCCGCCACCGAGAACATCAGCCTCATCTACGCCCCTGCGCTGGCCGGGCAATACCATCCCACCTTCCCGCCGCACATGCCTGCGCTTATTCATGGCATTGACTCGGCTGAACTGCTGGCCAAGGTGCACAGCTTGCTGATGCTTGTCTATCCTTCGTCACACCCCATTCATCTGGGAGATGAGACGACTACGCTCGCTGACCTCGCGATCAGCCAACCAAGCGACTACCCAACCAGTCTCTACATCCCGCCCCTCGGCCCCAACACCTCGCTCGAAGAATTCCAGGAGCTCATTGCCCACCTGAGGGCGCCTGACGGCTGTCCCTGGGACCGCGAGCAGACCCACCAGAGCCTGCGCCGCAACCTGATCGAAGAGACCTACGAAGTCGTGGATGCGCTGGATGCCAATGACCCCAAGGCCATGCAGGAGGAGTTTGGCGACCTGATGGTGCAGGTGGCGTTGCATGCCCAGATCGCCAGCGAGGCCGGCGAGTTCCGTATGGCGGATGTGCTGCACGGCATCATCACCAAGCTCATCGCCCGCCACCCGCACGTCTTCGGCGATGTGCAGCTGGGCGATGCTGATGCGGTCATCGCCAACTGGGAGAACCTGAAGGCGGCCGAGCGCAAGCAGCAAGGCGCCGAGAAGGGTTTGCTGGATGGCGTCTCGGCGGCGCTGCCGGCCCTCAGCCAGGCCGAGGCTTACACCACCCGCGCCGCCCGGGTCGGCTTCGAATGGCCGAACATTGAGGGCGTGCTGGGCGATGTGGCCGAGGAGATCCAGGAGTTCCGCGCCGAGGCGGCTGGTAGCGCTGAGCAGGAGGCCGAGTTTGGCGATGTGCTATTCGCGCTGGTGAACTTATCGCGCTGGCTCAAGATCGACGCCGAGGCCGCCTTGCGCGGGGCCAATGCCCGCTTCCGCAAACGCTTCGCGTTTGTGGAAGCCGGGGCGCGGGCGCAGGGGCGCCCGCTGGCGGAGCTCACGCTGGACGAGATGAACGCGCTGTGGGAGGCGAGTAAGGCGGGTAATTAATTTTCAAGGGCGTATCTTATGAAGTACTCTCCTGTTGTGTTCTTCATTATGCTTGGCTGCTGGCTTCCAAACACCAATTCGTCAGGATACTTTAAGGAAACTAAACCTAACTTTTCCAGGTCTTCGATACTCGAGTCCGGATCTGGTTCTACTTCCTTTTTGCCATAGAAGTTTTGCAAAGCTGGAATGTCTTTCAGATTAACTTGGTCAACAATTTTGCTTAGTTTGTAGAACCAGTATCCACTAAGCTCGCCGCGAACGTAAGCGACAAAAACGTTTGCGATCATTTCAGGCTTATCGCCGTTGTCCAACTTGTCAAGAATTAGAAGCAGGTTTTCTCCAGTCTTCAGCCTTGTTTTCTTGTCTCCCAATGTTTCTAAGAAATGTTGGCGCTCCCCTTTACTGACTTTAGATGCTCCTTTCAAGAAGCGTAAAAGTTTCTTGAGGAACAAGTAATTTGAATATGTAATTCCGATTTTCCCCACAGCAATAAGGGACTTAATTACTGGTAATTCTTTGAACACGCCATCAACTAGAAGAGCATCAAGCTGCTCTTCTAGAAAATCAGTGGTTAAATCCTGCAAATCCTCGTTTTGAAGGATGCCAATTAGGGCACTTGCAGGGACAAGACTCAATTCGTTATCCTCATTCACTACTAAAATGATAAATGATTTTCGATCAAGTATCAAAAGGGCATATTTTTGGCTCCTTTTTCCTGTCTCCATGTTTACGTAGGTAAAGCATACTAAATATACTTACTCGTGATCGTGCCCTTGGCCTTCTTGAGCTCGGCGGGCGTGCCTTCGAACAGCACCTGGCCGCCGCGGCTGCCACCCTCCGGCCCCATGTCAATGATCCAATCGGCGTTGCGCACCACGTCCATGTTGTGCTCGATCACGATCACCGTGTTGCCGCCGTCCACCAGGCGGTTGATGATCTCCAGCAGGTGAGCCGTATCCGACATGTGCAGGCCGGTGGTCGGCTCGTCCATCACGTACAGGCTGCCTTCCTTGTGCAGCTCGCTGGCCAGCTTGATGCGCTGGCATTCGCCACCTGAGAGCGTATTCAGCGGCTGGCCTAGTTTGAGGTAGGTCAGGCCCACGTCGCTCATCGCCTGCAGGCGGCGCGTGATCTCGGGCTGAGTGAAGTGGGCCAGCGCCTGCTGCACGGTCATCTCCAACACATCGGCGATCGATTTGCCGTCCAGCTTGTAGGCCAGCACCTCGTCCTTGAAGCGCTTGCCGTTGCAGATCTCGCAGGGTGATTTGACCACATCAAAGAAGGACAGGTCGGTATATACAACACCCAGGCCCTGGCAGTTCTCGCAGGCGCCCTTGGAGTTGAAGCTGAACAGACCGGCATTCACCTTGTTGGCGGTGGCGAACGTTTTGCGGATATCGTCCATGATGCCGGTGTAGGTGGCCGGGTTCGAGCGCGAGTTGGCGCCCACCGCCGACTGGTCGATCACGATGGCTTCGGGATAGGCCTCGACGAAGGCCTGGTTGATCAGCGAGCTCTTGCCGGAGCCGGCCACGCCGGTCACCACGGTGAATACCCCGGCCGGGATGTTGACGCTGACCTTCTTGAGATTGTTGACGCTGACATTGCTCAGCTTGAAATGCTTCTTGGCGGCGCGGAACTCTTTCTTGATCGGCAGCTTTTGGGTCAAGTGCTGCCCGGTCAGCGTATCCGCTTTCAGCAGGCCAGCGTAGCTTCCCTGGTAGACGATCTCGCCGCCCAGGCTGCCGGCCTTCGGCCCCACGTCAATAATGTGGTCGGCGATCTCGATCACGTCAGGGTCGTGCTCCACCACCAGCACCGTGTTGCCCTTATCGCGCAGTTTTTGCAGCATCTCATTCAGGCGGTGCACGTCCCGCGGGTGCAGGCCGATGCTGGGCTCGTCAAACACGAACATCACATCTACCAGGCTGCTGCTCAGGTGCTTCACCATCTTGATGCGCTGCGACTCGCCGCCCGAGAGCGTGTCGGTCTCACGGCTCAGGGTCAGGTACTGCAGGCCAATGTTCACCACATGCTGCAGGCGCTCCACCAGACTTTGCACGATCGGCTTGGCCACCGGGTCCTTGATGCCCTTGAGCACCGTGATCAGCTCGCCCACTTCCATGGCGGCCATCTCGGCGATGTTGTAGCCCTCGATCTTGCAGCCCAGCACGGTCTTGTTGAGGCGGGCGCCCTTGCACTCGGAGCAGGGGCCTTCTTCCAAATAGGGCGCGACTTGCTTCTGGGTGCGCTCGGAGAGCGCCTTGAGGTCACGCTTGATGTAGGAGTTGGAGAACTTGAGGATGATGCCTTCGTAGGTCGCCTTGAAGGCGCCCATGCTGACCTTGCGACCGGAGCCGTACAGCAGCAGTTCCAGCTCGTCTTTGGTGTATTTGGAGAGCTTCTTGTCGTTGTCGAAGAAGCCGCTGGTCTGGTACAACCCGACCCAGCTGCCGAAGCCCGGCACGCGGATGGGGCCTTCGTTGAGCGATTTGCTCATGTCGAGAATTTTGTTGATGGCCGGCTGCAGCTTGCGGCCGAAGCCGTTGCACTCCGGGCACATGCCGGCCGGGTCGTTGAAGGAGAACGCGTTCGAATAGCCCACGAAGGGCTTGCCCACCCGCGAGAACAGCAGACGCAGCGCGGTGTAGATGTCGGTGATCGTGCCCATGGTGGAGTGCGAACCGCCGCCCAGGCGCTTCTGATCCACCACGATGGCCATGCTCAGGTTCTCGATGGCGTCGGCGTCCGGCTGCGAATAGCGCGGCAGGAAGTTGCGCACGAACATGCTGAAGGTCTCGTAGAGCTGGCGCTGCGCCTCGGTGGCTAGGGTGTCGAACACGATCGAGGATTTGCCCGAGCCGGACACGCCAGTAAAGATGGTGATCTGGTCCTTGGGGATGCGGACGTCAATATCTTTGAGATTGTTCTCTCGCGCGCCGCGGATCTGGATAAAGTCTTGGCTGGCTTCAGGCATGATTCCTCTTGGGTCTGGGTTGGCAGGGGGTGAAGTTTACCCTCTTTGCTGCGATGGGGCAGGGCAATGCCTTGACAGCCCGCCAGCGGAACGCTGGGCGGGCTGTCAAGCTACTTGCTGGTCTTGGCTGGGTTCAGGTGCACCGCGCCGGCTACCAGCGCGGTGAGGGCGGCCTTGTCGATGCTGTCTTCTTCCCCAAAGTCAATGGCGCGGACTGCGCTGCTATCCAGGCGGGCATTGAACAGCTTCTTGGGGTCTTTGAGCTGCTTGCCCTTGTGGAAGTTGATGCGCACCGCATTCTTGAGAATATCGACATGGCAGACGATGCCGTTGTGCGTCCATACGATCACACCCTCGGGCTTGGAGGGCATCTTCCATTTGACTTCTTCGGTTAGCGCTGAGTCAGCTTTGTTGATGATGGCGCGCAGCTCGGCCAGCTTCTTGCCCTTCCAGCCCTCAGCCTTCTTGACGATGACGGCGACCTCTTTGGCAATAGTCTTGGCGTCGGCTGCGGCGGCCTTCGGTTTGCTGGCGGCTGGCTTTTTGCCAGCCGCCTTCTTGGGAGCGGCTTTGCGCTTGGCGGACATGTTAGCTCAGGGCTTTCTTGATGAGCTTGATGATCTTGGCTTCCTCGGCTGGGGTGATCTTCAGCAGGGCAAAGGCGTTCGGCCACAGGTTGCCGTCATCCAGCTTGGCCAGATCGCTAAAGCCCAGCGTGGCATAGCGCGTGCCAAACTTGTCACCTGGCTGGAAGAAGAAAATGTTCTTGCCGTCTTTGGTAGCGTAACCGGGCATGCCGTACCAGGTCTTGGGCAGCAGGTCAGGCTCGATCTTCATGACGATCTCGTGCAGGCGGGTGGCCATGGCGCGGTCTTTGGGTGCCAGTTTGGCGATGGCGGCCAGCATGTCCTTTTCACTTTTGGCTTTGTCGTTGCCGTACTTCTCTTGCGCCTTCAGCTCGCGGGCGCGTTCTTTCATCGCGGCGCGTTCTTCGGCGGTAAAACCGCTGGTGCTCTTGGTGCTCTTCTTGACGGGCATACAGTCCTCTTGGTTTGAAAGTAACTCCCATGCCTGGGCCATTTGGCCCAGGCATGGGGTGGTATCAATGCAAACGTGCGGGGCGGGCGCTGGTTATTCGCCCAGGTACTTGGCCAGGCTTTCCAGCGCCTGCTTGGCGCCGCCCACGGCGCCGTAGCTGGCGGCTTCCTGGTAGGCCTCGGCGCTGGCGAAGACCAGGTGGAGGGTTACCTTGGTCTTGCCACCCTCATCTTCGAAGGTGACGTTGGTGCGCACGGGGTCACCGGCGTACTCGCCCTCGTTGCCGTAGTCATAGACCAGGCGGTTGGGCTTGTCGATCTCCACGAAGGTGATGACGAAGCCATAGCTGGCGCCATCTGGGGTGGGCATACTGTAGCGCCAGGTGCCGCCGGGCTTGGCGTCCCATTCTTTGGTAGTCGAGCCGGGCGGCAGCCACCATTGCTCGGCGTGCTGCTGCTCGGTGAAGGCGGCAAAGACGGTGTCACGCGGGGCGTCAAACACACGGGTTGCGATGATCTCGCGGTCTGCAGTGTTGCTCATGATGCATCTCCTTTTTGTATCTTGCGTAGGTAGTCTTGTAGGCGGTCAAAGTTGGCTTCCCAATGCTGGCGATAATCTTCCAGCCAGGTGGAGACCTCACGCAGCGGGGCGGCATGCAGCTGGGCCGGGCGCCACTGCGCCTCGCGCCCGCGCTGGATCAGCCCGGCCCGCTCCAGCACCTTGAGGTGCTTGGAGATGGTGGGCATGCTGAGCGTGAAGGGTTCCGCCAGCTCTTTTACGGTGGCAGGGCCTTGCGCAAGGCGTGCCAGCATGGCCCGGCGGGTGGGGTCTGCCAGGGCGGCAAAAGTGAGGCTGAGGGAATCGGTCTCTCTGGGAAACATGTTTAGCTAGTTAGCTAAATGGTAAAGTATGCAAGCTGAAATGTCAAGCCCCCAAAGAGAATGTAAGCCGGAGCATGATCTGCATCCGCTATAGTAGAGCTATGAAACGGGGATTCGTACTCTTCTTGTTGAGCGCACTGTTTGCCGCCAGCCTGGCGGCTTGTGCGCAGGCGCCGAGCGCCGAGCCGCAATCACGCATCCTGTACTTTACGCACCGCACCGACGCGGAAGCCAGCCTGCTGGTGCCTGGCCGCCTGCGCACCGCACTGGGCGCCCAGGCGGTAGGCGAGTGGGGCGATCTGATGGTGCTGCACGCTACTCAGCCAGCCGAAGCCATCATCATTGATGGCGCCGCGGCCGCGCAAGCCAATGCAGACGACATTGCCCGCCTGTATCGTGAATGCATTGTGCTGGCCTTCTTCAATATGTATGCGC
Source organism: Anaerolineales bacterium (assembly GCA_021463845.1). Lineage (GTDB taxonomy): Bacteria > Chloroflexota > Anaerolineae > Anaerolineales > UBA11579 > JAMCZK01. Next base: position 26,262 of record JAJTXV010000008.1, on the reverse strand, counting down.
CAGAGGTTGCCCAGCTGGTCAATGATCCCAGCGTCAGTTGGGATGGCTGGATGGATGGCAGCGAGCCGCAGCCTGGCGACTTCTACATCATGGTGCGCCGCACAGCTTCTGGATCAATGGGTGATTGCAGCGGCGCTGGCCCCACCGGCGGCGCAGGCCAGCCTGGTGGGCTGGGCAAGAGCCGCTCACAATATTCACTTGTCAGCGAAGAGGATTTTGAGGTATTTGTGGGCGTGCTGACTGTTGAGCTTGCCCAAGCGCAGCCGTGATTACAATTGCGGCATGAGCACCCATACCTTCTTCGCTTATCTTGCCGTAGCTATTTTGGCTGGCCTGGCTGTGTTCCAGGCCATGCTTGCCGCTGGGCGGCCGCTGGGCCGCTTTGCCTGGGGCGGGCAGCATGATGTGCTGCCGCAAAACTTGCGCACGGGCAGCCTGGTTTCCATTTTGCTGTATGGCGTTTTTGCGGTGATCATTTTGGAGCGCGCCGGGCTGCTATCGCTTGGCTTCAGCATTCCGGGCTTCGCCATCTGGGCGCTGGCAATCTACTTCACGATTGGCGTCTTGATGAACGCCATCTCACGCAGCAAGTCGGAGCGCAACGTGATGACGCCCGTGGCGCTGCTGCTGGCGGTCTGCTGCTATGCGCTGGCGGCTGGCTAGCTGCGTACCAGCAGATCGAACGTGTGCCTGGGCTTGATGAACTCAAAATAGTAGTCTTCGCCTGCGTCCCAACGCTTTTGCCATTCCACTTGGGTTAAGCCTTCTCTTGCGAACAGGCGGCGATGACGCTCGGCATCGTCCGCTTCCACTAAGATAGCAACATCCACCAGGTGCGACAGTTCAGGCCGACCTGAATACACTCCATCGATCAGGACAATGGCGGCTGGCTTTGCGCTGCGGGTAAACTCGGCCAGGCCGGCGCCGGCTTCAAAATTGAAGGGATGCCAACTGGCGGATTGTCCCGCCAGCAGGGGCAGCAAGGCTTCAGTCTGCAGCCGCTGCCAGTCCATACACAGCCTGGCCTTATCCTCAGCACTACGCGCATCCCACTCGGCGGCGCTGCCGCCGGCGTAGAAATCATCGCCTTCGATGAGGCAGCAATCGTCTAGGCGTGCGGAAACCCGCCGCGCCAGGGTGGATTTGCCAACCCCGCTGCGGCCATCCAGTGCAGCCACCAGCGGGCGCTCCACGCGGCTGTGTGCTTGCTGGATGTGGGCAACGATCTCGTCTTCTGGCGGACGGGGCGGCGTGTGTACCATTGGCTAGAGATACACCAGACAATTTTCTATAACCGGCGCGGAGCTGAGCTGGTTCCAGCGCAGGTCCAACTTGCGCAGCTGTTTCAAACTCGCAAGGCTGGCCGGCAGCTGGCTTAGCTGATTGTTGCGCAGGTCCAGGTAGTACAGTTTCGCTAACTCCCCAATTGTTTCGGGCAGGCTGGCCAGCTGGTTGCTGCGGGCGTGCAGCTCGCGCAGGTGCGCCAGCTTGTTTACGCTCTCCGGCAGCTGGCTGATGCGATTGTTGTAGATACGTAGCTCGGTTAGGTTACGTAGCTCGCAGGCCGCTTCGGGCAGCTGGCTGAATTGGTTATCCGTCATGCTCAGGTAGGCCAGGCTGCGAAGTTGTCCGAAAGCTACCGGCAAGCTGCTGAGCGAATTGTCGCTGATATAGAGGAACCTGAGGCTGTCTAGCTCGCATATCTCATCCGGCAGGCTGGTGAGCGTGTTGTGGGCGATGTCCAACACTTCCAGTTTGCTCAAGCTACCCAGCTCGGCCGGCATCTGGCTGGTTGAGGTGCCGAAGAAGAACAGCTGGCGCAGGTTGCCTAGCCGGCCCACGGCGGCGGGCAGCTCTGACAGCCCATCTTCGCCCAGCGAGAGTGTTTCGAGCTCGGCCAACTCCCATAGCTCATCCGGCACTTGCTGCCAGCCGCAGCCGCGCAGCGAGAGGGCGATGATGTGTTCACCATCCTGGCAATAGGCGATCTTGTGCTGGTGCAGCTGGCTGCGCTCTACCCTGGGAATAGGCTGGCTAATAGTGCCTTGTAGGGCTTGCAGTATGGCGGTGCTCATTCGTAGCGTTCGCCCACTTCGATCGCCACGGGCAGCACATTGCTGGCCTGTGGCAGCGGGCAGGTGGCAAATTCGGTGAAGGCGCACGGCGGGCTGTAGAGCTTGTTCAGATCCAGCACCACTTCGTTGCCGGTGGGCAGCTCGCTGGTGAGGAAGCGCCCGGCCCCGTAGCTGCCCTTGCCAGCGCTGGCGTCTTTGAAAAGCAGGTAGTACTTGCCATCGTCGAGCAGTTCGGCTTGCGGGGCGCAGTGCACACCGTTGTATTCAAAATACAGCGCGGCGTACATTTCAGCTTCCTGCTGGATGCCGACGATGTCGTCGCGCAGTACGCGCACAGGTGGGTCGTAGCGTTCGATGCGGGCGGTCACCCGGGCGTCCGGATCGGGCGGGAACCAGACGCGGCCGGTAGCGCTTTGGCGCTCCGGCCGCTGCGGGTCCCACACGCGGATGGCATAGCGCTCGCCGCGCTTGAGGACCAGCATGCGCACATCCTCCCAGAATAGGAAGGTGGGCTGCTGGCTGTGATCGTCGTGCAGCCGTATCTCGCCGCTCACCGCGTGCTCGCCCGCGCTGGGGTTGGCGCCGGCGCTTAGCGCCGCGCCCGGGGCTGGCCGCAGCGTCACCTGGCCGTTGGCCAGGTGCAGGCTACCAGCAGAGGCTGGGGCGCGGGTGGGCAGCTGCACGCGGCTGCCGGGCGCGCTGCCCAGGCTGTTGGCGCCGGGCTCGAGCCAGAATAGGCCGGTGAGCGCCAGCCAACTGTACGGGGCGCGCAAGCGCTCGCCCATGTCAGCACGCCAGGTGTTCAACTCTTCGATGTAGGCCTTGTTTTCCATACTCTTTGATTTTCTTTGTCCTAAAGGATTCCTCGTCGCCTATGGCTCCTCGGAATGACAGATTGCGTGTCATTCCGAACGAGGGCCGCAGGCTCAAGGAGGAATCCCTTAGCGCATTGGGTATTGAGACGATATAGCAACACGCACTCTTACAGCATCTCGAACTGCGCGGTGAAGTGGCGCAGCAGCTCGGGCGCATAGGTCATCTTCATGCCGCGGATCTTGCCGGCATCCGCCTTGATCTCGCCGATCACCTCGGCCACGTAGTCAAAGTGGCTCTGGGTGTAGGTGCGGCGCGGGATGGCGAGGCGCACCAGCTCCAGCGGCGGAAACTTCCACTGGCCGTCCACCAGCTGGCCAAAGGCGACCGTGCCCATCTCCACGGCGCGGATGCCGCCGTACTGGTACAGAGCCACAGACAGCGCCTGGCCCGGCAGCTGCTCACGGCTGAGGTGCGGGAGCAGGCCGGCTGCATCCAGGTAGATGGCATGCCCGCCGGTCGGTTCGATCAGCGGCATGCCAGCCTCACGGATGCGGTCGGCAGCATAGGCGGTCTGGGCCAGGCGGTAGGCCAAGTAGTCTTCCTGCAGGCCATCCCGCAGGCCCACGGCCAACGCATCCAGATCGCGGCCGGCCAGGCCGCCGTAGGTGGGGAAGCCCTCGCGCAGGATCAGCTCAGCGCGTACCCGCTCGAACAGCTTGTCGTCGTTCATCGCCAGGAAGCCGCCGATGTTTACCATGCCGTCCTTCTTAGCACTCATCGTGGCGCCGTCGGCCAGCGCAAAGATCTCGCGGGCGATCTCCAGCGGGGTCTTGTCAGCATAGCCCGGCTCGCGCAGCTTGATGAAGTATGCGTTCTCGGCGTAGCGGCAGGCGTCGATGAAGAAGGGAATGTTAAAGCTGCGATACACCTCAGAAACGGCGCGGATGTTGGCCAGCGAAACCGGCTGGCCGCCGCCGGCGTTGTTGGTAATGGTCAGCATGCCGAAGGGGATGTTCTCGGCGCCCTTTTCCTGAATCCAAGCCTTGAGGGTGTCTACGTCCATGTCGCCTTTGAAATCCACCACGGTTTGCGGCTCGTAAGCCACTTGCTTGATGAGATTAGTGGGCACACCGCCGCGGGCCAGAATGTTGCCCTCCGTGGTGTCGAAGTGCATGTTGGAAGGCACGAGCTGGCCGGGTTTGAGCAGTACCGCGGTCAGTATGTTCTCGGCCGCCCGGCCCTGGTGGGTGGGCACAAAGTGCTTGAAGCCAAAGATGTCTTCCATGACTTCTTTGAGCCGGTAGAACGAGCGCGCTCCGGCATAAGACTCATCGCCGGACATCATGGCTGACCATTGCGCCTGGCTCATGGCGCCAGTGCCCGAATCGGTCATGAAGTCAACGTACACGTCTTGAGCCCGCAGGCCGAACACGTTGTAGCCTGCAGCTTTCAGCGCTTTCTCACGTTCCGCCTGGCTGATGAGCTGGATCGGCTCGACGACCTTGATGCGGAACGGTTCCGGCAGGTACTTGGGCATGTAATCTCCTTGGAGTCTATGACAGAAGGCAGAACGCCTGCGCAAAGTATAATCCCGCTCACTATGGCGCTTGAGATCGTCAAGATGACGCTGGGTCCGGCCCAGACCAATTGCTACATCGTGGCCGAGCACGGTGGACAGGATGCGGTGGTGATCGATCCTTCGTGGGATGGACACCTGATTCTGGAGCAGATGAAGGCGCGCGGCTGGCGCACCGCCGCCATCTGGCTCACGCATGCGCACTGGGATCACTTCGGCGGCGCGGCCGCCGTGGCTGACGGCAGCGACACGCCGCCGCAGGTGGCCCTGCATCCGGAGGACTACGTACTGTGGCGCGCCGGCGGCGGGGCGCGCAACTACGGCCTCAGCTTTGACCCCGGCCCGGAACCTACGATCGACCTGGCTGGCGGGCAGACCCTGTATGTTGGCAAGACCGCGCTGGAGGTGCGCTTTGCGCCCGGCCACTCGCGCGGCAGCGTGATGTTCTATGCGCCCAGCGAGAAGCTGATGTTCTGCGGCGATGTCATTTTCCAAATGAGCATTGGCCGCACAGACCTGCCCGGCGCCGACCACAAGACCCTGATCGATAGCATCTTCCGCGAAGTATTGAGTCTGCCTGACGAGGTGGTGCTGCTGCCCGGACACGGACCGGAGACCACGGTGGGGCAGGAGCGCGAGTACAACCCGTTTTTGCAGGAGTAGAAGAAACTGGGAAATAGAGATTGGAGATTCGTGTTGAGCAATCTCCAATCTCTATTCTCCAATCTCTCTTTTGAGGAGCATCATGCTAAAAGACCTTTTGCTGGATATGTATGATTTCACTTGTTGGGGGCGCGACTTGATCCTGGAGCAGGCTGCCAAGCTGACCCCGGAGCAGTTTGTGGAAGAGACCCGCTTCCCGATCAAGAGCGTCAAAGAGACCCTGGTGCACACCCTTTCAGCGGAGTATGCCTACCGGGTGCGCTGCATGGGCTTGCCCTATGAGCCGGTCAAGCCGGAGGATTTCGCCGACCTGGCCGCCGTGCGCACCCGCTGGCAGGCTGAGGAAGCCGAGATGCGCAAATACCTTAGCGGCGTCAGCGATGACGAGCTGCAGGGCAGCGTGACCTACAAAGTTTCCACCGGCGAGGAGTTCACCCGCCAGCGCCTGCTGCTGCTCAAGCAGCTGTTGTTCCACAGCATGCAGCACCGCGCCGAACTGGCCCAGATGGTGACCGAGTTCGGCCATTCGCCCGGCAATATCGACTACACCTTGTTCTACATGAGCAAACAGGCGGCCTAGCGGCCGCTGTTTGCGGATCTGCCAGCAACAGGCTGCCAGGCGGCGTTAGCAGCGCCGCCCGGCAGCCTGTTTGGTTTCGCGGTTCATGTGAGTAGTGCTATCGGCCTCCCTGGCGCTCAGCAGGCGGCCACCTGCAGCTGGCGCCTGTACTGGCTTGAATGCGTTGTAGCTGTTGTAACTGTTGTAACTTTTGTAGCTTTTGTAGCTTTTGTAGCTTTTGTAGCTTTGACAAGTTGCGGTTCCCGGGTAGTAGGCTGGTGGTTAGGTAGCAGGGTGGGCCCTTGCCCGGCCACAGCATTCACCAGCAGACCCTGACTGTATGCCATAGCTTGTGCGAAGGATGAGCAGATCTGGGGATAAATCAAGCCGCTGACAAGATTAGACACTGCTCCTCGTATCCCCAAATGCGTGAAATTTCACAATATTGTGATATAATGCACATGTAAGACTTGTCCGGTTTCGCCTTAGGGAAAGGACGGTTGCCATGGTCGCGTTCTACTTATTCTTGCTTAGTGGGCTGGCGTTGGTGACGTTTTACGGCTCAGCCGGCGAGGCAGTCAACTCGCTGGTCAAACTGCAGCTCGGCACTGGCTTTGCCAGTGGTGAGGCATTTGCTTCTGCGCTCGGTCTGGCGGTCTCGGCCGGGCTGCTGTGGTTTTTCCACTGGCGGGCCTACCGCAGCCGCCTACGCCAACTGGGCACAGGTATGCAGGGTCTGACCGTGGTCTATCTGTTTGCGACAACCTTTGGGTTGGCGCTGTGGGCTATGTTCCAAGCCGCCTCGGTGGTGGAGCTGGGAACTGGGCTGCTGATGGGGCTGGACGAGGCCTCGGCTTGGGAGCTGGCCGGCCAGGCCGCTAAGCTGGCCCTCACCGTGGCCCTGTGGGTCGAGCATCTGCGCTTGTTCTTCGGCGAGGCCAACCGCGAGACGGCTCACAAGGCTGCTGAGGCCACACAAGCGTAAGTGCCACTCGTTCAAAAAAAGCGGCCTGCATTGCAGGCCGCTTTTTTGGTTTCTATCTGCGTATATCCGCTGCGTGGGCTTCGCCCACGCACATCTGCGGCAGTCTTCTTGCTACTTCGCAAACTCGCTGGCGCGCGTTTCACGCAGTACGGTGACCTTGATCTGGCCAGGGTACTGCATGGTCTCTTCGATCTTCTTGGCGATGTCGCGCGCCATGCGGGCCGCTTCCAGGTCGTCCACATCCTCAGGGCGCACGATGATGCGCACCTCGCGGCCGGCCTGCAGCGCGTAGCTCTGCGTCACGCCCTTGTACGAGTTGGCCAGATCCTCCAGCGCCTTGATGCGCTTGATGTACTGCTCCAGGCTCTCACGGCGGGCGCCGGGGCGGGCGCCGGAGATGGCGTCGGCCGCTTCCACGATCACGGCTTCCACACTCTCCTGCTCCACCTCATGGTGGTGGGCAGCGATGGCGTTGACCACCAGCGGGTTGACACCGTAGCGCTTGGCAAACTCGGCGCCAATGGCAGCGTGGGTGCCCTCTACGTTGTGGTCCATGGCCTTGCCCAGATCGTGCAGCAGGCCGCCCATCTTGGCCAGCTCCACATTGGCGCCCAGCTCGGTGGCGATGACGCCGGCCAGGCCGGCGGCCTCCACCGCATGCGCCAGCTGGTTCTGCCCGTAGGAGGTGCGGTACTTGAGGCGGCCCAGCATTTTGACGATCTCTTTGTGCAGGTGCGGCACGCCGGCTTCGTAGACGGCGTTCTCACCAGCTTCCTGCATGGTCTTGTCTACTTCGTCCTGCTCTTTCTTGAGGATCTTTTCAATGCTGGCCGGGTGAATGCGCCCGTCTTGCACCAGCTTCTGCAGGGTGCGGCGGGCAACCTCACGCCGCACCGGGTCGAAGCTGGAGATGGTGACCGCTTCGGGCGTGTCGTCCACAATCACGTCTACGCCAGCCACCTGCTCAAAAGAGCGGATGTTGCGGCCGTTGCGGCCGATGATGCGCCCCTTCATGTCATCCGAGGGCAGGGTGACCACGGAGGTGGTGTTCTCCGAGACATACTCGGAGGCCACGCGCTGCACGGCCATTGCCACCAAGTTGCGGGCACGCTTCTCGCCCTCTTCCTTGGCCTCGGCCTCGATCTGGCGGATGATGCGGGCCATGTCGCCGCGCGATTCCTTCTCGACCTCGTCCATTAGCACTTTGCGGGCCTCGTCACGCGTCATGGAGGATACGCTCTCCAGCTTCTTGACGATCTCGCCGCGCTGCTGGTCAAGCTCGTTGTTGCGCTTGTCCAGGTTGCTCTGGCGCTTGTTCAGGGTCTGCTCGCGCTCTTCCAGTTTCTCGGTGCGGCTGTCCAGGTCAGAGCGGCGGCTGCGCAGCCGGTCATCTTCGCGGCTGAGATCCTTGCGCTTGCGCTCGATATCGGCTTCGGCGTTCTGGCGCAGCTCCAGCGCTTCGTTCTTGGCCTTGAGCTCGACGCTCTTGGCCTCCTCGCGCGCCTGGCTGACGATGCGGTCGGCCTCCTCCTGATTGCGGCGCCGGGCGCTCTGCACCTGCAGGTGGCGCACCACGAAGCCCAGGGCGGCGGCGACCACCGCTACGCCAATGATGATGAGTTGGTTATCCATGCTTTTAGTGTTACCTCGTTTCTTGTGAGTGGGCGCGCTGCCAGGCCTCGCGGCAGACATCGGCTACAGTGTCGTAGCCGAAGCCGCGGCGGGCCAGGTGCGCGCCAAGCTTATTGCGGAAGGTTTCCCAATCCAGCCCCTGCAGCTGGCGCACTTTGCGCTCAGCTGCCTGGCTGGCCAATGCGTGCTCGTCAATATCTTGCACGGCATCGTCAATAAGTGAGTCTGGCATGCCCTTGAGGCGCAGCTCCATCCGCAGGGCGCGGGCGCCGCGCGGCTTGAAGGCGGCGCGGTCCTCGACCCAGCGGCGGGCAAAATCGGCATCGTCCAGCAGGCCGTTGGCCTGCAGGCGCTGCACCACCGCCTCGATCACCTCGGGCGCAACCTCAAACTTTTTGAGGTTGCGTTGCACTTCGGCAACCGAGCGGGGGCGGTAGCTGATGAAATTGAGGGCGCGCTGCAAGGCGGCTTCAACGCCGTCTTTGGCCTGCAGCTCGGCAATCTTCTCGGGGCTGAGCTCCTGGCCCAGTTTCAGCCAGGCGGCTACGATCTTGGCCAGAGGAAATGCATATATACCATCCAGGTAAATGTTGACCCGGTTGGGGTTGCGCTTCTGTTGAGTGATCGCAGTTATCGTCGCCATGCCAAACAAAAAACAGCCGTTCGGCCCGGGCCGCGGCTGCTTTGGCTGGTTCTGAGGATTGTTGCTGATGGTGCTACGGCACACTACGGCCCAGGCCGAGTGTAGATGCGTTTACAGGCGCAGGGGGTCCCTTTTAAGTGCGGTACACAGGTGCGCGAGTGAGATCATGTGCCTAGCGTTTGTACGTATCAGCCCGCCCGCTCCGTTCAGGGAGAAGGCATCGTCCAGAAGTCAGTTGAAAAGCCAGCCGGCCTGTGGCCGGCCTGGCTGCCGTGATCATTCTTCGTCAGTGGGCTCGGCAGGACCCAACAGCATGTTGGGGTCTGCCTGGGCACGCACCTTTTGTTCGATCTCGGCGGCCAGGTTCTTGTTCTCCCGCAAGAAGGCTTTCGCATTCTCACGGCCTTGCCCCAATCGCTCCTCGCCGTACAAGTAGTGCGAGCCGCGCTTGGTGATGATGTCCATTTGGCTAGCCAAGTCAAGCAGGTCGCCAGCCTTGGATATGCCTTCATTATACATGATGTCAAATTCGGCAGTGCGGAAGGGAGCCGAAACCTTGTTTTTGACGATGCGCACCCGGGTGCGGCTGCCTACGATATCCTGGCCTTCTTTAATAGACTGGATGCGGCGCACATCCATGCGCACCGAGGCGTAGAACTTGAGGGCCATGCCGCCGGTGGTCGTTTCCGGATTGCCGAACATGACGCCGATCTTCTGGCGCAGCTGGTTGGTGAAGACCACCGCCGTATTCGTCTGACGAATGACGCCGGAGAGCTTGCGCAGCGCCTGCGACATCAGGCGGGCTTGCATGCCCATGGTGGCGTCCCCCATGTCACCCTCGATCTCGGAGCGGGGCACCAGGGCCGCCACCGAGTCGACCACCACCACGTCCACCGCGCCGGAGCGCACCAGCGCTTCGGCGATCTCGAGGGCCTGCTCGCCGGTGTCGGGCTGCGAGACCAGCAATTTTTCGACGTCCACGCCGCACTTGGCGGCATAGTTGGGGTCGAGGGCGTGCTCCATGTCCACATAGGCGGCCGTGCCGCCTTGTTGCTGCACCTCGGCCACGATGTGCTGGCAGATGGTGGTCTTGCCGGAGGATTCGGGGCCGTAGATCTCGGTCACGCGCCCGCGCGGCACGCCGCCCACGCCCAGCGCCAGGTCGAGCGAGAGCGAGCCGGTGGGGATGGCGTCGACCTCCATGCTTTCGGATTCACCCAGGCGCATGATGCTGCCTTCGCCCCAGCGCTTGGTGATCTGCTCCAGGGCGTTCTGCAATGCGTTGTCTTTTTCTTTGCTCATGGGTCTCTTTCAGGAACATGGCCAGTGTACCAGAGCCGTTAGCCTTGCACTAGTAAAAGGGCGGTGCAGCTGTCAGCTGTGCCTCTGTGGTCAAAAGAGGGGTCATTGTGCACCCTGTTGACGGGGTCACTCATCACTGTTCGTCCGGTCTTCTTACAGTATGATTGCCTGCGATACACCAAGACTTGCTTTGTATTGTGCAGACACCGCCTACCAACGGAACTGTACAAGGATTGCTTCCCGCGATCAGGAGAGATACACCACATGGCTGACCTGCGACAAGACGCGCTCGATTACCACCACCTCAACAACAAACCCGGCAAGATCTCCATCCAGCCCACCAAGCCCTTGGATACCCAGCGCGATCTGGCCCTGGCCTATTCGCCCGGCGTGGCTGAGCCGGTGCTCGAGATCGAGAAAGACCCCAGCTTGGCCTACACCTACACCTCCAAGGGCAACTTGGTGGGGGTTGTTTCCAATGGCACTGCCATTTTGGGCCTGGGCGACCGCGGCCCGTTGGCCTCCAAGCCGGTGATGGAAGGCAAGGGCGTGCTGTTCAAGAAGTTCGCCGATATTGACGTCTTCGATATCGAGGTCAATGCCACGGATGTGGACGAGCTGGTGCGGATCATCGCCGGCATTGCGCCCACCTTTGGCGGCATCAACCTGGAGGACATCAAAGCCCCCGAATGCTTTGAGGTCGAGCGCCGCCTGGTCGAGATGCTGGACATCCCCGTCTTTCATGATGACCAGCACGGCACCGCCATCATCGCCAGCGCCGGCCTATTGAATGGGCTTGAGCTGCAGGGCAAGAAGATCGAGAAGATCAAGATCGTGGTCTCTGGCGCGGGCGCCTCGGCCCTCACCTGTGCCCGCATGGCCATCAAGCTGGGCGCCAAGCCGGAGAATGTGCTGCTGGTGGACAGCAAAGGGGTGGTCTACAAAGGCCGCACCGAAGGCATGAACTTATATAAGGAAGAGTTCGCCGTGGAGACGAAGGCGCGCACGCTGGCGGATGCCATGAACGGCGCGGATGTGTTCTACGGCCTCTCCGTGGGCGGCCTGCTGACCCCCGAAATGGTCAAGAGCATGGCCAAGAAGCCGCTGATCTTTGCCATGGCCAACCCTGACCCCGAGATCGGCTATGAGCTGGCCAAGCAGACCCGGCCGGATGCGATCGTGGCCACCGGCCGCTCGGACTACCCGAACCAGATCAACAACGTGCTCGGCTTCCCTTTCATCTTCCGTGGGGCGCTGGATGTGCGCGCCCGCACCATCAACGACGAGATGAAGGCGGCCGCGGCCCGCTCGCTGGCGGCCTTGGCGCGTGAAGATGTGCCCGACAGTGTGTTGCGCGCCTACGGCATCGAGAGCCTGAAGTTTGGGCCGGACTACATCATCCCCAAGCCGTTCGATCCACGCGTGCTGTTGTGGGAGGCGCCGGCCGTGGCCGAAGCGGCCATGCAGTCCGGCGTGGCGCAGCAGCCGGTGGACCTGGACGCGTATCGCCAGGAGCTGGAGCTGCGCCAGGGCCGCGGCCAGCAGGTGCGCCAGTATTTTATGAACAAAGCCAAGTCACTCAAGCAGAAGTACCGCGTCGTTTTTCCTGAGGGCGAAGACAGCAAGATCCTGCGTGCCGCCGCGCAGGTGGCCGAAGACGGCATTGCCCATCCCATCCTGATCGCCCGGCCTGAGGTCATCCAGCAACAGCTGGATGACCTGGGCCTGGATTACAAGCCTGACCTGGTGGACCTGCGCAGCTTTGACAAGCTGGAAGCCTACCACCAGGCCTATTACGAACTGCGCCAACGCAGCGGCGTCTCACGCGTCAGCGCTGAGAAGCAGCTGCGTGACCGCAACACCTTCGCGGCCATGATGGTGAAAATGGGCGATGCGGACGCCATGGTGTCTGGCCGCACCTTTGAGTACCCTGAGGTGATCCGCCCGGCGCTGCAGATCCACCACACCGCGCCCGGCGTGGCCAAAGCCTGCGGTGTCTATATTTTGGTGATCGAGCGCCGCGTGTATCTGTTCACCGACGCTACGGTGAACATTGACCCCAGCGCGGAAGACCTGGCTGAGATCGCCATTCTGGCGGCGGGCTATGCGCGCCAGATCGGCCTGGAGCCGCGCGTGGCCATGCTCTCGTTCTCCAACTTTGGCGCCACGCCGCACCCGCAATCCTACAAGGTGCGCCAGGCCGTCCAGCTGGTGCGCCAGCGCGCCCCGGAGCTGGTCATTGACGGTGAGATGCAGGCGGATACGGCCGTGGTGGGCGAGATCGTGGATAAGCGCTTCCCCTTCAGCCGCGTCAAGAACGCCAATGTGCTCGTCTTCCCCTCGCTGGAGTCGGCCAATGTGAGCTACAAGCTGCTCAACCGTTTGGGTGGGGCGCACACCATCGGCCCGATCCTGCTAGGCCTCGGCGCGCCGATCCAAGTGCTGCAGACTGGCGACCAGGTGCAAGACATCGTCAACATGACCGCCGTCGCCGTGCTGGATGCCGACGGGCGACAGCAGCCAGGAAAGTAATCCTACGCAAATGATTCTGGATAAGGGCGGGTCTCAGACCCGCCCTTTTGCTTTGTCGTCATTGCGAGGCCGTGAGGCGGCGTAGCCGCTGAGCAACGAAGCAATCCCCAAGGTAGTGTTGGGGATTGCTTCACTCGCGCTACTTCGTAGCGCATCGTTCGCAAAGACAGATATGGTTAGAGTGGGGGCGCGGGCTGAGGCCGCCCTTTTTGTCATTCCGAACGAGCCGCGTAGCGGCGAGGAGGAATCCTTTAGGGCATTGCAATACGGATAGATTTTCCTTGCCCTAAAGGATTCCTCGGCTAGCTACTCTCGCGATTTCTGCACTTAACAGAATCCCGCCTTGGAATGACAAAAAACGCAACCAGCGATTAGCGGAGTGGTCGATTATTCGGCTACTTTCATCCTTCTGCCTTCTACATTGCCCTCGATATAATCATTCACAATGTCCACTCCCACCCGCATCCTGTTCGTCTGCCTCGGCAACATCATCCGCAGCCCCTTGAGCGAGAAGCTCTTCGAGCATGTCGCCAACGAGGCTGGGGTGGGGGAGAAGTATGAAGTCGACTCGGCCGGCACCTCGGCCTATCACATCGGGGAGTTGCCGGATGAGCGCATGCGCCGCACCGCAAAGCGGCGCGGCTTTGTGTACGGCGGCAGCGCCCGCCAGGTCAAGGCCAGCGACCTCGACGCGTTCGATCTGGTGATCGCCATGGACATGGAGAACATGAATAACCTGCTCCGCCTGGCCCGCACTGAGGAGCAGCGCGCCAAGGTGCACCTGATGCGCAGCTTTGACCCTGAAGCCGATGGCGCCGTAGCCGTGCCCGACCCGTGGTACGACGGCCCGCAGGACTTCGAGACCGTCTACGACATCGTAGACCGCAGCGTACGTGGCCTCCTGCGCTGGCTGGAAGCTGGCGCTTCTGCGCCCGAATGATCGCCCAGGATGTGGCCAACTGGCTTGCCCAGCACGGCCACGGCGCCATTGTGTCCAGCCGCCCGGCAGCGGGCGGCTGCATCAACAACGGCGCCCATCTGGAGACCGAGACGGGCGCCCGCTTCTTCCTCAAGACCAACTCCCGCGCACCGGCGGATATGTTCGCCCGTGAGGCTGAAGGCCTGGGTGCGCTGGCGGCCACGCGCACATTGCGTGTGCCCGCAGTTTCCCTCGTGGGGCAGGGCTTCCTCCTTTTAGAAGACCTGCAGCCAGCCGCGCGCGCCGCAGACTACTGGCAGGCCTTTGGCCGCCGCTTGGCGCGGCTTCATGCCCACACCAGCCCAGAATTCGGCTTTGCCCACGACAATTACATCGGCAGCACGCCCCAGCCCAACGGCTGGCTAGCCGATGGCTACGCGTTCTTCGCCGAACATCGCCTGGGCTATCAAGCTCGCTTTGCGCATAGCCGTGGCCTGCTGACCGCGGCCGAGACCGCCGCCGTGGAGCGGCTTGCGGCCCGGCTGCCGCAGCTGGTGCCGCCGCAACCGGCCAGCCTGCTGCACGGCGACCTGTGGTCGGGCAACGCCATCGCTGATGTGCACGGAGCCCCGGCGCTGATCGACCCGGCCGCCTACTACGGCTGGGCCGAGGCCGAACTCGGCATGACTACGCTGTTCGGCAGCTTTCCCGCTGAGTTCTACGCCGCCTATGAGGCGGAGCGCCCGCTGGAGCCCGGCTGGCGCGGACGGCTGGAGCTGTACAACCTATATCACTTGCTCAATCATCTCAACCTATTTGGCCGCAGCTATCACGGGCAGGTGATGGAGATAGTAAGAAGATACTAGAGTAGTCATTCCGAACGAGGCCGCAGGCCGAGGAGGAATCCTTTAGAGCATAGCAAGATCAGGCCGAGTTTCTTGCCCTAAAGGATTCCTCGGCTGGCGTAAGCTCTTGTCTATGGGCTTTTTAAACGTCGCCTCGGAATGACTAGGTTCGCATCCCTTTGGTATCATCACGGCTTGTATGGACTCTATTCGTATTGAGCGCATCCAGCTCAAAGACCTGCCCAAGACCGCGGCTGTCTACGCCGAGCGTGCCCCGCGGGGCGCATTCATTCCCATTACGCCGCACCGCGCCATCGCCATGAGCTACAACCCACACGCCGCGCCGGATGACGTGGCCCTGCTGCTGGCCTTGCAAGGCGAGCGCCCGGTCGGGTACTTTGGCTTGATGGCGGTGCAGCTGGCCCATGCGGGCCAGCTGCACCGCATGCACTGGCTCACCACCTGGGCGGTCAGCAAAGACATGCTGGGCAAGGGGCTGGGCTCGCAACTGATGCAGGCCGCCCTGGATCTTGACGTAGACCTGGCCATCGTGGGCAGCGCACCGGCCCGCCGGGTCAGCGCCAAGTTCGGCTTTCAAGAAGTAGCCCCACTGGACTATGTGCGCATCAATTTTGATGTGCTGGGCCGCTACAACCCTTTCAATCTGCTGCTGCGCGGTCTGCGCAAACTGGCTGCTTTAGTGGGCAAGCAGATTCATATCGAGCCGCTGATGGCTTTCTTTCACGATGTGTTTGAGATCCTGATCGGCTGGTTGGTGCGCCCGGCGTTTTATCTGGTCGCCGCGCTGGGCTTGTGGCACCTGCCGTTGCGCAAGACCTTCGAGCCACCGCAGGAGTTTGAGGTGGCCCCGCCCGCCGGCACTGGCTTCTACCGCGACCGCGCCGTGCTCAACTGGATGTTGGAGCACCGCTGGGTCACGCCCTGGCAATCCGCGACCGCCTGGAAAGACTACGAGTTCACCGACTGGCGCTCAGGTTTCCAGATCTTCGGTGTGGGCGACGAACGCGAATATGTCCTGCTGCAGTTCTCCAAGATACGCGGGCGCGGCGTGCTCAAAGTGCTCGACAGCACTTTGCCGCCCGGCCGCCTGCTCTCGACCGCCCTGTGGGCGGCCGTGCGCCGCGGCGCCCGTATCATCGAAGGCCCGGCCGAGCTGGCCAAGCCACTGAATCCGCTGGCGCGGCTGCTGTTCGTGCAGCGGCTGCAGCGCACCCTGCAGCTGCACCCGCGCACTGCCAGCAGCCCGTTGGCGAAAGCCATCGCCAACGGGCAGTTCACGCAGCACTACACCGACGGCGATATGGTGTTCACATGAGGCGGCTGGCCGGCAAAGTATTGCGCGGGGTGGGGCGGGCGCTGCCGTTGGGTGCATACCAGGCCCTCTTCCGGCGTGATGTGGTCGGGCTCTTCTATCATTCCGTATCGGATGCGCCGCTGCCGCACGTGCAGCACCTCTACGCGCCGGAGCCCGTGGCGCGCTTTGAGGCCGCGCTGCAGTACATCAAGCGGCATCATCACCCCGTCACCGACGGCGAGATCGAAGCCCACCGTGTGGAAGGCAAACCGCTGCCCCGCCGCGCCATGCACCTCTCGTTTGATGATGGCTTCAGCGAATGCTACAGCGTGGTGCGCCCACTGCTGCTGAAGCACAGCATCCCTTGCACTTTTTATGTGACCACCGGCTGGCTCGACAATGCGAGCATGTTCTATCGCAACAAGACCTCGCTATGCATTGAGCAGATGCGCACCTTGGAACGCGATGCGGCCAAAATGGTGCTGACCAGCCTCAATAACGCCCTAGGCCTCAGCCTGAGCGACGCGGCCAGTTTTGAGCGCTGGATCAAGACCCAGCAAGCCGCCGAAGAAGGCGTGATCGATATGACCGCCAAGATGCTTGGCGTGGATGTGAAGGCTTATTTGCAAGAACGCTCGCCGTACTTGACCCGCGAGCAGGTGCGCGCCCTGCACGCCGATGGTTTCACCATCGGCGCTCACACCGTGCGCCACGCCAAGCTGGCCACCTTGAGCGATGCCGAGATCGAGAGCGAGATCGTCACCTCGGCTCGCGAGGTGCAAGCGATCACCGGCCAATACCGCGTCACCCTCTCGTTCCCATATTCGGGCAATGGGATCTCGCGCAAGCTGCTGGCAGACATCCGCCAGCGCTATCCTTGGCTCGGCCTGTTCTACGATACGCAGGACCTGCAGCGGGATGTGCCCTTTATCGTCCAGCGCATCTGGGCCGAGAAGGCCGCTTTCCGCCAGGCGGGGCAGACCACCAACGTGCCGACGCTCTTGCGCAATGCCTACGAGCAGGAGCTGTACGACGTGGCCCGCCGCGGCCCCGGCACGCGTGATGTAGGCTAGCTACGGAAAAGCAACCACAAAGACACAAAGAGCACAAAGCATTCCTTTGTGCTCTTGCGGTTAAGCCGCCACTTCAAAGGCAAATCCTCCACAGATGGACACAGATAAAAGCAATCTCTAAAGATTTGACTTTGTGTTCTTTGTGCCTTGTGGTTAGGTTGCTAGTACCAATGGATTAATTCTGCGTGGGGCCAAATGCTTGCATTGTGGGGGATTTAGCGTATACTGTGGGGACTTGTGGGACGAAGTGGCATAAAGTGGAGCGCCGGGAACTATCCCGGCGTTCTGCCATTAACCCACAAATAGAACTTATGTTTCTGGGCGAATATTCTCACTCCATCGATGACAAGGGCCGCCTCACCGTGCCGGCCCGCTTCCGCCAGCTGCTCGCGCAGGGCGGGGTCATTACGCGCGGGCTGGATGGCAACCTGGTGGTCATGCTGCCGGATGCCTTCGCTGCCATGGTGCGCAACCTGGAGGCGCTGAGCATCACCGATCCCAAGGTGCGTGACTTGCGCCGCGTCATCACAGGCCAGGCCGAGCGCGTGGAGCCCGATGGCAGCGGCCGCATCCTCATCCCGCAGTTCCTGCGGGATGAGTTCAAGCTCGGCTCCGAGGTCAAGCTGGTCGGCATCAGTGACCAGTTCGAGATCTGGCCGCAGGAGACCTGGGTCAAAGTCCGCAGCCGCATTGACCAGGCCATGAAGACTGACCCGGGCAGCTTCTCCGGCGTGGACCTGGCTTCGAAGAACTAACGCATGAATGCAGATGGTCGCGGCCAGCCCGCACATCTCTCTGTACTTTACAAAGAAACACTGGAAGCAATCGCCCCGCAGCCCGGTGGCCGTTATGTCGACGGCACGCTGGGGGCGGGTGGGCACGCCTGGGGGCTGCTGGAGGGCAGCCACCCAGACGGCCAGCTGCTGGGGTTGGATGTTGACCCCGCTGCGCTGGCTCTCGCCACCCAGCGGCTGGCGCCCTTCGGTGAACGGGCGCACATCCGCCAGGGCTCGTACGCAGACCTGGCCCAGCACCTGGCGGCGCTGGGCTGGGGCGCGGTGGACGGCATCCTGCTTGACTTGGGCGCATCGTCGATGCAGTTTGACCAGGCCGAGCGCGGCTTCTCCTTCCAGAAGGAAGGCCCGCTGGATATGCGCTTCAACCCGGCTGCCGGGCGCAGCGCTGCCGATCTGGTCAATACTCTGCCGGAAGGCGAGCTGGCCGACCTGCTCTACGAATATGGCGAGGAGCGCCAATCCCGCCGGGTCGCCAAAGCCATTGTGGCGGCCCGCCCGCTGCACACCAGCACGGAGCTGGCCGCGGTGGTGGCCAAAGCGCTGGGCGGCAAGCGCACGGGAGTGCACCCGGCCACCCGCAGCTTCCAGGCGCTGCGCATCGCCGTCAACAGCGAGCTGGATGCGGTGGCCCAGGTGCTGCCGCAGGCTGTGGCAGCGCTCAAACCGGGTGGGCGGCTGGCGGTGATCTCCTTTCACTCGCTGGAGGACCGCCTGGTCAAGCAATATTTCCGCCAGGAGAGCCGGGACTGCATTTGCCCGCCCGGCCAGCCGGTGTGCACCTGCGGGCACACCGCCGGCCTGCGGGAGCTGACCCGCAAGCCGGTGCAACCCGGCGAGCAGGAAATTCAGGCTAATCCGCGCTCACGCAGCGCCCGCCTGCGAGTGGTAGTGCGCCTGGAGGCGCAGAAACTTTAAGGAAACAAGGTGCCGTTAGGCACAGGCTTTGCACCGTTTTGCAAGCGTGGCAATACCGCAGGAACTGCGGTATTGCCTAAGCAATTCGCTGGATGGAGGCGCCAGCAAAACATGCGAAACAAAAGCTATATACAAGCGCACAGCCAGACCCCTTGGCGGCGCCAAATGCAAATGATCGGCTTCTTTGCAGCGGCCGTAGCGGCTCTGGCGCTACTGGCCGGTTTGTATTTAAACGTCACGGCCCGCGCCTCCACCATTGGCCGCCACGTGCAGAGCCTGCAAAATGAGCGCATCCGTCTGCAGCAGCAGATCGAGAACATGGAGAGCCAGCTCGCCTCGCTGACCTCCAACGAGGCCATGCAGGCGCGTGCCGAGCAGAGCGGCTTCGCCCCGGTGCAGCCGGCCGCGGTCACCTACCTGACCGTGGAGGGCTACCGCGGCCGCGCCAGCCTGCAGCTGGCCCCGCGGGCCGGCGGCCAGTTCACCGGCGTGCCGCGCCTGCCCGAAGCCTACACCGAATCCCTGCTCGACTGGGTCGGCAAGCTCTTCGACGAATACGGCTTCGGCCTGCTGGGGGGCTACTAGCATGCCGCGCGAGCACATGTGGCGCTACCTGGTGATGGCGGGCTTCTTCGCCATCTTCGGCGCGCTGATCCTGTACAAAACCTACAGCATCCAGACCAGCCCGCAGGCTGAGGTCTTCCTGCGCCAGGGCGAGTTCTATAGCCGCGAGCGCGGCATCATCCAGCCGCCGCGCGGCATCATCTATGACCGCAATGGCAACATATTGGCCGGCAACCGCACTGTGTACGAGATCGGCGTGGATCTGGCCTCGGTGCGTGACCCGCATGCCATCGCCCTGGCGCTCAGCGCGCTGGTGGGGGCGGATTACAACACCGTCCTGGAGCGCGCCAGCATCCCGGCCTCGCCCACCTCTGTCTACGTCGTGCTGGCCAGCTACGTGCTGCCTGAGAAGGTCAATCTGCTCAAAAGCTACGATGTGACCCGCGAAGCCGAGCCGATGGACAGCACGCGATGCTCCAATGACCCGGCGCTGTACGCCCTGCGCTGCGAGGCGCAGCTGGCCCGCAGCTATCCGGAGCGTGACCTGGCTTCCAACCTGC
The DNA here is from genome assembly GCA_021463845.1 of Anaerolineales bacterium. Classification (GTDB taxonomy): domain Bacteria; phylum Chloroflexota; class Anaerolineae; order Anaerolineales; family UBA11579; genus JAMCZK01. The sequence goes on along the minus strand of JAJTXV010000008.1, from coordinate 6,491 downwards.
TGGGCTTCGTCAACCGCGAGAGCCTCGGCTACTTCGGCGTGGAGCAGCAGTACCAGAGCCTGCTGGCCGGCGAGCCGGAGAGCATCTGGATCCCGGTGGCGCCAACCCAAGTGCAGGCCCGCCCTGAAGTGCCGGCCGGCGCCAGCCTGGTGCTGACCATTGACCGCGAGATCCAGGCCATGGTGGAAGACACGCTGGACGCCCACATCACCCGCACCGGCGCTGAGTCAGGCACCGCCATCGTCATGGATCCCAAGACCGGCGAGCTGCTGGCCATGGCTAGCACGCCGCGCATGGACCTCAACGAATTCCAGAACTACGGCGACATCTACACCAACGAGGTGCCGTACAACCGCGCCGTGGGTGAGATCTACGAGCCTGGCTCCATCTTCAAGGTCATCACCGCCGCCGCCGCGCTCGACCAGGGCGTGGTGACGCCCGAAACCGAATACGAAGACCGCGGCGTCTACACCATCGGCGGCATCACCATCCGCAACTGGAACAACCGCGCCTGGGGTTTGCAGACCGTGCAGGGCTGCATGCAGCACTCGCTCAACGTGTGTCTGGCCTGGATGGGTGAGAAGCTCGGCCAGGAGAAGTTCTACGAGTACATCGATCGTTTCGGCTTCGGCCACCAGACCGGGGTTGACCTGGCCGGCGAGCAGAGCGGCACCGTCAAGCGTCCCGGCGACCCCAACTGGTATCTGGCTGACCTGGGCGCCAACACCTTCGGCCAGGGCATTGCCGTCACGCCCATCCAAATGGTCATGTCGGTCTCGGCCTTCGTCAACGATGGCCAGATGGTCATTCCGCATATTGTCAAAGCCGTCATTCAGGATGGTTCGCAGTACAACGTATCCACGCAGTACGCCGGGCAGCCCATCTCGGCCGAGACCGCCCGCACCATGACCGAGATGTTGGCCACCTCGCTGGAGGGCGAAAGCTCGCTGGCCATGGTCTCCGGTTACCGCCTGGCTGGCAAGACCGGCACGGCCCAGATCCCCGTGCCCACCGGTTACGAAGAGAACCAGACCAACACCTCGTTCATTGGCTGGGGTCCGGTCGAGAACCCGCGCTTTATCGTGTTCGTGTGGCTGGAGCGACCGGAGACCTCCACCTGGGCGTCTGAAGTGGCGTCGCCGCTGTTCGCCGATATTGTCGAGCGGCTGGTGGTGCTGCAGGGCATTCCGCCCAATTATCAGAACATCGGCACGGTATCCAATAGCGGGGCAGGTGGGCAGCAATGAGCGCGCAGACACTGACCCTGGCTGACATTATCGAAGCGTTGAGCGGCGTGCGCCCGGCCGCGGCGGAGCAGCTTGCGCTCAGCGGAGCGGTGCACGACTCGCGGGAGGCCAAACCTGGCAGCCTGTTCGTGGCCTTGCGCGGCGAGCACGTCGACGGGCATGAGTACGTCCAGGCCGCCTTTGCCAACGGCGCCGTGGCCGCACTGGTCGAGCGCCCGCTGGATGGCATCGCCGCGCTCGACTTGCGCGGCGGCCAGCAGCCCGCCGCAGACTTTGCGCCCGTAACGCCGCTGTGCATCGTGGTGGATGACGGCTTGCTGGCGCTGCAGCAAGCCGCTCGCTTCTGGCGCCGCAAGCTCAGTGATCTGCGTGTCGTCGGCATCACTGGCAGCGTCGGCAAGACCACCACCAAGGAGCTGACCGCCGATGTGCTGGGCCAGCGCTACCGCACCTTCAAGTCGGCCGGCAATTACAACAATGAGATCGGCCTGCCGCTCAGCGTGCTCAGCATTACGCCGGATACCGAGCGCGCCGTGCTCGAGATGGGCTTCTACGTCATCGGCGAGATCGCGCTGCTGGCCGATATTGCCGTGCCTGAGATCGGCGTGGTCACCAACATTGGGACGGTGCACGCCTCACGCGCTGGTTCGCAGGAAGCTATCTACCAGGGCAAGGCTGAGCTGGTCAAGAATTTGAGCAGTGAGGGCGTGGCCATCCTCAACTATGACGACCCCTTCGTCAAGCGCATGGCCGAGGAAACCAAGGCCCGCGTCTTCTTCTACGGGCTCGACCCTGTTGCCGACCTATGGGCTGATGAGATCGAAGGCCTGGGGCTGGATGGCGTGCGCTTCCGCCTGCACTACCAGGGCGAGACCCTGCATGTGCGCATTCCCTTGATCGGCCGCCACTCGGTCCACACCGCCTTGCGCGCCGCCGCCGTGGGCGTCATCGAAGGGTTGGATTGGGGCGCAATCATCAGCGGCCTGCGCATGGGCAACGCCCAGCTGCGCCTGATGGCCGTGCCCGGCCGCAATGGCTCGCTGCTGCTGGATGACACCTACAACGCCTCGCCCGAATCCACCGTGGCGGCGCTCAATCTGCTCAGCGAGCTCGAGGGCCGCAAAGTGGCTGTGCTGGGGGATATGCTAGAGCTCGGCCAATATGAGGAGCAGGGCCACCGCGTGGTGGGCAACCTGGCCGCCCGTGTGGCCGATGTGCTCGTGACGGTTGGGCCGCGCGCCCACACCATCGCCGAGACCGCCCGCGTGGCCGGTTTGCAGGCCAGCATGGTCAGCGAGTTCGAGAATACTGAAACTGCCCTGGCGTATTTGAAAGATGCCCTCAAAGCTGGCGATGTGGTGCTGGTCAAGGGCTCGCGCGGCGTGCATATGGACAAGATCGTGCCCGATCTGGAGGAAAGAAATGAACGGTAGCGCCACCGCTTTGGTGCTGGCCGGGGTGAGTTTTATCCTCACCGTGATCTGGGGTGGCCCGCTCATTCGTATTTTGCGCCGTCTTGAAGTCGGCGACAGCATTCGGGTCGAGGCGCCCGAGCGCCACATCGTCAAAGTGGGCACGCCCACCATGGGCGGCGTCATGTTCATTCTGCCCGTGCTGCTGGTCACCGTGCTGCTCAACGCCGTCTCGCTGATTGGCTTGAGCGGCGTGGGCCTCTCGGTGTTGGTGCCGATGGGCGCCATGATCGCCTTCGGCGCCCTCGGCAGCCTGGATGACATCCGCAAGCTGCAGCGCAGGATAGGCGAGGGCATGCGCGCCCGCAACAAGCTGCTGCTGCAGGTAGCGCTGGCCGCCGTGCTGGCCATCGCCCTGCGTGAGCTGCTGCATGTGCCGGATATGTATCTGCCGGGCGCCAGCACTGAATTCGATCTGGGGCTATTGTTTTACCCCGTCGCCATCTTCATCATTGTGGGCGCGGCCAATGCCGTCAACTTCACTGATGGGTTGGACGGCATGGCCGGCCTGATCAGCGCCACCGCCTTCGCCACCTTCGGCTGCGTGGCTTTACTGCAAGGCCAGACCTTTCTGGCGCAGTTCTGCTTCACGCTGGTCGGCGCGCTGTTCGGCTTTCTGTGGTTCAACGTCCACCCGGCCCAACTCATCATGGGCGACACCGGCGCGATGGCGTTGGGCGCCTGCCTGGGCGTGGTGGCGCTGATGACCGGCCAGTGGATCCTGCTGCCGCTGATCGCGGTCATTCCGGTCAGCGAAATTCTCAGCGTTATTTTGCAGGTCGGCTTCTTCAAGCTCACCGGCGGGCGGCGCGTATTCAAAATGACCCCGCTGCATTTGCACTTCGAGCTCTCCGGCTGGTCTGAGACCCAGATCGTGCAGCGTTTCTGGCTGATGAGTTTGTTGTTCGCCATGGTGGGCGTGGCCCTGGCGGTGTTGTAGCGATGGATTGGAAGGAGCGCAAAGTGGTGATCGTGGGCGCAGCAAGACAGGGAGTGGCCACCGCCAAATACCTGGCGAACCACGGCGCGCGCCCCGTGCTCACTGATGCGCGCTCGGCCGAGCAGCTGGGCGAGGCGCAGGCCGCGCTGGCTGGCCTACCGGTGGAGTGGGCGCTGGGCGGGCATCCACTCAGCCTGCTGGATGGCGCAGACTTGGTCTGCCTCTCGGGCGGCGTGCCCAGTGATATTGAGCTGGTGCGTGTAGCCAAGCAGCGCAACATCCCCATCTCCAACGACTCGCAATTATTTTTGGATGTGGCCCCTTGCCGCGTCGTCGGCATTACGGGCTCGGCTGGCAAGACCACCACCACTACGCTGGTGGGGCGCATGCTGGCTGGCCTGGAAGGGCAGGGCGTGCGCAAGGTGTGGGTGGGCGGCAATATTGGCCGCCCGTTGCTGGCCGATGTGGATGAGATGCAGGCCGACGACCTGGCCGTGATGGAGCTATCCAGTTTTCAGCTGGAGTGGATGACCCGCGCCCCACAGGTGGCCGCTATCCTCAACCTGGCGCCCAATCACCTGGACCGCCATGCGGATATGGATGAATACATCGCCGCTAAGGCGCGCATTCTCGAGTACCAGACCGCCAACGATGTGGCCGCGCTCAATCGTGAAGACTCGCGCTCCTGGCCACTGGCCGAGCGTGTCCGCGGCCGCTTGCTGTGGTTCACCCGCGGCCTGCTGGCCGCCGGCCAGCACGGCGTGTTCGTGCGCGGCGCCAGCATCTGGCTGCGTGACGAGCGCGGCGAGCACGAGCTGCTGCCGCTCAACGCCATTGAGCTGCGCGGCGAGCACAACCTGCTGAACGTGCTGGCCGCCTGCGCCCTGGCCGCCGCGGCCGGCGCCCGCCCGCAAGACATGCTGGCCGGGCTGCAGGGCTTCCACGGCGCTCCGCACCGTTTGGAATTTGTGCGCAGCCTGCGCGGCGTGGAGTATTACAACGACTCGATCGCCACTGCGCCCCAGCGCGCCGAGGCCGCCGTCAAAGCCTTCGGCCAGCCGCTGGTGCTGCTGCTGGGCGGGCGTGACAAGCAGCTCGACTGGAGCGGCCTGGCCCACTTGGTCGCCCAGCGCGCCAGCCGGGTGGTGCTGTTCGGCCAGGCCGCGCCCATGCTGGATGAGCTGTTCGCCAGCCAGGCGCCGCAGCTGCCGCGCCATACCGCGCAAGGCTTCGACGAAGCCGTGCGCCTGGCCGCCGCCGAAGCCCGCCCGGGCGAGGTGGTGCTGCTGGCGCCCGGCGCCACCAGCTTTGACGAATTCAAGGATTTTGAAGCCCGCGGCGAACGCTTTCGCCAATTGGTGAGTGAACTATGACCGAAGAAACCTTTGACCAGTTCGAAACCACGCCCGAAACCTTCGAGCAGCCGGAGCGGCGCTCCCGCCGCCGCGGCCGCCGCAAAGGCGCCAGCCTGTGGCCCCAGCTGGAGCTCAACTTTGATGTGCCCATGGCCCTGGCCATCTTCGCACTGCTGGTCCTCGGCCTGCTGATGGTCTATTCGGCCAGTTGGGACTTCTCGCTGAGCGAATATGACGATCCCACCTTCATGTTCCGCCGCCAGTTGCTCACGATGAGCATCGGTCTGGTCGGTGGTGTGGCGGCCTATTTCATCGATTACCGCTTCTGGCGCAAGTACGCCATTCCTCTTATTGCCGGCACGGTGCTTAGCCTATTGGTGGTGCTGGTGGTCAACGAAGTCCGCTTCGGCTCGGCGCGCGCCCTCAGCGGCGGCTCGTACATGCCCGGCGAGGTAGCCAAGGTGGCCACCATTCTGTACCTCTCCGTCTGGCTCAGCTCCAAGCGTGAGCAGCTGGCCCAGGTGGGCCGCGGCATTGTGCCGCTGGGCGCCATCGTGGGCCTGATGGCCGGCCTGATCCTGCTCCAGCCGGACTTCAGCGCTGCCGCCACCATGGTGGTGCTGGGCGGCCTCATGTTCTTCCTGGCCGGCGGCAGCATCAAGCAGATCGCCTTCATGTTCGTGGGTGCCAGCCTGTTGAGCGCCCTGTTCGTCAGCGTCAGCACCACCAGCCAGGTGCGTATCAGCAGCTACCTGGATAGCTTGCAGGACCCCACCCAGGCCAACAGCCACGTGCTGCGCTCCTTTGAAGCCTTCGTGAAGGGCGGCTGGTTCGGCGTGGGCATCGGCCTGGCCGACACCAAGCTGACCGGCCTGCCCGTGCCGCCCACCGACAGCATCTTCGCCGTCGTGGGTGAAGAGCTAGGCCTGGTGGGCTGCGCCATCCTGGCCCTGCTGTACGGCGTGGTGCTGTGGCGCGGCATGGTCATCGCCCACCGCGCCCCAGACATGCTGGGGGCGCTGATCGCGGGCGGCATCACCGTATGGATCACCATGGAAGCCTTCATCAACATGGGCGTGATGGTGGGCTTGCTACCGTTTGCGGGCAACGCTCTGCCGCTCATCAGCTTTGGCGGCTCCAGCCTGGTCTCTGTGCTGGGCGCGCTGGGCATTGTGATGAGCGTTTCGCGCACATCAAGCGTAAAGAGTCACAACAACGAAAGGATCTTGGATGCGACTACTCGTGGCCGCCGGGGCGAGCGGGGGTGGGGTTTATCCCGCGCTCGCCGCGCTTCAAGAATTGGGCGCAACTGACCTTGAGCTGCTGTGGGTGGGCGGCGAAGGCGGCATGGAGGAGCAGCTGGTGACGCGTGCCGGCTACTCCCTCACCACGCTGCCCGCCGCCGGCTTGCACGGCGTCGGGCTGGCTCATCTGCCGCGCAATCTATGGCAGCTGGCCCGCGGCGTGCTGGCCGCCC
>JAJTXV010000007.1 GCA_021463845.1 Anaerolineales bacterium | reverse complement strand
GGAAATGGCAAAGAGCAAAGTCCTATTTTTGAGTGTGGCGTTTGGGAGGGGACCCGCCGCCAGGGCGGGGAGGGTGCCCAAACGCTCACTCTCGAAAATCACTTTTACGCTTTCTTCGGAAGGCAAGCACCCCCCGATACTAGCAGGGGGGTGGAGTTTCTGGATTGGAGGTCATCACTGAAATGGAGTTCCACGTTCACTGGCTGTCTCTCACTCTATGGGCTGGCAAGGAATATGCCCTAAAGATGTGGGAGCAGTGGTTTCAGCAGTATCTAGGCCCGCTGGTGGCTGTCGGCCATGGCGGGAGAGGTTTCAAAGGCTTATATCAAGCTCTGGCAGCAGCCAAGCTGTATGCCGATCCGGTGGGAGAAGGCGCGTATGTGCACCTGGAATTTCCTGGCTCAGCGTGCGATGCTCTTCCGCCCAAGCTAATCCAGGAATTTCTCATTACTCTGAATCGCTGGGAGAAGTTTCGTGTTTCTCGCCTCGACCTGGCCTGGGACGGAGTTGGGTTTACTCCCCAGCATGTGATCGAGGCAGTTTCCGAAGAGAAGCTGCGCTCCCTGCTCAAACGCAAGACGCTGCACGTGCATGACCAGCCGTTTGAAGAACGCGAGGATGGTGTGCTCGGCACCAGCTCTGTCCGGCTGGGGTCTAACCAGTCCAGCCGCATGATGCGCGTCTACGATAAGCGCGGGCCTGTTCGTCTGGAGTTCCAGACCAGGGCAGAACGGGCTGACCTGGTAGCGCGGGATGTGCTCGTCAGGCTTCCGCAGGCATGGGCCGAGGCAGCACTGGCACACCTGCGGGATTACGTGGATTTTGAGGATGAAGGCGGGTTGCTGTCCTGGTGGGAGCAGTTCGTGAGCGAGATTGGGCGGGCTTTCAAAAGCATAAGCGATGCTCGCCAGCTCGAACTCAGTCGCATGACGGCCTGGGTGATGAACCAGGTGGCTCCCACCCTGAGCGTATTGGCCGATGTGATTGGCGAAGACATTTACACGGCCATTACTGTTCAGGGGCGCAGGAAGCGCGGCAAACGCTATGAGGCTGTCTTGGCCGGCGCGGGAGGCAGCGATGCAAGCTACTCCTGAGAAACAGCCTGTTCTCCAGAAGCTCCTACGCGCCAGTGAAGTGGCCGAGATTTTGGATGTCAGCAAGGCATTCGTGTACCAGCTCATCCAGCGGGGCTTGCTCCGTTCGGTACGCATCGGCACTTCGCGCCGGATACGCATGGAAGACTTGCTTCGCTTTATTGAAGAGAATTCCGCCGCGTGAAACCTGGGGCTTGCATCTGGATTCCTATGTGGTTTAAAATTTGTTCAGTCGCGGTGCACCTTAACAAGGAAATAATCCGAACCGCCTTTCCTATCTCTAAATCGAAAGGAGAATAGGAATGGCAAAGAAAAGAGCAAACCACGAAGGCACCATCTTCAAGAAGGCCAACGGCCGCTGGCGTGCTCAGGTAGTCTTGAATGGTCGCAGGCTGAGCTTTACTGGCGACACCCACAAAGATTGCAAAGACTGGCTACGAGAAACGCAGCGTCAAATCCAGAATGGGCTGACCTTCAGGGGAGCCGAAATCCGCCTCAATGACTTTCTGACTTCGTGGTTGGCGACAATCTCGTCTTCAAGAAAGCCAAACACGGTTAGAAACTATCGCTGGACTGTGCAAAAGCGCATTGTTCCCAGCCTGGGAAGGTTGTACCTCAGCGACCTAAAGACTGAGGGCCTCCAGCGTTACTACGACAAGCTCATCAGCGAAGGGTATAGCAGGCACGCGGTTCACTCTGTCCACAAGACCCTGCGCATCTCCCTGAACCATGCGGTCAAGCTCGGCCACATAGGGCGCAACCCCTGCACAGGGACGATGCCACCCAAGCCCACTCAGCAGGAAATGAAGTTTCTGGACGAAAGCCAAGCCAAGTGCTTTCTGAGCACGGCCCAGGAAAGCGGAGACCGGCAGTATCCGCTGTACTACCTGGCAATCCATACTGGCTTGCGCCAGGCTGAGTTAATGGGTCTGAAATGGAGCGATATCGACTTTCAGCGCAGGACTTTGCAGGTCAACCGGCAGGTACTTCACCTGAAGGGCGAAAGCTTCATGTTTGGAGACCCCAAATCGGCAAGCGGCAGAAGGGCGCTCATCCTGGGCTACAAAGCCCTGGAAGTCCTGAGGCAGCAGCATGCCGAAGTCGAAAGCCTGCGTGAGCAGGCAGGCGATGCCTGGACAGAGTTGGACTTGGTCTTTCCATCCAATGTCGGCACGCCCCTTACGGGCAGCAACCTCCGGCGGGATTTTCGCAAGCTGCTAAGGCAGTGCAAAATCCCAAAGATCCGCTTTCACGATCTACGGCACACGGCAGCCTCTCTGATGCTCAATCATGGCGTGCCAGTGCTAGTAGCCTCGCGCAGGCTGGGACACTCCAAGGCAAGTATCACAATGGACGTGTACGGCCACCTGATGCCAAACAAGCAAGAAGAAGCTGCAGAATTGCTCGACAATCTCGTTGGAGCGTGATTGCGTTGCACCCGGTTGCACCCGGGTTGCACCCGCGAGAAATAAAAAAGCCCAGAATTCAAAATTCCAGGCTTTTTTACGGGTAAAAAATGGTGTTTCAGCTCCTCGGGTAGGACTCGAACCTACAACCTAGCGGTTAACAGCCGCCCGCTCTGCCATTGAGCTACCGAGGAATTTTGGCCAAACGGCAAGGGGCGATTATAGTCAGCCGCTATACCCATGTCAAGAAAGCGCACCTGCCCCGGCGCCGCAGGCCCAGCCAACACCAAGCATGTATAATCGCTTCGATTCTGAGCAACTATGGCGCTACAAGGAAACCTGCAAGATTTCTCCGTCACGCAATTACTCAACCTGATCAATCTGGCAGGCAAAAGTGGCGCGCTGCTGGTGCAAGGACCCAACGAGGGCGCCCGCCTGATCTTCCGGACTGGTAAGCTGGCCTACGCCCAGCTTACCAGCGAGAGCGGGCAACAGCAGGCCAGCCTGCCCAGCATCCTGCATCGCTCTGAGAAGATCAATGACGCTCAGCTCAACACCTTGCAGGCCCGCGCCTCCAATATGAGCGACAAAGAGCTCGGCCTGCTGCTGATCAACTCTGGTTATGTATCCCAGCAAGACATCCTGGAAAGTTTGCAGGATTATTTCGTTTTCGTGATCCAGCAGCTTTTCACCTGGGTCGAGGGCCGCTTCAAGTTCGACGGCGGGCAGGATGTGCCCGAGAGCAAGATTCCCGTGCGCATGGCGCTGGAGGACCTCATTATGGAGGGCTCGCGCCAGGTCAACGAATGGGAGAAGCTCAACGCCGAGATCCCCAACCTGGACATGGCGCTGGCCTTCACGGCGCGCCCCGGCGTGAACCTCAAGAAGGTCAATCTCAACGTAGAAGAATGGCGGGTGGTGTCTTACATCAACCCCAAGAACAGCATCCGCCAGATTGCCAAAGCCACCAAAATGAACGAGGTGGAAATTCGCCGCATCGTCTACGGGTTGCTGCAGGCTGGCCTGGTCAAGCTCATCCGCCCGGCGGGCGCCGCGTCCCAGCTGGACGGGTTGCAGAGCGCCTTCCCCGGCAAGACCCGCCAGGAGCAGAAAAGCCTGGTCAACCGCCTGATGGAGCGCATCCGCTCGATCTAGCCATGGACACCGACGCCCGCGCCCTCACAGTGAAAATGGTGGTCACCGGCCCGTTCAACGCCGGCAAGACCGAGTTCATCCAAACCGTCAGCGAAATTGATGTCGTCTCGACTGAGCGCAAGATCAGCTCGGAGGCCGAACGGGTCAAAGAGACCACCACCGTGGCGATGGATTTTGGCCGCATCACCGTGGACGACAGCCTGGTGCTGTATCTCTTCGGCACTCCGGGCCAAAAGCGCTTTGACTTCATGTGGGAGATCCTCTCTGAGGGCATGCTCGGTTTCATTGTGATGGTGGACAGCACCCGCCCTGAAACCTTCCAGGAAGCCCGCAACATCATGGAGGCCTTCCGCGCCTTCTCGCCCACCCCGTATGTGGTTGCCGCCAGCAAGCAGGACCTGCCAGACGCCTGGGAAGTAGAGGACCTGCGCGTGGCCCTGCGCCTGGACGACGGCGTACCCATGCTGCCGTGCATCTCGACCGACAAAGAAGCTGTCAAAACCGTGCTGCTCCAACTGCTTGAGAACATCCTTGCAGAATTGGAAGGCCAATAGCCGCCCCTCGTCACCAGTAATTATTTCCTAGAATACACAGCAGCTTTCAGCGTTCTGGGTAGTAGGACCATGCCTAGAATTCTGATAGTCGACGACCAGCCAGACCTGCTCGAAATGATCCGGGCCGGCCTCAGCCTATCCGGCTACAAGGTGTGCGCGGCCACAGACGGTACGGCGGCCGTGTATGCCGCCGCCAACTTTGCGCCAGATCTGGTCATCATGGACGTGAATATGCCCGGCCTGAGCGGGGCGGCTCTGTGCGCCCGGCTGCGCCAGGCGACGGGATGCGACAAAGTGCCGGTTCTGCTGATCTCAGCTATGGCCACTCCAGACGAGCTGCAAGCCTCCCTACAAGCTGGCGCCCGCGAGTACCTGCGTAAGCCCTTTGAACTGGGCCAATTGCTGCAGCGGGTAGAAGTTCTTCTAAGCCAAGTCTAAGTTTGCCTTACGGGCGGTTATTTTGCCGCTCTGCTAGAATCCCCCAAATGTCATTATCAGGAGTCTTATGAAAACCAAGGTCTTTGCCCTTCTGTCGGCTGCTGCGCTTGTATTGAGCGCGTGCAGCTTCCCTTCAAGCAACTCGCCAGATGCGGCGTCTTTGGTGCAAACGGCGGCAGCCTCCACGGTGAGCGCCCAGCTCACCGAAAGCGCTTTGCTGGTGCCCACCGCCACTGAAACCCCGCTGCCTACGGCCACCTCTGAGGCAACTCAGACACCCTCGGTGACCAACACGGCCGCCCCGACCACATCCTCTGGCGGCGGTACGGGTGGCACTGGCGGCGTGAACCCGGCCTGCGATGCAATGGCCTTCGTCAGTGATGTGACCGTGCCGGATGGCACCGATTTCGCGCCCGGGGCTACCTTCACCAAGACCTGGCGTATTCGTAACTCCGGCACCTGCTCGTGGAGCACTTCGTACTCTGTCGTCTTCAGCAGCGGCGCCGCCATGGGCGGTCCGCCGACCCAGGCGCTGACCGCTACGATCGCGCCCAACAGCACGCTGGACATCTCGGTCAACCTGACCGCGCCCAGCGCGGCTGGCACCCACACGGGCTACTGGATGCTGCGAAACGCCTCAGGCCAAACCTTCGGCAGTTTTTACGTGATCATTGATGTCGTTGGCTCCGGCGGCTCAGGCAGCGGGTCGGGCAGCACCTTCGTTGCGGCCCAGATCGGCCAGGTCAGTTCGACCGGCGCCACCAGCGGCGCGGCTCACGCCGGGTCCAGCAGTGGCAACGGCGTGCAGGCCTTTGCCCAGTTTGACCTGTCCTCCATTCCCAACGGCGCCACCATCACGCAGGTCACGGTGGATTTCACCAAGTTCGACACCATTGCAGATCCTTTCGCCGTGATGGGCTGCCTCAAAGCCATCCCCGGCGGCTACTTCGCCTTGGATAGCGGCGACTACAACGCGGCCACCAGCGGCCAGGACATTGAATGGTGCAGTGCGGGCGCGCTCTCAACCGCCAGCGTGAGCGAAGCTGTGAAAACTCGTGCCCAGGCGGCTTTGGGTGGCTCCAAGATACTGGAGTACCGCATCGCCTTCTCTGGCACCCCCAGTGGCGACACGTTGGTGCGCTTCCTCAACAACGGCCTCAAGCTCATCATCACCTACACCACGCCATAGGCCGCGCGCGGAAGGTTCTCACTGCTCAAACAAAAAAAGCCCTGCTCACAGAGCAGGGCTTTTTGTTTCGGTTCGTCTGGCGGGCCGCAATAGGCTGCGCAGCAGATAGACCAGCACAAATACCAGCGTACACACCAGCACGATCGCCGCGCCGGACGCAATGCTCAGATAGTACGAAGCATACAAGCCAGCCACGCCGGAGAAGGCGGCGATGCCGGCGGCCAGCACCATCATGCGTTTGAAGCGCTTGGTGAGCAGGAAGGCAGTGGCTGCTGGGGTGACCAGCATAGCCACCACCAGCGCAATGCCCACGGTTTGCAGGGAGGCCACAATGGCGACTGCGATCATGACATGCAGCAATATATCCAGGGCGCGCACGGGCAGGCGCAGTGTTACTGCCAGAACCGGGTCAAAGGACACTACCAACAGTTCTTTATAAAAGAGCAAGATCGCCAAAAGCACCGCCAGACTGACCGCCAATACAAGCCACAGATCCCCAGCAGTGACGCCCAGAATATTTCCGAACAGCATATGGGTCAGATCGACTGCATAGCTGCGGACACTGGAGATGATGGCAATGCCCAGCGCGAACATGCCGGCAAACACGATCCCGATGGCGGTGTCATGGCGCAGCTTGGTGTTGCGGCTCAACGCGCCCATGACGATGGAGGTGAACACCGCGGTGCCCAAGGCCCAAAAGAAAGTTGCCGAGCGGTCACCGTTGGAGAGCAGATAGCCCATGGCCAAGCCGGGCAATGTGGCATGGCCCAGTGCATCACCCAAAAAGGCCATGCCGCGCAGGATCATGTAGCAGCCCACCAGTGCGCACACCACGCCCACGACCACCGCGGCCAAAAAGCCGCGCTGCATAAAGGCGAAGCCCAGCGGCTCCAGCAGCCACTCAACCATGCTTGCCCTCTGCGCTGTGGTGATGATGCCCACCGCTGTCGCCCACCACTAAAGGACCATGCGCGGTGTCAACCACTTTCAGATGGCCGCCAAAAGCGGCGCTAAGGTTTTGCTGGGTCAGCACATCAGCCGGGGGGCCATACGCCACGCAGCGATGGTTAAGCAGCAATATCCGGTCAAACTTCTCAGCCGCCAGTTCCAGGTCATGCGTGGCAAACAGCACGGTCACGCCCTGGCTGCGCAGGTCATCCAGGATCTGCAGGATCTGATCCTGGGATGTTACATCCAACCCGGCAAAAGGCTCATCCAGCAGCAGCAGGTCAGCCTCCTGGGCCAATGCCCGCGCGATGAACAGGCGCTGGCGCTGGCCGCCAGACAGCTCGCCCACCTGGCGGCCGGCCAGCGCCAGCATGCCCACCCGCTCCAGGCTGGCGCGCACCAATGCCCGGTCAGCGGCGTCTGGGCGCCGCAGCAAGCCCAGCTTGCCGGTGCGGCCCATCATGGCAACGTCCCATACGCTCACCGGGAAGTTCCAGTCGAGCTGGCTGGCCTGGGTGACGTAGGCCAGGCACAAGTGCTGGCCGGGCGCATGGCCATGCACGCGCACTTCGCCGCGGTTGGGCGCCAGCAGGCCGCTGACCAGATTGAAGAAGGTCGACTTGCCCGCGCCGTTTGGCCCCACGACGGCAACGCGCAGACCGGGCTCGATGGCAACGCTCACATCCTGGAGCGCGTCGTGGTCGTCAAAGCGCACATCGACCCCGCGTAGTAGCACTGCGGGGCCGTGCGCGCTGTGAGTATGTGGCGTCTTTGCAGCAGGCGTTTGCATAAGCGGCAATAACTGGTCTACCAGTTATTGAAAACTGTTTTCAATTATATCAGAAAGGAAATTTACTGGCACTGAGCGCAAAGGCCGAAGAACTGGAGCCAATGGTCTTTGATGGTGTAGCCGCTCTCACCTTCCAGGCGGCGGCTAAGCTCAGACAGATCATCGCCGCGGAAGTATTCCATGCGCCCGCACTGCTGGCACAGCAAGAGGTGCTCGTGGCCGTGTAAGGCCGGGATGTAGGCGTGGCAGCCATCCGGGCGGTGCACACGCTGCACCAGGCCCAATTCCTCCAGCTTTTCCAGCGTACGGTAGACGGTCACCAGGCCCAGCTGCTTATGCAGGGCACGGCCCTGCTCATAGATCTCGGCCGGGGAGAGCGAGGTGCCTGCCTCAGCAAGCACATCCACCACGGCCCGGCGCGAGCCGGTGATGCGGTAGCCCTGCTCCGCCAGACGCGATAACCAGCCGCTGGTGCGTTCCTTGATCTCTTCTTCGCTGCTGATGTGAGCCTGGGTCATCAACAAGATTATACGCTTAGGGCAGCCAAAGCGGCTGGTTGGCATCGCGTGCCAGCAAGTGGCTGGCACCACTGCTGCGCTCCCATAGCCACAGGCTGGGGTCGCTATCGGCGCTGCCGAGTTGAAAGCGATGATAGAGGAGGGCCTGCGAATCGCTGCGCCATTGATACCTGCTGTACAGATAGCCGCTCTCTTCTACTGCCACCATGGCGAAAGCGCCATCCGGCGGCAGGATCCACAATTGCTCACTGCTCAGATCATCCAAGTCACGCACTTTTAGCGCGACCCACTCCCCATTGGGCGAGATGACGGGGCCGCTGTAATCAGCATCGGTGGGTTGCGGGTCAAAGAAGGGCAGCACATCGTGGGTACTGAAATTGGCGCGGTAGACCTGGTTCAGTGGCTTGCCCTCGATCAACAGCGTGTCGAAGAACAACATGTACTGGCTATCCGGCGACCAGCTGCCCACGACGCCAGCCAGTGTTGGGATGTAGATCTCCTCGCCGGTCAGCATGTCCAGCACTACCAGGCGCCCGTTGCCGCCGTCAAAGTAGGCCAGCCGCTGCCCATCGGGCGACCAACTTGGCCCGAAGCCGATCTTCTGCGAATCGGCGTGCAGGCGCACGGTTGCACCACTGGCCAGATCAAGCAGCCACACACGCGGCGGCCCATACGGCTCGGCGGGCGTCATGGGCGCCAGCACGCGCGTGTAGGCGATCCGCCCGGCGCGCTCGCTGGGTGCAAAGCAGCGGTCGACCCCGCACTCCAGCAGGATATGGGCGTCACCGCCCTCGCGGCTCACTGTCCATAGGTCGACGCCGGACTGCTCATTGATCACGGAAAAGATCAAACCCTCGCCATCACTGGCCACGGCGAAGTCAAACACACCATCATCGGGCGAAAACTGCACCGGCTCGGTCTGCAGATCGGGCGCAGCCCACAGGGTGTAGCCGGAGTGCGCCAAGCGCAGGAAAGCTACGCCCGCCGGGCGAACTTCAAACGAGAAGCTCACATCCTGCAGCAACTCATGCGCCAACTGGCCCTGCGCCCCTGCAGCCAGGGTAACTGTATAGCCTTGCCCCACCCGCCACGGCTGGCTGGGCATAAAGTACAGCGTGTTTGCATTCCACACAAACTGGCCATCAACGGCTGGCTCAATGCTGAAGCTGTCCTCGACGCTGGCCGTGTTCATGCGCTGGCCAAACTCGATGACGACCGGCGCAGTGGCGGCAGCCTCTGCGCCGGCGGCCGGAGCGGTGCGCACAATTCGCACGCTCACCCGGTCGCCGCGCCACAGCACCACAGCCAAGGCGGCCAGCAAGGCCAGCGCCACTGCCGCAACCACTGTATCCAGCCTGCGCCAAGTACTCATGGGAACAAATACGGCTGGGGAGGAATATCGACTTCCTTGATGCTCTCGGCCAGGATCAGCGGCATCGGTACACCATCCAGATAGCTCACCTGCACGGTGCCGCTCACATGCACCCATTGATTGGCCTGCCAGCGGCTGGCCTCACCGCTCTGCACGATCATGCCGACTGCAAACGCATCCGCCGCGCAGCAGCTGACCGCAAAGCGGCCGACCAGGAACTGGCCTTCGGGCAGCCGCTGATCCTGATACACAAAGCCGACCACATCGGCGGCTTCGCCTTCGTAGATCACAGGGTCGGCGGCAAAGTTGAAGGCCCGCACCCAGTCGAGCACGTTGCGCTGGTCAGAGGGCTGGTCCAGCTGCACCGCAGCCTGGCTGCCAAAGCTGGCCAGCGCGTTGGTGGTGAGGCCGCGCGTATCCAGCGCCGAGCTGTCCAGCGGGCGGGCCGGCACCAGGAAGCCCAGCGCCAGCGGCACGCACAGCACCAGCAGCGGCCAAGCGCTGTGCGAATGCGCGTGCTCGTGCGCATCTTCGTCATGGCTGTGGGTATGCGCCTGCCCTGAGCGCGGCCAGGCGAAGAAGGCGAGCGCCAGCAAGATGACCCCGCCAAGCACCACCAGCCAGGTGAAGCGCGCATTGATGTAGAAGTACAGTGTGCCAGACAGTATCTTGTAGAACAGGAACGCGCCGAGCCCTATCAAAATGATCGCTTGAAGCTGTTTGTGTGTGCGCTCGCTCATGGCTAGATCCCTAGATTGAGGTTAATGAACACAGTTGCCAGAATGACCATCAGCGCCGGCACGATAACCATGTAGAGCACCGTGCGGCGGCGGAAGACCTGCATGTACAGCAGAATATTCTTGATATCCACCATCGGGCCAAACACCAGGAACGAAAGGATCGAGCCAGTGGTGAAAGTGCCGACGAACGCCAGCGAGACGAAGGCATCCACCGTCGAGCAGATCGAGAGCAACACCGCCAGCAGCATCATCACCAACACCGAGAGCAGCGGGCCGCTGCCCAGCGCCAGCAGGGCGCCTTGCGGCACCACTGCCTGCAGCGCGGCGGCCAGCATGGAACCGATGATGAGGTAGCGCCCCATCTCAAAGAATTCCTCGCCGGCAATACTCAGGGCGCGGCGCACCCGGCTGCCCAGGCTGCCGGGATAGACCGGCACCGCCAGGTCCAAGCTGGCGCCGCGGATCGGCGCCAGGCTCAGGCTGCGCGGGCGCAGCAACCGCTCGGGCTGCTCCTCGACCGCAAAGATCAGCCCGGTGCTGACCGCGATGGCCAGGCTCAGGCCAATCCGCAGCCACAGCACCAGGCCCCAGCCGTAGGCGGCAAAGGTGCTCAGGATCACGATGGGATTGAGCACCGGTGAAGCCAGCAGGAACGCTACGCCCATGGCTGGGGCCATGCCTTTGCGGAACAGGCGCCGGGTCAGCGGCACCACGCCGCATTCGCACACCGGGAACACGAAGCCCAGCAAGCCGCCCGCCAGCGCGCCGACAAAGCGGTTGCGCGGCATGATGCGCTGGATCGCTTCTTTTCGGAAGAATACTTCCACAAGACCTGAAGCCAGCGTGCCTAGGAGTAAAAAGGGCGCGGCCTCAATAAAAATGCCGAGAAAGATCGTAGTAAATGTAAAGAATTGCCCAGGCAGGGCAACTGTCCCGCTCATCCAATTCTGCAGAAACAACACCAGCGCCACGCCCAGCACAGCCAAACCCAAAATGCTGAGCGTATTGAAAACCCGTTTCATTTGCAAATTCTATCGCGCCCGGCGGGGCTTCGGGGAGCTATAACCCCAGCTTGCGATTGCTGCTGGCGCGCGCCACCGCCAGGATCTGCTCAAAGTCATCCGCCGGCGCGGCCTGGTTCCACTTTTCTGCGCCACACTGCAAGCAGCGGTGCAGGATGCGGTACTGGCTGCCGCGGGCCTCCACCTCCACCGGCTCCATCATGCCGCCGCAGCCGGCGGCGCGATCGCCGGGGGCAATGTCCACATGCTTGCTCCACAAGCACGCCGGGCAGTGGTTGGTGTAGCCGTCGCCCGTCACCGCCTGGCCGCAGCGCTCGCACACAAAGTCTTCCACTCGGCGCACAAAGCTAACTGGCATGGCGCTCCTGCAGGCGGTCGGCCACGCTGCGGTCCAGCTTGCCCATGGGCAGGCGGGCCAGACCGCGCAGGGTCAGCCACTTGTGCGGCCGGGCGGGTGTGATCGCTTCACTCAGCATCCCGCAATCGTATACGCGCAAATGTGCCTGGAAGTGGCTGTAGGTGTGTTCAAACTCACCCAGCGCCTTGCCTGGTTTGACTCGCACGCCAAGCTGGCTGCGCAGCCCGCGCACAAGCTGCGCTTTGGCCGCACCTTCTTGCAACTCCACGTTTGGAAACTCCCACATGCCGGCTAGCAGCCCGCGCGGCGGCCGTTGCAGCACCAAAACCCGGCCCGCCTGCCACAACACGCCGGCGGCATAGCCGCGCTCGGGCAGCTCGGCCGCGGGCCGCTTGACCGGGCGCAGCAGCTGCGTGCCGTGTGCACGCGCCAGACAGTGGACTTGCAGCGGGCACTCGTTGCATTTGGGGCGCGGGCTGCATATCGTGGCACCCAGGTCCATCAAGGCTTGGTTGTACTCAGCCGCCCGCCCGGTGGGCAGGTGCTCAGCCGCCAGCGCCCACAGGCGCTGCTGGCCAGCGGCGGTATGCACCGGCGTATCCACATCGAACAGGCGTGAGAGCACGCGCACGGCGTTGCCGTCCACCGCGGGCACATCCTCCCCGAACGCCAGTGAGGCGATCGCGCCGGCGGTGTAAGCGCCGATCCCCGGCAGGTTGCGCAGTTCGGCCGCGGTGCGCGGCATGCGGCCGCCGCCCTCGGCCACCAGCTGCCGCGCCGCCCGGTGCAGGTTGCGGGCGCGGCTGTAGTAGCCAAGTCCTTCCCAGGCATTGAGCACCTGCTGTTCGCGGGCGGCAGCCAGCGCCGCCACACTGGGGAACTGTTGCATCCAGCGCCGGTAGTAGGGCAGCATGGTTTCCAGCCGGGTTTGCTGGGCCATGATCTCGGCCACCCACACCGCATACGGCTCCGGCTGCTCACGCCACGGCAAGCTGCGCTTGCGTGCGTGATACCAGCGGAGCAATGGCGTGGCGATCTGTGATTTCACTTGTTCAGGGAGTGTGGCCGCGCCGGCCACCGGTTTAGAGCTGGAAGCCGCCGCGGGCGGGCACCAGCTTGTAGTCAAAATTGTCCACCAGTTCCTGCATTTGCATTCCCAAGTCCTGCCAGGCGCTGCTGCCCAGCACACGCCGGGCAGTGTCCATGGTGGGGATGACGGCCTCGGCCAGCAAGCGCGGCTGCTCACCGTACACGGTGAGCCAGGCCTCGCTCAGCGCCACGCCCAGCCCTTCTAGCGCGGGCACGAACTTGCGGATATGAAACTCGAAGTAATCCTCTTCGCGCCCAGGCTGAATATCCCAGGTCATCAGCAATTTGATCCCTGACATGCTAAGACGCTGCTTCCAGCACAACGACCTTGGTCTCGCTGGGCACACTTGAGGATGTGACCTTGAGTGAAGTCTCAGCCTTTTCCTTGTTGAGCCCCATCTCCTGCAGGAACTGCTTGAGCGGGTTGAGCTTCAGCATCGTGCCGTCGACTTTGTAATGCATGGGGATCACAATGCCGGGCTCGAACATAGCGATGACTTCGGCGGCCTTGGCAGCCGTCAGCGCATTGCCGCCGCCCACCGGCACCAGCAGCACATCCACCGTACCCAGCGCTTCCACCTGGGTGCGGCTGGGCACGCTGCGCATATCACCCAGGTGGCACACGGTGACGCCGTCGTAATCGAAAGTGAAGACGATGTTGGAGTCCTTGCCTTCATTGATGGCGACGCCAGTCACAAACACGCCGCCGATCTCATACTCGCCCGCGCCGCGGATCTCCCAGCTAGCGCCCTTAGCGCCTTTGACAAAATTATGGCCAGGGGCGTCGTGGCTGATCGAGACGATATCCGCTTTCAGCTTGAGCGCCTTGAAACCGGCGCTGCTGTGGTCATAGGGATCGGTCACTACGGTGGGCATGCTGCGCTCCGTAATGCGAAAACAGGAATTTCCGTACCAGGTGATGTCCATGCAATGCTCTTTCAGGGGAAGTATGCGCTAACAACGTACAAAGTGATTATAACATTTTGCTGTCTGATGCCTCTGGTGTTCGCTTTGCGAGCAGAGGCATCAGTACGAGTCCGTATAATGGTTGCATGCTGCAACAACTTGCGGCGCGCACTGCCGGCGGCGGGCGCGTGGAACGCGGCCCAGACTCCTGGCGCTTCAGCCTGGACCCAGCCCAGCGCGGCGCATACCAGCTGGCCCAGCTTGATGATTACACTGGCGTGCCACGCCGTCGCTTCACCCAACGTCCACCGCTGCGCCTCAGCCTGCGCGCCCGCGCCTCGCACGCCAGCCTACCCGGCACCTGGGGCTTCGGCCTGTGGAACGATCCCTTCGGTTTCTCGCTTGGCTTTGGCGGCCGCAGCCAGCTGCCAGCCCTGCCCAACGCTGCATGGTTCTTCTTCGCCTCGCCGCGCAATCATTTAAGTTTGCACAACAGGCTGCCCGGCAGCGGCGGCATGGCCGCGGTTTACCGCTCGCCGCGCATCCCCAGCCTGCTGCTGGCGCCTGGCCTGCTGGCCTTGCCGTTGTTGGCGCTGCCAGCCGCGGCCCGCGGCCTGCGCCGCCTGGCTGCGGGGCTGGTGCAGCAGGAGGCACTGCCGTTGCAGCACGACCCGCGCGAGTGGCACAATTACGAGCTGCTGTGGCAAGCCGACAAAGTAGACTTTCGGATTGATGGGCAAAGCGTATTGCTCAGTCAAACCTCACCCAAACCCCCGCTCAGTCTTGTGATCTGGCTTGATAACCAATATGCAGCCTGGCTGCCCAGCGGGAAACTGCGCTATGGCGTCGAAGAACCGCAAGCCGATAGCTGGGTCGAGATCAGTGATTTGCAAGTACAGTAGGCCATTGTGAAGCGGATCGGCATCATCCCCAAAGTCTCCGGCGTGGGCGGCATGGTTTCCTTCCAAGCCAAGCTCATTCAGGGTCTGGCCGCCCGCGGCATCCAGCACAGCTTTGAGTTGAGCGAACCGCTGGACAGCCTGCTGGTGATCGGCGGCACGCGCCATGTGGGCGCACTGCGCCGGGCGCGCCGCCACAACATCCCCGTCGTGCAGCGGCTGGATGGCATCAACTGGCTGCACCGCCACATGCGCACCGGCCTCAAGCATTGGCTGCGGGCTGAGCGCGGCAACCGCGTGCTGGCCCACATCCGCAGCCAATTGGCCACCCGCATCGTCTACCAAAGCCGCTTTGTGCAAGAGTGGTGGCAGCGTCAATTTGGCCCCGGGCCAGAGTGGAGCGTCATCCACAATGGCGTTGACCTTGACGTCTTCACGCCCGAAGGCGAAGAAACGCCACCGTCCAGCCACTTTCGCGTCCTAGTTGTGGAAGGCAGCCTACGCGGAGGCTACGAACTCGGGCTGGAAAGTGCGATCCAACTGGCCCAGACCCTGGAACGCGACCACAAGCTGGATGTGGAGTTGAGCGTAGCCGGCATGGTCAGCGAAGTGCAGCGCATGCGTTTTGCGGGCCGCACCCAACGCCCGATCAACTGGTTAGGCGTAGTAGCTAATGACAAGGTGCCGGCGCTCAACCGTCGCGCCCATCTGCTGTATTCGACTGACATCAATGCCGCCTGCCCCAACTCAGTCATCGAGGCGCTGGCCTGCGGCCTGCCCGTGCTGGCATACGACACTGGCGCACTGAATGAACTCGTGCCCGCCAACGCCGGGCGCCTGGTGCCCTTCGGCGGCGACCCGTGGCGTTTGGAGCCGCCCGATGCGCCCGCCCTGGCCGCCGCCGCCGCCGAACTGCTCACCGCACCTGTCGCCCAGCAAACCGCCATGCGCCAGGCGGCCCGCCAGCACGCCGAAGCGCATTTAGGGCTCGACAAGATGCTGGATGCGTATCTGGAGGCGCTGCGTGGCTAACCCCTTGCTGGAGCTGGCGGCGGCCGCGGCCCGCCTGCTGCCCGCGCCGCTCAAGCGCGGGCTGTACAAGCTCGGCCCGCTCAGCCGCGGCCTGCGCGCCGCCCTCAACCGCGCCGCGCCGCGCGGGCTCAGCGAAGTGCGCATCGCCGGCGGCGGTCTGCAAGGCGCTAAACTGCTGCTCGACCTGCAATCCGAGAAGGACTACTGGCTGGGCACCTATGAGATGCAACTGCAGCACGCCATCCAGCGCTGGGTGCAGTCCGGCCAGGTAGTGTACGACCTGGGCGCCAATGTTGGCTACGTCAGCTTGCTGTTTGCGCGCGCGGTAGGCGCACATGGCCAGGTCTTCGCGTTTGAGCCGCTGCCTATGAATCAGGAACGTCTGCGCCGCAACCTTGAACTCAATCCTGGCCTGTCCGTGGAGATCATCGCGGCCGCGGCGGCTGAGAAGAGCGGCCACGCCGCCTTCGCCCTGCACGGCTCAGACGATATGGGGCGGCTGCAGACGGATGGTAGCTCAGCCATCGAAACCATTGAAGTTGAGACAATCGCGCTGGATGATTTCGCCAAAACCCATCCCGTGCCCAGCTTGATCAAAATAGATGTCGAAGGCGCCGAAGCATTAGCGCTGCAGGGCATGCACGCCCTCCTGCACTCAGCCAAACCGATCCTTTTCATTGAGCTGCACGGCTACGAAGCCGGCCGCGCCTGCTGGCAACTGCTGGAACAAGCTGGCTACAAAATGTACTGGATGGACGCAGACGCGGCGCGAATAAAATCTGTAAGCGAACTTAAAAAGAAGAACTACATCCTGGCGAGGCCGGCATGAATCACTTCGCCGGCCGCCTGGGGATTGTGCAGCGCGTGCTGCCCAGCTACCGCGCCCCCCTCTTCGACTTGCTAGCCCAGCACACGGATGGACTCAGCGTGTTCGCCGGGCAGCCGCGTCCGGGCGAAGCCATTCGCTCGGCCATGCATCTCTCAGTTGCGCACTGGCAGCCCGCCTTCAACCTGCACTTGCTTTCCGGCCCGCTGTATCTCTGCTACCAACGCGGCCTGCTCGACTGGCTGCAGGGTTTGAACCCGGATGCGCTGGTGGTCGAAGCCAACCCGCGTTACCTCAGTACTCCGCAAGCCATCCGTTGGATGAAGGCACATCAACACCCCGTGCTGGGCTGGGGGCTGGGTGCGCCGCCTGTGCGCGGCCCGCTGGCCGCCGCCCGCACGGCGCGCCGCCTCAAGTTCCTGCAGCAGTTCGATGGCCTGATCGCGTACAGCCAGCACGGCGCGGCGCAGTACCGCGCCCTGGGCATTCCGGTCGAACGGGTCTTCGTTGCGCCCAACGCAGTCGCCCCGCGCCCCAACGCGCCTCTGCCCACACGCAGCTGGGATGGCCAGCTGACGCTGCTGTATGTGGGCCGCCTGCAGGCGCGCAAGCGCCTGGACGCGATATTGCGCGCCTGCGCGGCCCTGCCCGCCCAGCACCAGCCGCGGCTGGTGCTGGTAGGCGACGGCCCGGCCCGGGCCGAGCTGCAGCAACTGGCCCAGCATACCTATCCTTCCACCGAATTCACCGGCCACTTGCAGGGCGAGGCTCTGGCGCAGCGTTTCAACCAGGCCCATCTCTTCGTGCTGCCCGGCACCGGCGGGCTGGCCGTGCAGCAGGCCATGGCTCATGGCCTGCCTGTCATCGTCGCTGAGGGTGATGGCAGCCAAGCCGATCTGGTGGATGACCACAACGGCTGGCTGCTGCCACCCGGTGATGAGGCTGCGCTGCGCGCCGCTCTGGCAGAAGCGCTGGCCGACCCGGCCACACTGCAAGCCAAAGGCGCGGTCTCTTACCAGCGCGTGCAGGACACTTTCAACCTCGAGAGCATGGCCGCGGCTTTCATTCACGCCATCAACACGGTGAAAGGATGATACGTATCCTCTTCGTGGCCGATGGCCGTTCCCCCATTACGCAGCAATGGCTGCAATACTTTATCGAGCAAGGCCACCAGGTCCATCTCGCCAGCACCTTCGCTTGCCAGCCGCAGCCCGGGCTGGCCTCGCTTCACCACACGCCCGTCGCCTTTAGCGGTGCAGCCAGCGGTGGTGCTAAAACCACGGCTAACCGGCTGCTGCCCACCGGCCTACGCACCGCCTTGCGCAACCTGGCTGGCCCGCTCACGCTGCCGGGCGCGGCGGCCGGGCTGCAAGCGGTCATCCGCCAAGTGCAGCCGCAACTGGTGCACGCGCTGCGCATCCCCTACGAGGGCATGCTGGCCGCGGCGGCCCTGGCGGAGAGCCAGCTGCCGCTGCTGGTCTCCGTGTGGGGCAACGATTTCACCCTGCACGCCCGCAGCACACCGCTGATGGCCGCCGCCACCCGCAGCGCCCTGCGCCGCGCCAGCGGCTTGCTGGCCGACACCCAGCGGGACCTGCTGCTGGCTCAGCGCTGGGCCTTGCCCGCCAGCACGCCCACCCTGGCCGTGCCCGGCAATGGCGGCGTGCGGCGCGACCTGTTTCATCCGTCCAAACAAGCCGTCACCGCGCCGCGCATCGTCAATCCGCGTGGGCTGCGCGCCTATGTGCGCAATGATGTCTTCTTCCACGCCATGGCTCAGGTCGTCAAGCAAGTGCCGGACCTGCAGGTGGACTGCCCTGCCATGCAGGGCGAACCCCAGGCCGAAGCCTGGGTGCGCCAGCACGGCTTGCACGCCCATGTGAACTTGCTGCCCAAGCTGGCGCCTGCCGACCTGGCGGAGTCTTACCGCCGCGCTCAACTGATGGTCTCGCCCAGTACGCACGATGGCACGCCCAACACCTTGCTGGAAGCGATGGCTTGCGGCCTGCTACCGGTTGCCGGCGACCTGGACTCCATTCGTGAATGGATCACGCCCGGCGAGAATGGCCTGCTGGTGAACCCCAACGATGCGAAAGCCCTGGCCGCCGCCATCCTGCGCGGGCTAAACGATGAGGCCTTGCGCAGCAAAACCGCATCGCACAATGCCACCTTGATCGCCGAGCGCGCCGACTATCACAGCGGCATGCGCCGCGCCGAAGCTTTCTATCAGGCTGTACTCTCGCGCTGATGTTTGACTACGAGCCAGTTCCCGCAGACCTGCGCACGCTGATGCTCGACGAGTTGCAACATGACGCCGAGCACAACGCACTCTATATCAACCCGCTCCTGAAATCGGACGGCGCGGCTGCCTACCTGCCGTTGCTACTCGGAGCGCTGGAAGCTGGCACGCCGGAGAGCTTCGCCCAGGCGCTTGCTACAGCTTCGCTGTTGCAATCGCAACAGACCTATACTCGCCAGGGCCGCGAGGTCACCGCCAAACTGCCCGCCAACTATGCGCTGACCTTGGCCGCCGGCGAGTTCAATCGCTACTACATGCGCGCCGTGTGCCGCGCCGCGATCCAGCAGGCCGTCCCGGCGGTCGAGATCTATCGCGCCAAGGCGGTGGCTACACCGCGTCAAACCACAGACGAGCGCATCGGGCGGCGCCTGCCGCCGGATGCGGTATTGGCCGACTTGCGCCAGACCAACTTCGAGCAGCCCAGCCAGTATGGGCTGGGCGCACCCAATTCCGGGTTAAGCATCCGCATCCCGCTTAACTAAAAAGAGGCCTTGCGGCCTCTTTTGTTTCTTACATATGAATGGCCTGGCCTTCGGCGGCGTGGGCCACTTCCATCAGCACTTCGCTCAGGCTGGGGTGGGCATGCACATTGCGGGCCACCTCGGCCGCGGTCAGCTCGGCCATCTGGGCGATGGTCAGCTCAGGCAGCAGCTCGGTGACCTCGGGGCCGATCATGTGGGCGCCGAGAATCTCGCCGTAGCGCTCATCGGTCACCAGCTTGACCCATCCGGAGTAGTCGCCCAGGCCCAGGGCTTTGCCGTTGGCCTGGAAGTTAAAGCGGCCTACCTTCACCTGATAGCCGGCTTCCTTGGCCTGCGCTTCCGTCAGGCCGAACGAGGCGACCTGCGGGTGGCAGTAGGTGGCGCGCGGCATCATGCGGTAGTCCAGCTTCACGGTTTCCACACCGGCAATGTTCTCGGCGCACACAATGCCCTGGGCTGAGCCCACATGGGCCAGCATCAGCTTGGCGGTCACATCCCCCACAGCCCATATGCCGGGCACGTTGGTGGCCATGCGGTCGTCGATCTCGATCTCGCCGCGCTGGCCCAGTTTCACGCCAGCCGCTTCGAGGCCCATATCCTTGGTGTTGGGGCGGAAGCCGATCGCCATCAGCACCTGCTCGGCTTCGATGGTCTCCTGCCCGTCCTTGTTGGAAACAGTAACCTTGACGCCGCCCTTACCCTTCTCAACCTTCTCGACCTTGGTGCCGGTCTTGACCGCAACACCGCTCTTGCCCATCTGCTTGGCAAGATCTTTGCTGACCTCTTCATCCTCCAGCGGAGCGATGCGGTCGAGCATTTCCACCAGGGTCACTTCCACGCCATAGGCGCTCCACACCGTGGCGAATTCCAAACCGATCGCGCCGCCGCCAACCACCACAGCCGACTTGGGCAGCGTCTCTTGCAGGATGGCTTCCCAATAGGTCAGCACCTGCTTGCCGTCCGGCTCGATACCGGGCACATTGATGGCGCTGGCGCCGGTGGCGATGATGATGTCCTTGGCTTTGTGCTGCTCGGTCTTGCCGTCCTTGCTGGTGACCGAAACCGTGTCTTTGGCCGTCAGCTTGCCGGTGCCCCAAATGACATCGATCTTGTTCTTCTTCATCAGGAATTCGACGCCCTTGACCAGGCGTTCGGATACCTGGCGGCTGCGCTTCACCGCGGCGCCATAGTCCAGCTTGAGGTTATCGAAGCTGAAGCCGAACTCCTCGCCGCGGTGGCGCAGGGTGTGGGCCACTTCGGCGTTCTTGAGCAGCGCCTTGGACGGGATGCAACCCACATTGAGGCATACGCCGCCCAGGAACTCACGGTCGACAATGCCCACCTTCTTGCCCAACTGCGCGGCACGGATGGCGGATACATAGCCGCCCGGGCCAGCGCCGATCACTAAAACGTCATAATTTGCCATGCTTCTACTCCAATGCGGGCCTAGGCCCAATTCTCCAGTGTGAATTTGATGGTGCCAAGGAAATAATCAGCCACCGCGCCGTCAAGGATGCGATGGTCGAAGGTAAGGGTGGTATAGACCATCGGCCGGATGGCGATGGCGTCGTTGATGACCACGGCGCGCTTTTGAATGGCGCCAGTGCCGATGATAGCGCACTGTGGCTGGTTAATGATCGGCGTAGCGAACAGCGAGCCGCTGGTGCCGTGATTGGTGAGCGTGATCGTGCCACCCTGCACCTCGCCGGTCTTAAGCTGCTTGCCACGCGCCCGGCCCGAGAGATCGTTGACGGCGCGCGCCATATCCAACAGGGTCATGCTGCCGGCGTTCTTGACCACGGGCACGATCAGGCCGTCCGGCTCCAGCGCAGTGGCGATGCCGATGTTGATGGCGCCATGCACCGCCACGCCCTCATCGCTCCATGAGGAATTGACGATGGGATAGGCATTGCAGGCGGCCACGATGGCATTGACGAAATAGGCAGTGAAGGTGAGGTTGACGCCTTGCTGAGCAAAGGCGGCTTTGTTGGCGGCGCGGTGGGCACCCACCCGGCTCATGTCGATCTCCATGACCGTGGTGACATGCGGCGAGGTGTGCTTGCTGCGCACCATGTGCTCAGCGATGGCGCGGCGCACCGGGTTGAGCTTCATCACCGTACCCGGAATGGCTTCGGGGAATGCCGGGGGGAACTGCGCCTTCGGCGCGGCAGTTTGCTGCGCAAACTGCGTAGTCGCAATGGTGCCGTTCGCCAGCGCGGCTTCGATATCTGCCTTGGTGACGCGGCCGCCTTCGCCGGTGCCGCGGATGCGGCTGACGTCAATATTATGCTCGGCGGCCAGCTTGCGCACCACCGGCGAGAGGAAGGTAGCCATATTGTGCCCGTCAAAGCTGGGCAGGCTGACCGGGCCGCTGGCGGCTGGCGTCGTGACGCCGGAGGCCATGCGGGCCGTGCCCGCCTGGGCGGCGGCCAGCACATCTTCCTTGGTGATGCGTCCACCAGGCCCGCTACCGTGCACGGCGGCCAAATTCACACCGTGTTCAGCGGCTACTTTGGCCGCCAGGGCCGAGACCGGGCCGCCCGAAGGGTTGCCATTGGCCGCGTGGGCAGGTTGTTGTGGTGAAGCAGGGAGGGTCTTCGATACAACTTGACTGGCAGGCACGGGCTGCGGGGCAGCCGGCGCGGGTTGCACGGGGGCGGCTTTGGGAGCAGACGCGGGTGGCGCTGCGGCAGCCGCCGGGGCGCCGCCATCCTCATCCGGCACGGCTTCACCCGGCTCGCCGATCCACACCAAGGTGGCGTTGACCGGCACTACCGCGCCCTCAGCCTGCAGGATCTTCAGGATGGTGCCGCTGGCCGGGCTGGGAATCTCGGTATCCACCTTGTCGGTGTTGACCTCGACCAGCGGGTCGTATTCCTTGACCTGCTCGCCTTCTTTTTTGATCCATTTGGTGACGGTGGCGTCAGTGACGCCCTCGCCCATCTGTGGGAGGGTGACTTTCACAGCCATGGGTTAATTCTAACTGAGGAACATCGTCGCTTGCCTCACAAACGCTTGACGGGCACGAACACTATAATCAGCGGGATGAAGCACCAGTTCTTCAACGACTACTCTGAAGGCGTGCACCCCAATATTCTGGAGCGCCTGGCGGACAGCAACCTCCAGCAGTTGACCGGATACGGAGAGGACGCGATGTCCTTGCAGGCGCAGACCCTGATCCAGGAGGCAAGCGGCAACCCCAAAGCCGCCGTGCACTTTGTCTCCGGCGGCACGCAAGCCAACATGCTGTGCCTGGCCTCCATGCTGCGCCCGCACGAGTCGGTCATTGCGCCGGCCAGCGGGCACATTCACGTCCACGAGGCGGGCGCGGTGGAAGCCACCGGCCACAAGATCGAGATCATCGCCAGCGAGGACGGCAAGCTGCGCCAGGAACTCCTGGCGGAGTTCCTGGCGCAGCCGCGCGACGAGCACATGACCAAGCCCAAAGTGGTCTTCATCTCGCATGCCAGCGAGTTGGGCACGCTGTACTCCAAAGCCGAGCTTGAAGACTTGCGTTCCTTCTGTGAGCAACATGGCTTGTATCTTTACCTTGACGGGGCGCGCATCGGCTCAGCCCTGACCGCTCGCGATAGCGATCTGAGCCTGGCCGATATTGCCGCACTCACGGATATGTTCTACATCGGCGGCACGAAGAACGGCGCCCTGCTGGGCGAAGCGATCGTTATCAATAATCCTGCCCTGCAGCCCGAGTTTCGCTGGCACATCAAGCAGCGCGGCGCGCTACTGGCCAAGGGCCGCGTGATCGGCGCCCAGTTCCTGGAGCTGTTCGCCGGCGAGCTGTATTTTGAGCTGGCCCTGCACGCCAACCGCATGGCCGAGCAATTGGCAGACGGCCTGGAGCAGATGGGCTTCGCCTTCCTCACCCCGCCGCAATCCAACCAGATCTTTCCGATACTGCCGGATGCGTTGATCGAGCAGTTGCAGCAGGAGTACGGGTTTTACGTGTGGGCTCCGGCAGACGAAGGCATGTCAGCGATCCGACTGGTGACTTCATGGGCTACGCCTGAGCAGGCGGTGCAGGAATTCTTAGCGGATGTGAGCGGCTTGGCGGGGTAAAAGCACACGCGCATCCCGAGCGCAGCGTGGGATCCTTGTTGGCATGTCTCACAAATACGGGCTGCATAGAAGATACGCCCATAAGGATCCTTCGCTGGCGGGGTTTCGGCGTGCAGGGCGTAGTATTATCACCCGCTCAGGATGACACAGCAGCAATGTGGTCTTGCTGTCCTAGTCGATAAACCAGATTGCTTCGTGCGCAGGCAAGCCTGCGCCTCGCAATGACAAAGCAAAAACAAAAACAGCGCAGCCTAGTGCGCTGTTTTTTATTCAGTGTGCTAACTGCTAGTTGTCCAAATTCTCGAACACGATCTCGACCACATCACGCACGCGCATCTGCGGCGCCTGGGCGTTGGCTGCGTCGGAGAGCATGATCATGCAGAAGGGGCAGCCCACCGCCAGCGTATCGGCGCCGACATCCTGCGCCTGGCGAATACGCTCGCTGTTGACGCGGGTCGTGCCGTGCTCCTCTTCCTTCCACATTTGGGCGCCGCCGGCGCCGCAGCAGAAGGACTGCTTCTTGGTCTTGGCCATCTCCACCAGATCGGCGTTGACCGCATTAAGCACATTGCGCGGCTCGATGATCACATCGTTCTGGCGGCCCAGGTAGCACGGGTCGTGCATGGCGGTTTGGGTATCCTCGCCGGCCTTCACTTTCAGGCGGCCGCCGTTGATCAGCTCATCAATAAAGCTGGTGTGGTGCACCACTTCATAGTGGCCGCCGAACTGGCCATATTCATTCTTCAAGGTGTGCATGCAGTGCGGGCAGGTGGTGAGGATACGCTTGGGCGCCACTTCGTTGAGCATTTCCACATTGGCGGTAGCCAGCTCATTGAACAGGAACTCGTTGCCGGCGCGGCGGGCCGAGTCACCCGTGCACTGCTCACGCTGGCCCAGTACAGCAAAGCTGACGCCGGCGGCGTGCAGCACCTGCGCCAGGGCCTGAGCCGTCTTTTGGGCACGCGGGTCAGTGGCTGGGGCGCAGCCCACCCACCAAAGGACTTCAGCCTCCGGGTTCTGCTCGACCGTCTGCACGTTCAGCCCCTCGGCCCATTTCAGGCGCTCGGTGGGCGGCACGTTCCACGGGTTGACGCTGCGCTCCATGCCGCGGAAGGCGGTCTGCCACTGGGCGGGAGCCTTGTCTTCCATCAGCACCATCGAGCGGCGGATGTCCATGATGTCGCGCATCGGGTCGTTGCCGACCGGGCAGATGTCGGTACAGGCGCCGCAGGCGGTGCAGGCCAGCACGGCTTCTTCGGTGATGGCGAACTCAAGCAGGGTCTGGCTGCTGGCCTGGCCGGCGGCCAGGCGACCGCCCTCCTGGTTCAGGAAATAGCGCTTATTAATTTCCAGCGCGGCCGGGGAGAGCACCTTGCCGGTGGTGTAAGCCGGGCAGGCATCCTGGCAGCGGTTGCACATGATGCAGGCATAGCCATCCAGGATCTGGTGCCAGGCAAAATCCTCAACGCGGGTGGCTCCGAACTGCTCGACGCTGTTGTCGTCAAAATTGAGCTTGTCCAGCGCGCCGGGGGCCGGGCGCTCCGGGCGCAGTAGAAAATTCAACGGCGCCATGAAAATGTGGATGTGCTTGGAGTACAGGAAGTACGGGAAGAACAGCATGATCAGGCCGATGGCCAGCCAGAAGCCGACATGCTCACCCACCGTCTGGGCGGCGGGCGAAAGCCCGGCCCACAACTGCGCAGCCGCTGAGGACAGCGGCTGCCAGGGGTCAGCGCCGTGCAAGGCCAGCTTGAAGCTGTTGCCCAGGAAGCGGCCGCCGAGATGCAAGACAATGAACAGGCCCACGATGAGCGAGTCACGGCGAATGCCGGCCCGCGCCTTGGGGTGCAGCAGGGTGCTCTCACGCGTGGTCAATTCCTTGGCGCGGAAGACAAAGCGGCGCAGCAGCAGGGCGATCATGCCGCTGATGCCTGCCACGGTCAGCAGGTCAGCCAGCAGGCGGTACCCATTGCCGATGATGCCATGACCAAGGAACACGAAGTTGGGAATCAGCGCTTCCAGTACATCGCCAATATTGACCAGCAGGTAGAACATGAAGGCCCACACCACCAGGGCGTGCAGCACGCTGACCAGCAGGCGCTTGCGCCAGGTGGGCGTAAGCGCCACAGCCTTGACGCCGGTGGGCAGCAGCCGCTTGGGGATCAGCGACCAGTCAGGCCGGCCATGCCCGCGGCCAATGATGCGCACCACGCGCAGGGCTACTTGCAGGGCGGCGAAACCGCTGGCAGCAGCGGCGATAACGAAAATGATCTTTTCAGGAAGAGTTAGCATGAGATAAAAATTCTAGCATAGCGTTCAACTGTCAGCACCTCAGCAGTCAGAACGATAAAGCTCAGCCCCCTATGCGATCAGCGGTCAGCTTAGGCTGACCGCTGATTTTGCTAAAAGCTGCTTACGCCCCACCCTCGCTGTACTGGAACTCATCGTCGGTGGGGGTGCGGCCCGAGGGGTCGTGCACATAAACCCAGTCACCAATGTTGGCCCATTCGTAGACCCAGCGCGCATCGCCGATGGCCAGGTTCACACAGCCGTGCGAACCCTGGTAGCCGAAGAATTGCTTCTGACGCCAGTATGCGCCGTGGATGGCGCGTGCCTGGTCGTAATACATGGTCCACGGCACATCCGCCAAATAGTAGTAGCCACCCGTACCACCGGAGAAGTCTCCGCTCATGGCGGTGGTGTCGTGCTTCTCATACACCTGGAACAAGCCGGGCCGGGTCCACAAATTGTCCAGACCCGTAGCGATCAGCGTGGCGAAGATGAGTTGGTTGTTCTCGTAGACCGCCAGTGATTGCTGCTCCAGATTGATCTCGATCCAGCGCCCGCCTTCCACACCGGCCGGCGCTTCTGTCATCGGGTGCACCAAACGCATCTGCAGTGAATTCAGCCACTGGTCCGGCCCCACCAGGTACCACTGCAGATCAGCCACCTGCTGGATCTCAAAGACCTCGATCACACTGTAGGCTGCCAGCGTACCGGGGGAGCGCGGCGCCTGCAGGCTGGGGCTGCTGTAGGTTGGGAAGGGCGCGGCTTCGCCGGCAGAATGTTCGAGCACCCAGCCAAACGGGCGGGTGGGCGCGGTATCGAAGAGCATGCCCATGCCAAAGCGGCGCACTTCCACCGGGGAGAGGTCGCTACGGCGCATCCAACCCAGATTGGTCAGGTAATAGCTAGTGCCATCCACCTGCTGGAAGCCGGAGTAGGTCACGTAATGCGGGCTGGCGCCATATTTGACGTATGAGCGCGGAGTGGTGTAGGCCACGGCGTCTTGCAGCGTGGCGAACACCGGGCGCTGGACGATGCCGGTGCTGTCAGAGGTGTTGACGATGGCATAGCTTATGGGCAGCTCTGCCATGGCCGGGTCGATGAGCTGGGCATCCAGCGGGCGCAGCGGCAGCGACATACCCATGTCAGACAAGCGCTGGAAGTAGCCATACGAGCCGAGCGGCTGGCAGTCTGCCGCGGTGCCGAAGGCGGGCGGCAGGCACAGCGGGTCACCGGCGGCCGGAGTGGGCGCCGGGGCGGCCAGGGCCGGGGCGGGCACGAGGGTCAATACGAAAGCAAGCAACAGGGCAGCGTTCAGAGTGCGCATATGGGCAAGATTATATCGGCGCGGATCGGGAAGGGCGGATGAGTAAGGAGTTAAGAGTAGAAATTTTTGAGACTGGAGACTGGAGATTGGGGGCACTCGAATCTCCAATCTCCAGTCTCTTTTTCTGCTCTCTATTCCTCCTCGACACGCAGCCTGCGGAGGCAGACCAGGGCCACCAGGTTGAACAGGATCGCGGCCCCGGCGTTGAACTCAAAACCCAGCGCGAACAGCATAGGCGTGAACCAGCTGGCCAGCGCCCGGCCGATGGAGGCGAAAGTGACGAAGCCTGACATCATCGTAGCACGGGCGGCGGGCATGACCTCGGTCATCAGCGGGATGCTGCTGACAATGATGAATTCAAAGCTGACATAGAAGAAGAACAGCGTGATCAACGCGCCGGCATAGCTGCCGCCAAACAGCGGCATGGCCAAGCCAGCCAGGCAATTCACCACCAGGCCAAGCGCAATGGCGCGGCGCTTGCCGAGGCGGTCTGTGACCAGCGCCACCAGGCCCTCGCCGCTCAGCTCAGCAATGCCCAGCACAGCGGCAGCCGCGCCCAAGGCGGCCAGCTGCAGGCCAAAGCTCTGCTCCAGCCACACGCCAAAGGTCAGCGCCACCAGCTCATTGGCCACACACGTGAACAGCGTGAACAACAGCACCATGCGCGCCCCAGGCGACTGCAAAACGACACGGAAGTTGCCGAACGCGCCACGGCCCTTCTTGTCGGCAACTGGCTGCCTGGGCAGGATCCACACCATCACTGCCACCGAGGCCAGCACCATCACGCCCAGCAACTGGAAGGGCGCCAGCCAACCAGCCCGCCCCAGCACCCAGCCCATGGCGGGCACGCCGAGAATGTAAGCACCCGACCAACTGAATTCGGTGACCGTGATGGCGGCGCTGCGCTGGGCGTAGGGTACGCGGTCGCCGATGTAAGCCTGCAGCGACGGGTCAAAGGTGGCTTTGCCGATCAGCATGATCACCATGGCCAACACGAAGCCGCCAAAGGTGGGCCACAAGCTCACCACCACCGCCCCGCTGATGAAGACGCCCATGCCCAGCAACATGCCAGCCCGGCGGCCGCGGCTGTCGCCCACGGTGGCCAGGAAGGGGGCCACGATGGCCGACACCAACGAGCGCAGACCCACGGCGCGGGTGAGCGTATCCAGCGGAACATTGAGTGCATCCCGGAACACCGGCAGGAAGGGATACACCATGCGGAAGGCGATGCTGATGAGCATGCGCACGAATGTGAAGAATACGAGCTGCACTCGTATGGATGTCTTGGGTGCGTTCATTATTTAATTTCTTAGCGGCCCAGCATGGGCATCTTGAGGCCGTGACGCCTGGCGGCGGCCAGGGCCTCGTCGTAGCCGGCATCGGCGTGGCGCACCACGCCCATGCCGGGGTCGCTGGTGAGGACGCGCTCCAGGCGGGCGGCCGCCTGCGGCGTGCCGTCCGCCACGATGACTTGCCCGGCATGCTGGCTGTAGCCAATGCCAACGCCGCCGCCGTGATGGAAGGATACCCAGGTGGCGCCGTTGACGGCGTTGATGAGCGCATTGAGGATCGGCCAGTCGCTGACCGCATCGGTGCCGTCTTTCATCGCTTCGGTCTCGCGGTTGGGCGAGGCCACCGAGCCCGAGTCCAAATGATCGCGCCCGATGGCGATCGGCGCGCTCAGCTCGCCGCTGGCGACCATCTCATTGAAGCGCAGGCCAGCTTTGGCGCGCTCACCGTAGCCCAGCCAGCAGATGCGGGCGGGCAGACCCTGGAAGGGAATGCGCTCACGCGCCATCACCAGCCAGCGCTGCAAATGCTCATCCTGGGGGAAGAGCTGCTTGATGGCTTCATCGGTCTTGTATATATCTTCAGGATTGCCGCTTAAAGCGACCCAGCGGAACGGACCTTTGCCCTCGCTGAACAAGGGGCGAATATAGGCGGGGACGAAGCCGGGGAAGTCGAAAGCGTTCTTGACGCCAAATTCCAGCGCGCGCTGGCGCAGGTTGTTGCCATAGTCGAAGACCTCGCTGCCCTTGGCTTGAAAGCCGAGCATGGCCTCCACATGGGCGGCCATGCTGGCCTGTGAGCGGCGCTCGAATTCGGCGGGGTCGCTGCTGCGCAGCGCCTCCGCCTCGGCCAGGCTCATGCCGGCCGGGATGTAGGCCAGCAGGTCGTGGGCCGGGGTCTGGTCGGTGACCACGTCCGGCACCACGCCGCGCTGCAGCATCTCGGGGAAGAGCTCGGCGGCGTTGCCGATGAGCCCTATCGAACGCGGCTGGCCCTTGGCGACATTGTCTTCGACGAGGGTCATGGCCTCTTCGAGCGTATCGACCACGTCGTCCACATAGCCGATCTCCTGGCGGCGCTTGGCGCGGGCCGGGTCGATCTCCACCACGAGGGCCACGCCCTCGTTCATGGTGACGGCCAGCGGCTGGGCGCCACCCATGCCGCCCAGACCGGCGGTGAGCACAAACTTGCCCTTTAGTGAGCCCCAGCCGCGCTGGCGAGCCAGCGCGCCCAGGGTTTCGTATGTGCCTTGCAAAATGCCCTGCGTACCAATGTAGATCCACGAGCCAGCCGTCATCTGGCCGTACATGATCAAGCCTTTGGCAGCCAGCTCATCAAAGTGGTGCTGGGTGGCCCAGTACGGCACCAGGTTGGAGTTGGCGATCAGCACGCGCGGCGCATCGGTGTGCGAGCGGAACACGACCACGGGCTTGCCGGACTGCACCAGCAGGGTCTCGTCCGGCTCCAGGGTGCGCAGCGTGTCCAGGATGGCGTCGAAGGATTCCCAATTGCGGGCGGCCTGGCCGCGGCCGCCGTAGACCACCAGGTTCTCGGGGTATTCGGCCACTTCGGGGTCCAGGTTGTTGTGCAGCATGCGGTAGACCGCTTCGATCTGCCAGTTCTTGCAGGTCAGCTGGGTGCCGCGTGGGGAGCGAATGACTCGGGCTGAGCTCATGAAACTTCCTTGGGATGGATTATGGTCAGTGTACTACGCTCGGCAAAAACCGCCGAGCGTTTAGAGTTTGCTTCGCAAACTCTGCCGCATTCCGGCAAAGCAGCCGCGGGTCTTGCTGACAGATAACTATTAATCATCATCATCTTTATTTTTCGTGGCCCCCGACCCTGATGCGTTCCGTTAAAACATTTGCCGCTGTTTTTCACTCCCGTTTAGCCTGCGCGTACAGGAAATGTACTTAATGTATTAATTGTTTTAACGGATTAAACCTCGCTTTATTGATTCCGACCCGACCGGGTTGCGCGTCGAGGGTTATAGCAGCGAATGTGAGTTGGTAGGTGAATTGGGTGGAGATGTCAAGGAAGGCGGGGAGCGAACCAAACCTGGCAATCACTACTGGACACAGGTAGAAGCAAAGCTCAGATCGCTTCGTCGCTCAACGGCTACGCCGTTTCACGTCCTCGCAATGACAGAATGAATTGCCAAGTTAAGGCTCGTATGTAAGCAGGAGGCTCGGGTCGGCCAGCCGAAACTCGTCGCTCGTGCGCCAGCGCATGTATTCGGCCTTGTCTTCCTCGCTGGCGGTGGTGGTGTAGTAAGCCATCCGCGCCAGGCGCAGCCCAGCCGCACCGACGCGGGTCTCCAGGTGCAGGTGCGGGTCACTAACGAAGAAGCGGTCGCCCGAATCGCCGACTGCGCCGAGCACTTGGGCGCAAGCCAGCGCGTCGCCCACGGCGAACGGGGCCGGCTGCTGCAGATGCGCGTAGAGCAGGTACAGGGATTCGTCTGGACTGGCGCCGTACTGCTGGGCCAGTTCAGCCGGCAGCCGCGCAAACGGGGTCTCGGTGATGATGTAGTTACCGTAGACGGCGTTGTAGCCCAGGCCGGCCACCACCGCATCCAAGACCGATTGGATCGGTGTGCCATTGACATGCCCGCCAGTAGGGCCGCCGCTGTAATAGGCAAAATCGAGCCCGTGGTGCCCGGTTTCCTTGTTGGCGCCAGCGGGCGGGATGAATGGCTGGGTGAGGTACAGGCTGAGCAATGTAGCGATCTCGTGACCGGCCAGCGGCGAGCAGATGGCGCTGAGCGGGATGGGTGTTTGTGTGAGCGTGGGCAGCGGCTCAAGGGTCGGCGTGGAGGCAACGGCGGTGGCCGTGGGCGGCACAGGTTCAGCGGTGGGGGTGGGATCCGGAGCGCCCTGCGCACACGCAGCCAATAGCACCGCTACTACGCCAATCAGATAGTATTGCCATCTCACAGCAGAATCGTACCTTGTTTGGCCGTGGACCGGCAATAAAACAGGCTTAATGGGCGGGTGTTATCATTTCACCTGCTATTTTTTTGGAGGCACCTGAATGCGAAAGATCACTGTCATTGGCGTGGGCTATGTGGGCCTGGTCACCGCGGCCTGCTTTAGCGACCTGGGTAACCAGGTGATCGCCCTGGATGTGGACGAGAACCGCGTGGCGGGGCTCAAGCGCGGCGAAATGCCCATTTACGAACCTGGCCTGGAAGAACTGGTCAAGCGCAATGTGGCCGCCGGCCGCCTCAGCTTCACCACCTCATACAAAGACGCCCTCAAGGACAGCGAATTCGTGTTCATTTGCGTGGGCACGCCGTCCGGTTCGGACGGCGAGGCGGACCTCAAATACGTGGCCGCCGCGGCCCGCAGCATCGCCGAGAACATGGTGGCGCCCGTCGTGGTCATCAACAAGTCGACCGTGCCGGTCGGCACGGGTGACTGGGTGGCCGAGATCGTGCGCGAGGCCCAGCCGGCCCCGATCGACTTCTGGGTGGTCTCCTGCCCCGAATTTTTGCGCGAGGGCGTGGCCATCGCCGACTTCATGAACCCGCACCGCACGGTGCTGGGCTCCACCAGCCGCGAGGCGGCTGACAAGGTGGCCCAGCTGCACCTGACCCTGCGCGCCCCGATCGTCATCACCGACCTGCGCACGGCCGAGATGATCAAGTATGCCTCCAACGCCTTCCTGGCCACCAAGATCTCGTTCATCAATGAGATCGCCGATATTTGTGAGCGCCTGGGCGCGGACGTCAAGGAAGTGGCGGCCGGCATGGGCTTCGACACCCGCATCGGCAAGCAATTCCTCGAAGCCGGCCTGGGCTACGGCGGCTCGTGCTTTCCCAAAGACGTCAAGGCCCTGGCCTTCATGGGCGATGAGATGGGCGTGGAGACGCGCATCCTTAATTCGGTGATGGAAGTCAACTCCGCCCGCCGCAACGCCATCGTCGAGAAGCTGGATGAGATGCTGGGCGGGCTGAACGGCAAAACGATCGGCCTGTTAGGCCTGGCCTTCAAAGCCAACACCGACGATATGCGCGATGCGCCCTCGATCGATATTGCCGCGGCGCTGCAGGCGGCCGGCGCCACGGTGCGCGGTTACGACCCGGTGGCCATGGATGTGGCCCGCGGCGTGATGCCCGGGGTCGAGATGGTGACTGACGCGTATGCGCTGGCCGAGGGCGTGGATGCGGTGCTGGTGGCGACCGAATGGAACGAATTCAAAAACCTGGACCTGGCCCGGGTGCGTGACAGCATGAAGCAGCCCGTGCTGCTGGACGGCCGCAACATCTACCAGCCCAATATCATGCGCAGCCTGGGCTTCACCTACTACGGTGTAGGCCGCAGCAGCGCTGAAGGCGCAAAGACCAAGATCAAAGCCCATGTCAATGGCAACTGACCCTCAGCACCCGCCGATCTGCGATTACGAGGGGTCTGACTACCAAACCCGCTTCTGGGAGCAGGGCGGCCGCGGGTATGAAGACGGCTCCGAAGCGATCGCCCTGCGCCGCCTGCTGCCCAAGCAGGGCAAGCTGATGCTGGAGGTAGGCGCGGGCGCCGGGCGCAATACGCCGCGCTACGCCGGCTATGAGCGCATTGTAGTGATGGACTATTCCACCACCCAGCTGGAGCAGGCCCAGGAGTACCTGGGCGCGAGTGACCGCTATGTGTATGTGGCCGCGGATGTGTACAAGCTGCCCTTTGTAGACGGCCTGTTCGACGGCGCCACGATGATACGGGTGCTGCACCATATGGCGGATGCGCCGGCTGCGCTGGCGCAGATCCGCAACACGCTGCGGCCGAAAGCAAGCTTCATTCTGGAATACGCCAACAAGCGCAACCTGAAATCGATCCTGCGCTGGCTGCTGGGCCGCCAAAAATGGAGCCCGTTCAACCACGAGCCGGTGGAATATATTGAGCTGAATTACGACTTCCACCCGGCGGCGATCAACCGCTGGCTACGGGAACTTGGCTTCAGCATTGAGCGCCAGTTGGCCGTCTCGCACTTCCGCCTCGGCTGGCTTAAGCGCAACGTGCCGACAAAGTTGCTGGTGTGGCTGGACGGCTTGTTCCAGCCGCTGGGCGCGTTTTGGAAGTTCACTCCCAGCATTTTTCTGCGC
The DNA here is from genome assembly GCA_021463845.1 of Anaerolineales bacterium. Taxonomy (GTDB): domain Bacteria; phylum Chloroflexota; class Anaerolineae; order Anaerolineales; family UBA11579; genus JAMCZK01. The sequence goes on along the minus strand of JAJTXV010000007.1, from coordinate 42,971 downwards.
GCCCGCGCCGCGCAGGGTACGCCAGTGGCCGCCAGCGGCGCGTTCTTCAAGTGCCCTGAGTGCGGCGCTCCTTTGGGCGAGCCAGCCTCGGCCGTGCTGCAATGCAGCTGCGGCCGCCGCTGGGGCCAGACCAAAGGGATCTGGAATTTCAAACAGGCTCTGAGCTAATACTTGTGCATCCCGAGCGCAGCGAGGGGTGCTCGCCGCGCATGAACGAAATTATCGCTAGGTGGAAGATATGTCCGCAAGGATTCTTCCCTGAGCGGGCTTCGGCGATTCGGGTGTAGATGCTCAAACCCGGTCAGAATGACATAGAGCAAAAAGAGGCGCAGCGATGCTGCGCCTCTTTATATCTACAATATCGTCCGTTACTACTGGCCGCTGTTGCCCAGTTCAAAATCAATGACTGTTTGGAAGGCATTGATCGGGTAGGCGCCAACCATGGCGATGCCGTTAATGAAAAAGGTTGGCGTGGAAGAAACGCCGAGCTGCTGCCCCAGCGCGTAGTCACGCTCGACAGACTCAGCATAGCGGCCCTCATCCAGGCAGGCCAGCAGCGCGTCGGTGTCCAGGCCGAGCTGGTCTGCATAGCCGGCATAGGCTTCGCGCCCCAGGCCCAAGGCGCCGCCGAACAGCAGGTCGTGATATTCCCAGAACATGCCTTGCTCCTGGGCGCACTCGGCGGCCTGGGCAGCGGCGTCCGCATCCGGGTGGATGGAGCGCAGCGGGTAATTCTTGAACACAAAGCGCACCTGCTCGCCGTATTGCTCCAGGATCAGCGGATAGGTCTGCTCAAAATGGCGCACGCAGTAGGGGCATTGGAAATCGGCAAATTCCACAATGGTGATGGGCGCATCGGCGGGGCCGAAGACCGGGTCATCCTCGTCAATGGGGATCTCATAACGCTGGATGTCAGCCAGGTTGGTGCCGGAAGGGGACTGCACCTGGGTCTGCGGGGTCAGCGCCTGGCCGCTGTTGGCAACTGCGGCCGGGCCGCGACCCCACAGCACAAAACCGAGCGCCAGGCCCAGCACGAAGGCCACCGGGGCAACCAGCGCCCAGAAGTGGCTGCGCTTGATCTCAAAGCGCAATAGGTCTTCGCCGGAGCCGGCGCGTTGGATGGGAGACTGCTCAGCCTTTTTGGCTGGCTGCTTGCGGGGGCGTTTTGTAGTTGCCATGCGGGGCATTATATCCATCCGCCCGCCCCGTATAATCCCGCGATGGTACTGGACTCGCCCCCGCTGGACCTGCGCACGCCGTACCTCAACGCGGCGGGCAGTCTGGGTTTTGTGCCCAAAGACGGCAGCCTGCCCGCCGGCCTGGCGCCGGGCGCCTTCATTACCAATCCCATCAGCCTGCAGAGCCGCCGGCCAAGCCAGGGCGAGCGCATGCTGCCCTTCCCCGGCGGCGTGCTGCTGCATACTGGGCTGCCGAGCCCCGGCCTGCGCAGCAGTGTGCGCGAGTACAGCCTGGCCTGGGCGCATGCCGAGCTGCTTATTATTCTGAATCTTTTGGTGGATGACCCGATCGCGCTGCGCAAGGTGATGCCCAACATCGAGGCGCTGGAGAATATCGCCGCGCTGGAGCTCAACATCCCGGCGGATGCGTCGCCACAGCTGGCCGGCGAGCTGTGCAGCGCCGCGGCCGGCAAGCTGCCGCTCATCGCCCAGCTCAGCCTGCCGCGCGCCGAGGAGCTGGCCCACGGCTGCCTGGCGGCGGGCGCGAGCGCGGTCAGCCTGGGGCCGCCGCGCGGCAGCCTGCCCACGGCCACAGGCGGCCTGCTCAACGGGCGGTTATATGGCGCGGCGATCTTTCCGCAGGCACTGGCCGCCACCCAGGCGCTGGTGCGTGCGAGCGTGCCGGTCATCGCCGCCGGCGGGATCGGTGGCGAAGCCGAGGCCAACGCCGCCCTGGCGGCGGGGGCGATGGCGGTTCAGTTTGATGTGAGCTTATGGAAGTAAAGCAGGGAGACTAAAAACAGAGATTGGAGAGTAGAGATTGGCCAATCTCTACTCTCCAATCTCTGTTTTATCTTTCAAGCCAGATCGTCACCGGGCCATCATTGTGGATCTCCACTTGCATTTCGGCTCCAAAGCGGCCGGTTTGCACCGATACGCCTTGTGAGGCCAACAGAGCAGCAAAGCGCTCGACCAGCGGCTCGGCCTGCTGCGGCGCGGCCGCATTCACGAATGAGGGCCGGCGGCCGCGCTCGGTGTCGGCGTACAGCGTGAATTGCGAGACCACGATGGCCGCCCCGCCTACGTCGAGCAGCGAGAGGTTCATCTTGCCCTCGCCATCCTCAAAGATGCGCAGGTTGGCGATCTTCTCGGCCAGGTAGTGCGCCTGGGCCTCGGTATCCTGCGGGCCAACGCCCAGCAGGATCACCAGGCCGCGCTCGATCCGGGCGATCTCTTCATCGCCTACACTCACCGCGCCAGCGCGCACACGCTGCAGCAAAGCTCGCATGCGGGCAGTATAACCACAGCTGCCTGCAGTGCGTATAATCGCGGGGTGCCACTCGTACAACCCGCCCCCCATCTTTCTCTGGTCATCCCAGCCTATAACGAAGAGCAACGCCTGCCAGCAAGCCTGCAACGCGTGCATGACTTTGTCAGCCGGCAAAGCTATAGCTGGGAAGTGGTGATCGCCGAGAACGGCAGCACCGACAAGACCCTGCGCATCGCCCAGGATTTTGCCGATGCCCACCCCGGCTTCTACGTTCTGCAAGCCGCAGGGCGCGGCAAGGGCCTGGCTGTGCGCCAGGGCATGCTGTTCGCCCAGGGGGAATGGCGCATGATGCTGGATGCTGACCTTTCCATGCCGGTTGATGAGATCCCGCGCTTTTTGCCGCCCGCCATCCAAGATGGCGAAGTCATCATCGCCTCACGCGAGGCGCCGGGTGCGGTGCGCTACAACGAGCCGGATGTGCGCCACATCGGCGGGCGGGTGATCAACGCCATGATCCGCCTGCTGGCCCTGCCCGGGCTGCACGATACACAGTGCGGCTTCAAATGCTTCAGCGCGGCGGCGGCTCAATATCTGTTCAGCCGCCAGACGATTAACGGCTGGTCCTTTGACGTGGAGATCCTGTATCTGGCGCGCAAGCGCGGTTATACGATCACCGAGCTGCCGATCCCCTGGTACTACAGCGAACAGAGCCATGTGCGCCCGGTGGCTGATACAGTGTCCATGCTGGCCGATATCCTGCGCATCCGCAACAACGATCTGCAGGGGCGCTATGCCTAGAGTGGCAATCGCTCCCAAAGCTCGCAAAGTCGCCCAGCGCTGGCCGACCCTGCGCTATGAGCGGCGGCTATGGCAGCAAGGCCTGCTGCACATCGCTGGGGCGGATGAAGCCGGCCGCGGCGCGCTGGCCGGCCCGGTGTATGCGGCGGCGGTGATCCTTCCCAATACGATTGCCCGCCAGCTCAAAGGCGTGCGCGATTCCAAGCAGATGACCGCCGCCGAGCGCGAGGAGCTGGCGCCGCGCATCCGCGAGCACGCCCTGGCCTGGGCGGTGGCCAGCGCCAGCGTGGAAGAGATCGAGGACATCAACATCCTGCAGGCCAGCCATTTGGCCACCCGCCGCGCCCTGCAGGCGCTCCGCATCCCGCCGCAGCACCTGCTGCTGGATGCGGTGCGCCTGACTGCGGTCGACCTGCCGCAGACCCCGCTGGTGGGCGGCGATGCACGCTGCCTCAGCATCTCGGCGGCCTCGGTGCTGGCCAAGACTGAGCGCGACGCCGAGCTGTGCCGCCTGGACGCGCTATTCCCCCAGTATGGCTTCGCCGAGCACAAGGGTTACGCCACCCCCGCCCATCGCCAAGCCATCGCCACGCACGGCCCCTGCGCGCACCACCGGCGCAGCTTTGCACCTATGCGCGCCGTATGAACAGCGGACGTGTAGCTGCTGCCAGCCTGCTAGTGCTACTGCTCGCCGCTTGCAACCTACCCTACACCAGCACACCCTTGCTTCAAGAGGCGACTCTCGTCACGAGCCAACCTGGCACCGCAACCAGCCCGGCGGCCACCCCCACACTCGCTTTCACTGCTCCAGACGTATTTACGCCCACTCAATACCGCCTCGTGGCCACGCTGGATTTTGCGGCCCATTACCTGGCGGTCAGCCAGCGCATCACATATACAAACAACTCCGCCCACGCGCTGGAACTGATCCCGCTGGTAGTACCCATCGCAGACGAGCTGGTGACGATCAGCTCGATCCGCTATGACCGCGGCCTGGAGTGGAACAGCCACATGGAGGATTCGGGCGGCAGCATAGAGCTGCCGCTGGCCCGCCCGCTGCTGCCGGGCGAACAGCTGCAGGTCGAGCTGGAGTTCGCTATCGCGGTGCCAGAGCGGCCCACCTTGCTGGGCTGGTCCGCCCGGCAGATGACCTTGATCGACTGGTATCCGTTCATCCCACCCTACGACGGCGAAAGCGGCTGGCTGATCAATGAACCCACGCAGCAAGGCGAATACCTGGTCTATGAGAGCGCCGATTTTGACGTCTCGATTTACACGGTGAATGCCCCGAGCCTGCTGCAGATCGCGGCGCCCTGGCCTGCCCGGCAGGCGGATGGCGCCTATCACTATCTGCTGCCCAGCGCCCGCCGCTTTGTGTGGGCAGCCAGCGGGCATTACCAGTCCGAAACCCTGCCGGCCGGCGAGCAGCGCATCCCGGTAACCATCTACTACTTCGAAGAGGAGCGCGCCGCGGCCCAGGCCGCTCTGCGCACCGCGGTTGCCTCGCTGGAGCTGTACGAGAGCTTGTTCGGGCGATACCCGTATGAGAGCCTGGCCATCGTGGAGTGCATTTTCCCCGACGGGATGGAGTCGGACGGCATCTTCTTTCTCGACATGTGGTACTTCCGCCGCTACGATGGCACGGCGCGCAACCTGCTCACGATGCTGACCGCACATGAAGTGGCGCACAGCTGGTGGTTCGGCGCGGTGGGCAACGATGCCGGCAATGAGCCGTGGCTCGACGAAGCCATGGCCACCTACGCCGAGCTGCTGTACTACGAGCAGGCGCACCCGTTTGATCTGGACTGGTGGTGGGAGTTCCGCATCAACCAGTGGCAGCCCGGCGGGGCGGTGGACAGCACCGCCTATGAGTTGCCTGGATTCCGCCCGTATGTGGATGCGGTGTATCTGCGCGGTGCGCAGTTCCTGCATGCGGTGCGCCAGCAGGTAGGCGACCAGGCTTTCTACACTTTTCTCAAGGACTATTACGCCGCGTATGACCAGCAGATCGCCAACGGAGCCAGCTTTATCTCGCTACTGGAGCAATCTACAGGGCAGGATGTGAGTGCGATTATTGCAGAGTATTTTGAGTAGATGTGGAGTGGGGATTGGAGACTAGAGATCTGTTATCGCGATCTGACCACTCTCTTTATTCCTTCCACTCCAATTCGTACTCGCCAATGTAGACCGTGTCACCATCGCGCACACCCTTCTCGCGCATGGCTACGTCCACCTGCAGCTGGCGCAGGATGCGCTGGAAACGGCTGACAGATTGGTCATGCTCCCAATAGGTCATGGCGGCGGCGCGCTCGAGCGAGGGGCCGCTGAGCCGCCAGCCATCGCCTTCGCGGCGAATGTCGAACTCGGTCGGGTCTGTCTCCGGGCGGTAAATAGGTAATTCTTCAGCCACTGGCTCCGGCAGGGCGCGCAGCGCTTCGGCGGCGCGGCCCAACAGGCGGCGCACATCCTGCCCGCTCACGGCCGAGACGGCCAGCGGCTCCGTGACGCCAAGTTTAGCCAGGCCAGCTTGCAACTCAGGCCAGCGGGCCTGCACATCCGGCAGGTCGATCTTGTTGAGCGCCACGATCTGGGGCTTGGCAGCCAACTTGGTATCGAAGAGGGCCAGCTCGCTGTTGATCTGGGTGAAGTCGGCCAGCGGATCCTCGGCCATGCCGTCGAGCAAGTGAATGAGCACGCGGGTGCGCTGGATATGGCGCAGGAAGTCGTGACCCAGACCTTTGCCGGTGTGGGCGCCTTCAATGAGGCCGGGAATATCGGCCAGGACCAGGCTGGTGTCTTCATCCAGGGCGGCCACGCCCAGGTTCGGCTCCAGGGTGGTGAAGGGGTAATTGGCAATGCGCGGCTTGGCGTTGGTGAGTGCGGCCAACAGGGTGGATTTACCTGCGTTGGGCACGCCCACAATGCCTATGTCTGCGATGAGCTTGAGCTCGAGGCGCAGAGTCTTTTCCTCGCCGGGAGCGCCTTTTTCTGCGATACGGGGCGCCTGGTTGCGAGAGTTGGCGAAGTGCTGGTTGCCGCGGCCGCCGCGGCCGCCGCGTGCCGCCTCGTAGGTGTCGCCGTCCTTCACCAGGTCGGCCAACAGGTTGCCGGTTTTGGCGTCATAGACCAGAGTTCCAGCCGGCACTTTGAGCACCAGATCCTGGGCGCCGCGGCCGCTGCGGTTGTTGGTGCCGCCGGGGCGGCCTTCATCGGCCTCGAACTTCTTTTGGCGGCGGAAGTTATACAGGGTGCGCATGGAACCCTCGACCTGAAGCACGATCGAGCCGCCGCGGCCGCCGTCGCCGCCATCCGGGCCGCCGCGCGGCACGTAACGCTCGCGGCGGAAGTGCATCATGCCATCGCCCCCCTTGCCGGAGCACACGCCGATCTCTACATGATCAATGAAATTTCCATCCATACGGTGCGAATGATACTCGGCCTGCATCAAAAATCTGCTACAGACTTACAACCAATCCGCAATCGCATATGGAGACACTTTGCACCCTGCTTGTACAATCATTGTGGGCAATTGCACAATAACTGCTTTAATGCTACAGTTTTGAGCGGGAGACAGAGAAGCTATGGCAAAACAGATCCCTGACATTGTGATCGGCCGCCTGCCGGTGTATCTGCGGGCGCTGCAACAAATGCTGGCTGAGGGGCGCCAGGTGACCAGCTCGCAGGAGCTGGGCGAGCGCCTGGGCATCTCGGCCGCCCAGATCCGCAAGGACCTCTCGCAATTCGGCGAGTTCGGCAAGCAAGGCACCGGCTACAACATCGAATACCTGGCAAACCAGGTGCGCGAGATCCTGAAGGTCAACAAGACCTGGGAAGTTGTGATCGTGGGCTCGGGCGACATTGGCCGGGCGCTGGCTGGCTACAGCGGCTTTAGCGAGCGCGGCTTCAAGATCCGCGACATTTTTGACAACGCGCCCGAGCGCATTGGCCAGCAACATGGCGAATTCACCATCAAAGACACGGCCCAGCTGAAGAGCGAAGTGCAAGCCGCGGGGATCAAGATGGCCATGATCGCCGTGCCGGCCAGCGCAGCCCAGGACGTGGCCGATCTGCTGGTGGACGCGGGCATCCGCGCCATTTTGAGCTATGCCCCGGTGAACCTGAGCGTGCCGGCCGGGGTGCGCGTGCAGAACATCGACCCCTCAATCCATCTGCAGCGCATGACGTACTATCTGGACTAATGACGTTTTATGGAGCCCGGGGATTTACAAGCAGAATTAATAAGGATATCAAAGTCCTGGGAGAAATATGGCACCAACCCCGATTCTTCGAGGTATGTTTTTGAGGCATCCAAGGAAATAGTTGAACAGTTACATGAAATCTATTCCATTCTCAAACCTCTCAACCTACACCAATCCCTAAAATTCGGAGAAGATTTAGGAAGGATATTGGCTCCATCATTACTAATGTCATATTACCTAGGGTTTGAACACTCGGCAGGGAGGCTACCACTAGAAGATGCGCCCACGTATCTGCAAGCAGCATCAAAACCAATTACTGACCTAGCAGGCGAATTAATAAAAACATTATTTGCTCGTGGTGACATCTCACCCTCACAAGCAAAGAAGTACAAGTTTGACATTCGTAAGTTAAATCAAGACCTGAGCACAAAAGCTTTCAAACTAGGTGAAGTTGATTTTTATAAGCTTCAAGGACTTCCCGTACCTAAAATGGAAATCTCTTCAAGCAATCTTCTCAATCCTCTCGAAGTTCACATCTTTGGAGTAAATTTTGTCTCTGAACAGCTAGAAAAAGAGGGTGTCAGAATTACACAAGTTAATAGAGGCATACTCGCAAAGCCACAGCTTATTGCCGAAGTTCACAACAAAAAATCCTACATTTGGGTAAGAACAAAACTTCACCCTAACAAGGGTCAGCTCACACCTCGAGAACACAGCAATTTCAGAGACCTTGCTCATGCGCAGAATGCTGTGCCCTATTTTGTGAGCGTACGATTGGTTAATGCAGATGGCATTAACGACTTGGAAATGTCGACCCCGACCAGATTTTCAGGGTATTACTTTCTTTCTGATGGGTTATTAGAGCTAACACCAAAGGGCCATCTCTCGACACCAACTAAGCTGTTTACCTACAATAAGTCGGGCGATATTGCAGGCTATGTCGAAGTTGGCGAAGATAACAAATCGACCATTGTTTATTCAAAGAATTCTGACGTATTTTCATCTACCATGGCCACCGGCTTTGTATTTAGCAATACTCTTGATGAAGATTCAAGAATTATTTTTTCTCGTTGGGCGAAACTTCCTATTGGCTGGACAGAAAGACACAAGCAAGTCTTTGTAACAGCCTATCTTCATTTTCTTTATCAAGAGAAGGCCTCCAAGACATCGAATTCAAACTTAGAGGTACTAAAATATTTACCTCCTGCAAATTTGCCGCCTCTTGAAAGAGAACTAAGCATAGAAGTTATTAACATATTTAGAAACTACTTGATACAAGAATCTTCTTAGGTTGACCCAACTATAATTTGACCCATCATGCCCAAAATTAAGCACTTTGCCCTGGCCGGGGCATTTTTCTTACTGCTGGCCCTGCTATTCACTTATCCACTGGTTCTTGATTTCACCGATTCGATTGTTGGCGGCACGCAAGGCGACGGCATCTATTTTGTTTGGCTGGTGCGCTGGTACCAGGGTTTCTTTTTGGGCGAGAACCCGCACATCTTTTTCAATCCGATGATGAACTACCCACAAGGCTGGAACCTATCCACGACTGACACCAGCCTGGCCGCGCTGGCGCCCAGCATCCCATTCAGCATCCTGTGGGGTCCGGTGGCGGGCTTCAACGTGGGCATGTGGCTGAGCTTTGTGTTCTCCGGCCTGGCGATGTACGCCTGGGTCTACCGCCACACGCAGTCACAGGCGGCCAGCCTGCTGGCGGGCACCATCTACGCTTTCTTCCCCAACCGGATCGCGCATTACGACGCTGGCCATTTGAACTTATCCGCAACGGCCTGGTTTCCGCTGTATTTCATGAGCCTGTATGAAGTATTGCGCACCCCCCAAGCCCCCAACTGGCTGCGCCAACGCTCACACTGGGGATGGATGCTGCTGTGTGCTGGCTCACTGGGCCTGATCGCGTTCACATCCATGTACTACCTGCTGTTCACGCTACTGATCACGCTGGTCTTCGTGATCGGGTACGCGGTCTTCGAGCCGCGCAGCCAGGTGCGCAGGCTGCTGACGCAGCCGGCCAGCTGGCTGCGGGTGGGGGTTACCGCGGCGCTGAGCGCGCCGCTGCTGTACATGGCGCTGCGCCCGTTCCTGGCGCTGGCGGGCCAGGGGGGCCTGGCTGACCGCAGCGTGGATTACATGAACGAATATGCGGCCGAGCTGACTGACTTCCTGGCGCCGGCTTCGAACCACTTTCTGTGGGGAGGCTGGATCAGCGAGATCTTTGACCGCTCACAGTGGATCGAAGGCTCGCTGTATGTGGGCGCGGTGACGCTGGCATTGGTGGCGCTGGCTTTTGTATGGAAAAAGGAGTTAGCCAACAAGCCGCTGCTGTACACGGCTGCGCTGGTGATGCTGGCCGCCATGGTGATCGCCATGGGGCCGCACTTGCACATAGACCGCGAGCTGGTGCTGATCAACGGCGAGCGTGTGCCGCTGCCCAGCCTGCTTCTCTACAATTACCTGCCGTTCTTCGCCAAGATGCGCGCCATCATGCGCATGGGCTTGTTCACGCTGTTGTTCGCGGCGTTTGCGGCCGGCCTGGGCGCAGACCTGCTGCTGCGTCGCATCCGGCCGCAGTGGCGCACCTGGGCCGCGGCCGGCCTGATCGCCCTGACCCTGCTCGATTTCTACCCCGGCACCTATCACGGCCAGATCAAAGCTGTGGAAGCCCGCCCGGTGGATCATTGGCTGGCCCAGCAGCCCGGCCAGGGGGCAGTGGTGCAGCTACCCTTTCATCGCTCGGTGGACCAGGAGCAGGTCTTCTACACATTGACGTACCAGAAGCCCTTCACCGGCGGCTTCTTCAACGCCAATCAGACCTCGCAGTTCCAATATTTAGCGCCGATCCTCGAGTGCTTCCCGGACGAGCACAGCGTGAACACTCTGCGCGAGTTCGAGGTGGAATACGTAGTGATCGACCCGTTGGACTATACAGACTTTGCAGCTGTGCAAAACGAACTGGCGCGCCTGGGCTTGATCCCGCTCACCGAACAGGACGGGCTGTGGGTATACACGTTCAGTGACTAAGATGGCTTTTTTGAAAGATCGCGCTTACTGGTTGCTGGCCGCCATCGGCCTGGCGACGGCCTGGCTTGCGCTGCGCCAGATGCATTGGGGGCCGTGGGCCTTCAGCGATTCGGCCGCTTATATCTCGGCGGCGCGCAACCTGGTGGCGGGCCACGGGCTCAGCGTGCTGGAGCCGAGCGGCTCGTATGCGCCACTGACCCTGCACCAACCGCTGTACCCGCTGCTGATGGCCGGCTTCCTGGCCGCCGGCGTTCACCCATTCACATCTACAGTGGCACTCAATCTTGTCAGCGCGTTCACCGTTGTGTTCGCCCTCAGCGCGGGCGCCTATGCGCTGACGCGCAGCAAGGCCCTGGCCTTGCTGCTGGCGCTGGCCGCGGCCAGCTTCCCACCCATGATGGACAACCTGGGCGGGGCGATGAGCGAACCGCTGTACCTGGCGCTGACGCTGATGGGCTTCATGTGCTTGCAGGTGTATGTTGCGCGGCAGCCGCGCTGGGCGCTATACGCCGCCGCGGTGTGTGCCGGGCTGACTGTGCTGACGCGCCTGGTGGGCGTGGCCAATGTGGCGGCCGGCGCCCTGGCGCTGTTGGCGCTGCCGCCAAGCACGCCCAAACAGCGCGCATCCAAGGCAGGCATCTTCTCAGCAATTGGAGTGCTGCCGCTGGTCTGGCTGCTGGGCATGCCTTCGGTGGCCGGGCGCAGCTACAGCATGCCCGCCGACCTGAGCAACAGCCTGGCGAGCTTCTGGACTTCGTTGGTGAACGTGCTCGGCAGCTGGCTGCCCCTGCGGGCGGTATGGGGCCTGCCGAGCCTGGCATCCAAAGCAGGGGCTGTTTTGGCGGTGCTGTTGCTGCTGGGCGGCATCGCCGCGGCCGCCTGGCAGGCCTGGCGTCAACGCCCGCCGGCGGCCTGGGCGCGGCTGGCGCTAGCCGCCAGCCTCCACGCGGCCGGATTTGTAATGGTGTGCCTGGCTGCGTATGTATTCTCCAGCGTGACCCCTGACATCAACGACCGCACCCTGCTGCCGCTGTTTCCCATGCTCGTGCTGCTGGCCGGCAGCAGCGTGCTGGGCTTGCTGGCCAGCAAGCCCAAAGCCGCCAGCGCTGCGCTGGCCGCTTTAGGCGCGCTGGCGCTGCTGGCCTGGGCGCCGGTGACCAGCAGGCTGGTGGCCGAACGCTACGAATCAGGCCACGGCTACACCGCCACCTACTACCGCGGCTCGCCGTTACTGCAGGCAGCGCGGGCTTTGCCGCAAGACGTGCCGTGGATCTCGAATGAGCCGGCGCTGTTCCTGCTGTATCTCAACAAGCAGCCGCATGACCTGAAGGTCATGTATCCGCTGATCCTGGCGGGCAACAACCCACCGCTCGGCGAGGGCGATACACGTTTTGATGAAATGATGCGCGATGAAAATGCGATCCTGCTTTTCTATCCCTTGCAGGTAAAAGCCGCCTTGGGTGAATCCGCCTTCCCGCACTTCGAAAACCTGCTGCGCGGGCTCCACCCACTCTACGACAGGGCGGATGGCAGCATCATGATCTACGATAAATAAAAAAAAGCCGCCTGCGGGCCGCTTTTTTTGTTTCTGCTAACTAGCCCAGATAGCGGGCGAGGGTCTTGTATTCATCCAGGGCGCGTTGGGCGCCCAGGGCTACGCAGTTGACCGGGTCATCCACCAAGTAGGCGGGCACACCCAGTTTCTGGGTCATCAGGCGGTCCATGCCGCGCAGCAGAGCACCGCCGCCGCACAAGGCTACGCCGCGGTCAATGATGTCAGAGGCAAGCTCAGGCGGGGTCTTCTCCAGCACACGGCGGATCATTTCAAAGACTTCGTCGAGGGCAGGCTGGACGGCTTCGACGACTTCGGAAGTGGTGATGGTGAGCGGGCGCGGCAGACCGGTCACCTGATCCTGGCCCTGCAGCTCGATGCTCTGCTCTTCGTCCTGGGGCACAGCGGCGCCGATGCGCAGCTTGACCATCTCGGCGGTGCGCTGGCCGATGTGCAGGCCGTACTTGCGGCGCACATAGCTGGCGATGGCATCGTCCAGATCGAGGCCGCCCTGGCGCAGGTTCTCGCCCGAGACGACATCATTCATGGCCAGCACGGCCGCCTGGGTACAGCCGCCGCCGAGGCAGACCACCATATTGCCGGTGGGCGTGCCCACCGGCAGGTCAATGCCCAGGGCGGCGGCCAGCGGCTGCGAAATGAGGGCGGCCTCGCCGCTGGCGAGGGCGGCCTCATGCACAGCGCGGCGCTCCACGCTGGTGATGCCATACGGGTGGGTGATCATCATGCGTGGCTTGAACAAGCGCACGGAGCCGCCCACCCGGCGCACCAAGGTTTCGAGCAGCAGCTCAGTCAGTTCGTAATAGGCCACTACGCCCTTTTGCAGCGGGCGCACGACCTCCAGCGTCTCATCCGAGACGCGGCCGATCATGCCCTGGGCCTCTTCGCCCACGGCAACCATTTTCTGCTCCTGCAGGTCCACGGCAACCACCGTGGGCTCCTGCAAGGTGATCTCACCGCCCTGGACAATGCGAATGAACATTGTCCCGAGATCAATACCGAGTTCGCGTGCTAATACAGCCATAGGGTTCTCATCAGTGTGCCAGTGAGGCATGGCCCGCGCCCGTCTGAGGACAGGAGCCATAACGCATGCAGATAAATTGCCACGCCTGCCCGATGGGCAGAACTTGTACGGGCGCTGAGCGTGAGATTATTCTACTCGCCGGAGCTTTGAGTTGGGAAGCGGGAATGGCGGTTGGCGCGGCCAAAGCGGCGGGCAATATCCAGGCGCAGGTTGGAGCGCGCCAGGGCGGCCTCTGCGGCCAGGAAGGCCTCGGTGCCGCGCGGCAGGCCCTCGGCCAGGCGCTGCTCGGCCTCACGCTTGGCGCGCTCGGCGCGGGCCACATCGATCTCCTCGATGTTCTCGGCCGCATCCGCCAGGATGGTGACGATATCAGGCTGGATCTCAGCCAGGCCGCCGGTTACCGTGAACAGGCTCTCCTGCGCGCCCTGCTTGACCTTGACCACACCGGGGCGAAGGGTGGAGAGCAAGGGTGCGTGGTTAGGCAGCACACCCATCTCGCCATCGTGGCCGGGGATGGTCACGATGTCGGCATCGCCTTCAAAGACGCTGCGGTCCTGGGAAACAATTTCGCAACGGATGGTCATAAGGTCAAAATCTCCTACTCTCCGATCTCTATTCCCGCTTATGGGAATAGAGATCGGAGATTTGTTTTGTTATTACTCCGCCAGTTTCTTGGCTTTCTCGATGGCCTGGTCAATGGTGCCGACCATCATGAAAGCCTGCTCCGGCAGGTCATCGTGCTTGCCGTCCAGAATTTCGCGGAAGCCGCGCACCGTCTCGGCCAGGGAAACGTACTGGCCCGGGGTGCCGGTGAACTGCTCAGCCACGAAGAAGGGCTGGCTGAAGAAGCGCTCCACCTTGCGGGCTCGCGCCACGATCAGCTTGTCATCTTCGCTCAGTTCATCGATACCCAGAATGGCGATGATGTCCTGCAGATCTTTGTAACGCTGCAGCACACGCTGCACTTCGCGGGCGGTGCGGTAGTGCTCCTCACCTACGATGTTGGGGTCGAGAATGCGGGAGGTGGAAGCCAGCGGGTCCACGGCGGGGTAGATACCCTTATCCGCAATGGCACGCTCCAGGGAGATGGTGGCGTCCAGGTGGGTGAAGGTGGCTACCGGGGCCGGGTCAGAGTAATCGTCAGCGGGCACATAGACGGCCTGCATGGAGGTGATGGAGCCAGTGCGGGTGGAGGTAATGCGCTCCTGCAGCTGGCCCATTTCAGTGGCCAAGGTGGGCTGGTAACCCACGGCGGAGGGCATGCGGCCCAGCAGCGCCGACACTTCCGAGCCGGACATCGAGAAGCGGAAGATGTTGTCGATGAACAGCAGCACGTCACGGCCCTGGTCACGGAAGTATTCGGCCATGGTGAGGGCGGTGAGAGCGACGCGCAGGCGGCTGCCGGCGGGCTCGTTCATCTGGCCGTAGACCAGCACGGTGTCCTTCAGCACGCCAGACTCGGTCATCTCACGGTACATCTGCGTACCCTCGCGGGTGCGCTCACCCACACCGGCGAACACGGAGTTGCCTTCGTGCTCAGTGGCAATGGAGCGGATCAGCTCTTGAATGATGACGGTCTTGCCTACGCCGGCGCCGCCGAAGATGCCGGTCTTGCCGCCCTTGGTGAAGGGGGCGATGAGGTCAATGACTTTGACGCCGGTCTCGAAAACTTCCACACTGGTGGACTGGTCCTCAAAGGCAGGCGCATTGCGGTGAATGGCGTAGCTGGTCTCGCTGTTGACCGGGCCGAGGCCGTCGATGGCCTGGCCGAGCACGTCAAACATGCGGCCCAGGGTGGCGGCGCCGACCGGCACGGTGATGGGCGCGCCGGTGTTGACAACTTCCATGCCGCGCTGCAAACCTTCGGTAGCATCGAGGGCTACGCCGCGCACCTGGCCGCCGCCGAGGTGGTTCTGCACTTCCACCACCACCGGGGCTTCGCCGGGGCGCTGAATTTCGATCGCATCATAGATCTCGGGCATGTTGGATTCGGGAAATTCCGCATCCACCACACCACCCAGAATTTGGACTACGCGTCCGGTTGCTTCTGCCATTCGTTCCTCCGCTAGCTGGCCTGTTGGGCCAGCGCTTCCGCGCCGCCGGCAATATCCAACATTTCGTTGGTAATGCCCTGCTGGCGTACTTTGTTGTATTCGAGAGTAAGGCCCTTGCCCAGTTCACTGGCGTTGTCTGTGGCGTTCTTCATAGCCACCATGCGGGCGGCATGCTCGCTGGCAAACGATTCCAGCACAGCCTGGTACACCTGCAGCGCAGTGAAGCGCGGCACGATCTCTTCGAGAATTTCGTATTGCCCGGGTTCGTAAATGTACGAAGCCGAGGTGTCTGCGTGGCCCTGGTTGTCAGACTGCACCAGGCCTGCGGTATTTTCAAATTCCAGGGGCAGCAGTTTCTTTATCACCGGCACCTGGCGGATCATGTTGACGAAGTCGGTATAGACCAGATAAACCTCGTCAGCCGTGCCGGCCAGGAACTCATCCACAAGAATGCGGCCGATGGCAGAGACGTCTGAGAACTTGGCCTCAGCGGGCATATCGGTGAACTGGGCCATCACGTTGACGCCGCGGCGGAAGAGCAGCTCGGCGCCTTTGCGCCCCACCGGGATGAAGCGCACCGGCACAGGGTAATTTTGAAAATGGCTGAGCGTGTAGCGCAGCACGTTGGTGTTGTAGGGGCCGGCCAGGCCGCGGTCACCGCTGACCATCACCACCAGGGCGCCCTTGCTTTCAGGGCGCTCCAGCAGCAGCGGGTGCAGGTTGCTGCGGCCGGGCTGCTTGGCAATGTGGGTCAGTACCTGCCAGGCCTTGCTGGCGTACGGGCGGGTGGCCTGCACCATCTCCATGGCTTTGCGCACGCGGCTGGCCGAAACGGCCTGCAGGGCGCGGGTCACCTGAGAGATGTTCTTTACGCTTTTGATGCGTAATCGAATTTCGCGTGTGTTTGCCATAACTCGCTCGCTGGTCCTGCCTTGCGGTTAGGACCAGGTGCTGTTGAAGGTCTCGATGGCGCTCTTGAGGCGGGCCTTGAGCTCGTCGCTCAGGGCCTTCTTCTCGCGGATCTCTTTGAGAATGTCACCGTGGGACGAGTCGAGGAAGCGGATCAGGGAAGCTTCCCACTCGTTCATGCGCTCAATTTCAATGTTGTCGGCCAGGCCGCTGGTGCCGGCGTAGATCACGGCCACTTCGTGCTCCAACGCGACCGGAGCGTACTGCGGCTGCTTGAGGATCTCCTGCAGGCGCTGGCCGCGGTTGAGCTGGGCCTGGGTAGCTTTGTCCAGGCTGGAGCCGAACTGGGCGAAGGCGGCCAGCTCACGGAAGGAGGCCATGTCGAGACGCAGACCACCGGCGACTTGCTTCATGGCCTTGGTCTGGGCGTCACCACCCACGCGGGAAACCGAGAGACCGGCGTTGATGGCCGGGCGGATACCAGCATAGAAGAGGTTGGCTTCCAGATAGATCTGGCCGTCAGTGATGGAGATCACGTTGGTGGGCACGTAAGCAGACACGTCACCCAGCAGAGTTTCAATGATGGGCAGCGCGGTCAGCGAGCCGCCGGAATTCTTGAGGCGCACGATCTTGCTGTCCTTGGCGCTCTTAAGGGCCTGCTCAGCATTGTGCTTGGCCAGCGGGCCACTGAAGGCCTGGCCGTCTTTTTCCTCGGCCACATCGCCGCTGAAGCTGTTGGGTACGACCACGTAACCATCCGCCAGGCGGGCGGCACGTTCCAGCAAGCGGGAGTGGAGATAGAAGAGGTCACCCGGGTAGGCTTCACGGCCCGGCGGGCGGCGCAGCAGCAGGGATACCTGGCGGTAAGCCCAAGCGTGCTTGGAAAGGTCGTCGTAAACGATGAGCGCATCGCGGCCGGTTTCCATGAACTCTTCACCGATGGCGCATCCCGCGTAGGGCGCAATATATTGCAGCGCGGCCGGCTCGTCAGCCGAGGCAACCACGATGACGGTGTGCTCCATGGCGCCATGCTCTTCGAGGATGGCGACGGTGCGGGCAATGGCGGCCTTCTTCTGGCCGATGGCCACGTAGATGCACAGCAGGCCCTTGCCCTTTTGGTTGATGATGGCATCGATGGCCAGGGCGGTCTTGCCGGTCTGGCGGTCACCAATGATCAGCTCGCGCTGGCCGCGGCCAACGGGGGTCAGGGCGTCAATACCCTTGATGCCGGTCTGCACCGGAGTGTCTACGTCTTTGCGGCGGATCACGCCGGGTGCAATGCGCTCGATGGGACGGTACTGGGTGAAGGCGATGGGGCCTTTGCCATCGACAGGCTCGCCGAGGGCATTGACCACACGGCCAACCATGGCATCGCCAACCGGCACGGACGCAATGCGCCCGGTGGAGCGCACGGTCATGCCTTCGTCAATGCCGGAGAAATCTCCCATGACGATGATACCGACGTTGTCACGCTCCAGGTTGAAGGCAACACCCAGCACGCCGTTCTCGAACTGCACCAGCTCCTGGGCTTTCACCTGGGCCAGGCCGGTGGCGCGGGCAATACCGTCACCGGCGGCGGTCACCGTGCCTACATCGCGCAGCTCGAATTCAGGCTTAAACGAATCGATCTGCTTTTGCAGGCTGGAAGAAATATCTTTGATCATGTCAGTCATGGGTCAAATCTCCGCATTTCGCGAAAGGGATTTAGCCAATTTAGGCATTTGGGTAGATGATAACAGATAGGCTCCAATTAGTCCAGTATTTCACAAACTAATTAACGGGAACATGGGTTTGGAGAGCCGCAGCCAGGCTCGTTATAATTTGTCCCACTTTTGCCAAAAATGCCGAAAACGACTAGTAGTCTCATCTCCCCCCTGCAGGCCGAGCTCGAAAGCCTGCGCGCCAAGCTGGCGAGACGCCGCGAGTATATGGGTCTGCTTGAACTGGAGCTGACCAATACGCGCGGCGCGCTGCAGGAATTCACCGACCTGTACAACCACCGGATCGGCCCGCTGGAGGCCCACCAGCAGCGCCTGCAGCGCCAACTGGAGGAGCTCAGCGCTGATCAGGCCCCGCCATCCAATGATTGGCGCGGCGCCCGCCGCGGGCCGGGCCGCTTTGGCGCCGCCCACGTGGATGAAGGCGAAACCCAAGAGCCGGAAGCCGAGCATCCGTTCAAAAGGCGCGCCGCGCCCACGTCCCAGGATGTGAACCATGAGCGCCGCGTGCGTGATCTGTTCCGCCGCCTGGCCAAGCGCTACCACCCCGACGTGGCGCAGGATGATGAGCAGCGCAAGTGGCACGAAGAGATCATGGCCGAGGTCAACCAGGCCTACAGCGCCAAGAACCTGCAAGCCCTGGAAGCGCTGGACCGGCGCATGGAGCTGGAAATGGACATCAGCCCCACCCCGGCGGTGGAGCTGGCGCGCTTGACGGTGGAACTGCGCCAGCTGGAAACGCTGATCTTCGATATGGAGCAGACCATCCGCGATCTGGATCTTTCGCCGGCCATGCAAATGCGCACCGAACTGCGCACCGATCAGGAGGACGGGCGCGACACGCTGGCCGCGCTGGAGCGCGAGATGCGCTCACGCATCGCGGCGCTGGAAGAGCAGGTTCTGGTACTGGGCGGGGAACTAACCGAGAACGAAGCGAAGACGGACGAAACCTAGGCCGGCTTCTTGAAATAGCGCAGCGCCAATTTCAAGCGCTCTTCGATATCCGCCGGCGCGTCGGCCGGCACCGATTGCAAAGCGGCCTGGGCTTCCACCGCGCTGTAGCCCAACGCCAACAAGGCATCCAATAGATCGCCATCAGCAGGCTGCGCCATTGGAATGGGCACGTCGCCCTCCATGGGCAGAATGCGGTCGGCCAGGTGCAGCACGATCTTCTGCGCGGTCTTGCTGCCCACGCCGGGCACTTTACCCAGCACGGCGCTCTGGCCGCCCAGCACGGCGGCGCGCAAGCTGCCGACGCTGAGCGCCGAGAGGATCGCCAGGGCCAGCTTGGGGCCGACCCGCTCCACCCCGATCAACATGGTGAAGGTGTCGCGCGCTTCAGGCGAGGGGAACCCGTACAGGCTCAGCTCGTTCTCGCGCACCACCAGGTAGGTGTGCAGGCTGAGACTTTGGCCGATCTGGGCTTCGTTCAGCACGCCGCGCGGCACGCTGACTTTGAAGCCCACGCCGGAAAGTTCGAGTGTGAGGGTATTTTCACCAATGTGGGCGACGCGCCCGCTGAGCGACGAGATCATGGCTAGAGCAGGAAAGCCGAGCCGATGCCAACCACGACCACCAGCAGCATGCCGGGCCAGATGGCGCGGCGCAGACCGGGGGATGCGGAGGTGAGCACGATGCCGCCCTTGAAGAGCGTATTGGTCATGGTGGCGATGACGATACCGAGCGCGGCGGTGTTGAGGCTCAGGCCACCGCTGTGGCTCAGCTCAGCCAGACTGAGCGTGATGGCGTTGGAGTCTGAGAAGCCGGCCACAAAGCTGGAGAGCAAGACACCCTGCTCGCCCAGGTACAGCTGGGCGGCGCGGTTGATAAGTAAAACGAACGCATACAGCAAGCCAAAGCGCAAGGCAGCCATCAGGTCAAACGGGTTGCTGAACTCCACCTGGCTGTTGGCCGGGCTGCGCTTGGCGACATATAAATAGAAGGCGTAGCCCAAGCCCGCCAGGGCTGCCAAGGCCAGCGGCTTCCACACCACTTCGACCAGATCCATATTCACTATGGCGATCTGCACGATCACGCGCACAAACATGACGGACCAGGCCAGCAGAACGCCGAAGCCAAGCATGCGCACCAGCCGCGCCTGCTTCTTGCTGCGGGCCGAGAAGCTCAGCGTGACCGCTGTGCTGGATACTAAACCGCCCAGCAAGCCAGACAAGCCGAGCCCCTGTTCGCTGCCCAGCACCTTGATAAGTAC
The DNA here is from genome assembly GCA_021463845.1 of Anaerolineales bacterium. Classification (GTDB taxonomy): domain Bacteria; phylum Chloroflexota; class Anaerolineae; order Anaerolineales; family UBA11579; genus JAMCZK01. The sequence continues at coordinate 22,997 of JAJTXV010000007.1, read as the reverse complement.
ATAAGCCAGGAAGCTGATGCCAGAGATCAGCACCACCATCAGCCAGATCTTGAACGGATTGAGTACATCAAAGGGCGCGGGCAGCATCGCCTCATTGGGCAGCACCGGCAGCACCACCGCGGTGATGACGAGGAATTGCAGCGCGGCCTGAATGTCTTCGCGCGTCAGCGCGGTCACCAGGCGGTCGGTTTCCAGCTTGATGGAAAGGATCAAGGTGGTGGCCACCCCCAGCGCCACCGCCAAACCTACATAATCCCAATAGCACAGGCCGCCCAGGAGCACCGTGATGAGCACGGCGGCTTCGGTGGTCATGCCTACATGCTGGTCGCTGGCTTTGAAGTAATAGCCTACGACCTGCATCAAGCCGACCGCCAGCAGCAAACCAAAGAAGATCAGCGGCTGGTGGTAACGGTCAGACGCCATGGCGGCCAGGCTGCCCGCCAACGCGAATAAAGCGAAGGTGCGCTCGCCGGCGGGGATGTTCTTGCCGCGCCCGCCGTGCGAGAACTCACGCTGCAGGCCGATCGAAAAGCCGATGACCAACGCGGCGCCAAAGCGCAAAAACAGATCCCATTCGCTGATCATTGGGCACGCTCCATGGCCGCCACCGTGCGGCGGGTATTGAGATGGCAGATGGCGATCGCCAGCGCGTCGGCGGCGTCGTCGGGCTTGGGCATCTCAGAAAGATTGAGCAAGGTCTTGACCATGCTTTGCATTTGCTGTTTATCGGCCGCGCCGTAACCGCTGACGGCCTGCTTGACCTGGTTGGGCGTATAGTCGGCGACCGCCAGGCCGGCCTGCTGCAGAGCCAACAGCACCACGCCGCGCGCCTGGCCTACGCTCATGGCGGTGCGCACATTGCGCTGAAAGAAGAGGGACTCGACCGCCGCGCTGGCCGGGCGATGGGCCTCCAGCACGGCCACCAAGCCAGTATGGATGTGCGCCAGGCGCTCACCCAGATCCATCTTGGCGGGGGTTAGGATGACGCCCCAGTCCACGCACTCCAAATTGCCAGACGGGGTCTGACGTACGAGCCCGTAGCCGGTGATGGCCGTGCCGGGGTCAATTCCGATGGCCAGCATAGGCGTTAGAGTTGCGCCAGGGCTTCGTCGCTGATCTTGAGGTTGCTGGCGGTAGCCTGAACGTCGTCGAGCTCTTCCAGGTTTTCAATGAAGCGCAGGACTTGCAGACTCTCGCTGGCGCTGAGCTCCAGCTCCTGCTTGGCCTGCATGCGCAGGCCGGCGTCATCGATACCGATGCCCGCCTGGCGCAGCGCATCGCCAATGCGCTTGAACGCATCCACGGGGCCGGTCACTTCCACCTGGCCGTCTTCGTACCAAATGTCGTCGGCGCCGGCTTCCACCACCAGCTCGAACAACTCTTCTTCGCTTTTGCCTTGAGCGGCAAATGCGAAGAAGGCCACGCGGTCAAACTGCCAGTTCACCGAGCCGGTCTCGCCCAGAGTGCCGCCGTTGCGGCTGAAGGCATGGCGCAGCTCAGACACGGTGCGGTTGCGGTTGTCGGTAACGGCCTCAACGATCACGGCGACGCCGTTGGGACCAAAGCCCTCATAGGTCACCTGCTCCAACGTGGCGCCGTCTTTGTCCTCGCCCGTGCCGCGCTTGATGGCGCGGTCAATGTTGTCGCTGGGCATGTTCTCGCCCTTGGCCTTATCGATCGCCAGGCGCAGGGTGAAGTTGGTTTCGGGGCTGCCGCCGCCCTCGCGGGCAGCGATGGTGATTTCACGCGCCAGGCGAGTGAAGACTGCGCCGCGCTTGGCATCGGTTACGGCTTTCTTGCGTTTGATGGTGGACCATTTGCTATGACCAGACATACGTACCTCAGTAAAGAAAATTATACGCAGAATCACCGCGTGCCGCAGGCGCACTCACCTGTATACTCGCCGTGTGGCCAAGACTACAGAATTGATGGACGCGCATGCGCTGCGCAACCGGCTGGAGCGCCTGCAGCGCGTGCTGGAGGCCAACCGCCAGCTGAGCGCCACGCTGCAGCCGGATGAGCTGGTGCGGGCGATCGTGCGCAGCGCCGCCGAGCTGACCAACAGCGAGCACGGCACTCTGGCGCGCTACGATGCCCAGACCGAAGCGCTGGGCCTGGTCTTCGCGCCCTGGCTGCCCAATGAGCGCCGCGAGGCGATCAGCCTGCCGCTGGACACCAACCCCATCGGGCAGGCGTATCGCAGCCTGTGGCCCGTGCTGGGCGAAGCCCAGCCGGAGTTGCAAGCGCGCAGCATACTGGCCGTGCCGATGGTGGTAGGCGGCATCGCCATGGGCGTGCTGTGCGCGGTCAACAAACGCGACGACGGCTACGACAAAGAAGACGTGCTGGTAATGGAAAGCCTGGCGGCTCAGGCGGCGATCGCTCTGGAGAACGCCGAGATGCTGGAGCAAGCCCGTCAAAGTTACACCACAATGGCCGAGCTGGACAAGATGCGCAACGATTTCATTGCGATCACTTCACACGAACTGCGCATTCCGCTTGGCTTGGTGCTCGGCCATGCCAGCTTTCTAAAGGAAATACTGGACGGCGAAGCCAAGGAGCAGAGCGAAACAATAGAGAAGGCCGCCTTGCGGCTCAAGCAGATCGTCGAAGACCTCTCCAAGATCGAACTGGCGCAAAGCGGCACGGCGGTGCTGCGCACGCAGTACTACGACGTGGCCGCGCAGCTCCGCAGCCTGGTGGAGGCGCACCAAGCCCGCGCCGGAGAGGCCGGCATTCAGCTCAGCAGCCAGATTCCGGCCGATGCTGTTTACATCACCGCGGATGCCAATAAGCTGTTCGTGGCGGTGGACCATTTGCTTAAGAATGCCCTCAGCTTTACCAACGCCGGCGGCGTGGTGCAGCTCAGCCTGCTGGAACATGCCGATGCGGTGGAGATCCAGGTGGCTGACAGTGGCGTCGGCATCCCCGCCCACGATCTGCCGCGCGTGTTCGACCGCTTCTTCCAGGTGGAGGACCACATGACCCGCCGCCACGGCGGCATGGGCCTGGGCCTGACGATCACGCGCACCCTGGTGGAGCTGCAGGGCGGCTCGGTGAGCGCCGAAAGCATCGAAGGCCAGGGCAGCCGCTTCACCATCCATCTGCCGCGCCAGGCCTGGGCAGAAGCTAGCTAAACACGGATATAATCACGGCTCATTCGGGGCGTTGCGGCAAAAGGCTTAAAAGCCATTTGCCGCGTGCTCGAGAGTTCTCGGGGCGTGGCGCAGCCCGGCTAGCGCGCACCGTTCGGGACGGTGAGGTCGAAGGTTCAAATCCTTTCGCCCCGACTGACAGAAAGCCTGGTCTTCACAGACCAGGCTTTTTGATTATTCTTAGCCCGCATGCGAGTCTTCACACGCCTCAACACATTCCTGGACCGCATCTGGCCACCAGAGCCGGCTAACCGCACCCGCCTGGACTTGGTTGCGTTGGCCCTGGCCGGTGGCCTGGCGCTGGGCTGGCTGCTACGCGATGCGCCGCTGCTGGGGTACGACTGGCTTACTATGTTCCACGCCAACACTGCCACCGATGTCTACTACCCACCCTGGACTTCGATCGTGCTGTGGCCGCTGGCCGAGTTGCCCTGGCGACTGGGATTGGCTCTCATCAATGGCATCACCATCGCTGCGGTAGCGGTCAGCACCTATCACCAGGGCGTACTCCACAAGAATCCTTGGCGCATACCCGCCACCCTGCTGGCCCTGCTGTCTCTCCAAGTGGCGATTGTGCTGTGGCTGGGCCACATTGACGGTCTGGCACTGCTCGCCATCCTGGGCTTGCCCTGGCTGGCGCCGGTGGTGTTGATGAAAGCTACTTTTGTGGGCTTCGGTATCTTCGCCCGCAAAAGCTGGTTCATCGCCGCGCTGCTGTTCGGCGGGCTCAGCCTGCTACTGTGGCCCGGTTGGCCAGCTACGCTGGCGGGCACTCTCGGCTTCCGCAACACGCACCCCAGTGCGGCGGGCTGGGCTGTAACCGGCTGGCTACCCGCCGCACTGGGCGCACTAATGCTGGCGCATAGCCGCCGCACAGACTGGCTGCAGATCACAGCAGCCGGTTCACTGCTGTATCCCTTCCTGCTGCCGTATCATTCGCTGGTGTTGTTGCCCGCTTTTGGCGCTCTACGCGGCCTGCGTCTGCTCATAGCCTGGCTCGCTGCCTGGCTGATGCTCATCCCTGTGGCCCTCAACGACCACTACTGGCTGTACTTTGTGCTGCCAGCTTGGCTGTGGTTTTGGCGCTTCCGCCAAAACGGAGTAAAGCTAAGCTGGCTAACGTTGCTTCAAGGACGTGGATGAAACGGTTTCTAAAAAACCTGGCACAAGACCCATTGCGCTACGCGCCCTGGCTGTATCTGCTTGCTTGTCTTCTGGCCTATGCACCGCTCATCCCCTGGCTGGGCTTCTATTGGGATGATTGGCCGATCATTCTCTTCATCCACAACAAACAATGGGGGCAGCTGCTCACACACTTTAGTTACGACCGCCCCTTTTCGCCCTGGCCCTTCTTTATAGTTGGCCAGTTGGGTACACACCCTTTGGTGTGGCACATCAGCGCCTTGCTGATGCGCTGGCTGGGCGTGTTGGGGCTGGCATGGACGCTGAAGCCACTATGGCCACGCCAGCCGCGTTTCATTTTCTATGTAGCGTTGCTGTTTGCAATCTACCCCGGGTATCTCACCCAGCCGGTTTCGGTCACTTTTGCTACGCAGCTGGGTGCACAAATCGCCCTTTTTGTATCGTTGGGCGCCATGGCCCATGCTGTGACCCAGCCTCAACGCTATTGGCGCTACACCGCGCTAGGGATGCTGGCCGGGCTGGTGCACATGTTCACCATGGAATACTTCGTTGGGCTGGATCTGGTGCGCGCTGCCTTGCTTTGGTTGATCGTGCGCCGCCAGCACAACAAGGAAGACTACTCCGCTTCCGCCAAACGGGTAGCGCTCCAATGGGCGCCTTATCTATTGGTGATGGCAGCCTGGCTGTTCTGGCGCTTCTGGCTGCTGGAGCTTCCACAAGAGCCGTATCCGCTGGAGCTAAGCCGCAACCCGCTGCGCCTGCTGGCGCAGCTTGGCCCGGGCGCACTGCAAGACTTTTGGCACGCGCTGGTTGGCGTATGGCGTCTTACCCTTGAGCCCAGCTTCTGGCCCGCCTGGGCCTTGACAGCTACCAGCGCTATCGGCCTTACCTGGTTATTGAAGAGAGCCCCGGACGAAGAGCAGGCTGTGCCCCTACGCGAGGCTGCCTGGCTAGGCATCCTGGCATTCTTTCTGGGGCTATTGCCCATCTGGATCACCGGCAACCGCGCTAACGAGGCAGATTATGGCAGCCGTTATCTGATGGCCGGACTGATGGGCGCCTCCCTGCTCGCGGCGTGGCTGCTCACCAAGTTCATTCGCTCGCCAGGTTGGCGGGCGGTGGCGCTGGCGGTAGTGCTCGGCCTTGCCATCGGCAGCCATGTACGCAACGCCGAGCACTACCGGCAAGACTGGCAAACCCAGCGGGATATCTATTGGCAATTGCATTGGCGCGCCCCCAACATTGCGCCGGGCACTGCCATCATCACGCCAGACCGCCTGACACCCTTGACTGGCGAACCCTTGCTGGGTGCGGCTCTCAACATGCTCTATCCGATTCGCAGCGAGGCGCCCGTGGCGGATCTGTGGAACCTGGAACTGCGCTACTCACACACGCTGGACCCGATCCTGCGTGGCGAGAGTTTTGACATCAACTATCGCGGGCACATCTTCCGCAGCGAGCGCCCTGACAGCGTATTGATTGTGCGCATGGCGCCTGAGGGCGGCTGCCTGTGGACCCTGAGCGCATATGACGCCTTCAACCCATACATCACCGAAGAGGAGCGCCAAGTGGCACTGTATTCCAACCACGCCCGAATTCTTGCGCAAGGCACGCCTCCAGTGGCGAACATCTTCGGCGCCGAGCCGGAGCGCGGCTGGTGCTATTGCTATCAGCAGGCCCAGCTTGCCATTCAATTCGGCGATCCGGCCGCGGCGATATCGATGCTGACCACAGCCGAAAGCCGCGGCCTGCAACCCGCGCTCAGCATCGAGTGGCTGCCGCTAGTGCAAGCTCACCTGATGCTGGCTGAGTGGGACTTGGCCGCCGAAGCCAGCCAACGGGCCCTGGCTGACGGGCCGGCGGCCGGCGCTATGCTGTGCGCCATGTGGGCGGACTGGCAGGCACAAGCGCCCGGCGACGTCTATGCCGCAATTACCCAGGCATATTGCACGCAATAAAATACCGCTCGGTTGAGCGGTATTTTTTATTAGACAGAAACAGAGAAATATTGCTGGGCCAGCTGGCGCATTTGCTCATAGCCGATGGGTTTGAGCAGCACCTGGTCGGCCAGGCCGGCGAAGCGGCTCACTGCGCTGGCGTCGCCGGTGGTGATGACCACGCGCGTATTGGCGAAGCGCAGCTGCCCACGCAGTTGGCGCAGAATAATGTCGCCTGACAGGTTGGGGATATGCAGATCCAGCAGCACCAGATCGGGCGTGGTGAACACGAGCTGGGCCTGGGCCTTGTGGCCGCTGTCCATTACATCCGCCACATAGCCGCAGTCTTGCAGAGCGCGCTGAAACAGCTCGGCCACTGCCTGGTCATCGTCCACGACCAACGCATACGGTGCGCTCATGTGCTCCTCCTCAGCTGTGCAAGCGGTGCACACAGCCAGCGTACTGGCAAGGGCTCGGCGAAGCCTGCTGCGAACACAGCCTCCAGTACTCTAATAACACTATACGGGCCAAAAGGTTGCCGGTCTCAGGTTGGGAACGAGCGGCGGCCCCCAGAGTTATGCAGCCTGACGGCAATCCTGCCACCTGGCTATCAAGTTGTTGTTCGCCAAGTAGGTGGGGGTAGGGGGTGCAACTCAAAAGATATCTGCTGGCCAAGGTACTGGCCCCACCGATGGCAGCGAGGATATTGCCATAACCAGAGGAAACAAGCGGGTTTTGACAGCCAATGTCAAGGCATGCAACCGAATACCGGGCGCCGGCCTTGAAGCGCATCGCTTTTTGGAGGTTCAAACCGACCGAGCTGGACGCCCCCGTTGACTCTTTATTGGCGCGTATGGTATTATGCGCCCCGCCTTACGCCCCAAGAGCGTCTATCGCTTAGGCGGTAGTTTGCTGGGGCGAATTTGTGCCAGGAGAATAAGCAGATCAGTACATCTGAGTACCGTGTAAACAGAGCCATTCGGGTTAAAGAGGTCCGCCTGATCGATGCGGACGGCGAAAATCGCGGAATTGTGCCAATCGAAGAAGCGCTCAGGATAGCTGCCGAGGCAGGTCTTGACCTTATTGAGGTTGCCCCCAACTCCAAGCCGCCAGTCTGCCGTGTGGTTAGCTACGGTAAGTTCACCTACGAGCGCACCAAGAAGGAACGTGAGGCGCGCAAGGCACAGAAAAAGGTCGAGATCAAGGAAATTCGTCTGCGACCCAAGACCACCGAGCACCACCGCGGCTTCAAAACCAAGGCGGCGCGCGGCTGGCTGAACGAAGGCAAGAAGGTCAAAGTCCGCATCCGCTTCCGCGGCCGCGAACGTGACTACCCTGAGATCGCTCTGCAGGATCTCAAGGAGATTGCCGCCGAGTTGCAGGACATTTCCATCATCGAGCAGGCCCCGGAGTTTGAGGGGCGCACGCTGCTGATGGTGTTGGCCCCCAATGAAGGCGCCGGCAAGGATGCCAAGGGCGAGGCCAAGGAAAAGAAAGAACCTGCAGCGGATAGCGCAGAGGAATAGTGCTCTTAGCTGAGCGCTAATAAAATAGCGCTCAGCTAAAGCGCAAGAGGAGTAGTTGTGGCAGTTAAGAAATTTCGCATGAAGACCCACAAAGCCACCGCCAAGCGCTTTCGCTTGACCGGGTCTGGCAAGCTGGTACGCACCAAGGGCGGCAAGAGCCACTTGCGCCGCCGCACCTCGGCGCGCACCAAGGCAAAATTCACGGAGATGATCCCCGTGCAGGGCAAAGCCCTGCAGAAGCGCATCCGCCAGCTGGCGCCGTACATGAGCAAGTACCGCGCCAACCCGGCCACGCGCACGGCGAAGTAGAGGAAGCATGGCACGAGTAAAGACCGGTATTACCCGCCGCAAGCGGCACCAAAAGGTTCTGAAGGAGACCAAGGGCCAGTTCGGCACGCGCTCCAAGCTGTACAAGCGCGCCAACGAAGCCCGCTTGAAGAGCCTGGCGTATGCCTACCGCGACCGCCGCAACAAGAAGCGTGACCTGCGCGGCTTGTGGATCATGCGCATCAACGCGGCTGCCCGCCTGAACGGCGTGAGCTACAGCCAGTTGATGAACGGCCTCAAGAAGGCCAACATCGATATCAATCGCAAGATGCTGTCTGACATCGCGGTGCGCGATGCGGCCGCCTTCAAGGCCGTGGTCGCCCAGGCCAAGCTCAACTAAGCACGAGACTGCGTACAAAAAAAAGACCGCCCAAGGGCGGTCTTTTTTATGTTCACACAAATTGCTCTAGACCTGGAACTGGCCGTTCTTGTAGAACAGGTCTCCATCCACCAGGATCTCGCTGTCATCGCGCATATCGCAGATCATGTCCCAGTGCAGTGAGGATTGGTTCTTGCCGCCGGTTTCCGGATAGCTCATGCCCAGGGCCATGTGGATGGTTCCACCCATTTTCTCGTCATAGAGGATGCTCTTGGTGAAGCGGTCAATACTGAAGTTGGTGCCGATGCCTAACTCGCCCAGGAAACGCGCACCGGCATCCATATCCAGCATCTTGAGCAAATATTCCTCATTCTTCTCAGCGGTGGCGTTGATCACCTTACCGTCTTTGAACTCAAGGCGGATGCCATCCACCTCGCACCCCAGGTAGATGGCGGGGTAGGTGTAAGCGACCCAGCCGTTCACAGACTCTTCCACCGGGCCGGTGAAGATCTCTGAGCCAGGCATGTTGTGATGGGCAGTGGAGTTGATGAAGGTGCGGCCCTCGATCGACATCTGAATATCGATATTGCCGCCGCGCAGGTGTACCTGCTTTTTGCCCTTGAGCCAATCCACCAAACGCTTCTGGTCAGCCTCGATCTCGTTCCACAGGGCGACAGGGTCTGCCTGGTCCACCTTGCAGGCACGGTATACAAAATCGGCATAGTCGCTCAGGCTCATGTCGGCTTCCTGGGCATAGGCCTGGCAGGGCACGCGGGTCAGGGTCCAGCGCAGCTCGCCGCTGGCGCTGCGGCGCATGTAGGCCTGCATGATCTCGCGGCGGGCGGCCGAGCGGGTCTGCTGCTTCTGGCTGTCAACCATGCTTAGGTTGCGCGTGTTGTCAGAGGCATCCAGGCTGATGAATACATCCGCCTGCTCAAAGGGCATGCGCTCAAATGGTGAAAGCCACTTGAGTTGCTCTTCGCTGGCTTCCTCAAGGAAAACGCGTTGCGTGGCGCCAACGCCCATCAATACACTGGGGTTGCCACCGGCGCGCAGGGTATAGCGCAGCACCTCGGCGGCCAACTCCTCGGCGAGTGGATGACCAAAAATCACCACCCAGTCCCCGGGCTTCACCTTGACGGAATATTCCACAAGGGTTTGGGCAAGCTTTTGTACACGCGGATCAGCCATGGTATTCCTCCAGAGGTGGAATTCTACACTGGGGCTTGCATTGCCTCGCAAGGCGGCACTACAATAAACGCGCATGATCAGCTCAGCTCAAAATCCGCGCGTGCAACACATCCGCGCTCTGCAAAGCCGCGCCAAGGAACGCCGCCAGGCGAACGCGTTCGTTGCCGAAGGGGTGCGCCTGGCCGAAGAAGTGCTGGCAGCCGGCTGGAAGGTCAAACAGGGCTTTTACACGGCCGAGCTGGAACCGCGCGGTATGGAACTGGTGTCTGCGTTCAAAGACGCCGGCGCCGAAATGGACGAAGTCACCGATAACGTGATGGAAGCCGTGAGCGACACCAAGACCCCGGCCGGGCTGCTGCTGGAAATCGAGCGCCAGGCGGTGCCATTGGCGGCCGGGCCGGACCTGGTGGTCATTCTGGACCGGGTGAATGACCCCGGCAATGTTGGCACCCTGCTGCGCAGCGCGGCGGCGGCCGGCGCCCACGCGGCGGTGCTGGCGCCAGGCTGCGTGGACCCGTTCGCGCCCAAAGTGCTGCGAGGCGGCATGGGCGCCCAGCTGCGCTTGCCGGTGCTGGAATTGGACTGGCAGGCCATACGCGCTTTCTTGGAGCAGCATGGGCTGCACGCCTTGCTGGCCGAAGCCAACATCGGGCGGCCATTTGACGAAGTGGATCTGACCCGCAAGCTGGCTTTCATTGTGGGCGGCGAGGCGAATGGCCCCAGCCCGGATGCACGCGGTTTGGGGGCGGAAGCCATCCAGATCCGCATGCCAGGGCAGATCGAATCGCTTAATGCGGCCACGGCGGGCAGCTTGCTGCTGTTCGAAGCCGTGCGCCAGCGCCGCCCCAAATAGCCGGACAGTTAGATCGTTGTACTGGGAGAGTTATGCCGGCTGTGGCACGGCAATGTTCAGCGCGGCTTTTTCAAGCGTGATGGTGATCGGCGTCACGCCGATCACATCCCCATCGCCCTGCACCAGCAGCCCTTCGGGCTTCACAATGCGCAGGCTGCGCGCCAGCGGCACGACATTCACACGCTCATTGCGCGTATACAGGCGCAGTGCAAAACTGAGAATGGTGAGGGCATATTCCAAACCGTTGCGCGCCCACAGGAAGCAAAAATCAAGCAAGCCGTCATCCGGCTTGACCTCAGGGCCCCAACGGATGGCACGAAAGGCGATCGTGCCCACATTCATGGCGAGCACATCAGTGGAGCGCAGCTGGGTGGCATAGCCATCCAGCTCCACGGTGAAGAGGTGCGAGCGCAGGCTGAAGAAGTGCCGCGCAAAAGTGAGCCAGTAGGCCCACGGGCCTAGCAGGCGCTTCTGGCCGCGGCCGGTATCACGCATGGCCTGGGCGCTGAGGCCCACGCTGACGCCCAGCACGCATACACTGTCGCCGGCGCGCAGCACATCGATCTTGCGCACCGCATACTCACCAGCCAACAGGCGGGCGGCCGCCTCCATGCGCAGGGGCAGCTTGAGCTCACGCGCCAGCACATTGCTGGTGCCCTGGGGCAATATGCCCAGCACCGCATCCGTGCCAACCAGCGCGTCGGCCACATCGGAGATGGTGCCGTCGCCGCCGGCGGCGATCACCAGGCGCACGCCGGCGGCGAGCCAGGGCGCCAGGCGCGCTTGCATATCAGCCTGCGGGCTGCATTCGCAAAAATCCACGCTACGCCCGGCGAAAGCATCTGCGATGACCTTGTGCAGGCGCGCGTGATTGGCCGCACTGGATTGCGGGTTATAGACGACCACAATGTCAGCAGATGGAGTGGGCGCTGCCATACTGCTGAGTTTAGTTGTTGGCTTGGAGTTGGTAAATACCGCCGTTGCGGTCCACCAAGTAGAGTTCGCCAGCCTCGTCAATGCCGAAGGAAGTGATGAGCGCCTGGGTATCCCAGAGGACCTGTGAGTTCCACTCGCCATCAGGCGTTTGGTACATGCCCATCACTTCGCCGGAGCAGAAGTCACCGTAGAAGTAGATGCCGTTCCAGGCGGGGACACGCGCGCCGCGGTAGACATAGCCGCCAGTGATCGAGCAGCGCGAGCCATGGTCATATTCCACAACCGGGAAGTCGAGCTGTAGGCCTTCGGGCGCAGTGCCCTCGTAGGGGTGGGTGCCTTCGTAGAACTTCCAGCCCAGGTTGGCGCCGTTGCCCGTGCCAGCCGGCAGCATGTGGACTTCTTCCCAGTCACCCTGGCCAACATCAGCAATGTACAGGTCACCCGTGGCAGTGTCGAAGCTGAAACGCCAAGGGTTGCGCAGGCCGTAGGCCCAGATCTCACCCAAGCCGCCGCCGGAGGCGAAGGGATTGTCAGCCGGGATGCCGTACGGCCCGTCGACATTCACATCGATGCGCAACAGCTTGCCAAGCAAGGTTTCAAGCGACTGACCATTGTTCTGCGGATCGCCGCCGGAGCCGCCATCGCCGCTGCCGATGTAAAGATAGCCGTCCGGCCCGAATTCTATATGGCCGCCGTTATGGTTGGCGTAAGGCTGGGCGATGTAAAGCATCGGGGCTTCGGAATCGACGTTGGCGACATTGCGGTCATCTGAAACTTCAAAGCGGGCGATGACAGTATTGCCACCGAGGCCGGTGTAGTTCACATAGAAATAGCCGTTGTTCTCAAAATCAGGATGAAAGGCAAGCCCCAGTAGGCCTTGCTCGTTGCCGTTGCTGCCAACCTCAAAGCGAATATCCAGGAAAGGCTCAGCCAGACGCTGGCCGTTCTCAATCACCGCGATCACACCCTGCTGCTCGACCACAAACAAGCGCTCGCTGCCGTCACCGGCATGGGTGACCAACAGAGGCTGGGCATAGCCCTGGCTTACCAGGTTCCAGCTGTATTCAGCTGGATTGGCAAAGCCGGCCGCGGCGGTCTGATCTTTATCGATGGCCAGGGTGGCTTGCTCCACCGGCTGGGTTTCGTTTGAGGAGGATACAGGGGAGGAGATGACCGGCTCAGATGGAGCCGTGCTGGGGGCTGGGCGGTTGTAGCAGGCCGCCAGCAGCAGGGTCAGGGGCAACAGGCGAAGTAGAGTCTTTATTCTTTCTCCGTGTAGTCGGCGTCCATTACGTCGCCTTCATCAATTTTGATCTGGGCGCGGCGGCCGCCTTTGGCAAGCGCGGCGCGGTGCTCTTCGACAACATCCGTAGGGCACAACTCGGTGAAGATGGAGGTACCGAGCCACAAGACGGCCACATCATCCAGCAGCGGAATGGCAAAGTCCAGCGGCGAGATGAGATAGAGGATGGATGCGAAGGGAATGATCTTATAGAGGGCGTTGACGCGCTTATCGCGGATCAGGCGCCAGGTCAGGCGGAACTGGTTGAGGAAATCAGCCATGCGGCCACCGCCGCCGGGAGGGAGGAATCTTTGCAGGTATTGCATGGATTAGCCGCCTCTCGCCGCTTCGGCGGCCAGGGCGGCGCGGTGCTCCGCGACCACTTCGGGCGGGCATAGCTCCAGGAATGCGTAGAAGCCCACGCCCAGCACCACGGCATCATCCAGAATCATGGGCAACAGGTCAGGCGAGAACAGATACACCACGGCGCCAATGGGCAGCACCTTGAGCAGAGGGCTGACGCGCGGGTCACGCATGAGCCGCAGCAAAAGCTTGAACTGAGTGCCCAGGCCGCTGGGTGCGCCGCGTTGGTCACGCTCTACCAGAATTTCAGGCTTATTGTTATCTTCCACGTTGCCTCCAGCACTCGCTAAAGGGATTATACCTTTGCGAGCGTACTGTGAATTTTAGTGAAGCTATATCAGAACTAAATTAGCAAACGAAGCAACTCGCCTGGCTGTCTCGGTGTTTTTATAGAGCCTCATCAATTAGAATCCGAGACTTATGCCTGAACGCACCTCGCCCTGGAAAGCCTATCTAGCCCTTGCGGCCGGCACGCTGATCATTGCCACCTCAGCCATCTTCACCCGCCTGGCCGACGCGCCCGGCAGCGTGGTGAGCCTGTACCGCATGGGCATTGCCGCGGCGGCGCTGGCGATCCCGTTCGCAGCCAGCCGGCGCAAGCACGGCCCGCTCTCGCGGCAAGGCTTGTGGTTCGGCGCACTGGCCGGGTTCTTCCTGGCCACGGATCTGGCGGTCTGGTCCAGCGGCGTGGCCTACGGCGGCGCCACCATCCCGACCCTGTTGGGCAATGCGGCCCCGTTGTGGGTGGGGCTGGGCGCGCTGTTCATTTTCCGCGAGAAGCTTAAGCCCACTTTCTGGCTGGGTCTGGCGCTGGCGATGCTGGGCGCGTTGGTGGTGCTGGGGATCGAGTTTGGCGCTGAGTTCGAGATCAACCGCGGCGGCATTCTGGGCCTGGTCGGTTCGTTCTTTTATGCCGGTTATATGCTGGTGGCGCAGCCCGGCCGCCAGCATCTGGACACGTTCTCATTCTTCTGGGTCACCGCGGCGGTGGGCAGCGTACTGTTGCTGCTGTTCTGCCTGATCACGCAGGTGCCGCTGACCGGCTACTCGCAGCAAACATACGGGTATCTGCTGGCGCTGGGCCTGGTAGTGCAGGGCGGCGGCTGGATGCTGCTTAACTATGCGCAGGGGCACCTGCCAGCGTCCATGGTTTCGCCGACGCTCTTGATCCAGCCGATCCTGACCGCCATCATCGCCGGGCCGATCCTGGGCGAATGGCTATCGCGCAGCGAGTGGCTGGGCGCGCTGGCGGTGCTGATCGGCGTGGTTATCGTGCATCGCAGCCGCGTACACACCGTTACTGCGGCGAAGTAAACTGAGGAGCAATGAACACCAATACACAAACGCAAGGCCTGAACCGCACCGGCCTGGCCAACCTACTGGTCGTTTATTTAGTATGGAGCAGCACCTACCTGGCTATTCGGATTGCCGTGCGCGAAGGGGCCGGCTTCCCGCCCTTCACCATGGGCTTGATGCGGGCCGCACTGGGCTGCCTGATCCTGTTCACCTGGAGCTACTTCAAGAAAGAGCGCATCCGCATCACCCGGCGCGAAACGCTGACCCTGCTGGTCTCGGGTCTTCTGCTGTGGGTGGCGGGCAACGGCTTGGTGACCTTTGCAGAGCAACGCACCGAATCAGGTCTGGCCGCGCTGTTGGTGGCCGCCTCGCCGATCTGGGCGGCGGTGGTGGAAGCGGTGTGGGACCGCAAGCTGCCGTCTCCGCTACTGCTGATATCACTCCTGACCGGCTTCGGCGGCATCGTGGTGCTGACGCTGCCCTCGCTCTCCAGCGGGGTGCATGCCGATGCGATCGCCACGGTGGCGCTGCTGGTGGCTGCAGTGGCCTGGTCCACCGGCTCGGTGTACCAGGCGCGCAACCAGCTTGAGCTGGCGCCGCGGGTCAGCTCGGCGTACCAGATGCTGTTCGGCTCGATCGGTTTCGGCATCCTAGCGGTGCTGCTCAAGGAGCCCGCGCCCACACCCAACACCGAAGCCTGGCTGGCCTGGGCCTATCTGGTGGTCTTTGGCACACTGGCGTTCACTTCGTATGTGATCGCGCTCAAGTTATTGCCCACGCGGATCGTGATGACGTATGCTTATGTCAACCCGGTGCTGGCGCTGCTACTGGGCTACTTTGTTCTTGGCGAAGAGATCACCGTCTACACCATCGGCGGCAGCCTGCTGGTGTTGTTGGGCGTGGCCGGCGTGTTCCGCGAGCGGCTGGCGAAGCAAAAACGCTAGCCGCGCAACGGCCACAGCAAAATTGCGTATATAGGCAGGAGGTAACGTTATGGACACAAGTCGAAATGGAAATGCGGTCATCGGCGTACTGCTGTTGCTGGCCGGCGGCTGGTTTTTGGCTCAACAATTCTTCCCGGGATTGGCTAACGTGATCGATCTGCAGGTGGAATGGCCGGTGCTGATGGTGATCATTGGCGCGGCCATCTTGCTGCTGAGTGTCCTGTTCCGCTCGCCGGGGCTGGCCGTGCCGGCTGCGATCGTGGCGGGCGTGGGCGGCATTCTGTATTACCAGAACCAATCGGGCGACTGGGCCAGCTGGTCCTACATGTGGACATTGATCCCGGGCTTCATCGGCGTCGGCACCCTGATCAAAGACCTGCTGGAAGGCCGCCTGTTGGCCGGCCTGCGGGAAGGTTTGACCGCCATCGCGTTCAGCGCGGCGCTGTTCGTGTTCTTCAGCGGCATCATGGGCGGCACTGACTGGCTTTCCAAGCTGTGGCCGCTGATCCTGATCGCGGTGGGTATCTCCATTCTGCTGCGCAACTTTCAGGAGAAGCGCGCCAGCCGCAAGCCAGAGATCATCGAGCAATAGCGCCGCGATATAATCAAGTTAAGTGAGCAACACCTGAGGCGTAGTGCTTGCTACGCCTCTTTTATTATGATCACACTGGTAGACACTCTAGCCCGCCCTCTGCACGACCTGCGCATCTCTGTCACTGATCGCTGCAACTTTCGCTGCACCTACTGCATGCCCAAAGAGGTCTTTGGCAAGCAGTACCAGTTCCTGCCGCAGGAGCAGCTGCTTAGTTTCGACGAGATCGAGCAGGTGACCCGCGCCTTTGTGGCGCTGGGGGTGCGCAAGGTGCGCCTGACGGGCGGCGAGCCGCTGATGCGCAAAGACCTGGAGAGCCTGATCGCCCGGCTGGCGGCGCTGCCCGGCGTACAGGACATTGCCCTGACCACGAATGGCTCCTTCCCGCTGGAGCGCGTGCACAGCCTGAAAGCAGCCGGCCTGAAGCGCATGACGGTGAGCCTGGACGCGCTGGATGACGAGACCTTCAAGCGTATGAACGATGTCGACTTCCCAGTTGAGCGGGTACTGGAGTGGATCGCCGAGAGCGCCCGCGCCGGTTTTGCCCCGGTGAAAGTCAACATGGTGGTCAAGCGCGGCGTCAACGAGCATGCGATCCTGCCTATGGCGCGGTATTTTCGCCAGCACGGCCACATTCTGCGCCTGATCGAGTACATGGATGTGGGCCACAGCAACGGCTGGCGCATGGACGATGTGCTGACCGCCCGCCAGATGGTTGACATCATCAGCGCTGAGCTGCCACTGGAGCCGCTGGAGGCCAACTACCGCGGCGAAGTGGCCGAGCGCTACCGCTATGCTGACGGCAGCGGCGAGCTTGGCATCATTGCCTCGGTATCGCAGCCGTTCTGCGGTGATTGCAGCCGCGCCCGCATTTCTGCCGACGGGCGGCTGTTCACCTGCCTGTTCGCGCTGGGCGGCGCAGACCTGCGCGGCCTGGTGCGCCGCGGGGCGGATGACGCCGCCGTGCAGGCGGCGATCGCGGCGGTGTGGCAAAAACGCGCTGACCGCTATTCAGAACTACGTTCGGCCAACACAGCTGCCCTGCCCAAAGTGGAGATGTCTTACATTGGTGGTTAAGCCGCTCGACCCCCAGCCCATCCGCACCATCGTCTTCGATCTTGACGACACGCTGCGCTACAACGAGCCGCACGCACACGCGTTCATATCGGACTTTGCAGAGACCCTGCGCGGCCGCCCGCTGACGCCCGAGGAGCGCCGCGCCGGCCAGCTGTGGGAGCACCAGTACTGGGCTAGCTCAGAAGATCTAAAAACCGACATCACCGCCTATAAAGAAGGCACCCGGGAGTTCTGGGTGAATTACGGCGTGCGCAGTCTGCTCTCGCTGGGCTTTGATGAGCAGCAAGCCCAGCAGTACGCGGCCCAGGTGCATGAATACATGCGCGAGAACTACTCGCCGGTCAGCCATGTGCTGCCTGAAACCCGGGCTGCACTCGCCAGCCTGCGCCAGCGCGGCTACCGCGTGGGCCTGCTCACCAACCGCCCCAAGCCGGTGCATGCCGAGATGAACAGCATTGCCCTGGACCTGCACATGGATTTCTTTCTGGCGGCCAGCCAGCTAGGCGCCTACAAGCCGGACAAACAGATCTTTCTGCGCATGATCGAGTTTCTGGGCGTGAACAAGGACAGCGTGCTGTATGTAGGCGACAACTACTATGCCGATGTGCTGGGCGCGCGCGGCGCCGGCTTGCAGTGCCTGCTGCTCAACTGGAATGGCCTGTACGAAAACCCAGACACTGAGCAGATCACTGCCATCGCAGATCTGCTTGACCTGCTGCCCGGGCCGCTGGCCACAGCCGCCTAAACCATGGCTGCCCGCCTCTCGCGCGCCTTCTACAAGCAATCTACGCTGGCGGTGGCCCGCGGCCTATTGGGCCAGCGTCTGGTGCACATCCAGCGCATCAACGGGCGCGAACGCCGTATTGCCGGCCTGATCACCGAGACCGAAGCCTACTGTGGGCAGGAAGACCTGGCTTGCCATGCCCGCGCCGGGCGCACCAAGCGCACGGATGTGATGTTCGGGCCGCCGGGCGTGGCCTATGTCTACTTCACCTACGGAAACCACTGGATGCTGAACATCGTTACTGAGGCCGAGGGTACGCCGCACGCGGTACTTATACGCGCCGTACAGCCCCTTGAGGGGTTAGAACTCATTGCCAGGCGGCGCAAAGGCCGCCCTGCCCCGCTGTGGACCAACGGCCCCGGCAAGCTGGCTCAGGCCTTCGGCATCACAGGCAAGCACAACTACCTAAGCCTCACAGACCCGAAGGCTATAATCTTTATTGAGCGCGGCCCCGCCGTGGCAGACCGGGATGTGCGCACCGGCCCCCGAGTGGGCCTGGGCGCCACGCCCGAACCCTGGCTGAGCAAACCCTGGCGATATATGACAAATTTGCCAATGGCAAATTTGTCATTGGCAGATATGCCGATAAACAAAGAGGAGAGAACATGAGCTTACTGCAAGGAAAGACCGCCCTTATTTTTGGGGTCGCCAACGAGCGCTCGATCGCCTGGGGCGTGGCCAAGGCGCTGCACGAGCATGGGGCCGACGTGGGCATCAGCTACGCCGGCGATGTGCTCAAAAAGCGCGCCGAGCCCCTGGGCCAGTCCATCAACAGCAAATTCATCGAATCGTGCGATGTCACCAAGGATGAGGATATTGCCAGTGTGGCCGAAAAGGCTCACAAGGTCTACGGCAAGATCGACATCTTGGTGCACGCGGTGGCCTTCGCCAACCGCGAGGAGTTGAGCGGCCCGTACTACAACACCACCCGGGCTGGCTTCCACACCGCCATGGACATCAGCGTGTATTCCTTCACTGCCCTAGCTGGCGCGTTTGAGCCTTATCTGCCGGAGTGGGCCTCCCTTATGACCATGACCTACTACGGCTCCCAAAAGGCTGTGCCCAGCTACAACGTGATGGGTGTGGCCAAGGCTGCTCTGGAGTCCTCGGTGCGCTATTTGGCCCGTGATTTTGGCCCGCGCAAGATCCGCGTGAATGCCATCTCGGCCGGCCCCATCCGCACCCTGGCCGCCTCCGGCGTATCCGGTTTCAAGGGTCTGTACAACAAATTTGCCGAAGCCGCCCCCCTGCGCGAGAACGTGACGATTGAAGATGTCGGCAATGCCGCCCTGTTCTTTGCGTCTGACCATTCCAAGCGCATCACCGGCGAGATCATGTATGTCGACTCGGGCTTCAACACGGTAGGCATCGCCGACAGCAGCAGCGAAGAAGGGGCGCCTGCCGCCTGATGTTTCGCCGCAAAGCCAGCGTCTCCAAACAGCAGGCCGCCCCGCCGCCCACCGAACGCATCACTTCGGTGGTGGCGGACGGCATCAACCTGCGCGGCAAACTGACCGGCAGCGGCGGCGTGCGCGTGGAAGGCGCTTTTGAAGGCGAGATCGAGCTGGATGGCCTGCTGGTCATTGGCCAGACCGGCCGGGTCACCTGCCAGCAGCTGCGCGCCCGCTATGTCATTGTGGCTGGCGCGATGCGCGGCGACATCCTGGCCGAGAAGGTCGAGATCCGTTCGACCGGGCGCGTCTGGGGCGATGTGACCACTGTCTCCATGTCCACAGAAGAAGGCGCCTTTCTGCGCGGCCAAATTCAGATGGAAGGCTCGGTTGAGCTGGAACTCACTCCACCGCCCGCGCCAGAAGTGGATGCCGAAGCAGACAATGCTGCC
Source organism: Anaerolineales bacterium (assembly GCA_021463845.1). GTDB lineage: Bacteria > Chloroflexota > Anaerolineae > Anaerolineales > UBA11579 > JAMCZK01. The sequence continues at coordinate 3,429 of JAJTXV010000007.1, read as the reverse complement.
AGCAAGTAACAAGATTGGACTAAAATCAGTTAACTTGTGCAACACTGTACTTTAGGAGAAAGATGAAGAACGTCAATTTCAAAGTTTTGCTGGTACTAGCAGTTCTGGCAGTCACCGCCCTGGCCTGCGGCTTCAGCGCCAGCACGGCCAACTTCGAGCAGGCCTACATGGCCTTCGACTCGGCTGGCACGCAAGCCACCACCGTTTACGGCCCGGAGGATGTGTTCTACGCCATTGTGGACCTGGCCAACGCGTCCGACAGCACTGAGGTGCGCGCCGTGTGGACGGCGGTGAATGTAGACGGGGAAGCTGCCAACACGCTGATCGATGAAGTCAGCATCCAAAGCGGCGACGCCATTCTGACCTTTGACCTGGCCAACACCGGCATGCTGTGGCCCAACGGCGCCTATAAGGTAGATCTCTACCTGAACGGCGAGCTGGAGACCACTCTCAATTTCCAGGTTCAGTAAGCTAATTGCTGAGAAGAAAAAAGGCCTCCTAATGGGAGGCCTTTTTTTGTTATATCGTCACCACTACCTGGTGAATGCCCGTGGCGCCGCTGGGCGCCGGCGGCGCATTGCGGGTCTCCTGCGGCTGGCCGGCGCTGTCATAAGCACGCACTTGCAGCACGCGGCGGCCCATCACGTATGGAAAACTAAATTTCCATAGGATCCAGCTCAGTTGGCTGAGCGGAGGTGTGATCAGCTCGGCTGGCTGCCAATCCGCCTCGTCCACCTTCACTTCCACGCGGCTGATGCCGCGCGTGCCCGCCCAGGCGATGCCGCCGCAGGTGGCCTGGCCGGTCTCACCCACGTCCGGGTCCACCACTACGGTGTCAATGACCGACACAGTGTGGGCAAAGGCTTCGCGGTCCCAACCGCGCTCGACCCAATAGCCATCCACGCGCTCGGCCACCAGCTCGATCCATTGGATCCACTTGGGCTGCTTCATGCCATAGCGGTTGGGGATGTAAATGCGCAGCGGAAAGCCATGCTCATAAGGCAGCGGTTCATCATTCATGGCGTACACCAGCAGCGTACGCTCATCCTCGATGTCTTGCATCGTGACAAATTCGTAGAAGCCATCGGCCGAGGTGATGTAGGCGCCTGCGGCCTGCGCCTGCACGCCGGCCATGGCGAGCACGTCTTTGAAACGCACACCCGTCCAGCGCGAAGAACTGGTCAGGTCACCGCCGACTGTGTTTGAAATGCATTGCATGGTGAGAATTTGTGTCTGGGATGGCAAGGCGCGCAGCTCATCCAGGGTGAACTCCAGTGGAGTATCCACCAGGCCGCCCAGTTGAAGACGCCAGGCATCCCCATCGAGCTGCGGTGGGCGGGTGTTGATATCAATGCGGTAGAAGTCGTCATTGGCGGTAAGCTCAGGCCGCGTGCCGCGTACCGGCGCAGGCCGCGCCGCCAGCTCCTCTGGCGAGGGGGACTGGGCTGGCCCGCCCGTGAGCCGGGCGCCAAACGGGTCATCCTCGCTTACGGGCACGGGAGTGCTGTCCGTACGCGGCGGCATGGCCTGCCCGCCGAACAGGCGGCTGGCGCCCCACGCACCCAAAGCGGTCACGGCCAGGCCCGCGCCGCTGACGGCGAGGAATTGACGGCGCGACAGTTGCGGGGCAACTGCTTCCTGCGGACGCGTGGCGTATGCTTGCACCAGCCTGGCGATGCCAGCACCCCAGGCCAGGTACAACACGGCTAGTGCCAGGCTGCCCAAGCCGGCCGCAATGCCCAGCTGGGCATGCACCATCAGCGTGAAGGCCAGCAACAAAAGCCCGCCAACCAGCCCATAGGTTTGGATGCTGCTGCCCTTGCGCTGCAGCCAGGCCAGCAGTGCGCCAAACACAGCGCCGGCAGCAATGAATTGCAGCGCGGCAATGGCCTGCTCGGCCAACTTGGCCGCGGTGGAGGTATCCCCCACCGGCAGAAAGCGCTGCAGGAATTGAATGACCGCCACCATGTTCTCGATGACGAAGCGGATCAGCGCGCCGGGCAGCACCCGCGCCATAACGTCGAAGATGTCAAAGGGGAGGAAAGGCGTGCCGAGCAGCGGTTCGCCCAAGGCGAGCACACCTGCCAGCGCGGCGGTAGCAAGGGCGCCAAGTACCGCGCCGGCCCAGACTACAGATCTGTCTTGTGATGTTTGCATTTCAACTCCTGCTGAAAAATTATAGGAGCCTTGGCCTGATACGCCTATGAGCAATAGGTGGCACTTTAAATGACAAGCGCCCAGGTGAGGGGGGCACCCGGACGCTCGTCAATTGGGATTATAGCGTTTGTGAAACTTGTGTCAAGGGTTTCAAAGGTGGTTCTAATGTTATGACATTTGCTGCCACAGCCTCAGCCACATGTGGAGTTTGTACAGGCGCAGCCGAGTAGAGACTCCTAGGCGCAGCGCCGTCAGGCGCTGCATATTTGTGCCCCTTCGCGGACTTGTACCGAACCGCTTGAAGGCTCCGAGGGCGGCCCGAAACGGTCAGCCAGGGAGCGCAGATACACGAAAGGCGAGTTCAACTCATAGTCTACCAGGCGGCCCTTCTCGTCAACTATCAGCCGCTTGAACAGAATTTGAAGCAAGGTGCTCTTCTGCTTGTCCTCCAGCCAGAAGTAGTAATCCACCAACTCCCTTAGCAGCCCAATGGCCAAGTCCAGATCGTCAAGGTGAACCTTGGCATCCCGCTCCATCTCTGCCAAACCAAGCTCTACATTCCGCAGCTTTTCCTGCCATTCCAGGCGCAGCTGGTCATAGGCTTCTTCCGTGATCTTGCCTGTGATAAGCAAGCGACCCAGCCGCGCCTCTTCCTCTTTGAGCTGAGACAGCCGCTGGCGCATGTCGGCCACCTGCTTGTCCCTATCCTGGTTGGTGAACTGCTGGACTTCTTGAACATAGATCTTGCGGATTTCTGGAATCAAGTCCGCGTCTATTTCAATGCCTTGCAGCAAATCCACCATCTGCCCATCCACCAGCTTGGAAGGGATGTGCAGGCTGGTGCCGCCTGGCTTGGCATGGGTGATGTAGTAGGAGTAGCTCTGTGAACGCCCGCTCGGTGTGGAGCCGTGCAACTTGTAGCGTTCACCACCGACTTCTGCCCAGAGTAGGCCACGCAGCAGGTAGAAGTTCTTGCGCTCGTAGGATTTCTCGGAGCCGTTCTTCCTGAGAATATCTACGCCCTTCTGGAATTGGTTGGGCGTGATAATTGCCTCCCAGGAGCCTCGAACTTCACCAGCGACGATCCCAAAACGCTTTGAAGTGACCCAGCCTGCATAGAACGGGTTGTGCAGGATTTTGTGCAGGCGGTTGGCCGCATATTCCCTGCGGCCCGTTTTAGGGTCATTCCAGGCCCAGGGACGGCCGCTGTAGGTTGTGTAGCCGCGCTGGGTGAGTTCTTCGCATATCTGGTCCAGCGTATAGCGGCCAGTG
>JAJTXV010000006.1 GCA_021463845.1 Anaerolineales bacterium | reverse complement strand
CGCCAGATCGACAACTTCGAGTGCCTGCCCGCCCTTCTGGAAGACGCGGCCGTGCAGGGTGGCGCGCATGCGCATCGGTTCGATGCGCGGCAGCTGGTTGAGGTCAAACCCGCCCTTGCGCGAGGAGAGCTTGAATGTGCCGTTCTCGGTCTGCACTGTGGCAAACTGAGTGCCGGTCTTTTCGCTGGTGAACACATCCGTGACCAGCGCCTTCTCGATGGTGACTTTCATGGTTCCTCCAAAAACTATTGAGTTGAGTGGTTGAGTTGGACTGGTTAAAAAGTGAATGCCCTGGCGAATGGGCATCCAGGGCACAGAATAGACAATGGGGCTAAAATGCAGACAGCCGCCAACCAGTTTGCCCTGGAAGGATGGTCAGGGACTGTTTGCTGTTCGCGCAGCGGGCAGTCCCGTCTTTTTTAGTTGTATTGGCTAATCCTCGGCATCACCTCCCTTTGGAGATTGAAGTTAGTTGTATACAATATCCATATTAGCACATTTGTTCTTGAAGTCAAGTTTCTATTATGAGTTGACCTTGACAAGAGACATCCTGCTTTGCGTCAACAGCTATGGCACCGCTACGAGAAATTTTGCATGGGTCTTTGCCTTCACGGTTTCTAGCTCAACTCCAGGCATTAGATCTACTAGCGTCAGTTCACCGGAAATGAATTTAAACACTCCCAATTCAGTGATAATCGTATCCACTTTGCCTTGCGCAGTAAGCGGTAATGTGCACTTGGGCAAGATCTTGGGTTCTCCATTTGGCCCAGTATGCGTCATTGTCACTATCAGTCGTCGAGCGCCTTGGGCCAAGTCCATAGCACCACCCACTCCCAGGAGCGGTTTACCCGGCACCGACCAGTTAGCTAGATTTGCCTTTTCATCAGCCTGCAAACCACCCAAAACTGCGACATGGATATGTCCCCCTCGAATCATCGCAAATGATTCCACGCTATCGAAATAGCTGCTACCAGGCAATGAAGTCACTGGACGCTTACCTGCATCAACTGCAAAATCCAATGCTCCGCCCTCTTTTGGAGACGGCCCAAGACCCAGCATCCCATTTTCGGTTTGCACAACAATTCCATGGTCTGGCTGAATCAAATCTGCAATAAGTGTAGGTATGCCTACTCCAAGATTAACGATGTCTCCCCTCTTTAACTCCGCCAAAGCGCGCTTCGCAATCTGGCGCTTTAATGGTGTATCTCCGCTCGCGGCATGTTCGACAGAACTCGATACTCCCAAATCTTCCAAGCGAGTCCGTGCTTGCACCAGATAATCAACATACAACCCCTGTGTATGAATAGTTTCCGGTGGCAATTGCCCGAGCGGCACAATTTCTTCAACCTCCGCAATCACAATGTTGGCCGCCATGCACATAGCTTTGTTGAAGTTCTGCTCCGTCCTGCGATAAATTAAGTTGCCCGCCGGATCGGCTCGCCAGGCACGGACAAAAGCAACATTGCCGCGCAAGGCTCTCTGGAAGATGTAAAGTTTGCCATCTATGATGCGCCCCTCCCGTCTGGCTGCGAACTCAGTCCCAGCAGAAGTGGGTGTATAGAAACCGCCAATACCAGCTCCACCAGAGCGTATAGCCTCGGCGAGCGAACCTTGTGGGATAAGTTCTACATCTATTTTGCCTTCTTGCGCTGCACCTACCGCCTCAGGATTGCTAGTAATGAAAGACCCAATTACCTTAGCGAGTTGCCCATTGCGCAACAAACGCCCACCACCAAGGCCTGGCTCGCCAACATTATTGCTAATATATGTGAGGTTTCTAGTTTGTGTCTGAGCTAGTGCATGAAGTAAGTGGACAGGGCTGCCCGTCATCCCAAAACCACCGACTAGCAAGACATCTCCATCTTTAACAAGTGCCGCGGCTTGCGGAAGACTAAGCGTGGGAACTAGACGCATCAGTGATCCTAGGTTGAACGGATGCCCGAAAGCATCTAAGCCTCTTTAAGACTGAAATCGAACTCGACCTCATAGAAAGGGGTCTTGGTAAAGCCATATCCAGCAGCTTCTTCTTTGGAGGTATTGGCCTTGAAGTCAACCACAAGCGAATCTTTTACCCCAAAGACCGCATCCGATTCCAAATACTTGTCGCCTTCAACGAAGATATGAGTGATTAACTTCTCATAACCAGGCGCACTTATCATGAAATGAATATGCGCGGGGCGATATGGATGACGCCCGGTCGCCTTAAGCATATCTCCCACTGGGCCATCATCCGGTATTGGGTACGCCTCCGGTCGAATAGTACGAAACCAGTATCCACCATTTTGACCAGAAGTGAATATGCCCCGCAAGTTCATCTCCGGCTGATTGGAGTCTTGTACATCGTAGAAGCCATCATCTGAGGCCTGCCAAACATCAATTTTGGCACCGGCAATCGGTTTGCCGTTCATATCTGTTATTCGACCGCGCACAACGGCGGGAGCACCACGCTCATTCTCCGGCCCTCGGTCAATGTGTGCGCCATTCTCCATTTCCAAAGCATTAGGGACCCAAAATGGCCCAAACACCGTGCTTTCAGTTTTGCCCTCCTCCTTGCGATGATTGATCGCATCGACAAGGATAGTCACTCCAAGGGTGTCCGAAAGCAAAATAAATTCCTGGCGCTTTTCATCCGTAATGTGCCCTGTTCGGGTAAGGAATTCAATGCCTTTAAACCATTCCAACTCAGTCGGCTCAACCTCACGTACAAAAGCGTGCAGATGCTTGATCAAGGAGGTCACGATTTGTTGGGTGCGCGGATCCTTCGCCCTGATCTGCTCCAGGACAGCCTCAGTTACATTTTCTTCAGTGAGATTTCGCATCTTTTCTCTCCTCTTACCAAATGACACGCAAAAAATCTAACGCTTCCTTATCGTTCTGAAAAAGTTTAGGGTTGCTATTCACTGTGTGGTTCTTGCGCATCGCTTCCGCCAAAAGGGGCAATGTGGCTTCCGGCACATCGACCTCCCGTAGGCGTTGAGGTACACCCAGGTTGGAGATCAACTCATAAATTCGGTCAATCCCCTTCTTTGCAATCTCTTGAACTGTGTCATTACTTGAAACTCCCATCGCGCCAGCGACCAGACTGAGCTCTGCTGCATATACATCCAAGTTGAAACGCATCACATGCGGGAGAACAATGCAGTTAGCAACCCCATGCGGAACGTTGGCGCTTCCACCCAAGACATGGCATATTCCATGGTGCAAGCCCATCTCGACCGTCGACAACGCCACGCCACCCAAATGTGCTCCGATCATCAGCCCTGTGCGCGCCTCTAAATCATTTCCATTAGTTATGCAACGGAATAGGAAGCTGTGGATATATCTAACTCCTTGCAACGCTGCACTGGTGGAAATCGGATTGCGGGTACGCGAATATATAGCTTCAATACAATGGGCAAGAGCGTTGATTGCAGTTGTGGCGGTTAACTCCTGCGGCAAATCAAAAGTAAGTTCCGGATCATAGATAATTACACGCGGCGCAATGCGCGAATCCCTTACTACTTTTTTCGATAGCAGACCATCTGCTTCTCTGCGAGTAACACCGTAAACCGAGGTCATCTCAGAGCCAGCGTAAGTAGTGGGAATGGCGATGAGTGGGATCAGCTCCCCCAGATTGGTTCCCGCAGTCTCTGCAATCGACTTTCCACTTAGCCGAGCTTCCAATTCCCTGATAACAGCCTTGGCCATTCCGAGTGCGCTGCCACCTCCGAGCCCAATGATGCAATTGACATCATGTTCAACGGCTAAAGCGACAGCCTCGTCAAGCTGCACAGCCTGTACATGCGGTTGAACGCCGGTATACGGAGCCACTAGCCGCTCGTCCAGTTGTTGAGCAATACGGCCAACAATGCCGTTTCTTACGTAATGAGGGCTTGTACACAGCATTATGCGATCCCAACCATGTTGTTGTACGATCTCGCCGAGTTCTTCGAGCGCGCTTTGCCTAAAAACGACCTCCTGAGCAGACAAGACAAACCGAAAGGACTCCATTGGCTATTCACTTTTCTCAAAATTTGGTGAAAGCTTACGCCGTACAGGAAACAGTTCGATTTGAGAACGGCCGCGAATAATGCCCCATAATCCTTGGGGGGCAACAAGCATAATTATTACAGCCGCACAACCCAGAATAATCAGTGACCACTCACCAAAATCAGAAAGATATTGACGAAGCAAAAAGAACACGATTGTTCCAAATATCGGGCCCTCAATTGTTCCGATGCCACCGATTACCACCATAAAGATCATATAAGCCGTCCAGTTCACACTGAATGCAGCTTTTGGAATAATGTTGAGAGCATTGAGATATATCAAGGCACCAACAATTGCGGTACCCGCAGCACAAACTACATAAACAAATAGTTTCAGTTTATTTACATTAACCCCTAAGCTGGCAGCACCCATTTCAGAATCCCGAATGGCGGTGAGGCCCAGCCCTAAGCGTGAACGCATTAAGTAATAAACAAGGGCAATGGAACCGATAGCGAGAACCACAGCGATTACATAAACAAGGGTGATTCTCATGGCAGGGGGCTGGATGAACCGCGCGGCTTGTAGTGAGCGACCCAAACCGCCCCCAGACCAGCTCGTGCTGCCAGAAATCAAGAGATAAAAAACTTCGGACACTACCCATGTTCCGATTGCATAATAGCCACCCCGCAAGCGGAATAGCAATTTTGCAGCTGGATACGACAAAAGGGCAGCCACAACTCCAACTAACAAGAATGCTAATCCCAGGGGTATCCCAAAGTCATCTGCCATGACGAGTAAGGCATAACCGCCAATACCAATCCAGGCTTGTTGACCAACAGAAACCAAACCAGCGTAACCAGCCAACAAATTCCAAAGCTGACTCAAGGCCAAAAGATAGAAAAACTCTATAAGCAAACTCATGGTGCGTATCTCGCCCCAACTTGCCATCGAGATCAATACCGCAGCAACCAAAAACCCAATGACTGCAATACGGCGTTCGGGAGTGTATAAAAGGCTTCTCATAGCTCACGTGTACGCGGGAATAAACCTGAGGGCAAGAAAGCCAAAACAAGTAAGGTGACAACATGCCCTGCCAGTTGAAACCAGCCTGGGTTAAAGCTGGCCCCAATCACTTGTGCAATTCCCAGAATAATCCCGCCAATTAAAGTGCCCCACAAATTGCCTAATCCACCAATAATGACGGTCTCAAAAGCAAATAGCAATCGCGCTGGCCCTTCTGCAGGAGCAAAATTTGTTCGAATTCCCAAGAGGATGCCCGCCAAAGCCACAATAGCCAGAGAGAGACCTAGTGCGATCCCGTAAATTTGACGGGAGTTTATGCCCATTAATTCGGCAATTCCAGGATTGTCAGACGTAGCCCGAAAAGCACGTCCAAGGGCAGTTCGAGTAAGGAAAAGCTGCAATATAGCTAATACAACTATGGCAGTTATCAGGGTAATAAATGGCACCCATCCAATATTAAGCCTGCCCAGTTGAATACTGGCGGTCTCGAGAGAACCTGCATCAAGCCCTTGCGAGTTGGGCGAAAAGATGAGCTGCAAAGCATTTTGTAAAATGATTGAAATGCCGAATGTAATCACAACAGGAGGCAACAGGTTCCCTGTAAGAGCGCGGTTTAACACGGTCTTTTGCAATACATACCCAAAGACAAACAACAGTGGAACTACGGCTAGGATGGTAGCGAATGGCGACAAGCCTGCGATTTGCGTTACTACCAAGGAAAGGTAAGCGGCCAGCACAATGAAATCACCGTGGGCCAGATTGACGATACGCATCACGCCAAAAATAAGAGAAAGACCCGTTCCATACAAAGCGTATAAACCACCGAGCAAAATCCCTTGAACAATTGCGTTCAACCAGTCCATCCACTAAACTCCAAAGTAGGCTTGCGAAACTTCTTCCATACTAAGCTCGGAAGGTCTTCCTGTTAGACTGATCTTCCCTTCTAGCAAGCAATAAACGCGGTCCGCCGCATTCATACCGCGGCGCACATCCTGCTCCACCAGAATAACTGTAGTACCCAAAGCCGAAATTTGCTTTACCACTCTATAAATCTCCTCAATAATCAGCGGGGCAAGGCCAAGCGAAATCTCATCCAGCAGAATTAAGTTAGGGTTGCTCATTAGAGCTCGTCCAATGGCGACCATTTGCTGCTGTCCCCCCGAAATATTAGAACTTGGATTCTTACGCCGTTCATGCAAACTTGGAAACAATTTATAAATATCATTCAACTTCCAGGGGCCAGGGCGCCTGACATAGTTACCCACAAGCAAATTTTCTTCCACTGTAAGACTGGGGAAAAGCATCCGTCCCTCAGGGACTAGGGCAATGCCAAGTTTCGCCATTTCATAAGCCGGCCGTTTATTGACTTCTTCACCTTTGAAGAGAATCTCGCCGCTCCCAGCAGAATGAGCCCCTGCGATAAGGCGTAGCAATGAAGTTTTACCCGCACCGTTGGCACCAATAATGGCTAGTGTTTCTCCCTGCTCTACTGAAATTGAGACATCAAAAAGAGCCTGAAACTGACCATAATAAAGATCAATTTTCTGGAGCTTAAGCATGGTCTTTAGCCGTGATCTCTGTTTCTACGCCAAGATAAACTTGTCGAAACATTGGGTTTTCCAGAATACTGGCCGGATTTCCCTCTATAAGGACGGATCCAAAGTTGATTGCCACGATGCGGTCTGCAGCCGACACAAGCGCATGAACTATATGCTCAATCCAAATTATCGTACGGCCTTGTTCCTTCAAAGTGCGGATAACTGTAAGCAACTCAGCAACTTCGTGGTCTGTGAGCCCACCTGCAATCTCATCAAGGAGCAACAAGTCAGGATTAGTTGCCAAAGCACGGGCAAGCTCCAGGCGTTTTCGTTCAAGCAGGCGCAAGTTTCCCGCCAACTTATCGCGTTGGTCATATAAACCGGTGAGTTCAAGAACTTCAGCCGATTTTTTGTAACCCTCATTTTGACTCTTGTTTTGGCCATATGTAGCCCCTACCAAAACATTCTCTAAAACGGTCATGCCCTCAAAAGGCTTGGGAATTTGGTTCGTACGGCCAATGCCAAGCTGGCAACGGCGGGAGGCTGGAATTGAATGTACAGGCTCTCCCAGAAAGAATATAGTGCCAGTGTCTAAGGCTAGATCACCGGAGATTAAATTGAGGAGCGTTGTCTTACCTGCTCCATTCGGCCCTAAAATGCCAAGTGTCTCCCCCTCTTTTACATCGAGGGAAATCTGATTGATAACCTGCAACGCCCCAAAAGACTTGGAAACAGACTGTAGTTGGAGGATAGGTGCCATGTGTCAGTTTTTCTCGGCATTCTCTATTGATTGCATATTGAGATTTTTCAGCAGGTGGGGCGGCGTACGCCGCCCCACCTATGCTGATTTAGCGGGGTTCTGTACTGCTGGTATTCGGGATACCCGGGAACGTATCGTTAGCCGTCACGTTCAGCTCAAATGGGTATGTCTCACCAACTTGCCACTGACCACCAACCAGTGGAGTCTTGGCAACATTGGGCACTGGGCCACTAGACCAATCCACGGTGCCGACAATTGTGTCCAGGTTAGTGGCTTTAATAGCCTCCACAATGCTCGCCGCATCGTCGATGTTCTCCGTACGCTGAAGCACATCCACTGTAACTTCAAACAAGGCATGGGCAAAACCGATCGGTTGTGTCCATTGGGTGCCAGTAGAAGCAGTAAAGGCATCTGCTAGCTCAGCTGATGTCTGACCGGTGAGCGAAGAGGTGAAGGGGTGCGAAGGCGACCACCAGATCTCCGTGGTGAGCCCACCGCCCAAACCATCTGGCAAAGTTTCTACCACTACAGGGAAGAGGGCAGCCTTGCCGATGGAAACCATCTTAGGGGTGAAGCCTTGCTGGCTAGCTTGGGTCAAGAAGGTTCCCAAGTCGGGCGGAATCATCACTCCAGTTACGATCTCTACATTGGCATTTCTAAAGGTCGTAATCTCGGCAGAGAAATCGTCCTTCAGATTCTCGTAACGGCCCGGGTCGACCACAGTGTAGCCGTTGGCCTCTAAGGCTGGCGGGAACCCAACTTCGGGAGAACTCCAGGCGAGACCATCACCGTCATTCGGCCATAGACCGCCTACCACCATGTTGGTGTCCACATCATCCCAGAGGTTTAAGAAGACCTCGATGATGTCTTCCAAGCCCCAAAAGAAATGGTATGTGTAAGCAAACTCCGTTTCGCCAGGGACACCACCACGGCCAATGAACCAGGGCTGCCAAGGAGCAACCGTTGAGATGCACGGAACGCCATTGGCTTCACATTGATCAGAAACCGGGTTGGTTGTCTCTGGCGTGGACGCAACCAGAATCAGGTCAACGCCATCCTGCAAAATCAGATCAGAAGCCACTTGAGCCGCACGATTCGGATCTGACTGAGTGTCTTTGACAATGATCTCAACAGGATGGCTAACTCCGTTGATCTGAACACCATTAGCTAAGAAGTCCCTCATTTGGCTAATGACAAAACCATCCGCCTCACCAAAAGGTGCCAAAGCACCAGTTTGTGGGCTGACATAACCGATCTTGATCGTGCGCCCCTGCTCATCGCCAGCACTCGGAGCGCTAGTAGCCGCTGTTTGAGTATCTCCACTTGTGGCAGGAGCAGCAGTGCCGCCGCCACATGCGACAAGCAACAGTGAAGAAACAATCAGCAATCCTACAGCTCGGAACAGCGAAGTTTTCATTTTCTCTCTCTCCTATTAGTTGAGTTTTGAGTAGTTTTCAAACAGTTTTTTTCAATATTTACGCTCCTGGGGATCTTTATAAGTCGCGCTGGATAAATTCCTATTTCTTGTCTCTAGCAATGATGAAGTTGCGCAATGAAAACATTGAGTAGTCATCATCATTAAAAGGCCCTGGCACAGTTTCTTTCTTGCTAAGCCGGTGGTATTTACCGTTGTAAAACAAGAGAGGCGCCTCTTCCTCACGGCTCTCCAAAAAATCCACGGCCCCTATGTACAGGGTGTGGTCACCAGCCAAGTGCATATCTTGCACACTTGCAACTAGATAAGCCAGTGCGCCTTCAATCACAGGAATACCCTCTTTAGTGATGAATGAAATCTCCATGCCATCGACAGGACGACCAGCAAAATGATTACTAAGCTCCTCCTGGCCTTCAGCCAAGATGCTGACTCCAAATCGTCGGCTCACTGGCAGCAAACGATTCATATTGGCGCGGTTGTCAACAGAAATTAGCATCAGAGGAGGATTGAGCGAAACGGAGATGAAAGCATTGGCAGTCATGCCGTGGATGTTGCCTTCAACCTCCGTCGTCACAACTGTGACGCCACTGGCGAAACGCCCGAACACTGAACGGAACAACCGCGGGTCAATTGAATTTGACGCCAGACCATTTTCTTGTGAAGCAGCCATTTGCAAATCTCCACTACACCTAGTCAAATGGGCAGGGTTGATTTCTCAACCCTGCCACCTCTTTTTTATTTCTTTTGGGCGTCAGCTAGTCTCTTTTTGATAATGCTGATGTCATCCGAATTGATCATGTCCGGTGCCGTCCAGCCGTTCAAGTCATATTCAGCCATGCATTGCTCAGCGAAGCCTTTGAACTTGGCTGAGTTGCCTGTGATATTGGCGACCATCAGGGTTTCAAAGCGGATACTTTCGTTGTTTCCAAAATAGTTGCGTTCATATAGTTCATGGCGACCACCAAACTCGGAACCAATCGCATCCCACATAAGCTTCATTAACTTGACGCGGTCTACTGCGTCATATCCACCTGAACCACGCACATACTGATCCATATAGGGGCGCGTCTCTTTATTCAGCATATCCAGCGCACTTGAGGGAAGATAAATAAGGGCACTGGCTAGGGTGTTTTGGATGATCTCTTTGATCTTTGGATAAGCCGTGCTTGCCATCACGCGATAGGCCAATCCATAATCTAGGTTGGGCAACACATAATCATCTCCCCAAGGCGTGGTAGTGCGGGCCATGGCGTCTGTGAGTCCCCAGAAAAGGTTTCGCCAGGCCAGCACCTCACCCACATTGGCTTGCACGCCTCGGAAATCCTTGGCCCCAGTTGCCTCTACTGCCTTGAGCAATAAACCTGCAATAAAGTCAAGTTTTACAGCCAGACGCGTACATCCCTGGAACATGAACCGAGGCAAGAAGCCCGATAGAGGAAAAAAGTTGTTCACTTTATCTATGTCCCCATAGGCAAAGACGTTTTCCCAGGGAACCAAGACATTGTCGAAAACAATAATTGAGTCGTTCTCATCCATGCGGCTGGAAAGCGGATAGTCGAACGGCGTACCCATTGCCGCGGCTGTCATCTCGTAGGACGGCCGGCAAAAGAGTTTGACGCCAGGCGCATCCGTCGGAACAATGCAAACAAAAGCGAATTCCTTCGTCTTAATTGGCAGTGCGCCATTGTTTGCAATGAAGTTGTAGTGGGTGAGCGTAGAAGTTGTAGCGACGACTTTCGCGCCACTTATCACCAAGCCGGCGTCTGTTTCCTTTGTGACATGCATATAGACATCCTTAACCTCGTCCAGTGGCTTGTCACGATCTACAGGCGGATTGACAATTGCATGATTTACAAAAGAAACTTCTTCTTGGACTTTTTTGTACCAGTTGCGAGCATTTTGATCATAGGGTTCATAAAACTTCGTGTTTCCCCCTAGCGTCGCCATAAAAGCAGCCTTATAGTCCGGGCTGCGCCCGATCCACCCATAAGAAATCCGCGCCCATTCTGCAATGGCATCGCGGGCACCCACCATTTCTTCCGCGTTACGAGGAGCCTTGTAAAATTTGTGGGTATACCCGCCGCTTCCAGTATCCGTTGTCGTAGTTAACACATCTTTGCGCTCGGAATCGTGAAGCGCATCATACAAACGGGCAATCATTCGCACTGAATTGCGGAACGCGGGGTGTGTCGTTACATCCTTTACCTTCTCACCATAAATCCAGATTTCGCGTCCGTCCCTCAAGCTCTCCAAGTACTCCGCGCCCGTGAAAGGTTTTGTGCGACTTTCTGTTTTGACTTCCTTTTGCTGCTGCTCCTTGGCCATGTTGCTCTCCTTTAGCGTAGAATGGATGCTTGGACAAACCCACACGACTCCCTTGGGGGAGTCATGCCATTTAGTTCACATAAAAAATGGAGGAATCGTTTGATAATTGGTCACTTAAGGGGCAGTTTAGTGCCAGGGGAAGCCTAACAGTAAGGCTTGAATTCAGGTCGAAGTTTGCTGTATACTGCATATTGTATTTTGTATACAAGAGAATAACAATAAAGGACGATTTCTGTCAAGGTTAAGGTTTACTATGCTCGGTTCGGGAGATAAGAAACGACTGGTAGAAGGCATCACTATGAAGACGCGCGAGGAACTGGTAACGGACGCCCTGCGCAACGGCATTTTGCAGGGTCAATTCCGTCCTGGGGACAAACTGGATCAACAAGAACTGGCAGACCAGCTTGGTGTCAGCCGAAGTCCTGTGCGCGAAGCTTTGCGCACTCTTGTTGCTGAGGATTTAGTCACTCAATACCCCCACCGAGGGGCCATAGTCACCGAGCGGTCACTCACAGAACTAGAGGAAATCCTTTCAATTCGTAGTCACCTGGAAGGTCTTGCCGCTAGCCGAGCTGCTCCAATGATGGACAATGACCGTTTGGCGATGCTGGACACGATTATTAAAGAAGCCGATCAAATATCTGATATGGAAACCGTATTGGGTCTGAATAACGACTTCCATACAACAGTATATGGCGCGTTCCATCAACCCCACCTAATCGGCCTTATTCAACAGCTCCGTAATAAAGTTGCTCCATACAATCGTATCTACCTAGACTTGGAGGGAAAGAAAGAACTAGCCTGGGAAGATCACCGCAAGATTTATGAAGCCTGCGCACGGCGGGATTCGGTGGCAGCCGAAACAGAAACTCGGAAACATCTGGAGCAGGTCTTTGGGGGCATCTTGGCTTCCATTGGTTCAAGATAGCATGGCCAGACCCACTCTCCCTCCGAGTGTTTCTATCGGTAAAATGCTGCGAATAGCACGCCAAGAGCAAAGCATGTCACTGCGTCGATTGGGCGAGGGTGCCCATATCAGTCCGGCAATGCTAAGCCAAATCGAGCGCAATCAAACATACCCCTCGGTTGTTACTCTGTACAAGATAGCAGAAGTTCTCAATTTACCTATTGAGTACTTCTTCAAAAAACCGCAGGAGTTTGAAGCGGATGAACACCCGACTCGCGGAGCGATCAGTCCACAAGAGGACGGTCATCACCTTGTCGAATGGGATGTTACTGATTTAGACGAGACGACTCCTTTCATCGTCCGCAGAAACGCTCGGCCGCGCATAGAGCTTAAGAGCGGAATTTCGCTCTCCACACTTACAACCTCAAGCGAAGCAAACATTCAATTCCTCGAACTTAGTTACCAGCCAGAAGCAAGACCTAAACGCGGACAAGTCTCTCACGAGGGAAAAGAATTTGGGTTAGTTATAGAGGGCGAATTAACTATAGAACTAAACGATACGGCTTTTATTTTACGCCAGGGCGATAGCATCATCATCAATGCCGCGGAGCCTCACAGCATCTACAATTCATGTGGGCGTGTTACACGCGCAGTATGGATCAGCATAGGCGATCACTTTTGTCTCTTTGAACACTTTGGACAGTAGAGAAATACGCTTGAAAGGCTAATCCTATTCTCTAAGCCGGTCGAGAGTTTTTAACTTCGACCTTTGCTCAAAACAATATAAATTTTTCCCCTCTGGTTCGTGATGGGTCTTGTAAGGTGCCCCTACTGCGATTCGAACGCAGGCCCCTGCCTCCGGAGGGCAGTGCTCTATCCACTGAGCTATAGGGGCTTAGCAGGCCTCAGGGATGCAAGCCAGCAAAGCGCATTTTATCACGCGCTCTTTTTTGCCCTATTGCCTGCCAGCCGTTCAGGGTCTTATAATGTTTTTTGCCAGTGTTCGTTATTAACTTGCAGAAGAAGTGGGAGTGGACTTAAAAAAATCTGCCATCAGCCGTTCCCCTCTGGCTGATGGCATGAACAATGTGAATAAAGACCGTAAAGGTGGCTTGGTTATACGACTTAATGTCGTAGATTTGAATAGACACATGTGTTTTTGGCATAGACATTTGTACTGATATATGGACTCTGTGGAGGAGGGCACAGAATGAGCGCTCACTTGAACTCAGAAAAGAAACTGCGTGTTGCTGTATTGGAAGATCACCCTGTTGTGGTGGACGGCTACACGTATCGCTTGTCAGCCTATCCGAACATCGAGCTGGTGGCCTCGGCGCGTAATGGGGAGCAGTTGGACCGGCTGCTTGAAACCCACACGGTGGACGTGCTGATCCTGGATGTAGTGGCACCCGCAAAGGAAGGCACGCTGGCGCCATACCCCTTGTTCAGTGTCATCCCCCGATTGCGCAGGGATTATCCGGGAATGGCCATTCTGGTCATCTCAGGCCACAAGCTGCCCACGTTGATCCGATCCATTATGGAGGCGGGCGCCAGTGGCTACATCATCAAATCAGACATGGCTGCTTCTGAACGTCTGGGCGAGATCGTGCTGTCAGTGGCGGGCGGCGGCATGTACCTGTCTGAGCAATCGGTGGCGGCGTTGGCTCACACAGACGGCAGCGCGGATATCGAAATGCTGACTGACCGTCAGCGCGAAGTGCTTTCGCTGTGTGCGGCCAACCCGGACATGTCCACTGATCAGCTGGCAAACCAGCTCAAGATCAAATCCTCCACCGTGCGCAACCTGCTATCCAATTCGTACCGGCGCCTGCGGGTCAACAACATGACCGCCGCGGTGCTTAAGGCGCGCGAGCTGGGGCTGATCACGCCGATGGATGATATGTATCCCAACTAAGGCTGCGCGGCGACCGAAGCGAACAGGTGCTCCACCGGCGCAATGGCATGATCCAAAATCTGTTGCAACAAGGCTGGCTCGGCTGCCGGCATCGCATCCAGCATGGCTTGCAGGCGCTGGTGGCGCAGAATCAGCTCGTTGACGCAGTAGCTGATGGCTCCACTGCTCACCAGGATGCTTTGCGCTTCGCGCAAAGCATCTGGCTGGGTCACCTGGCTGCGCAGCGCCACAAAGCGCTCGCGCTGCGGGTGCGGCACCAGCTCGGCGAACAGCAGCGGCAGCGGGGCGCGGCCCTGCAGCCAATCCACATTGGCTGGCTCGGCCAGGCAATCATTCAGGTCATCGTGAATTTGCATCACCTCGCCGAACAGCGCTCCAAATTCGCGCAGCTGCTCTGCCAGCGGCTGGCTAGCGCCGCCATACAGCCCGCCCAAGGTCAGGGCCGTGCCGAAATATGGCGAGCTTTTGGCGCGGGCCACGGCCCAATAGCTTTCCTCGCTGTGGTCGTTCTGAACGTCGAGTTCCTGCCCGAAGGCTATATCGCCCACCATGCGGTTCAGAGCCGCGGTTGCCAGGTGCGGCTGCGGGCAAGAATGGGTTTCCAGCACATGCTGGCCCAGGCTGAACAAGCCTGCGGCCAGGTTGGCGGCCCGCCCGGCGCCGATCCGGTTGTACTCGCCGCGTGGATCCTCATCCAAAATATCGTCGATCAAGAGAATGGCCATGTGAGCGCAGGTGATGGCGGCCACGGCCGGGATGGCCTGCGGCTGGGCGGCGCCAGCCGCCACGCAGCCGGCGATCGGGAAGTCCCAAGCCACCGGCGGCTTGCCGGTGGCTTGTTGCAGCGCGCGCTGCAGCAGCGGCCATTCGGCCACTTGCGGCTGTTGCAGTAGTAACTCGACAGCGGAGTGATAGATGGTCATTTTTTGTCTTGCCTCCCAAGTCAGGGCCGGCCACGAAGTGGCCGGCCCTGAGCTTCACTTACTTGGCTTCGCCCCAGGTGTCCCAGGCGAGTTCACTGCGCACAGCCTGCACTTGCTCCAGGCTGGCCTTGGTGACGCGCAACAGGTCCTGCAGTTGCTCAGCCACCGTGTTGGCGGCAATGTTTGTGTAAAATGCTTGCATAGACATTGTAGTTTTCCTTTCTAATTGAACAAAAATGGGGTTTTGCTACTGGCGCTCATTGCTGGTGTTCGATAGGCATCACCTCCCTGGCATCGTCTGAAGCTATGCGTACTCAATTGGCTCACCCCCTGAAGCAATTCATCCTGCCGGCCCTGGTGCTGTTCGTTTTGCTGCTGTACACCTATGCGCGGTTCTTTGCCATTCCGTACCTGGGCTTCCAATACTCCACGAATGGCGAAGTGAGCGACGTATTCACTAGCGAGGCTTCGAGCGCCCTGTCCGTGGGGGATATGCTTCAGGAAGTCAATGGAGTGACGTACAGTGAATACCGCGGCAGGATCGATAAGCCCTGGTTCAAGGGCCTGCACCCGGGTGATGTACTGGAGCTGCAGGTTAGCGCCAATGGGGACCTGCGCGAAGTGCAGCTTCTGGTGGCGGGGTTCAATATGCCGGAGTTTTGGGGCCGGCTGATCAATACCTGGTGGCTCAGCTACGTTTTCTGGTTCGCAGGCACCATCATCTATTTCCATGTACGCCCACAAGATGTGCGCTGGCAGTTGCTGATGGTGTTCTGTTATCTGACCGCAGTGTGGCTGATGGCCGGCTCAGTTTCGCGAACTGCCGTCTTCTTCAGCTCACAGCTATTCCGCATGGGTATCTGGTTGTGCTTGCCGGTGTATCTGCACCTGCACTGGAACTTCCCCAGGCCGTTTCCGCGCTTGCCGTGGCTGGCGTGGGCAGGCCTGTACGCAGTCGGCATTGGCTTTGCCGGGCTGCAAGCCTTCAACCTTGTCGATCAGGATGCCTTTGCCTACGCGCTGTTCGTAGCTGTGGTCGGCAGCTTGCTCATGCTAGTGGTGCGCTTCTTCGCCAGCCGGGGAGAGCGCCGCGAAGTGGGATTGCTACTCAGCGCGTTCGCGGTGGCTTTGTTGCCTTCCATGCTGCTGGGGTTTGCCACTGCCCAGGCCGACCTGCCATTGCTTAGCGCCGGCAGCGTGTTCTCCCTGGCAGCCTGCCCGGGTGCGTATCTGTATGTGGTCTATCGCCGCCAGCTGGGTGGCATGGAGCTGCGCGCCAACCGGCTTATCTCGGTCTACTTATTCCTGTTGCTCCTGTTCACCAGCACGCTGATCCTGGTGTCCTTATTAGCTCCCCAATTGGAAAACCCGCAGGATATTGCCATTGCCATTCTGGCTACGGGCCTGCTGGTGACCCTTTTCAACATTTTTGTCTTCGAGCGTTTCCAGCGTTTTGTCGAGCGCAAGTTTCTCAACATCCCCATGCCGCCGGAGGGTTTGCAGCAGCGTTTTGCCAATCTGATCTCCACCAGCTTCACCCGCCAGCACCTGGGCCAAACCTTGATGGAGCAGGTGTTGCCGGCATTGCTCATCCGGCAATCGGCCCTGCTGCATTTTGATGCGCGCAATCCGGAAGGGAAGCTGATCTACTCGCAGTCAGTCTCGCCGCAGCAGATGCCGGATGCGGAAACCCAGCAGGAGCTGATCAACTCCGGGTCGCATCAGTTGGGCTGGGTGCAAATTGCTATTCCAGTAAAAGCGGGCAGCGAAACCGTGGGGCTGTGGCTGCTGGGCCGCAAAGACCCGGATGACTATTACTCCTACTCTGAGCTTGGCTTGCTGCATTCGCTGGCTGACCAAATGGCGATCGCCCTGGTGAACATCCAGCAGGCGGACAGCCTGCGTGCGCTCTATCAGCGTGACATTGACCAGCAGGAGGAAAGCCGCACTTACCTGGCGCGTGAGCTCCACGATGAGGTACTGACCGGCATTGACCGCATGGCCATGCTGGCCCGTGAGGGCGACTGGCAGGCCTTGGCGCTGCACCACCAGGTACTGAGCGATGGGGTGCGACGCTTGATTTACCGGCTGCGCCCGGCCATGTTGGACTTTGGCTTGTACCGTGCCCTGGTCGAGCTTACCGATGAGTTTGCCAGCCGGATGAACGGTCGGGTGCAGATCTCGCTGATGCTGCCAGAGAGCCAGGTGATGTTCGACGGCCATGTGGCTGAGCATGCGTACCGCATTGTGCAGCAGGCGGTGGACAACGCGCTTGAGCATGGAAAGCCGGAAAGCATCAACATCAGCGGAGAGCTGCGCGCCGATGCCATCGACCTGCTGGTTGAAGATGATGGTTCAGGGTTTGATGCGCACGGCACAAGCCTGCCAGAACTGCTGGCTACAAAACATTACGGGCTGGCCGGCATGAACGAGCGCGCCGCGGTGATCGGCGCCTACTTGTACATTGTCTCGAAACCAGGCGAGGGGACCCAGATCCGCCTGGTGTGGCCAAGTACGTAAGTCTATTCAGTTGTTAAGGTGGGGCAGGCGTTTGTACTGCCTGCGCTCCCCACACAGTAAGACCATTCGGGTTGGAGTTACTTGTCACGAGTCTTCGAATCTCTGTCAGCTATATGGCAAACAAAAAAGCCCCTGCATTGCAGGGGCTTTTTTCATGTACAAGCCTTACTTGGGAATGATGACGACTTTGCGGCGCGGCTCTTCGCCAGTGCTCTCGGTGGTCACTTCGACGCTTTCGCGCAGTTCAAGATGAATGATGCGGCGCTCGGAGGGTGACATCGGCTCCAGCGTCTGGCGGCGGCCGGTGGCCACGGCCTGCTTGGCCATCTTATTGGCCAGTTTGCGCAGGTTCTCATCGCGGCGCTGGCGGTAGCCGGACACATCAATGATGATGTGGGCGGCCCGGCCCACTTCCTTGCCCACGATCAGGCGGGCGATGAGCTGCAGGGCGCCGAGGGTCTCGGCGTGGCGGCCGATCAGGAAGGCCAGATCGCCACCTTCAATGTCCACCAGCACCGGCGCGGCCATGTCAGGCTCATCCGGCTCGCCCAGGCTCACGCTGACATCAGCGCGCACGCTCATGTGCTCCAGCAGGGTCAGCACGGTGGCGCGGGTGATCGCCAGCAGGTTCTCGGCTTCAGCGTCGGTCAGCGGGGCGCTGGGCTCGGCGCTCGGGCGGCTGCGGCGCGGCGCAGCCGCGGCGGCAGCCGGCTTGGCCAGCCCTTCTTTCACGATCAGGCGCACGCGGGCCTGGCGGCCGCCCAGGCCCAGAAAGCCTGTGCCGCCTTCATCCAGCACCTCAACGTCAACCTGCGTGTCTTCCAACCCCAGCTCCACCAAGCCCTTTTCGATGGCTTCGTGGACGGTGGGGGCAATGACTTCCAAGCTTGTGCGATGTTCCATAGCGTTCCTGACGAATTCTAACTTACTTGCTTGCCGGGGCTGCCGTGCTCACCGGTTGGCGGCGCATCAGCCAGGCCTGGGCAATGCCAAACAGGTTGCTGATGACATAGTAGATAGACAGGCCGGAAGGGAACACCATTGAGATGTAACCCATCATCAGCGGCATGGTCAGGCTCATGGAGCGGGCCATCTGGGCGCTCTGGTCGTTGGGATTGGTGGAGGGCGGGGTCATCATCTTGCTCTGCAGCCAGGTGGTGACGACCACAACAATGGTCAGGACGGGGATGGCGAAGGGCAGGAAGGCCAGATGCAGGCGCTCCGGCTGGGCCAGGTCCATCCACAGGAAGCTGCTGTTCAACGGCAGCAGCTCAGCCGCGTTGGGCAGGGCAATGCCGCGGGCAAAGTCCAGCAGGGCCAGCGGGGTGGCGGCCAGCGAGCGCTGGATTGACCAGTACATGGCGATCAGCAGCGGGAACTGGATTAGCATCGGCAGGCAGGAGCTGAATGGGCTGATACCCTTCTCCTGATAGAACTTCATCTGCTCCTGGGCCAGCTTCTCGCGGTTGTCTTTGTACTTGGTTTGGATCTGCTTCCAGCGCGGGTCATTCTGCAGTTCCTGCGTCATGCGAGCGCTCTTGAGCTGCGATACCGAGAGCGGGTAGGTGAGCAGCTTGATCAGCAGGGTGAACACAATGATCGCCAGGCCGAAGTTGTTGCCCAGGATGTCGTACAAAAAGACGAGTACGTTGGTGAACGGGACAATGATGATGTCTAACATAGCTGTCCTTTAGTTACTGCTGCGGAAAGGTCCAAACGCGGGAGCCGCTTTCGTTCACGGCCACCACGGTGGTGGTGTTGTTGTGCTGGCCCACCAGGATCAGGTCACCGGCGGCCACGGCTGAGCCGTACAGCTCGGTGCCAAAGTCCTGGTTCCACACGATGCTGCCACTCAGGGTGGCTGAGATCACGCGCCCGGCTTCGTTGATGACATAGATGTGCTCGTTCAGGCCCAGGGGAGTGCCGGTGATGGAGCCGCCGGTTTCCAGGGTCCAGTTCTGGGCGCCGGTGGCCGGATCCAGCGAGTACAGGAAACCGCTCAGGTCACCCACCAGCAGCTGGCCCTCGTACAGGGCGGGGGTGCCCCAAACCCAGCCATCGGTCGGCACGCGCCACAGCACTTCGCCGCCGGCAGCGTCCACCGCCAGCACTTCGCTGTTGAAGCTGCCGATGTAAAGCACGCCTTCGTGCAGCAGGGGGCCGGCGGCCAGCGTGCCGCCAGTATCCAGGCTCCACACTTCCTCGCCGCTTTCAGCGTCCAGGGCGTACAGGAAGTGGTTGAGCGAGCTTACGTATACCAGGCCGTCACCCAGGGCGGGCTTGCCCCATTGCGGGTGGCTGGTCTTGAAGGTCCATAGCAATGAACCGGCATGGTCAAAGGTGTACAGCGTGTGGTCGGCGTTGGGGGCGTAGATGCGAGCGCCATCCACCAGCGGGCTAGCGATGAACTGGCCCGCCGGGCCTTCGTAGCTCCACTCCAGGGCGCCACTGCCAGGCGTCACGGCGTAGAAGTTATGGTTGTAGCCGCCAAAGAAGAGCTGGCCTTCGCCCAGCGCAGGCTCGGCAAATGCAGTGAAGCCATTATCGCGCTCGGCGGGGAATTCCCAGACTGAGGAGCCGCTCTGCGTGTTCAGCGCGGTGACATGGTTCTGGTAGGCCACGTAGGCGCGGCCGCTGGCCTCGTCTACATGGATGCCGGGCCAGGAGAGCGGCGCTACACTGCCGCAGGCGGTGAGCGCCAGGCTGAGCAGGGCCAAGAAGGCAAGTTTAAGCAAAGTGTTTTTCTTCATTCCTCTTCCCAATTATGGCACCGGGTCATACCCGGCGTTTTTATTGAACGGGTTGCAGCGCAGCAGGCGATAGATACCCATGCCGCCGCCTTTGAGCGCGCCATACTTGTAGATGGCTTGATAGGTGTAATGAGAGCAGGTGGGGTAGAAGCGACAGGTGTCGGGCGGCAGGGTGCGCGACCAGGTGAGCTGATAAATGCGGATGGGGATGAGCAGCAGAAAGCGCGGCAGGTTGGCCAGCGTGCGCGGCAGCTCGCGCAGCGGCGGGTCGGGCTGCTCGTGGATCTCGGGGTGCTCGTGGGTGAGGTGTGCGTTCATATAAGTTTGGCTCGCTGCAGCAGCCGCTCCAGCACGCCGTGCGCCTGCGGGCTGCCGCTGGCGAGGATGCCTTGCCGGGCGATCAGCACAAGGTCATGCCCGGGTTTGATGCGTTCGAGCAGCGGCTGCATGGCTGCCCGCAGCACACGTTTGGCACGGTTGCGCTGCACCGCGCCGCCGACACTGCGGCCGGCGGCCACGCCCACCCGCAGCCTGGCGACATCATTTGCTAATACTACAAGCACAACAAACGGGTGCGTGTAGGACTTTCCCAGTCGCCGCACCCGTTTGAAATCGGCTGGTCTGCTGAGGCGAAATCCTCGCTTCACCGATAATAAAAAGCCTGCTCGCCTCGTCGGAGGTGACGGAGCCTAAGCGCATCTGCGCTTAGGCGTTCCAGTCCACCTTCTTGACGTGGTTATTGGCCTTCACCGTCAACTTCTTGCGGCCCTTGAGGCGGCGGCGCTTGAGCACATCCTGGCCCGTGGAGCTGGACATGCGTTTGCGGAAGCCATGCACACGCACGCGGCGGCGCTTCTTGGGCTGATAAGTTCTTTTGGGCATCTTCTTTCCTTGCTTTTGCTAAGTCTAAAGTAACGAGGCAGGATTATACCCGTACTTTAGGGCAAAAGTTGCAAATTGCACAAATTGCACTATAATGCCCCTTAGTCACTTTTTCGGAGGAATCATGTCTGCTGAACACACTTCTGAGCACGGTAGCGGCCTCTCGGCCTCGGATATTTTTGTGGGCCTGCTGGCTGCGGGCACCATTGCCGGCGTAGTGTGGTCGGCAGTCTTCGGCGTGTTCGCCGGGGCTGCCTTTGGCCTGGAATACTTCCAGGTGCAGGTGCCGCAGCTGGTCACGGATGGCCTGCACATCGCCTCCCAGGTGCTGCCGTGGCTGGCGGCCATCCCGGCTGCCTGGTTCGGCTACCAGTTCATCATCCGCCTGCCGTAGGCAGTCGGAAGCTCAAAATCAAAAGCTCGGGCATAGCCCGAGCTTTTTTTGTTACTCGTCTTCCCCGTCTTCGGGGGCGATCTGGCCGGGCTGGATCACTTCCAGCACCTCGCCATGCAGATTGATGCGGACTTTGAAGCCGCTCATGCCCAGATAGGCCCGGCTGGCTTCCGGCAACCCCTGGGCCAGTACCTGGTCAAACTGCTCGTCCACATTTTTGAGTTGGTTGAAAATGGCGGCCTGGGTGAATATGTCATCCTGGCCCATCATCTGGGCAGCCTGTTTGCTCAGCTCTTCCTCGTGGCCAGAGAGCATCTCGCCCATTTGGCGCAACACCTGGCGGTCCACATCTTCTGAAGAGACATGGCGCATGAACCCCTGATCGTTGACTACGTAGACAGCTTCCTCGCCCACATGGGTGGAAGTGACCGGCTGGTCAAACTCGTCAATGACCAAGCCGCTGAAAAGTGCATGTTTTGCCATGCCCTATCTTACTCAAGCTGGCGGGGCTTTGCTGTTAGCGATTTATAAGATGGGCTAGTAGTGCACTTGTACGGTAGTGCCGACGCTGGCCCAGTTGTACATCCACTGGGAGTCTTCCACCGTCATGTTCACGCAGCCGGCGCTCATGGGTGTGCCGAAGTTGTTGTGCCACCAAGTGCCGTGGATGCCGTAGTCGCCGTAGAAGTACATTACCCAGGGCACATCGCGAATGTAATAGCCAGGGCCGGACATATCCTGGATGCGTACTTTGATCCAGATCTTGAATTGGCCGGTCACGGTGGGCGAGCCGGCCCGCCCGCTGGAGATCACAAAGCTGCGCACCAGCGTGCTGCCCTCGTAGGCTTCGAGGGTTTGGTTGGTGAGGTTGACATCGATCCAGCGCTCGTTGGGGCCAACCCCGCGCGGCAGCTCGACGAAATGTTTCTCCAGCCCGCTCACATCCGCGCCGATGGTGGCGGTGGCCGTGGGGCTGGGCGTCAGCGTGGGCGTGGGGGAAGGCGTAGCGCTGGGCGTAGCGGTGTGAGTGGGCGTGTGGGTCGCGGTGGGTGTGCTGCTGGTGGTCGGCGTGGCCGTTTCCGTGGGCGTACTGGTGGCCAGCAGACCGTCAATGCTGTGGGCGGCGGCCGCGCTGACGAAACGCAGGCCGTCATCCAGCCCGGGCGGGCGCAGCCAGGCGAACAGCGCGAACGCCACCGTGCCGGCCGCCAGCGCCATCAGGGCCAGGCTGTTGAGGCGCAGATCGCGGATACGTGGCAGCGCTAGTGCAGGCTTGCCGTCCTTGGCAGCGGCTTGGACGCGGGCGGGCTGCTTGCCATCGGTGCGCGCCTGCGCCCACTGGAGGGCCTTGCGCGCCCGGGTGGAGCGCGGGTTGATACGCAGCGCTTCTTTTAGATAGGCCAGGCTGGCAGCCGGGGTAGCCATGGCGGCCAACAGCAGCCAGGGCTCCTCCTGCTGCGGGGCCAGCTTGGCGGCCTGGCGCGCCAGGCGGCGCGCCTCAGGCTTGCGGCCGGCCGCCAGGGCGGCGCGGGCCTCGACACACAGCGCGTGCCAGGCAGCCGCAGCCATGCTAGTTGCCCTCCGGCGAGGTGGCGCTCTCGTTATAGATGTAGCAGAGCACGCCGCGGGCGATGCCGTCCGCCACGCCATCCGAGTTCTGGGTCAGCATTTGGCGGTCCAGGTTCAGGAAGCCGGTTTCGATGATGGCCGCAGTGGTGTCGTGGTGGATCTCGTTGAAGGTGTGATAGTTGCTCATGTGAGCGGTGATGCTGGCCGGGTGATAGCGCATGCCCGTGGCGCTTTGGTAACGGTTGCTGATGCAGGCCACGAGACGCTGCGCTTTCTCCGGCGCGCTGCTGGCCAGCGAGGAGGCTACCTTGAAGCCGGTGGCGTTGTCGTCAATGTATTCGCAGGTATCTGCATGGATCGAGACCAGCACCAGAGCGTTGTAGCCCTGCAGGCGGTCGTCGTACTCCTGCAGCAGGTCGACATCAAAGCCGGCGTCGGTCAGCTTTTGCTGCACGCGGGTGGCTACATCCAGGTTGACTTCCACTTCGGTCAGGCCATCGCTGCACACCGCTCCCGAGTCGTTGCCCCAGTGGCCGGCGACGATACCGATGACTGGCCGCGGGCGCGGGGTGGGCGTGGGGAAGTTGCTGCCTGCCACGCTGCCGCCGCTCAACTGCTCCGCGACCCACTCGGTTAAGCCAGCCGGCAGCAGACCCAGCGGCGTGAAGGCGGTGAACAAGGTGGCCAGCACGGCGCTGATCGCCAGGATGCTGGTGAGTTGGCCGAACACGTTCATGCTGGCGCGCCGCGGCCGTTGGCGCCGCGGGGCGGGCTCGCTGAAGCCGGGCTCGTTGATCTCAGACGGAAGGTCGTCTTGCAGCATAAGGAAAACCATGCTACCCCGAATCAGGTGGTGTTCCAATAGCTTTTTGGCGCTGGCACAAGGGTTGCAACGAAGGGGTATGAGTTCCAGATTGCTTCGTGCACAGGCAAGCCTGCGCCTCGCAATGACAGATTGGCCCTGCACAGCGTTACAATCTCCCCATGCAGCAGCAAACTCAGCCTGGCGCCATTTTGCGCCCCAGCCCTGACCAACTTAAAGATGTTCTGCGCTTCTGGACCACTGGCGTTACCGTGGTGACTGCCAGCCACCAGGGCAGCCAGCACGGTATGACCGTCAACTCGTTCACTTCACTTTCGCTGGAGCCCCCGCTGGTTTCGATCTCGTTGGAGAAGGCCACCCGCACGCATCAGCTGGTGATGCAGGCAGGCCGCTTTGGCGTCAGCATCCTGGCGGCCGGCCAGCAGGAGCTCTCCAACCGCTTCGCCGGGCGCGAAAGCGAGCAAAGCGACCGCTTTGAGGGCGTGAACATCTTCACGCTGGAGACTGGCAGCCCGCTACTGCAAGAGGCGATCGCTTACTTTGACTGCCGCGTTTCGGTCACTCACGACGCAGGCACTCACACGATCTTCATCAGTGAAGTGCTGGCGGCGGGTGCCCCGGCTGGCGACGGGCGCCAACCGCTGGTCTATTTCAACCGGGCCTATCGCAAACTGACTGAGTAATAAAAAAAGCCATCGTGAACCGATGGCTTTTTACTATATGTAGTTCTGCTGTGCTACTCGCCCCACTTTAATTCATAGCCAAAATCCACCAGCACCTGCAGCGGGCGGCCGTCGGCATAGGCCAGCACGACCGGCCCGGCGTCGCTGGGGGCGGCTTGCGCCACCAGCGCCAGGCTGCCGTCGGCAGCCCACAGCGCCTCGCGCAGGCTGAAGGCGTCGTCACGCATCTGGCTGCGCCCGCCGGCGCCATCCGCCGCCGAGCGCACCATGTACAGCGGCAGGTCGGCATCGTGGATCTCGGCTGCGCTGGCGTAGAAATACTGCAGGTCGCCGTTGGGCAGCTGCAGCGGCCAGCCCACGAAGTGATAGGCATCCTCGGCCTGGGTTTCGATCAGCGTCGTGGCTTCGCCGCTGGCCGCGTCGTAGCGCCACAGGCCGGGCTCCACCAGGCCCAGCGCTGCGCTGGCCAGCAGCAGGCTTTGGCTGTCGGCTGCCCAGGCAGCTTGGCAGCACAGCACGGCTTCGCCCTGCAGGCGCGTAAAGCTCTCGCTGCGCACATCCCAGACACCCAGACCGCTGCCTTCCGGCGTAGCAATGGAGATCAGCAGCTGCAAGCCATCTGGCGACCAGCTCACCGGGGCGTACAGCTCCACCGGCGTAATGCTGTCGTCTTCGCTTTCGATCACGTTCTCCAGAACGCGCAGGGAATTGCCGCTGGCCAGATCGAACAGCCACACGCCGCCCTGGGCGTAGGCCAGCGTGGCACCATTGGGCGCCAGGCGCGGGGCGCGCACGGCTTCGAGGTAGGCGAAGCTCGGCTCGCTGGCGTCGGCGCTGGCATTGTCTACCAGCGCTTGCGCGCTGGTCGGGTTGTATAGATACACACGATTTTGGATGCGATACACCAGCGTGCCGTCACTGGCTACGTCGTATTCGTCCACTGGCTCGCTTTCATTGGTCAGGCGCTGCAGGCTCACGCCATCCACCGCCAGGCGCCAGATGGCGGTGCTGCCTTCGCGCTCGCTCAGGAAGTACAGCGCGTGGGGCAGCACGCGCGGCGCCTCAGTGGGCGCCGGTGTAGGGCTGGGCTGCGCCGTGGGCGGCGTCACCACCGCCGGGCTGGTGGGGTAGTTGCAGCCCACCAGGGCCAACACGATAAGTAGAAGGGCAAATGCACGCATATGGGGAACAAGCCTGGGCTTAATATCGTTCAAAATAGCATGCCTAGTTTAACAAAAGCAGGCCGCGAGTGCTGGCAGGCGCCATATGCTAGAATCGCTCCAGAGCTTACATCACAGCCAGCTGGAGGACGTTAATGAGCGCAGAAGCAGCCGTACGCGGCATGTACTTTGAGGATTTTGAGGTGGGCCAGAAGCTGGCTACCGCGGGCCGCACCGTCACTGAAACCGACATCGTCATGTTCGCCGGCCTGACCGGTGACTTTAACCAAATTCATGTAGACGCCGAATACAGCAAGACCACACCCTTCGGTGCCCGCGTGGGCCACGGTCTGCTGGGCCTGTCCTTCGCCTCCGGCCTGATCGTGCAGACCGGCATCATGTCCGGCACCATCATGGCCTTCCGCGAGATCACTGAGTGGAAGTTCATCAAGCCCATCTTCATTGGCGACACGGTGCATGTGGAGACCGAGGTGCTGGTCACCAAGGCCCTGCCGCGCATTGGCGGCGGCTCCATTAATCTGCAAGTCGAGCTCAAGAACCAAACTGGCGAAACTTTGATGAAAGGCGTGTGGACCGCGCTGTTCCTCAGCCGTCCTAACTAGCCCATCATGCCTGGCAGCCTGCCCGAAGACCCAACCCAGCCCCCGGAGAAGCAGCACCGCGACGAAGGCGCCACCGACCGCTTCCGCCGTCTCTCGGCTTCGGGCGCGCACTCCGTTGGCGCTCAGCCGGCAGGCAGCAACCCAGACCTGAGCGATACCCAGCCCAGCCGTCCCATGCCCGTCAATCCCGGCGTGCTGCTGCCTGCCAGCCGCGCTGGTCTGGCGGCCGGTGGCGAAGTATCTCCGGATGAGGCCCCCACTATTTTTGAACCCGTGGGCGATTTCACGCCCGCTCCGCCGCCATTGGGCCACACGCCTTCCGGGCCGCGCCCGGCCATGGACGAGTTCGGCATGCCGCTGCCGCGCCGCGTGGCCGAAGTCGACCCCGAGGCCACCCGCGTCAGCCGCTCTGCATTCAGCGCCACGGGCCGCACGGCGGCCAGTGGCGCCGGCAACGGCGGCGGCTCGCGCTTCAAGCAATGGTGGGGGCGGGTGGGCCGCATGGGCTGCCTGCCGCGCGTGCTCATCTATGGCGGCATCGCCGCCATCCTGCTGGCCATGGCCAGCCTGGCGTTCGCTTTCTACGAGTACTACGTCATCGCATCCAGCCTGCCTTCCGTGGCCGATCTGCACGACCGCACCTCGCAGTTTGAGACCACCCGCATCCTGGATGCCGACGGTAACCTGCTCTACGAGATCCTTGACCCCAATGCAGGCCGCCGCAGCTATGTGCCCCTGGCCGAAATTTCACCCTACATGCTGGCCTCGACCATCGCCGCCGAGGACAAGGAGTTCTACAATCACCCTGGCTTCAATGTCATGTCAATTGCGCGGGCCTATTTCCAAAACCGGGCGGATGGCGAGATCGTCTCCGGCGCGTCGACCATCACCCAGCAGCTGGCGCGCATGCTGCTGTTCTCGCCGGAGGAAGCCTCGCAGCGCACCTATATTCGCAAAGTGCGCGAAGCCATCCTGGCGGCAGAGATCACCCGCCGCTACTCCAAGGACGAGATCCTCGAGCTGTATCTCAACGAAATTTACTTCGGCAATCTGGCCTACGGCGTGGAAGCCGCTGCCGAGACCTACTTCGGCACTTCGGCCAGTGAACTGACCCTGGCGCAGGCGTCCTTCCTGGCTGGTCTCCCACAGTCGCCATCGGTATACGATGTCTACACCAACCGTGAGGCCGCCCTCGGCCGCCAGCAGTACGTGCTGCGCCTCATTTATGCTCTCAGCGCCGAAGCCGGCTGCATCTATGTCAGCAACAGCCCCGAGCGCGTGTGCGTCTCGCTCGATGAGGCTGCCACCGCCGGCCTGGAAATGCTGGACTATCGCTTCAACCAACCGGGCGTGGAGATCCGTTACCCGCATTGGGTGCACTACATTCGCTCGCTGCTGGAAGCCCAGTACGACCCGCAGACCATCTACCGCTCCGGCTTCACCGTCCACACCACGCTAGACCCTGAGCTGCAGGACATGGCGCAGGACACGGTCAGCGAACACATCGCCAGCCTGCAGGACCGCAATGTGGGCAGCGGGGCGCTGGTGGCCATGCGCCCCAGCGACGGCCACATCTTGGCGATGGTCGGCTCGGCTGACTTCTATAATGAAGCCATTGACGGCCAGATCAACATGGCCGTCTCGCCGCGCCAGCCGGGCTCTTCCATCAAGCCGCTCACCTACGTGGCCGCCTTTGAAAAAGGTTGGACCGCTTCCACGCTGATCTGGGACGTCGAGTCCGAGTTCCCGCCTTCCGGTTTGGCCACGGACACGCGCCCGCCATATATTCCACAGAATTACGATGAACGCTTCCACGGCCCCGTGACCGTGCGCTCGGCCCTGGCCAATTCCTATAACGTGCCGGCGGTCAAGGCGCTCGATTTCGTGGGCATCTACGACAACCCGGACACGCCGGAGGAAGAGGGCCTGGTGGCCTTCGCCCACCGCATTGGTATCACCGACCTGGAGAGCGACCAATACGGCCTCGCTCTGACCCTGGGCGGCGGTGAGGTGAAGTTGCTGGACCTCACCAATGCGTATGCCATCTTCGCCAATCAGGGCCGCGCCGTCACCCCGGTGGCGATCACGCGTATCACCGATTTCCAAGGCAACGTCATCTACGAAGCCCCACAGCCCACCAATGCGCAGGTGATCCGTGAGGAGCACGCCTTCCTGATCAGCTCCATCATGTCGGACAACCAGGCGCGGGCGCCCATGTTCGGCAACAATTCGCTGCTCAATCTGCCGTTCCCCGTGGCGGCCAAGACCGGCACCACCACTGACTTCCGCGACAACTGGACCATGGGCTACACCCCGGATGTGGCGGTGGGCGTGTGGGTGGGCAACCCGGACAATACCGAGATGCAGGGCACCAGCGGCCTCAGCGGCGCGGCGCCCATCTGGGCCGAATTCATGCAGGAAGCGGTCAACTACCTCACTGGCGGCAACCCGAGCGGTTTTGTGCGCCCGGCCGGCATTGAAGAGAAGATCATTTGCACGCTCTCCGGCGCGGAGCCCTCGCAGTACTGCGATGACCAGCGCCGCGAATACTTCGCGGTGGACCAGCCCCCGGCCGATGCCGACAATGACCTATGGCAGGACATTCTGGCCGATACCTGGACCGGGCTGGAAGCCTCGGGCGCGTGCGGCACGCGCTTCACCGAGGAGCGCTTTGGCTTGAACGTCAAAGACCCCTGGGCGATCAAGTGGCTGACCCAAACCAGCCAGGGCCGCAGCTGGGCCGAGGCCAACGGGTTTGACGACCCGATCTATTTCTCGCCGCTGCGTGAATGCCGCGATACCGACCCGCGCCCGCTGCTTGACATCATTCTGCCCAACGACGGCGAGCACTTCAACCAGCACGAAGTGCAGGTGGTGGTGCGCGCCGATGCCACGCAGAACTTCCAGCGCTATGTACTGGAGTGGGCGCGTGGCACCAACCCGGACGATCATGATTGGGAAGAGTTGGCCGCCAGCAACACGCCCATCCCCCAGCAGGAGCGGGTCTACACCCTGCGCATGGATGAGATCACCCGCGGGGCGCTCTCGTTGCGGCTGACGATGTATAGCACGCAGAACACCTATGCCGAATATGAGATCGTGATCTACAACGACATGCCGGAGCCCACCGCCATCCCAACAGCTACGCCAACGGTCACACCCTTGCCATCCGCCACGCCCACGGCGACCAACACCTCCGCGCCCAGCGCTACGCCCACCAACACGCCTGAGCCTACAGCAACGCCGTAGGCTCTAGTGTCATTCCGAGCGCAGCGAGGAATCCGTATTGACGTATTTTTGCGTCAACATATCTGTTGCACGTCAAAACGGCCCTTAACGGATTCCTCCTCGCGGCTGCGCCGCTCGTACGGAATGACAACTACAGCAGCGGCGCTTGCAGCGCCTCTTCAGTGAGCGGGTCCAGCCGGGCTGCGTCGGCGATGCTGTCGGGCGTCAGCGCCTGAGCCGCCAGCAGGCGGCGCACGGCGCGGTACTTGAGAAAGCGCCAGCCGTCTTCGACGGCTTGCGCCAGGCGCGGGTCACGCTCCAGCTTGTACAGCGCCAGCTGGGCGCGGCGGCCGGGCAGCACGATCAAGCTATTATGCGCCGGCGTCGTGGCGCCCAGCAGCACCTCACCCAGCAAGGCTGAAGCGATTACATAGAAGTTCAGCACCGCCTGGCCGCCTTGCAGCCAGCGCAGCGGCTCGGCTTGCCCGTCCTCTTCCGCTTCCTGCACTTCGTAGCCCAGCTGTTGGCCGAGTATCACCAGCGCAGCGCGCATCTCCACCAGGTCAGCGCGGCGTTGGCGCGGCTGGTCTTCGGCAGCCAGTTGCCACAGCCCATCCTCGTTCTGTGCATAGGAGCTCAGCGCAGCCTGCAGCAGGGCGGGGTGCGGCGTCAGCAAGCCCGGGAAGATGGCACACAGCGCCTCATCATGGGCGCGGGTGCTTTGCGGCTGGCTGCGCAGCAGGCTGCGCACGACAGCGATCTCGACCCGATCGGCCAGCGGGGCGCGCGGCTGCTGCGGGTTGGCCGGCCACCAGACGCCCGTTTCGGGCGTATCGGGGTTGCCGCCGTACTGCACAAAGTCACCGTGCATGGTTAATGCGGCGGCGATCTGTTTGCGGGTGTGGGTGTACACCTCCGACGGATCAGTCTGCCCGCTGCCCATGCCGGCCTGTTTGTTGAGCAGGTTGAGCGCGGCGGCCTGCAGGTAGTCGTACGCGCTGGGTTGACCGCGGCCGCTCAGTACAAAGTGGGCTGCGCTGCGAATGGCTTCGTCTTGTGCCTCGGCCGCTTCCTGCGCCGCGCCTTTGCGCAACGTCAGCTGCAGCTCGCTCTCGGCGTGGCGGTAGGCCAGCGCCTGGATGCGCAGGCCGGCCAGCGTTGCGGCCACGGCCGTGGCCGCCTGCAAGCCGCTCTCGCCTTCAGGCAGCACAGCGAACAAGGGCGTCTTCTCCGTCATGCGCTCAGCCACTGCGGAGAAAGCCGCGTGTAGTGCCTCGGTGTGCCAGGCCCAGTCGTAGCGGCGGCGGCGCAGCACCAGCACGAACGGGCCGATCGCCTCGCGCCCCCACAGCCAGCCAGCCCACAACGCACACAGCGTCCAGAACGCCGGCGCAGGCCGCGGCACGGCGGCGGCCACCGCGGCCAGCGGCAGGTCTTGCATTTCGGTTGCCAGGTCACGCATGCGGCCTTCGTAGATGCAGATGCCGCCGCTTTCCGGCGGCGCGGCCGGCCACTCGGTCACCGGCAGCGGCGCGCTGTCCTGCGCCCACAGCGCGATCGAGCGTTCCATCTCGAACCAGATGTTGTACTCACGGAACTGGGGCGGTGCGCTCAGCTGGCGCGGGCGCATGCGCCCACTGGGGTGCGCCCACAGCTTGGTGGCGCGGTCGCACGCGCTCAACAGCAGGGCCGAGAGTAAGCGCCGTTCGGCTGGGTCGGTATCCAAACTGTCGAGACGGTTGATGATGGTGATGAGTGCATAGGCGGCGCGCGGCAGGTAGGCCTGCAAGGCTTCCTCGGCATGCTCGCGGTCGGGGTCGTCTTTGGCGGCGATGCGCTCCAGCGCCCGCGACAGGGTTGGTCCGCTTAGCGGGTAGGCTGCGGCGCGGGCCGCGTCGTGCTCATCGCACGGGTATTCGCCTTGCACGCCGCATTGCTTGCAATTCAGCAGTTTGGCGTGCGGCGCGGCCGCCTCGCGCTCCCAGATGAAGGCCTCGGCCGGCACTTGCGCGGCGCAGTTGGGGCACTCGGTCAGGTACAGCTCCAGGATGGCGGGTTCGAGGCGCTCGTCGCCGCGGCGGGCGGCGCCCAGGGCCGCCAGGGCGGCGGTCAGGGCCTCGGCGCTGGGCGGCTGGGCATGCATCTCAAGCAGGAAGCGCGCCACCGGGTTGTTGGCGGCCACCAGCACGCGGTAGCCGGCACGGGCAGCTTCCACCGCCCAGTGGGGCGAAGCGCCGAACGGCTCCAGTACCCAGCCGCCAGGAGCGGCGTGCTGTTGCAGCCAGCGGGCCGCCACGCCGCGCGGCACGGGCGGCAGGTAGCGCTCCAGCGGGCTGGGCGCAAATTCACCCTCGGATGGAATGTAGATGTTTGGGTCAGCCATGCGGCCTCCCACCTATGCGCGGCGCGCCAGACCAGCGATCAAATCTACCGGTCAGGCAGGCGCTGAGCATGATCATCTTATCCTTTAGGCGGATAGAACTGCAAAATGGCCGGGGTGACGTGGCTGAGGTCTTGCAGGCCGGCGCAGAATTGCTGGCGCAGGGCCGGCGCGCCGATCACGAGAGCCGGCACGGGATTGTCGGTGTGGGTGCGGCGGCTCAGGTCTTCCATATTGCCGTGGTCGGACGTGATGAGGATAAGGCCTTCATCATCGACCCAGGCTTCCAGCAGGCCGCCCATCACGCCATCGAAGTGCTCCAGGAGCTTGACTGCGCCTTCGTGATCCTGATGGTGGCCGGCATAGTCGCTGGGCCAGAATTCGAAGAAGGCCAGGTCGTAGGTGCGGGTGACCTCGGCCAGGCGGCGGCCAGCTTCATGCGGTGTGTGCAGCGGCGAGTCGGTGAAGCCGAGATGGGTGCGCCAGCCCTCGCCGGTGAAGTCGGCCGAGAAGCCGTCGCCGTGCAGCATGTCCTCATGGGTCTTGAGCGCGATGCCAGCGCTGGTGACCGCCAGCGGGATAGCAGAGAGCAGGCGTTTGCCGCTCTCGATGCCCTGGAAGTAAGGCGGCGGGTAGGCATTGAGCAAGGTGCTGCGGTAGCCGCGTTGAGCCAGCTGCATGAACAGATTATCTTCCCTCACCACGGCGGCCACCGGCTTGTTGGGTTTGGGGCCGTAGTGCTCACCAACGATCTGCGGCACATTCTTGCCGGTGACCAGGGTTGCCTGGCCGGTGGCGGATTGCGGCAGGCCGGGCATGCCCAGGTTGGGGTCGAGCGCCAGCAGGCTGGCGCGGGCAGTTTCAAGTGGAGCGCTACCGGCTACGATGCGGGCGCCGCCCAACAGGGCGTCAATATTCGGGGTCTTGGCGGCGGCGAAGGGGTTGGTTTCGGGGTTGTTGTCGCCAAAGCCAATGCCGTCCATGAATAGGAATAGGAACTTCATTGCGGGATTTTACTCCGTACTTCATAAGCAAAGAAGTTATTGCGCGAGAGAGGGAGGGGTTAAAACTTATTACTAACAACATTTTGGCCTCCTGAATCAGCTGGGCTTGCACTTTGTATCATGTGAATGGCCGCGCTCAGGCTCATTGCCTGACTTTTCAAGGAGTTCTTAAGAGGGATCTGTTAGGCGTTTGTTAATCTCCAGCAGATGCGATGGAGTAGAGACTGGCTGAATACGGATCCCTCGCTGCGCTCGGGATGACAAGGGCGCGAGGGCACGCTGGCCTGCATTGGCCACGGCTCAGAACGAAGAATACGGAGTTACAGCCCGCGTTCGGGGCGGGTGAAGAAACGCTCTTGCAGCCAATCCGTCAGACCGGGAAACAGGTTGGCGAACAGCACGGCCAACCCGGAAACGGCGGGGATGATGAGGGCGCGGCGGGGGCGGCGGGCCAGACCAAGCACGGCCTGGGCCACCTGCTCCGGCGTGAGCACCAGCGCCTTGGGGGTGCTGACCCCGGTCTTGCGGCTGGCGCCCGTGTGGCTGGCAAAGTCAGTGGTGACGGCGCCGGGGTATATCACCGAAACCCTGATGCCGAACACGCCCACCTCGCGCCGCAGCGCATCACTGAAGCCGCGCAGGCCAAACTTCGTGGCGGCATAGATGCTGTAGGTAGGCGTGGCCAGCAGCCCCGAGACCGAGCTCATGTTAATGATGTGGCCGCTGCGGCGTTTGATCATGTGGGGCAGCACCGCCTGCGCGGCCAGAATGGCCCCGGTCAGATTGGTATTGATCTGGGCGGCAATATCTTCTTGCGGGTCAAGCTTCTCGAGCCACTTGGTTCGGCCGAAGCCAGCATTGTTGAACAGCACATCTATCTGGTCGTAGGCTTTGAGCGTCTGCGCAACCATCTTCTCCACCGAGGCCGCATCGCTGACATCGGCCTGGATGGCGATGGCTTCGCCGCCGGCCGCCTCGATCTCAGCCTGCAGAGCCTGCAGGCGATCCAGGCGGCGGGCGGCCAGGGCGACGCGGTAGCCATTGAGCGCAAAGCGGCGCGCCGTGGCCGCGCCTATGCCCGAGGATGCGCCGGTGATCAGGATGACGGGATGCTGCGTTGGGCCGGCGCTCACGGTTGGATGAGCACGGGAATGCTGCTGAGGTGAGTGATGCCGCCGTCGCGCATGGACTCAGCATAAACCACGATGCGGCCCGGCACGGCCGAAGATACCGACCAGGTCAGCGTGCCGCTGAACGGGCCGGCAATGCCGATGTCCGGCGAGTCGATCGTGGCGAAGGTATGCGCCAGCACATTGTGGCTGTCGCCACAGATGGGGTCGGCCGCGCCAGCGCCCTCGCCTGGCCCGCACAGTTTCAAGCCCAGCGTGGATTCAAAGTAGTACTCGGAGAAGCCGCTGACGGTGAGGCTGCCGCCGCTGATGACGCTGTTGGGCAGCGGCGATCGGATATCAATATTCTCAGCTGTCACCGGCTGCGGCAGGATGCTGGCCGCGCCGGAGGGGCGCAGGGTCACCTCCACGCTGGTGAGGTGCACGATGCCGCCGTCCATGGCGCTGTGCTCCATCACGGCGATGCGGCCGGCTTGCTCAAACGGCACGCTGAAACTCAGCTCAGCGGAGAAGGGGCCAGGGCTGCCGGCATCGGCGGCGATGGTGGTGGGCGTCAGGGCGAGCTGGTTGCCGGCTTCATCGTAGATGGCGATGACCAGATTTTGCTCAAAGGTGGGGCGAGATTGGCCGCTGACCGTGACCGGCGAGGTGACCGTTGAGCCGAAGCCCGGGCTGCCGATCAGGATGGCTTCGAGGGCCACTTCGCCGGAAGGCTCAGCCGGGCTGGTGGCCGCCGGCTCGAGCGGCGCGGTGGTTGCGCTGGCGGGGGGCAAGGCGATGCTGGTAGCCGTGGGCTGGGCTGGCGTGCCCGGCAGGTTGCAGGCCGCCAGTGCAAGTAATAGGAAGACAGAAAGCAATCGTTGTGTTTGCTTCATTGAACAATTATCGCATTGAATTCTTGGAATCGAATGAAGGCGCGCCTAAACTTATCATGCATCCGGAGCGCAAGCGAGGGATCTTCGCTACGCGCATAGCAGATACAAGCTCACTATAGAAGACCTGCCAGCAAGGATTCCCTGGTCCGGACTCGTGCGCTGCTGCGCAGCGCATTCTGGTCTAGATATACAAACCCGGTCAGAATAACACGGGCTTGTCAACTCCTATCCCTCGTGCACCTCATCCACCAAAAACACTGACCCCGCCACCAGCACCAGCCCGCCCGGCGGGCAGGCCGCCCGGGCCGCCGCCAAGGCTGCAACCGGCTGCGGCTCGGCTGCCGCCTGCACACCCAGCGCGCCCAGCTGCTCGGTCAGTTGGGCGGCGGGCATGGCCCGCTGCTGCTGTGATTGCGTAGCAATCACACGCTGCACACGCGGCAGCAGCGGTTGCAACAAGCCCGGCAGGTCTTTGTCGGCCGAGACGCCCAACACCAGCACGACAGGCTGATCGGGAAAATACGCGTCCAGCGCGGCGCGCAGGGCGCGCGCCGCCGCCGGACTGTGGGCGCCGTCGAGGATCGTCGTTGGCGTTCCGAGCAGCACTTCAAAGCGGCCGGGCCAGCGGGCGGCGGCGAACCCGGCCGCGATGGCCTCGGCGCCTATAGGCACGCCGCGCTCGTTCAAGGTCTGCAAGGCAGCATACGTGGTGGCGGCGTTGTAGAGCTGGTGCTTGCCCAGCAGGCCAATATCCAGCTCATGCCAATCGCCGCCGGTGCGGCGCACGCGCAGGCGCTGGCCGCCCAGGCTGGCCTGCAGCGGCTCGACCTCCCACGCCTGCCCCACCTGGGTAAGCGGCGCGCCCTGGGCCGTGGCCGCCGCGGCGATGACCGCCGCGGCTTCGGCCGGCTGCGGCGCGCTGACCACCGGCACCCCGGGCTTGATGATGCCGGCCTTGTGGGCGGCGATCTCGGCCAAGGTGTTACCCAGGATGGCGGTGTGGTCATAGTCGATCGGCGTGATGATGCTGATATTGGGCAGCAACACATTGGTGGCGTCATCACGCCCGCCCAGACCCACTTCCACGACGGCTGCATTGACTCCCATGCGCGCGAAATGGATGAACATCAACGCCACCACGATCTCAAAGTGGGTCCAACCCTGAGCCGTGTCCAGATATGGATACAACTCCTCGAAGGCCGCCTGCAGCTGGCTCGCGCTGGCGGGTTGGCCGTCCACCACGATGCCGTGCAAGTCTCCCTGAATATGCGGCGAGGTGAAGCGGCCGACGCGGTAGCCAGCCGCCTGCAAGGCTGCGGCGCACAGCGCGCACACCGAACCCTTGCCGTTGGTGCCGGCCACATGCAGGCTGGCATACGCCTGCTGCGGGTTGCCGGCGGCGGCCAGCAAGGCCGCAATGCGCTCCAGGGTAAATTCGCTGGCAGGCAGGCTGTTCTGGTTACGCGTGGCCAGGTTGGGCAGGCTGGCCAGGTACGCATGCAGGTCTGGGGCGGGCATTTAGGCTATTTTAGCCGTGTGCGAAGGTTAACAAATTCGCAAGCACTATCTGTGGCTAGATATTTTAAGGTCACACCAGATAAGGTGTTTTTATAATTCGCCGACGCGGCCAACGTGCCGCAAAAACCCACAAGGAGAAGAGCCATGAAGAATCGTTTCTTTCCCGTGCTGGCCCTGGTAGTGATCCTGTCACTGCTGTTGGCCGCATGTGGTGGAGGCGCGGCTCCGGAGCCCACTGAGGCCCCGGCCCCGACTGCAGCCCCCACCGAAGCACCCGCCCCAACCGAGGAGCCGTATGCGTACGGCACCGCGGACAACCCGATCGTTTGGGTGCTGGTCCCCTCGCAGGACACTGACGCCGTGTTGAGCGGCGCCAGCGGCATTGCTGCGGCTGTTGAAGAGGCCACCGGCTACGTCATTGAGCCCGTGATCTCCACCGACTTCACTGCGGCCGTTGAGGCCATGTGTAGCGGCGAAGCCCAGATGGGCGCTCTGAACACCTTCAACTACATCGTGGCCAAGCAGCGCGGCTGCGCCGAGGTTGGTTTGGTGTCCATGCGCTTCGGCAGCACCTTCTACACCGGCCAGATCGTGACCCGCCCGGAAACCGGCATCACCAGCCTGGCTGACCTGGTTGGCACCACCTTCTGCCGCCCCGACCCGACCTCGACCTCTGGTTGGGTTCTGCCGTCCATCGCCATCAAGGCTGAGGGCATTGACCCTGAGGCCGAAATGACGATCGTGGACGCCGGCGGTCACGATGGTGTGATCATCAGCGTGTACAACGGCGACTGCGATGCCGGCTCCAGCTTCACCGACGCCCGCACCAATGTGGCTGAGGCGTACCCTGACGTGAACGAAGTGGTGACTGTGCTCACTGAGAGCGCCCCGATCCCCAACGACACGATCAGCTTTGACGTGAACATGCCCGCTGACGTGATGCAGGCCATCGTGGATGCCCTGCTGGCTCTGAACGACAGCGAAGATGGCTTGGCTCAGCTGAACCAGCTGTACAGCTGGAGCGGTCTGGCCACCACGGAAGACAGCTTCTATGATGGCTTCCGCCAGCAGCTGGAAGCTGCCGGCATGTGCATCAGCGACGCTGGCCGCATCAGCGAGGACTGCTAAGTTTCGTCCTTTGCTAGGCTTTAGCTTAGCTAGCACACAAAAGCGGGAAGGTGCCGGCGTCGTTAGACGCCACCTTCCCGCTTTTTTTACTTATTTTCTGGGCGCAGAATCCATTTACAATAATCGCTATGCTGACTGTCGAACACCTTACCATGATCTACCCGGATGGCACCGTAGCGCTGCGGGACGTTAGCTTTGAAGTCAAAGACGGCGAGTTCCTAGGCGTGATCGGCCTGAGCGGGTCTGGCAAGTCCACCTTGCTGCGATGCATCAATCGTCTGTTGGAACCCACCGAGGGGCGCATTATATGGAACGGCAAAGACATCACCCATCTGCCCCAGGGTGAACTGCGCACGGTGCGCCGGGAAATTGGCATGGTGTTCCAGCAATTCAACCTGGTCAAGCGCTCCAGCGTGCTGACCAATGTGCTTTCCGGGCGGCTGGGCTACACGCCGCCCAGCTGGGCGCTGGCCAACCGCTTCAGCCGCCAGGACCGCCAGATGGCGCTCAGAGCGTTGGAGCGGGTCGGCATCCCGGAGAAGGCGCTCAACCGCGCCGACGAACTCTCCGGCGGGCAGCAGCAGCGCGTGGGCATTGCCCGTGCGCTGATGCAGGAGCCCAAAATGATCCTGGCCGACGAACCGGTGGCCAGCCTTGACCCCGTACTGGCCCATTCCATTCTTGGATACCTTGAGAAACTGAATAGCGAAGACAACATCACCGTGCTGTGCAGCCTGCACTATCTGGACCTGGTGCAGCGCTACTGTGAGCGCGTGATCGGTCTGCGCGACGGCAAAGTGGTGTTCGAGGGTACGAAAGACGACATCGCCAGGATGAGCGATGAGCGCTTCCGCGAAATTTACGGCGAAGACGCCGTGCGCATGGGCGGGCAGTAATGGCTGAGACTAAGAACACCCACTTGGTAGACCAACCGCGCGGCAGCCTGTTGCACGCTGCGCTCTCGTTCTTCGTGCCCGGCCTGGGCCAGTTCGTGGCCGGGGCGCGCAGCCGCGGCTTCAGCCTGCTGCTGACCGTGCTGACCCTGTTCGGGTTGAGCATGTGGACGGTGGCCCAACGCGCCCGCTTCCCCGAATACGCCATGGCCACCAGCGTGTACTTCCGCATTGTGCTGGCTTGTGCAGCCCTGCTGCTATTCCTGCTGGCGGTGCGCCACCTGTTACTCCGTTTCGTGCTGAAGGACCCGTTGGCCGAAACGTTCAGCATGTATGGCGTGGTAATCGTATTCTTCCTGCTGACCATTTGGGTCGGTGATGACATTCTGGCCACCGTGGTCACGGCAGAGCAATTGAGCCAGATCCACGCCGGCACGGCGCTGTACTCCGGTGCGGCCCTGGCCGCCTTGTGGCTGTGGCAAGTGGGCGATGCCGCCCGCATCGGTAACACCAAGAGCCTAGGCACCAAGCGGGACGGCAGCACACGCTTCCCCTCCATGGCCGGCGCGATCGTGCTGGCCTGTCTGCTGGTGTTTGCCCTCGGCTACAACCTGACCGCGGTGGATATGCCCAAGGCCATCCGTGAATATCAGGATGTCGGCATTTTGCTGCCGCGCCTGCTGTGGCCGTGGCGGGCAGCCTTTGCCTACGATCAGGAAGTCTTTGAGGTAGTGCAGAAGATCCAGGCGCCGTGTACGGACGAAGCCTCGGCGCCGCCGCCCAATCCTATATTGGATGACGAACCCTGGATCAGCGCCACGCCCACCTGCGGTGAGCTGAGCTCCCGCCCGGTGACCGGCGGCCTGATCCTGGGCACAGAACTGACGATCACGGGCGGCAATTTTGTGCCCGGGCAGGAAGTATTGATTCGCTGGGCCAACCCCATCGGTAATCCGTTCACGCCGCGCGGCATGGGTGAGACCACCATCATCATTGATGAGAACGGTGAATTCGAAACCAAGCTAAATATCCCCGATGCAGTCATCTCGCCGGAGACGGCGACCGGCGCACAGGTCCATTCGCTCATCATCCGCCAGGAGAGCGTGCAGGTGTTTGGCGGCCGGCTGAGCAATGAAATGCATCTGGCCCTGATCGGTCTGCTGGAAACCATCATGATCGGTCTGATGGCCACCTTCTTCGGCATCCTGGCCGCCTTCCCGATCTCGTTCCTGGCGGCCAAGAACCTGATGGCGCCGATCATGAGCGCCCCCGAGCGCATTGTAGGCAATGTGCTCGGCCTGGTTGCAGGCGGCTGGGCTGGCCTGCAAGTGACCGACTTTGTGTCTGACCGCCTGGGCGGCCTGGAGCAGGCCCCCGTGCAGATCTTCCTGGTGGGCGCCGTGGCAGTGCTAGGCCTCGGCTATCTCGGCCTGCAGCTTGGCGGCCGCCTGTCCGAGGCGTTGCTGTCACGCCTGGGCAAGGGCAACGGCTACTGGGTGGCCTCGGTGCTGCTGGCCGTCATGGCTGGCTTCCCCGGATACCAACTGGGCCTGGGCTTCAGCCGCGGCGTGCGCTCGATCGTGGTGGGCGCCGAAGTGGCCGCCATCAACGAAGAGCTCTACGGCATTATCGGCGCGGTGCTGGTGGCGGCGGCAACGCTGTTCTACCTGTACCGCCGCAGCAACACCCGCCGCGTGCCGATTGGCCTGATGCTGTATGCAGTCATCCGCACCATCCTCAACGTGGTGCGCTCGGTGGAGGCGTTGATCTACGCCATCATCGCCGCCATCTGGGTGGGCCTGGGACCCTTCGCCGGCACGCTGGCGCTAACCCTGCATACTATCGCCTCGCTGGCCAAGCTGTACTCGGAGGCCATCGAGAGCATTGACCCCGGCCCGCTGGAAGCGCTGGACGCCGTTGGCGCCAACCGCTTGCAGAGCATTGTGTACGCGGTCGTACCGCAGATCCTGCCGCCGGTGATTTCCTTCACGGTCTACCGTTGGGACATCAACGTGCGTATGTCCACCCTGCTGGGTTTCGTGGGCGGCGGCGGTATCGGCTTCATCCTGCTGCAATGGATCCGCCTGTACCAGTACGAGGCGGTGGGCATTGCCGTCTGGCTGATCGCCATCACCGTAGCCGCGCTCGACTTTGTCAGTTCCGAGATCCGCGAGCGTTTCGTCTAGC
Source organism: Anaerolineales bacterium (assembly GCA_021463845.1). GTDB lineage: Bacteria > Chloroflexota > Anaerolineae > Anaerolineales > UBA11579 > JAMCZK01. Next base: position 92,421 of record JAJTXV010000006.1, on the reverse strand, counting down.
CTGACTTCTAACTTAAACAAAAAAGCCCCGGCATGCCGGGGCTTTTTTATTTGACGTCTGGCCGGGCTTCCAGCTCGGCGGAGCGCATGCTGAGGCCAAGCTGGCTCAATATCGCGTCCTGGGCGGCCCACATCTTGCGGCGCTGGGCCGGCTGGGCATGGTCATGCCCCAGCAGGTGCAGCGCGCCGTGCACGGCCAGCAGCTGCAGCTCGGCGGGCAGGCTGTGGCCGGCAGCCGCAGCCTGAGCGCGGGCGCGCGGTACGGAGATGACCACATCGCCCAGATACAGGTTGCCGCTCTCGCCGAGCTGGTCAATATCACCAAAGGAGAGCACATCGGTGGGCTTATCGATGCCACGGTATTGGCGGTTGAGGGCGCGCAGGCGCGCAATCCCGGTCAGCACCACGGTCAGCTCGGCCTTGGGCGCGCCCTGGTGCTGCAAAGCGGCTTGTACAGCCGCTTTGAGCTTGCGCTCAAACTTGTGGGCTGCGTAGCGGCCATCGATATGGAAATGGATCATCGCTTAGGCGGGAAGGACTTGAGGGCTGGCTGGGCATCCAGCGCGTTGAGGGTCTTCTCATCGAGATCGGGATACACCAGGCGCGGATGGTAGACGCCGCGCAAGCCGGTGACGAAAGTATCCGCAACGATGGACAGGTCGCGCATGGTCAGGGCTGTATCTTCCAGCTGGCCGGTGTTGAGGCGGCTGTCGATCACGCTGCGCACCAGGGCGGCCAGCTCTTCGTCGGTCTTGGGGCGTTCGGCGCGCGTGCGGGCTTCGCAGCCGTCCGCCAGCATCACCAGCGCCGTCTCGCGCGATTGCGGCCGCGGACCGTCGTAGCGGAAATCGTCTTGATTGACCTTGGTCTCATCGCCGCCAGCGGCTTCCAGAGCGCGGGCGTATTGGTAGCGGGTCACCAACGTGCCGTGATGCTCCTTGATGAAGTCAATGATGCGCTGCGGCAGGCGGTGCTTTTGGGCCAGCTCCACACCATCCGGCACGTGGCGGATGATGCGCTGGGCGCTCTCCAGCGGGGTCAGGTCCTCATGCGGGTTGTGGGCGCCGGTGACCTGGTTCTCGATGAAATAGTGCGGCTGGCGCGCCTTGCCGGCATCGTGATACAGCGAGCCAATGCGGGTCAGCAGCGCATCGGCGCCGATGGCCTCGGCGGCCTGCTCAGACAGATTGGCGATCAGCAGGCTGTGCTGGTAGGTGCCGGGGGCATGCCGCATGAGGAACTGCAGCAGAGGGTGGTCCGGGCGGGCCAGCTCCATGAGCTGGACCGTGGTGGTGAGACCCAGCCACTGCGCCAGGAACAGTTGCAGCACGATGGTGAGACTGGCGGAGAAGAAACCGTTGAGACCAGAAGCGCCAAGAAGCGTGAGCAGGCCAACAACATCGGTGGAGGCAAGCGGCAGGCGATACGCCACCAGCACGGCCGCACCCGCCACCATTACAGCCGCGCCGGCCCAGAAATAGGCCATCACGCGCTGCGCGCGCTTGAGGAACAGCACGCCGAACAGGCTGCCGAAGAAGTAATACAGCGTCAGATCAAAAGCGTTGGGCAGGTTGTAGGCCGCCAGCACGCTAAGCACCAGCGAGAAGACCAGAGCGGCCTGCGAGCTGTATAGCGTGGCGGAGAGCAAGGCGAAGCCGGCCACCGGGAACAGATACGGCATGACCGTGCGATCGACGATGACGAAGCGCGCCACCAGCAGGAAGGCGATGAAGAGCGTGGAAACCAGGGTGAGCTCGCGGATCTTGTCGAGCAGCTGCGGGCGGAAGCGCAGGAACAGGGCCGCCAGTGCGAAAGCGACCAGGGCCAGCACCGCGGCGCCGATGTAGTTGCGCCAGCCAGTCTCTGGCTGCACCAGGCCGAACTGCTGCAAGGCCTCGAGGTCAGCTTCGTTGAGCACTTGGCCGCGCGAGACGATGATCTCGTTAGTGACAAAGGTGCGCACGGCCGGCGGTACGGCCGCGGACGCCTCCTGGCGGGCGGCCTGGGTCAGCGCTTCGGAATAGAAGCTGTTGGGCGCCACGAAGGCGGCCACCAGCTCGGCCACCAGGGTGGCCTGGTCCTGCGGCAGCGACAGGCTGACCAGGGCGGGCACGCTGCGGCGGGCCTCATCCAGGCGGTTCTGGCGGATGCTGCTGCGCATGATCTGCTCCAGCACCACGATGGCTTCCTGGCGCACGTTCTGCCAGGCGCTGTCGCTGAGCAGCAGGATGGTCTGGGCGCTCTCGCGCCCGAGGGTCAGGTTCTGGAGCGCGGTCAAGTCGCCAATTTTCTGCTCCAGCGTGGCGAAGGTATCGGCGCGCACGCTGTCAATGAATTCGACGGCGGAGCGCAGGGTTTCCAGCTGCTGACGGGCAACGTTGGCGTCGGGTGCGCCGTAGACCGGCGCTACGGCATCAGCGGCCTCGCGGCGGTCACGCTCCGTGAAGACCACGCTTTGGTAGTTGAGAGTGCGCGGGGCAACGATGTCCTGGCTGGCCACATCCCCCACCTGGGCGCGCAGACTGGCCTGGCGGGTGGAGAAGGGCATGACCAGGGCGGCAACCGAGATGAGCAAACACACAGTCCAGAGGGTCCACAAGAAAACGCTTCTGCGAGTGGACCAACGCTGCGGTTTGCGCTGGGGACTACTGGCTTTTTCAGACATAGAAAACAGCGCTATCTACCCCTGCAATTTGGCTTTGACCAGGGCGCTGACCTGGCCGCCATCGGCGCGGCCCTGCACCTTGGGCAACACGAGTTTCATCACCTTGCCCATGTCCGAGGGCGAGCTGGCGCCTGCCTCGGCGATGGCTGCGGTGACAATGGCTTCGATCTCGGCGGCGCTGAGGCCGGCCGGCAGATAGGTTTCCAGCAGGCTGGCCTCAAGCTTGGCGGCCTCAACCAGGTCGGGCCGCGAGGCTTTCTCGCCCTCGGACATAGCTTCCTGGCGCGATTTGAGCTCCTTTTGGAGGATGGCGATGACAGCGGCGTCATCCAGCTCGCCGCGCTTGGCAACTTCGGCTTCTTTCACCGCCGCCAGAGCGCCGCGCAGGGTGTTCTTGCGCATGGTGTCATTGGCCTTGAGGGCCTCTTTGAGGGCGGTTTCAAGCTCAGCTTTTTTGCTCATAAGGACCTCATTATACCTTTCAGGATACAGGTGAATACGGCTGCAGAAAAGTGCCAATTTGGAAAGATGTTGTTCGTTTTGGGCCTGGGGGTGGGGCGTGCAACTCAAAAGATATCTGGGCAGTGGGCGTAGCCTGTTTGTTGCCATGCGGAAGGGAATACCACAGGGCAGTGGAGGAGTGGGCGAAGTGGATCCTGCCGTCAAGGCTTTGCTAGGGGTTGATTTGAGCAGATGGGATGGATAGAAACTGACGCAGCATGCTGCGCCCCTACGTGCTCCGTTTCGACTTCATCGCGCAATCAGGCTAATGTCTTCACTGTGTCATTCCGAACGAGCGGCGGAGCCGCGAGGAGGAATCCGTATTCAGGTGGTTTGTACCCAAGCACATATGCCACAGCTCAAATCCGCTCATAACGGATTCCTCCTCGGCCTGCGGCCTCGTTCGGAATGACAAACAAGCGTAGCGGGAACCCCCTTCCCTGCGCTCGCAATGACGAGAAGGTGGCTACTTACCGACGCTTCGCAGCTCGCGGGGGAAGCTGCTGAGGGTCAGCGGGCCGTCAGCCGTCATGACCACGTTATCCTCGATGCGCACACCGCCGCGTCCGTCAAGGTAGATGCCGGGCTCGACCGTGAAACTCATGCCCTCGGCCAATGGCAGCGTATTGTCGCCGCGCATGTAAGGCTCTTCGTGGCCCTCCATGCCCAGGCCGTGGCCAGTGCGGTGGGTGAAGTATTGGCCGTAGCCGTTATCGTCGATTGCGTCGCGGGCGGCCTCGTCCACCGCGGCGCACGGGGCGCCGATGGCTGCGGCCTCGCGGCCGGCCTGGTTGGCCAGTTTGACGACCTCGTAAATGCGCTTGAACTCTTCGCTGATCTCGCCTACCGCGAAGGTGCGGGTGAGGTCAGACAGATAGCCGTTGTATGAGGCGCCCCAATCGATCAGCAGCAAGTCGCCTTCCTTGATGCGGTAATCGCTGACAGTGGAGTGCGGGTTGGCGCTGTTGGCGGCGGCGGCCACGATGGGCGCAAAGGGCAGCTCCGGGTCAGAGCCGAGCGCATACAGCTCTTGCACCAGGATGCCAGCGATCTCCTTCTCGCTCATTCCGATCTTGATCTTCTTCAGGGTAGCTTCCAGGCCGCCCTCGGCGATCTCGACCGCTTTCTTCATCGCTGCAATTTCGCCGGCGTCCTTGTGCTTGCGCATGTCAGCGATCAGATGCTCAGCGATGGGGAACTCGGCTCCGGGGAAGGCGGCCTGCAGATAGCGCAGTTCCATCACGCGCATGCGCAAGCCTTCCACGCCGATCTGCTTGGCCGGCCCGATCAGCGCGGCGGCCTGGTTGAAGGCGGCCTGCCACTCGGCGGGGTTCTCGCTGTAGGTCACGGCGCGCAGCTCGAAGTCCAGGCTGGATAGCTTGCCCTTCTCGAAATCCGGCAGCACGATGACCGGGCTTTTGCCCGGCGCCAACAGCAACACAGTGGGGCGCTCCATCAGATGGAAGTGCAGTCCGCTCATGTACACCTGGCTTGGCCCGGCGTTGAGCGCCATGGCGTCAAAGCCCCCGGCGCTCATGGCGTCGCTGAGTTGGGCCTGGCGGCGCAGCAGATTTTCGGTGGAGAAGGGATTGGTCATGGGTGAAGGCGCTCTCTGGGATAGTGAATGGAGGCTGATTATACGCCTGTGCACTGCTGCAGATTCGGTGTTAGCCTACGGCTATGTTTCGATTGGATGAACTGGACCAACTTGACTATTACCGAAAGATGCAGGCCATCTATGCCGGCGTGCGCGACCGCCGCATCCCGGCCGAGCAGCGCTGGCAGTATTGGGTAGCGGCGCGCAACGAGCTGTTGGGTGGGCACCCGCACTCGCCGGTGCCGCCGGCGCAGCGCGCTCACTTCATCAACCTGGCCTATTACCCATATGACCCGGCGCTGCGCTTTGCCGTGGATGTGGACATTGACGTGCAGCCGGAGCGTATGCAGCTGGCTGGTGCAGAAGTGCAGCGCGTGGGGCGCGTGCACTTCGCCGTGGCGGGCAGCACACTGAGCCTCTCGCTGTTCAGCCTGCTGGGCTACGGCGGTGGCCTGCTGCTGCCCTTCGCAGACGCCAGCGCCCGCAGCGGCAAGACCTATGCTGGGGCGCGCTGGCTGCTGGATACGCCGCACGGCGCCGACCTGGGCGAAGAGCACGGCAAGCTGGTGCTCGATTTCAACTTTGCCTACAACCCAGCCAGCGCCTATGACCCAGCCGCGGCGCGATATGAAGCCCCGCCGGAGAACGTGTTGGCGCTGGCCATCCCGGCCGGCGAGCAGGTGTACCCGTTACCCGCTTGACGGCTTCGCAATACCCCTCTATAATTTAGGTATACCTAAATTATAGAGGACATCATGTTGAACCTATCTTTACTTCTGACGCATAGCTTTGTTGGCATCCTTGCCATCAGCTGCATCATTCTCACCGTTGGCCTCAAGCGGCCGCGCTGGTTTCTTGAGAAGAAGAATGTGCCGCCAGACATTCTGGCAGCCGTGCCGCCGCGCACGGAGGCTGAACGGCGCCAGTCGCTGTGGGCAGCCATCCCGCTGGCGTTCGGCCTACTTGGCCTGGTGTTTTACTCCACCTACGTCTTTGGCAGCGCGAGCGGGGCCGGCTTCGGCTTGCTGTTCCTGCATGCACTCATCCTGATCCTGACAGTCAGCACTTTTGACCTGGTGGTGATCGATTGGCTGCTGCTCAACACCATCACGCCCAAGCAGTTTGTGTACCCAGGCACCGAAGGTTTCGCAGGCTACAAAGATTACAGTTTCCACGGACGGGCGCACCTGCGGGCGCTGCCCGGTCAGGCCATCTTTGCGGCCATGGCAGCCGGCATCGTGCTGTTGCTGCTGGCCTAAAAAACCGCCCCATATGGGGCGGTTTTTTTATCGGTTTGCTCCATTGCCAGTTTAGAATTGCGGCCGAGGAGATATTCAATGCTTGACTGGACCAAACTGATCATGGATGGCGGCATCTTCACCGCCGCATTTACCGGCCTGGTGCTGTTCATTGCCATGCGCACTCCGCGCGTGTTTCTGGCGCCGGGTGAAACCCCGCCAGATATTTTGGCTAAGGCCAAACCGCTGACCGCCAAGGAGAAGGAGCACGCCAAGAAGGCCATCTTCCCGCTGATGGTGATCCTGGTGGGTGGCACGCTGTATTCCACCTACACCTTTGCTCAGCAGAGCGGGGCGGGCTACGGCACGCTGTTCGTGCATGCGCTGCTGATCCAGCTCATCATCACCACGTTTGACCTGGTGTTCATTGACTGGTTCGTACTCAACACCATTACCCCCAAGTGGGCGGTGTTCCCCGGCACTGAAGGTCTGGCCGGATACAAGGACTACGGCTTCCACGCCAAAGTGCACCTCAAGCTGCTGCCGCGCCAGATCGCCGGCGCGGCGGTCATCGCCGGCATTGCCTGGCTGCTGATGAACTACCTGTAGAAAAAAGCCCCGCATGTGCGGGGCTTTTTTGTTAGCTGGTTCCTAGCGCTTCCTTCAGCGTCTCTTCTTCGGTCTGGCTCTTGATGATCACATCGGGAATCTCGTCCTGAACATTGCGCAGGCGCGGGCTGCCCAGCGCCAGGATCGAGATCACCAGCACCAGCAGGCCGATCACAGCGAAGAACAGGGCCATGCCGCGGCCGGGGCCTACGCCCACCAGCTGGCCGATGAGCGTATCGGCCAGCGCTCCGCCGGGCATCAGCGCCGGGCCAAACACGCGGTCCACCAGCGGGCCGGAAAGCAGGATGGCGATGGGCGCGGTGAACTGGGCCAGCATGCGCCGCACGGAGAATACGCGGCCCTGCAGGTCAGGCTCGGTTTTGCTTTGCCACAACGCCTGGCTGCTCCCGTTCATGATCGGCAGCACCAGCATCGAGAAGAAACCGGTCACGGCGATCAGCACCATGCTGGCCGGCAGCAGCAGGAACAGCAGCATGGCGCCCATCCAGATGCCGGTGCCCAGAACGCCGTAGACGCGGCGTTTTGGGCCGCCCCAGGCGCTCATTACAAAGGTGCCCACCAGCATGCCGGCCCCCACGAAGGAGCCCACCAGGCCGGCCTGGGCCGGTGTGCCCAGGTCGAGCAGCAGCGGGGTCCACAGCGGCTGCAGCATCGTGAAGAACAGGTTGATGCCGGCGAAGTACATCAGCAGCTGGAACAGGCCCGGGCGGTTGCGAATGTAAGTGAAGCCAGCCCGGATGCTGGATAGGATGCTGGGTTTGCTGGCGGCTTCCTCGGCGGTGCGCTTCGGCTCGGGGATGCGTACATACAGCAGCGTACCCACCGCGAACAGGAAGGTGATGATGTCGATCATGATGATATTAGGCATGCCCCAGGTGACGAACAGCGCCCCGGCGATGGCCGGCGCGGCCAGCTGGGCGATCGCATCGGCCATTTGCACCATGCCGCTGGCGCGGCCCAGCTGGGCCTGCGGCACGAGCATGGTGGTGGCCGCAGAGTAGGCCGGCCACTGGAAGGTGTTGAACAGTGACGCCACAAAGTTGGCGGCGTAGATGTGCCAGATCTGCAGGTTATCGGTCAGGATCAGGGCCAGGACGGCCAGGGTGGTAAAGCCGGCGCCGGTGTCGCTGAGGATCATCATCCAGCGGCGCGGGAAGCGGTCCACCAGGGCGCCGGCCACCGGCGAGAACAGCACGCCGGGCAGGGTGAAGGCCAGGATGCTCATGGCGAAGGCCGTGATCGAGGTCGTCTCCTGGTACACGTATACGCCGAGGGCGAAGCCGGTGAGGCCGGAACCGAGCAGGGAGACCAGCTGGCCGAGCCAGATGGTATAGAAGGTACGCATGCTTTGCGGTTGCCCCGGAGCCGGAGCGGATGCAGTAGCGGTCATAGGTTTTAGGTCTTTCGGGGTGGTTGGAAAGGGTAAGAATTAAGTATAAACCCTTTGCTGCTCTTTGAATTCTTGACAGCGCCCGTTCGGCAAAGTACAATCCTGCCTCTGTAACTAGGGCCTGTAGCGCAGTTGGGAGCGCGCATCAATCGCACTGATGAGGTCGAGGGTTCGAATCCCTCCAGGTCCACTGTGCGATAATGGCACTGGCACGTTTATAAGACAGGTTACCACGGCGCTCTGGCGAGCGCCTCGTAACAAACTGAATTTTGGGCCCATGGCGCAGCTGGGAGCGCGCCTCAATGGCATTGAGGAGGTCGAGGGTTCGAATCCCTCTGGGTCCACTAGCAGCACAAGTGAATAGCAACCGGCAGTGAACGGTTGCGCCGAGCAGGAGTAGTAGGTTTCGCTTTACGCTCACAGAGAGCTGGGTGCAGTGGTGTAAGCCCGGCACGCGCAAAAGCAAGCTGAACTCGCCTGCGGGCCTTCACCGGCACGGCAACGGGCACGCCCGATACAGCGTCAAAGAGCGGCCATGCGCAGCAAACTGCGTTGGCAATGCGGGTGGTACCACGGGAGTTTGCTCTCGTCCCGATGCAATAGCATCGAGTGACGAGAGTTTTTGTTTTTAAGCGCGCAAACGAGGAGACTGAATGGCAGAGAAGTACAACCCGGCCGAGATCGAGGCCAAATGGCAGCAAAAATGGGAAGCCGACGGCATCTACCATGCCGACATTGATCCGACGCGCCCCAAGCACTACGCGCTCACTATGCTGCCGTATCCTTCGGGCAATTTGCACATCGGCCACTGGTATGCCATGACCCCTTCGGACGCGCGGGCGCGCTACATGCGCATGCGCGGCCACAACGTCATGTTCCCGATGGGCTTCGACGCCTTTGGCCTGCCCGCCGAGAACGCCGCCATCCAGCGCAACATCCATCCCAAAGAGTGGACCTACGCCAACATTGCCAACATGCGCAAACAGCTGCGCAGCATGGGCGCCATGTTCGATTGGCGGCGTGAGGCGGTTTCCTCTGACCCTGAGTACTACAAATGGACGCAGTGGTTCTTCCTGCAGCTGTACAAGAACGGCATGGCGTACCGAAAGATGGCCGCGGTGGACTGGTGCCCCAAGGACAACACCACCCTGGCCCGCGAGCAGGTGGTGGGAGAGAAGCGCGTGTGCGAACGCTGCGGCACGCCCGTCATCAAGAAGAATTTGGAGCAGTGGTTCTTCCGCATCACCAACTATGCGGACGAGTTGCTGAACTTCGTCGGCATTGACTGGCCACAGCAGATCCAGACCTTGCAGACCAACTGGATCGGCCGCTCTGAGGGCGCCAATGTGGTCTTCAAGACCGAAGGCGGCGATGAATTCACTATCTTCACCACCCGGCCGGATACGCTGTGGGGCGCCACCTTCATGGTGCTGGCCCCCGAGCACCCGCTGGTGGCCAAGGTCACCACGCCGGACAAGAAGGCCGAGGTGGAAGCCTACGTGGCCGAAGCCACACGCCAGACCGACATTGAGCGCGAGTCCACCGAGAAGGAAAAGACCGGTGTGTTCACCGGCGGTTACGCCATCAACCCGGTCAGCGGCGAGCGTGTGCCGATCTGGACGGCTGACTATGTACTCATGACCTACGGCACCGGCGCCATCATGGCTGTGCCGGCCCATGATGAGCGTGACTTCACCTTTGCGCGCAAATATGGGCTGGAGGTACGCCCGGTCATCCAGCCCGAGGGCGAGACCCTCGACGGCGCCAGCATGGCCCACGCCGCCACGCACGAAGGCGTCATGGTCAACAGCGGCCCGCTCACCGGCACTCCGGCTGAACAGGCGATCGCTGACACCATCGCCTTCCTGCAGCAGAAGCAAGCCGGCACCGCCACCGTGGGTTACCGCATCCGTGACTGGTTGATCTCGCGCCAGCGTTATTGGGGCGCGCCGATCCCGATCGTGTATTGCAAAGATTGCGGCGCACAGCCCGTGCCGGATGAGCAGCTGCCCGTGCTGCTGCCCGACGACGTGGAGTGGACGCCCACCGGCGAAAGCCCGCTGAAGCTGCACCCTACTTGGAAACACACCACCTGCCCGCACTGTGGCAAGCCTGCCGAGCGCGACACCGACACGATGGACACCTTCATGTGCTCGTCGTGGTACTTCCTGCGCTACTTGAGCCCGCACTACGACAAAGCGCCGTACGACCAGAAGGAATACGACTACTGGATGCCGGTGGACACCTACACCGGCGGCGCAGAGCATGCCGTGATGCACCTGCTGTATGTGCGCTTCTTCCACAAAGCGCTGCGGGATATCGGCATCACCGAAGGCCACGAGCCCATGCTGCAGCTGCGCAATCAGGGCCAGATCCTGGGGCCGGATGGCCAGCGCATGAGCAAATCGCGCGGCAACGTGATCGACCCGGATGAGCAGGTGCGCCTGTACGGCGCTGACACCGTGCGCGCGTATTTGATGTTCGGCTATCGCTGGAACGAAGGCGGCGCCTGGAGCGATGAGAACATTCAGGGCGTGGTGCGCTGGATGCACAAGGTATGGACTCTTTACACGGCCAAGGATGAAGGCGGAGGGATGAAGGATGAGGGAGCAGCCAAGGCCTTGCGCCGCAAGGTGCACCAGACCATCCAGAAGGTTGCCCGTGACTTGGAGACCTTCGAGTTCAACACCATCATCTCTGCTTACATGGAGTTGGCCAACACCATGACTGAGCTGCGCCCCAAGGTGGAGGGCAGCCCGGAATGGGAGGAGGCCAAGGATGTGTACCTGCGCCTGATGGCGCCGGTCACCCCGCATGTGGCCGAAGAGCTGTGGGCGCAGGCTGGCAAGCCCTACTCGGTGCACCTGCAGCCTTGGCCGGTTGCCGACGAGGCTGCCGCGCGTGAGGATGAGATTACCCTGGTGGTGCAAGTCAACGGCAAGCTGCGCGACCGCATCACCGTGCCGGCTGGTATCAGCGAAGACGACGCCAAGGCCCGCGCCCTGGCCAGCGAAGCGGTCGCCAAGGCGCTGGACGGCAAAACGCCGCGCCAAGTCATTGTGGTCAAGGGTAAGCTGGTGAATGTGGTTTTGTAGTCTGGGTTTAAACCTCACCACAGATGAACACAGATAAATGCAGATGAACGCAGATAGTTCTAACATCTGCATTCATCTGTAGGTTTCGTATCCATGAGCCAGGTAGACGCGTTTATCAACAAACTCCCCAAGCAGCAGCGAGAACTGGTGGCGGCGGTGCGCGCCATGATATTGAGCGCTGACCCAAAGCTGGCCGAGCGCATCAAGTGGAATGCGCCCAGCTTCGGCTACGGCAGCGAAGACCGCATCACGTTTAACTTGCGCAAGGGAGTCATGCTCATCTTCCACCGCGGCGCCAAAGCCGAGGGCGATGCCGCCTTCGTGTTCAATGACCCCTCAGGCATGGTGGAATGGATTAACAACGAGCGCGGCACTGTCACCTTCGCCAGCCTGATAGATGCACAAGCCAGCGAAGCCAAGTTCGTGAAGCTGGTCAAGGCGTGGCTGAAGGCGACGGAGTAAGAAAATTAGGTGAAACAAGTAAAGGTAGTTAGCTTGACAGTCTGTTTATAATTCTTGTATGAGTGGGCTACTAAAAAAGGCGCTTAAAGGTTATCGCAGAATTCAATTACAAACCGGGGTTGGGGCGTTTTTAGTGTATCTTTTTACTATTTTGGTGAAAGGGGAAGGGCGAGAGCTTCTTCAGTACATTCTTTTTGAGGGACGCAGCTTTAAAGAAGCAATAACTATAGTCTTTTTGCTTTCTTTAATCGGATTGCTTGTTGCCGTATTAGTTGGATTTCTATTTGTACTTGTTTTAGCAATCGAATACAAGCTAAATGCACTTCTGAAATTTAAATACTGGTTTGTTGATTTATGTGTGTATAAATTTTTTCCGAGCAAATTGGGCAAGTTACTGGAGGCGCAGGGCTTTATTGCCTCAAGAACCATAAAGATGTGGCCTCTAATTTCTGAGTCTAGGAATAAGAAATACTCGGATGGCACGGGTCTTCCGGCTTTTGTTTTCGCCTCAGATTTAGATAGAGAGGATTTCTGGCCTGATAAGAATTATTCTGTGGTGACAATTTTTGATGGCACAAAAATCAAACAAGTGAAAGACGAAAGTGGCAAAAACTGTTTGCTTGAGATTGATATTAGCGCCGAAGCATATGGGATATATAGTCGTGGGGGGAAGGAGTTTTTAAAGGACAAGTACGAGGCGGCTTCTCTTTCGGACGAAGTTCGCAAAAGGGAAAAAGAATTTCATGAATACATGTTGTCCCCAAATCAGGGTGCTGCACCCATAGTCTGGGATTATTCTGGCTTACCAATAACGCCGTTCCGTTGGGCGTCTGGTGGGTATCTATCAATTGTCAGGTGGAAGGGAAAGAATTGGGTTCAGTTTTTCTTTCGTGATATTGGACCCGTTGGGTTGAATCTTTCTAATGGGGCATCAGAAGATTCAGAAGAGCATACCAATATATTTAGCCTAATAACTCGTGAATTTCCAGAGGAAACAGTTCTTCTTTCCGCGAAGCCTAGTGTGGATCGCACAGTAAAGGCGCGAAGGTTTGCCGTTCCCGATAATACTGGTGTGACTAGCGCTAGACGACTTGAGCCCCTTGAATTTGCGACTGTTCACAATCAACTTCGTAATCTTCATGACAACTTGAAAATACAGGAAAGTAATGAAGATAGTAGGAGAATATCGTCGGTGGCGACGCAGTTCATGGTCTCAGTTAAATCTAAGGCGGCTAAACACCCAGTAGAAACATCGAATGTAATCTATTCAGTCAATCCACAGGAAAGAGGAATAGAGGTTATTTGGATATGCAAGTTTGACTTGCAAGAAAACGAAGTAATACTTGACGGTGAATATGACTTGGCTAAAAATTTCCTGCTGAGGCAACCGGCGGTTCTGGTAGATATGGATTTTCTGAAGAATGTGTACAGACAGAATCGCGGACTCGGCGTTCTGTCTGACTCGAAAGATGCTCAGGGCGGCAAAGTGATGCCAATCATTCCACCCGAGGCGATTCATGTGTTTGATACAGATATCCATTTGCGCAAACCGAGGTTGAAATTCTTGCAAGAAATGCTAATGAAAGACAATTTAGCTGAGAACTATGAATATAAAAGAATCTCTGACTGGCTAAATGGGTATGAGACAGCTTTTTCAGAATGGCAACAGGGCGTTACTGACGAGAGACTAAGAACATTATGTCCTGTATCATGGAAAACACTAGAAGTACTTCTTGCTCACGAAGAGTTCCAGTTGTAGAACTGAGTTCTTGATAAATAATTAAGTTAAGCTTTTGTCTTACCCCCGCCGCCTGCGCTCCACGCCGCCGGGCGGCAGCGTGCCACGCGGGTCACGCGCGTAGGGTGTGCTCACCACCCACAGGCCCAACGCCCACACCGCCAGCGGCAGCAGCGCGCTCAGCGTATCGCGCCCGCGCAGCATGGCCACTACGCGTAGCGCGTAGGGCAGGGCCAGAGTCACCGCCAGCAGCCAGGGCCACAGGCGCCGGCGCAACTCGGGCGCCGAGTGCTCGGCATGCCGCACGATAAGCAGCAGGGGGATCAGCAGCAGGATAAAGTCATAGTTCCAGGAGTAGGGCGAGAGAAACAACGAGAGCGGCACGAACAGCAGCACCACCGATGTGAAGTTGGTGTGCTTGTAGCGGCGCATCCACCAGATCGAGAAGATGGCCAGGCCCACTGACACCACGCCGCCTATAAGCGACCAGGTCGGCGCGCCAAGATCAGCCAGTAGACCCCACAGCGTGGGCACATAGGCCTGGTAGGCGTCCAGCTTGCCGTCGCTGCCCACCGTGTGCTCTATCCACACTTGCAGCCAGCCCGGGCGCACGAGCACGCCGATGAAGTACAGCGCTACGGCGCTGGCGGCGGTGCTGATCCACACCCGCCAGCGGCGGTGGGCCAGCGCCCAGCCCATGATGGCCCAGGCCAGGAACAGCACCGGGCTGGGGCGCAGGGCGGCCAGCGCCAAAAACGCGCCTGCCGCCCAGTCTTTGCGCCGCATCAGCAGCATATACGCGGCGGCCAGGAAGAACAACAGCAGGAACGAGTGCTGGCGCGCCCACCAGGCATTGATGGTTGGCAAAAAGAACACAATGCAGGCAACCACCAGGGCAAAGCGGCGCGGCTGGCTCAGGTCAACGCCGCGCAGCAGCCAATAGGCCGAAACGGCCAGCAGCAGCTGGCAGAAAAACAGCCAGACCACTTCACCGGCCGCGGGCGGCAGCAGCGAGAACGGCGCAAAGATCAGCGCCATCGGCGGCGGATAAATGAAGATGGCGTTATCGGTGTAGCCATTGCCGAAGAGGCGATGGGCTGCGTCCCACTGGGCCGGGTCGTACATATCCAGCCCGTTGCGCAGCGCACTGCCGGCGATGTGCACCAACATATAGTCGTTGATGTGCGGCTGGCCAGCGGTGTGACCCACATACGTGTTGAGATAAAACAGCAGCGCCAGCAGGACCACGCCCAGCGCGATCACGGCTGGGGTGATACGCGGCCGCAAGGCTGGGGCCGCCTGTGGAGCCGCAGCCTTGCGCCGGCCGGCGCGTTTAACCGGGCTGCGTTTGGTTGCTGCGATTTTGCGGGCCCCCTGTTTGCGCATGGCTATCCGTTGCCTCCGCCCAAGCGGGCACGTTCCTGGTCAGCGATCTCGGGTTCCAGCTTCTTGTAGAGCGGGCCGGGCTGGCGCAGCACGCGGCCGCCCTCCAGCGTGCTGGGGCGCCAGTGGCCGGGCACGGCCGCGGCGCGGTAACGCAGCGCCTGGTGCTCGCCCAGATTGTCGGCGATGGCTTCCGTGTACTGTTCGCCGAACAGCGGGGCGTGGTAGCCCAACATGCTGTGCAGCGCCTCGGCGCTGTGCGGCAGGAAGGGCGCCAGCAGCAGCTTGAGGTTATCAATGGCGCGCAGGGCGGTGTAGATGGTGATGCCCGCCGCGTCCTTGTCGGTCTTGACCTGCGCCCAGGGCGCCTGCTCGTCCAGGTAACGGTTGACTTCTGCCGCCAGGCGCATGGCCTCCGCCAGGGCGGCGCGCAGCTTCACGCTCTCGATCAGTTGGCCCACGCTATCGAATCCGTCTTCGACGATAGCCAGCAGCGCTTCGTCAGCCGGGCGCAAGGGGCCGGGCTGCGGCACGCGGCCGTCCCAGTGTTTGGCCGCGAACGAGAGCACGCGGTTGGCCAGGTTGCCCCAGGTGGCCACCAGCTCATTGTTGTTGCGGCGCACAAAATCATCCCAATCCCAGTTCGAGTCGCTGGTCTCGGGCATGTTGACGGTCAGGTAATAGCGCAGCGGGTCGGCGTCGTAACGGCTGAGGAAATCCAAGCCCCACACGCCCCAGTTGCGGCTGCCGGAGATCTTGCGGTTCTCCATGTTCATGAATTCGTTGGCCGGCACATCGTAGGGCAAGGTCAATATCCTGCCTGGAGTGTTTTCAAAGACGCGGGCGAACTCTTCGCCCACGCCGATGAGCTCGGCCGGCCACATGATGGCGTGGAAATCAATGTTGTCCTTGCCCAGGAAGTAATAGGCGCGCGCTTCAGGGTTGGTCCACCACTGGTGCCAAGCCCCCGGCTGGCCGCTCAGCGCGGCCCACTCGATGGCGGCCGAGAGGTAGCCGATCACCGCCTCGAACCACACGTACAGGCGCTTGTCTTCCCAGCCGGCTTCCGGCACCGGGATGCCCCAGTCGAGATCGCGCGTGATGGGGCGGCCGCGCAGACGCTCTTTGCGGATCCAGCCCAGTGAGCGGTTGACGACGTTGGGGCGCCAGTAGCCCTGGCGCTCCTCAAGGAAGCTGACGACTTGCTGCTCCAGCTGGCCCAGGTCGAGGAAGTAGTGTGTGGTGGTGCGCAGCTCCGGGGTGGAGCCATCTTCCTTGGCACGCGGATCGATCAGCTGGGTCGAGTCGAGCACGTTGCCGCAGTTGTCGCATTGGTCGCCGCGGGCGCCTTCGAAGCCGCAGATGTAGCAGGTGCCCTCGACGTAGCGGTCAGGCAGGAACTTGCCCAGGCTGGCCGAGAACCATTGCTGCTGCTCCTCGGTGTACAGGTAGCCGCGCGTCTTGAGTGCGGTGAACATGGCCTGCGAAACCTTGAAGTGGTTCTGGGTATGCGTGCTGGTGAACAGGTCGTACTGCAAGCCCAGTTTCTGGAACAGTTCAATGAAGCCGGCGTGGTAGCGGTGATAGACGGCCTCAGGGGTCACGCCCTCGGCGTCTGATTTGACCGTGATGGGGGTGCCGTGCGCATCCGAGCCAGACACCATCAGCACGTGGTTGCCTTTCAGGCGGTGATAGCGGGCGAAGATATCGGCGGGCAAATACGAGCCGGTCAGGTTGCCGACATGGATTTCAGCGTTGGCGTATGGCCAGGCAACGGCCACCAGGATGTGCTTCGTCATTGGAAGCTGAGTATACATCGCCCGAAAAAAGTATTTAGCCGCAGATAAACGCAGATTGACGCGGATAAATTCAAACCCTTGCTTCTTTATTGATCAATGCTTTTTATCATCTCGACAGGTTTATGGCGTGCCTACGATGAACAGCGGCACCCAGTATGGGTCTATGAGATTGGCCAGCGTGCCCCACATCACGCCCAGCAGCGCGCCGCCCAGCACATCCCGCGGGTAGTGGGCGCCTACGTACATACGCGTGAAGCCTACCAAGGCCGCCACGGCGAACAGTAGCACCCCCACCACCAGCCCAGGTTGGAAGTGGTGATACAGCAGCGTGACCAGAAAGAAGATCTGCGAGGTGTGCCCGCTGGGGAAGGAGCGCCCCGGCTCGCGCCAGCCGACCACGCGGGCCTTGGGATTGGCGATGAACGGGCGCGCCCGGTCCGTCACCGTCTTGAGCAGCTCCACCATGATGGAGATGCTCAAGACGCCCAGGGCCAGCTGGATCGAGAGGTCCTGGTTGCGGTTGAACAGATACAGCGAGAGGCCGATGGCCAGCGCGCCGTTGCCCAGCTGGCTGAAGGTGCCCAGGGCAATATCCAGCCAGCGCGGCCGGCGCCCGCGCAGATTGAAGAACAGGAAGGCGCGGTTATCGATCTCCTGGCCGCGGGCCCACAACAGTGAGAGCGCCAGCAGGCCGAGGATCAGCATCGGCACGATCAGGCTGCGGCGCAGGGTCAGCGCCCGCCACAGCACCTCGCGCTGCTCGGCGGGCGCAAAGCTGAGCAGGAATAGCAAGCCGGCCAGGCAGGCTACGAAGATGCCGATGCGGTAGGGCAGCGGGCGCTTGTGCGCCCTGGGATCCGGCTTGATCTGCTCCTGCAGGACCTCTACCTGTTCCTGCAGACTTTCGACGATGGGTGGCGTGGAGGGCTTTTTGGGCATGCGGTGTTATTGCTTCTTCCTGCGGGGTTTGCGGCCCGCCATCACGGTCAGGGCTTTGGGCAGCACCTCGATCTTGACGGGGCCGCTGCCGAGCTCCAGACCATCGGTCATGATGTTCATGGCGGGTTGTGAGTCTAGCTTAAGTTGCTTGACCTGGAAGTGGCGGATCGATTCCTTTTCTACCGTGCCGGCCAGTGAGCGCAGCGCGAACGAGATGAAGTGGAACTTGCTCATGTCGGAGAACACGAACACGTCCAGCTTGCCGTCGCGGTACGAGACCTTGGGATCGATCTGGATGTTGGGCCCGATGTAAGGCATGTTGGCCACCAGCACCATGTGGCCGCTGGCGCCCACCTTGCGGGCATGGTCGAGGGTCAACTGGGCTTGGCTCGGTTCGGCGGCCATGAAAGTGCTCAGCCATTCGCCCACGCGGGTCAGGTCGCCGTGCTGGAGTTCATCGGTGATCTCGTACAGATCCGACAGCAGGCCGATCGTGGCCAGCTCCAGAAAGTGGCGCACCACACCGCCGCTGCGCGCCCGGCCCACGTCAATGCGGGTGGGCTGGCCGCTGCGCAGCAGCTTGACCGCCGCAGGGATGTCAGACGGGATGCCCAGGTTGAGGGCCAGGTTGTTGCGCGTACCGATGGGGATGATGCCGAGGCGCAGCGGGGTCTTGACCATGTTGTGGGCCACGCTGTCGACTGTGCCGTCGCCGCCGGCCACCGCCAGCATGCGGGTGCCATCGGCCAGGGCGCGGCGCACCACTGCGGCCACGTCGGCCCCAGGCTGCACCACGAACACTTCGGGCAGAATGTCGTTGGCCTGCATGGCCAGCAGAATATCGACCAGCTGCTGGGGCGATTCGTTCTGGTTGCCAGCGGTGTGGTTGTAGATCAGTTTGGCGTGCAGCGCTTTAGCCATAGTAGTAGAGCCAACGGTGGGTGTTGGGCGGCGTTACAGCAGGTGCCACCACAGTACCCCGTACAAATTGACCAGCACGCCAGCCAGGATCAGGCCGCGCGCCAGCCATGACAGCGGCGAGCGCATCCCAAGCGCCAGCAGCACCATCACCGGGATCATAAAGTCGAGACTGAAGCGGTAACCAAACTGCCACCAGCCCGTGTTGTAGTACAGCAGCAGCGGCACCAGCAACAGACCCAACGCGGCCCAGGCGCCCAGCGTGAGCGGATCGCGTTTGCGGGCCGCGGCGATGAAGACGAGGGCCGGCGTGGTGAGCAGCAGGCTCAGGCCATCGCCATCCACAGTAGGGCGGCGGGCTTCGGCATCCCAGACCGGAAGGGCGAAGAGCATGGCGCGCAGGTTGCGCGGGATGTAGTGTGGGTCGAACTGACCATAGGTGGCCAGGTCGGCTTGCAGGCGCGGGTTGACCTGGGCGTTGGTGTAGCCAAAGTCAAGTAGGTTGCCGAAGCGAGCCTGGTTGTAGGCCAGCAGGGCGGCGGCCACCAACAGCAGCGGCACGGCCGCCTGCAAGCCCCAGCGCAAGACGCGGCGCAGGTCGAGCGAGTTGTGATGCATGGCGGCGATACCGAGCAGCAGCGGGAAGCTGAGTGCGGCTGTGGGCCGGGCGGCTACCGCCAGGCCCAGGGCCAGGCCAGCCAGCCAGGCCGGGCCGCGCTGGATCGTGATCAGGGTGGCGAGGGCAACAAAGGTGACTGTGCAGATCTGGGCCACGAACCAGACCGTGCCATTGGTGGCGCTGTACCAGTGCACACTGCCCAAGCCGAACAGGGCGGTGAGCCACAGTGTGTCGGGCATGCTCAGCGAGATCCAGCCGCGCTCGGCCATGCTGCACAGAATGAGGAAGACCAGGGCCACATTCAGCGCACCGAAGAGTGCCGCGAACACGGTGGTGTTGAGGCTGGCCACGCCAGCCAGCGCCACCCAGGGCAGCATCAGCAGGGCGGGCAGGGGCGGGAAGGGTACGTACCAGTTGCCATTGTGCAGGGTCAGGTCGATGGTGGTGGCTGGGTCGGTGATGTAGAGGCGGCCGTTGAGGAAAGCCTCGGCCAGCAGGTTGAAGTAGGCGGCCGCGCTGGTGTTGGCCTTGCCGAGGGCGAGGGCGAAGCCCCAGTAGGCCAGGAAGGCGACGGCGAAGCACAGCAGGGCCAGGGGAGTTTTGTTCTTGGTGGGCATTGGTCTCAAGCCTATCATTAATGGGCACGCCGGGCGCACCCGTCCGAATCATTGGGCTAGTTTGCAGGGGCGAGGCATGCCTCGCCCTGCGCGAGCTTGTTTTTTGGAGGCTTGGGTAGAAACCAGATTGCTTCGTGCGCAGGCAAGCCTGCGCCTCGCAATGACAGACCTAAGGCACAGCCTGCTACGCTGCTCGTGTCATGCTTAGCTTGGGATACCCGGATGTCATGAAAGCTTTAATCATCATCATGCCTGGAAAGGAGGGGGCCGCAGCACCTGTTAAAGGTTAATAGTTCAAGGCGCTTGACAAGCCGAGTGCCTGCAAGACGGTGGGGAGTGCTCAGTTGTTAAAGTGCGCGGTCGATACTGGTCATGTATGTACTACGCATTGCGGCCAAAAAAGCGACAGCGGCGGGAAAATCAAGGCGTTGGGAGCGGTTAGCCTGCGTAAGAATGTGGCGCGGCGGGCCGACTAAGATAGAAAGCAGCAAGGTATACTTGTGCGAAAGGTAACAAATGACTGAAGCAAGCACCCAAGTATTGGACATTACTCCGGCAGCCAGCGAGAAGATCGCAGAGCTGATCCGTACGCGCGGCAAAGAAGGCTTGGCGGTGCGGGTGGGCATCCGCGGTACGCTGCCTGGCGGCGGCTACCAGACCGAGTTCAAGTTCCAGGAGCGCAGCAACGCCACGCCCGAGGATATTGTGCAGCCCGCCGGTGAGTTTGACTTTTTGTTCGCGCCGGATGTGGCCGATAAGGTGAAGGGCTGCCGAGTGGATTACGACGACCAGCGCTATGCGGCGGGCTTTAACATTGAATACCCGCCCGCGCCGTTCGGCCCGCCAACGGACCGTGTGCGCAGCGACTGGAGCGAGCCACTGGCGATCCAGGTGCAGCAGGTCATCAATGACTACATCAACCCCGGTGTGGCCGGCCACGGCGGCTGGGTGTTGTTGACCGATGTGAAGAACACATCGGTCTACGTGGAGATGGGCGGCGGCTGCCAGGGCTGCGGGCTCTCGGCGGTGACGCTGCGCCAGGGCATTGAGCGCGCCATCATGGACGCGGTGCCTGAGGTGACGGAAGTCGTCGACATTACCGAGCACGGCGAGGGTGAGAACCCGTACTATTCGCAGGAAGCTGCGCAGGATATGGGCGCGTCACCGCTGGCGTAGTAACCCCTCAAACCACGAAGACACAAAGAGCACAAAGGAAACTTTGTGCTCTTTTTTGTACATAAGCAGTGCATGTCTTGCCTGACGAAAATCCGTGCATCCCGAGCGTAGCGAGGGATCCTCGCTGGCCACGGATGAAAATCTGCTGTACATAGAAGATGTCCCAGTAAGGATTCCTCCCTGACGTGGGTTCGGCGATCTGGCGCAGGCTTATGAACCCGGTCGGAATGACACGGAGTGCTAGGGGCGCAGCATGCTGCGCCTTACGTGGCGGAGAGCTAAGCGAAGTTTTAGGAAGCCAGCCAGTATTCGCCGTTGGCGCGCTGCATGAGCTTGATCTCGATCAAGCCGCGGCGCAGGCTGGCGGTGTCTTCGTGAATGCGGGCCAGAAGCTTATTGACCTCTTTTTCCGTGTAGCGCTTGCCGGGTTTGAACAGGGTCACAGCGTGGCGCAGCACGACTTCAAACTTTTTGCGCTGCACCGGCAGCGCCTTGAGGCGGCCGTCTGGGCCGCTGAAGTTGCGCAGCACGGCGCGGTCATAGGCGTGCATATCCACATCGGCGGCGACGGCGGGCAGGGTCTCTTTGGCCAGCAGGCGCTCGGCCATGTTCTCCAGGCGGTCCTTCTGTAGCTCGTAGATGCTGTAGTGACCATCGGCGCGGGCGCGCACGAGGCCAGCCCGTGCCAGCAGGCTGAGGTGGTGCGAGACGGTGGCCTCGGAGAGGCTCAGCAGGCTGGCCAACTCTTCGACGGCATGCGGCCGTTGGGCCAGGATGCCGGCGATCTTGAGGCGCTTGGGTTCGGCTAGGGCTTTGAAGAAGTCGATCAGTTCGGTTTCTGTGCTCATTCTTGCTCGGTCTAATTAATTAGATATTTGTCTAATTATATAGATGGAGTGAATTAAGTCAAGCGTGGCTCAAGTGTCTGTCATGCGAGGAGGGCGAGGCATGCCTCGCCCCTACGCAAATCCGTGAATTTCGAGTACTTCGCTGCGCTCAGCATAAGCTCCGCAAGGGGTTCTCGCTGGCGTATGTTGATGAAAACGGCCTTATGTAGAAGATGTGCCAGCAAGGATCCTTCGCTGGTCTGGGTTCGGCGGTCTGGTGAGAATGTAGATACCCGCTCAGGATGACACGGTGATGAGGGCGGGGCGGGCGCTCTGCTACTGTGGAACAAAATGTCTGTCATTGCGAAGCGCAGATATGCAATCTGGTTTGAGTGATTGATAAAAAAATCAGATTGCTTCGGGGCTGAAAGTTGCATAAACATGCAACTTTCAGCATTCCTCGCAATGACGAGCGAAGGCGGGCTTGATGCGCTGTGAAACAGCGTACGCCCTACACGGTGAATCGGCAAAAACAAAAGCCGCTCGTGCGAGCGGCTTTTTGTTTTGCATATAGCGGGGCTAGGTGCCCTGAATGTAGTCGCGTAGCTGGCGGGCGCGGAGGGGGTGGCGCAGGCGGCGCAGGGCTTTGCCTTCGATCTGGCGGATGCGCTCACGCGTGAGGCCGAACTTCTCGCCGACTTCTTCGAGGGTGTAGTAGCGCCCGTTCTCCAGGCCAAAACGCAGGCGCAGAATGCGGGCCTCGCGCGGGCTGAGCGTGCCGAGCACCTCGTGGACCTTCTGCTCCATCATGTTCTTGTAGGCGCTCTGGCTGGGGCTGGGGCTGTTCTCGTCTTCGACGAACATGCCCAGCTCGGAGTCTTCCTCGTCACCCACCGGGCTCTCCAGCGAGAGCGGCAGCCAGCTGACCCGCAGCATCCAATCGATCTTGCCGACATCCTCTTTCATCTCTTTGGCCAGTTGCTCCAACGAAGGCGGCTGGCCGTTCTTCTGCTCCAGCTGGTGGGCGGTCTTGTACAGCAGACGGATACGGTCGATCATGTGGACTGGGACGCGGATCGTGCGCCCCTGGTCGGCAATGGCGCGCGTAATGGTCTGGCGGATCCACCAGGTGGCATAGGTGGAGAAGCGGAAGCCGCGGCGGTGGTCAAACTTGCTGACCGCCTTCATCAGGCCCAGGTTGCCCTCCTGGATCAGGTCCAGGAACGGCACGCCGCGCCCCATGTACTTCTTGGCGATGCTGACCACCAGGCGGGTGTTGGCGCGGATCAGGTGATCGCGCGCCTGGCGTCCGTCTTCTACGATGGCTTCGAGCTGGGCGCGCTTGCCATCCTTGCCCTGGAGTTTCTTGAGCTGGCTCAGGGCCTTCTTGGCGTTCTCGATGCGCTTGGCCAGGCTGACCTCCTGCTCCATGTTGAGCAGGGGCACAGCCGACATTTCTTTCAGGTACAGGCCCACCGTGTCGATGACCTCGTCTGGCGGCAGCTCGTAAGCTTCGGCGGCGTCGGCGTCCGGCTCGGCGGTGCCGAGGGCGGCCAGGCTGTCGTCGTCGGCTTCCTCGTCGTTGATGTAGTGCCAGCGCAGTCGCTGGATCTCCTGCATCTCATCCACCATGAAACCACCCGGGCTGGTGTTGTTGGCCATCTCCTCCAGCGGGTTGTCGTCAAACAGCACGGGCTGCTCGGGTGCATCGTCATCAGGATGGGACTGAAAAGACATAACTCCTCCTTGCGGTGGCTCAGGTACGCTACCGAGCTACTCTTTCGGGTC
Organism: Anaerolineales bacterium; assembly: GCA_021463845.1. GTDB lineage: Bacteria > Chloroflexota > Anaerolineae > Anaerolineales > UBA11579 > JAMCZK01. The sequence continues at coordinate 69,040 of JAJTXV010000006.1, read as the reverse complement.
CAGCAGGTCTTTGAGCGCGGCGAAGCGCGGATCGTGCGCCTCGTCGGCTGGGGTGGGTGGGGCATCGGCACCGGCCTGGGGGTGGCCGCAATCGGTGGTGTTGAGGTTGGCGCCGCATTCGGTGCACAGGCCCTTGCAGTCGGGCCGGCACAGCGGGGTGATGGGCATATCCAGCAGCAGATACTCGCGGGCCAGCGGGGCCAGATCGATCTGGTGGCTGGGGGGCACCAGCAGCTGCGACTCGGTGACTGAGCGCTCGTCAAAGGCGTACAGTTCGGTGAAGTCGGTGGCTATGGCCAGCTCGAACGGGTCGAGGCAGCGGGCGCAGTCGGCTGCGGTGCGGCCGCTGAGGTTGACCTGGGCCACCAGGCCCTGGGGGGTACGGCCAAAGGTCACCGCGCCCTTGAGGTCGGTAACGGTGAAATCATCGGAGAGGACCATTTCGCCCACGTCAAACTCGATGGTGCGGCTGTAACCGGCATCGGCCTTGACCAGGAATCCAACATTGATGCGTAAAGGGTTGCGTTTAGCCATGGTGAGGGGGAAGTGGAAAGCCGGTTTGGGCGAAATTTAGCGTCCTGATTCAAAAAGAATCCTTTGCGACCGAGATTGCAAAGGATTCTGAATAAGTTGGGCAGATTATAACAAAAATTGCAGAATCGGTCAATATCCAGCCGAAAATACGGGTAGATCCGTAGAATCAGGCCTGTTAGTGCGGGTTGAGTACTATTGCGTAGAGTCTTTGTTCTGAATCTGGCATAGAATGCGCTTATGCCCAAACTGCTGATCGCCACCAATAATCCCGGCAAAGTGCTCGAATTCCAGGCTTTGCTGGGCGGGCTGCCACAGCTAGAGCTGTGCACGCCAGGCCAGCTGGGCCTGGCGCTCGACCCGCCCGAGACTGGCAGCACGTATATGGAGAACGCCGCCATCAAGGCGCTGGCCTTCGCCCAGGCCAGCGGGCTGCCGGCCCTGGCCGACGACAGCGGCCTGGAGGTGGCGGCCCTGGCCGGCGCGCCCGGGCTGCACTCGGCCCGCTACTCGCCCAAGCCGGGCGCCACGGATGCGGACCGGCGCGTCTACCTGTTGGAGCAGCTGCGCCCGCTGCCACAGCCGTGGCCAGCGCGCTTCTGCGCTACGGTGTGTCTGGCCTGGCCGGACGGGCGCACCGCCTTCGCCGAGGGCGAATGCGTTGGCGAGATCACGCCAACCGAGCGCGGCGATGGCGGCTTTGGCTATGACGCGATATTCGTGGTGGCGGGGACTGGGCTGACCATGGCTGAGTTGAGCTTTGAGCACAAGAACCAGCTGAGCCATCGGGCGCGGGCGGTGCAGGCGATGAGCGCTCAGCTTTCAGCCATCAGCTAAAAAGCAAAGGCACAAGAAAAGCTTTCACTACAAAGGCACAAAGGAAATCTTTCTTAAAGCTGTTTCTTCTTTGTGCCCTTTGTGAGCAGCTTTCAGCGATCAACTCAAAAAATCGTATCACCATGCCACAAGAAAGCTTTCACCACAAAGGCACAAAGAACACAAAGGAAATCTTTCTTAAAGGTTTTTCTTCGTGACCCTTGTGTCTTTGTAGTTTGCTTTTTTACTTGTGCGGCTATAATCAGATGAATCAGCAATCACTGAACGAAGGATGCAAGTGGAATGACCTACGAAGAAGTGCTGGAAAAAGCAGTGGCTGAGGGCGCCATCCGCGCCTACCGCCTGAGTGACAACACCGCCTACGCCTACCGCCTGAAGGATGGCAAGTACCAGGCGCGCAGCCTGGTGGGGCGCGACGGCAGCTGGGCCTTGGGCCCGGTGCTGGTGAGCGGCAAAGCCGTAGGCCGCACGGCCGACGGCTGGTACAACATTGTGGGCCTGCCGCACCGCGCCCAGCCGATCGGCGGCGACGCCGCTGAGCACAACGCCGGCTACACCAACCTGAGCCTGCGCCAGTGCTACAGCTGCAAGCAGTTCAAGCCCGAAGCCGAGTTCGCCCGCGAGGGCGGCGACGCCCACCGCAACTGGGAATGCAATGAGTGCTATGAGCGCCGCACGCGCGAGCTGGCCATGCTGGCCCCCGCCCGCCGCGGCGACTTTTTGGATAAGGACACCCTGGTGTCCCCGCCGCCCCCGCAAGGAAAGATCTAGCCATGTCATTGATCAAGTTATTCGCCATTGGCCTGGGGCTGATGGGTTTCATCTTCCTGCTGCAGGGTCTGGGCTTGACCGCCAGCCTGTGGCCGAGTTTTATGGACAACGACCTGCGCTGGTCGCTGGTGGGCATCGTGGCCATGGTGGCTGCCTTGTTGCTGTGGCAGCGCAAAGCCTGATCTGGCTGTAAACGCAAAAAATGCGCCGTTTTGCGGCGCATTTTTGTTTTCGAGGCAATTGCGCCAACCCCTCAAAAAGTACCATTTGGCGCATGTGTTTTTGCGTGTTTAATCGTTGTATGGACAGGGTTGCTGACGATACCTGGCAGCCTTTCTGGAGGAAAGATGCGTTCTCATAAACTGTTATTGACCACATTCCTGGTGCTTTCGGTGCTGCTGGCCGCCTGCGGCGGCCTGAGCACGGAAGACGCCATTGCCACCGGCATTGCGCAGACCCAGCAGATCAGCCAGCTGGAGACGGCCGCGGCTGGCGGGGCGGCAACCGCCACCCCGGCTGCCCAGCCGACGAACACGACTGCGCCCGGCGAAACCGCAGAGCCGACCTCGGCGATCGCCCTGGTCTCCGTCTCGGTGGATACCAACTGCCGCTCCGGCCCCAGCCAGCACTACCGTCTGGTGACAACCGTCACGATCGGCCAAGAGGTGGAAGTGCTCAAGACCTTTGCCGGCTCAGACTATGTGGTGGTGAAGAACCCCAACAGCTCGGGCGACTGCTGGCTGTGGTTGCGCTATGCAAACACGTCTGATTTCAGCGCCTACAACCTGCCGACGGCCACCCAGCCGCCGACCCCCACGCCGACCATTACGCCCTCGCCGACGCCGTCCTTTGACTGGTCGGGCAACTGGACCATCCGCGTGTTCCACGGCGGGGTCGAGCGCACCGGCGCGATGAGCTGCTCGGTCACGGGCATGAACCTGACCTGCAGCGCGGTCACCAATCCGGGCGCGTTCGCCTACTCCTTCACCGGCACGATCGCCAGCGGCCACCAGCAAGCCAGCGGCAGCTTTGGCGGCACGGGCAGCGGCAACTGGCAGGCGCGCATCACCGCCCCCGGCTCAGCCCAGTTCATCGGCAATCTGGACATGGGCAGTTGGGAGTTCTGCGGAACGCGTTCTGGGGGCTTCCCCAGCCCATGCAAGTGGCCTTAGAATAGTGAACTCTTATCAATAGTAAGGAGTTCATGATGACTGTACGTAAAGGCGCACTTGTAGTTCTGGTTGGGCTTGCTTTGCTGCTGGCTGCGTGCGGCGGCTTGAGCACGGAAGATGCGATTGCCACTGGCATCGCCCAGACCATGCAGATCAGCCAGTTGGAGACGGCCGCGGCCGGCAACAACGGCGGCGGCACGCAAGCTACTGCCGCGCCGGACTCGGGTGGCGAAGCCACCCAGGCCGGCGAAACTCAGGAGCCGACCAGTACGCTGGTGCCGACGTTGGGCACTGCGTACGTCTCGGTGACGCAGGACACCAACTGCCGCTCCGGCCCCAGCGTGGCCTACCGGCTGATCACCACCATTGCCGCCGGCCAGCAGGTACAAGTGCTGAAGACCTTCCCGAGCTCGGAATATGTGGTGGTGCAAAACCCCAACAGCGCGGGTGACTGCTGGCTGTGGCTGCGTTATGCCACCGCCACGGACTTCACAGCGTACGACCTGCCGACGGCCACCCAGCCGCCGACGCCCACGGCTACTTTCACGCCGACAGTCACTCCGACCCCGCTGCCGAGCTTTGGTGGCGGCAGCTGGAGCAACAAGACTCAGCTTGGTGCCACCACCTACACGAACAGCATTAGCTTCTCGATCTCAGGCAACAACATCAGCGGAACTACCACCTGGGGTCCGTATACGTACACCTTCACCGGCACGATCGCCAGTGGGGGTCAGCAGGCCAGCGGCAGCTGGACCAGCACGGTACCCAGTAGCGGTGCCTGGCAGGCCTTCCTGCTGAACAATAACCAGTTCAACGGCAACATCGGCGGCGGCTGGTCGTTCTGCGGCTGGCGCGGCGGCGCGGGGGAACCCGGCGCCTGCCTGGCTCCGTAAGCTTGCGGTGGTTTGTTTCTCATCAGGTGGCGCAGCATTTGCTGCGCCACCTGCGTTTTTAATCTAGGCATGCGGCGCTTTTAATGCCCGCAAGGTAAGATAGAGTCCTGCGGCGTTGGTGAGATCGACGCCCTGCTCGTGGAGGATTATGACAACTCGAAAACTAAGCCTGTTGTTTGTACTGATCGCGGCCCTGGCGCTGCAAGCCTGCGCCCCGGCCGCGGATGTGGCCGGCCTGGTGGCCACCGGCATCGCCGGCACGCAGCAGGCCAGCGGCCTGCTGACCGAAGCAGCACAGGCCAACCAGCCCGCGCCGACCAATACGCCGGAAGCGGCCGCCCCGAGCCCGGAGCCGACCGCAGAGGCCACCCAGGTAGTGAGCGCACCGCCGGCGGCCAGCGGATCCGGCGCGGTGGTGACCGTATCACGTGACACCAACTGCCGCTCCGGCCCGGGCAGCCAGTACACCTGGCGCGGCGTGTTCCGCGCCGGCCAGCAGACTGAAGTGCTCAAGACCTACAGCGGCGGTCACTATGCCGTGGTGGTTGACCCCTCCGGTGAGGGCGAGTGCTGGCTGTGGCTGGGCTACGCCAGCCCCACCAGCTTTGAAGGCTACAACCTGCCTGAGGCCACCCGGCCTCCGTTGCCGGTCGTCATCCAGCCCGGACCCACCGCAACGCCGATCTACACCTGGGTGGGCGAGTGGAGTGTGCGCGTGGTCGACCTCGGCTCGGGCATGATCCGCAACGGCCAGATCTCGTTCCACCGCTCGGGTGAGGTGATCACCGGCACAGTGGTGCTGGCGCCTGACAACATCACCTATGAGCTGGCCGGCTCGATGATGCCCGGCCACATCAAGGTGGCGGGTGACTTTGAGCAGGCCACCAACCGCGGCGGGTGGGCAGCCACCATGAACCGCAGCCTGGTGCAGTTCTCCGGCAATATCAACGGCGTTTTTGCGTTGTGCGGCTGGCGTTCCGGCAGCCAGATGCCCAACGAATGCTACGCACCTTAAGCTGACTTTTGAGTTGACAAAGCGGGCGGCCAATTGGCCGCCCGCTTTTTTTGTGCGTCTGCAAAACAGGGCGCGCCTGGCACGATTCTTGTATAGTTTTTCAGCAACTCTAAAGGAACATGGAACGTGCTATGAAAATTTCACGCAATCACGCTTTGCTTTTGATGGCCGCCGCCCTGGTGGCGGTGTCCATCGCCTGTGTGCGCTCCGCGCCCCTGGGCTCCAATGAAGACGTCGGCCAGGCCACCGAGAAGGCGGCCCAGACGGCAGACGCCCAGATCCAGCAGACCCTGGATGCACTGCTGGGCCAGGCCACGGTAGCGAACGCGCCGACCTCGACTTCCACGCCGAGGGCGACCGCCACCACCAGACCGGCCACGCCGACCCTGGAAGCCGCACAGCTGACCTCCCTGGCGGCGGTGTTGACCCCGACGGCCACGGTGGCCGAGACGGACGAAGTGACGCCAACCGCCACCAGCACCGCGGCCAGCGCCACTGCGCCGTGCTACGCGGCCCGCTATGTGTATGACGAGACCTATCCTGACGGCACGCGAGTGAACGCCGGGCAAGCCATGGCCAAGACCTGGCGCCTGCAGAACGTAGGCACTTGTGACTGGCGCGCCGGTGAATACGAGCTGTTCTTTGCGGGCGGTAACCGCATGAACGGCAGCTCCCCGCTGACGATCACTTATGGCGTGCCAGCGGGCGGCTATGCCAACTTCACCATCAACCTGGTAGCCCCGCCCACGCCCGGCACGCACCGCGGCGAATGGGTGCTGCGCTTTGACGGAACCCAGCAGGTGGGTGTTGGCCCGGACTACAACCTGCCGATCTGGATCGAAGTTATCGTGCGCGGCGAGTAGCTGATCACAGTATCTGCAAAAGCCTAAAGAGGGCAGTACAGCGTACTGCCCTCTTTTTTTGTGCTCGCCTTGCCCAGAGTTTGCTTTTAAAGTAGAGTACGCCCATGCGTTGGCTTGTCTTGCTTCTGGCGTTGAGCATGCTGCTTGCGGCGTGCACGTTCCCCACTTCATCACAATCGATACCGCAACCGGGCGGCCTGCCGGCTCAGCCTGAGCAGCAGGCGGAGCCGACGCTGGCGCCCAGCTTTGATGAGCTGCTGCGCCTGGCCCAGGACGCGGCCAACCGGGCCGAGTGGGGTGCGGCGATCGCCTATTTGGATGCGGCCCTAGCCGAGCGGCCCGACAGCGCGGCGGCCTACTGGCAGCGCGGCATGGCCCAGCACGCCGCCGGCAACCTGGACGCAGCCCTGGCTGACCTGGACCAGGCGATCGCGCTGGACCCGAACCGAGCGTCGAGTTACCAGAGCCGCGGCCTGCTGCACGCCCAGCGCGGTGATGGCACCGCGGCCCTGGCCGATCTGACGCGGGCGATCGAGCTGCTGCCCACCTTTGCGCAGGCCTACCGCAACCGGGCCGAGCTGCAGCGCACCCTGGGCAATTACACCGCGGCCAGCTTTGACCTGCAGGTCTACCTGAGCCTGGTGCCCAACACGCCGGAAGCCGCCGCGCTGCAGGCCGAGATCGCCGCCTTGCAGCAGCAGGCGGTGGCCCAGGCGGGCGAGGCCGGCCTGCTGTTCGTGGACGATTTCTCGAACCCGGCCAGCGGCTGGTACAGCAACGGCGGGCCGGACACCTCGGGCAGCTACTGGGAGGGCGGTTACCTGCTGGCCCAGTCACCGCCGAGCCAGGTGGTGTGGGCCCTGCCGGGGCGCATGGTCACCGATACGGTCGTGCAAGCCACGGCCACCAAGCTGGGTGGTGATGACGACAACATCTTTGGCCTGCTGTGCCGGGTGCAGGGTACCGGCCAGACCGGCGATTTCTATGCGTTCCTGATCAGCAGCGACGGCTATTTTGGCATCACCAAGAAGAGCGGCGACACCCTGGCCCTGATCGGGCAGGAGATGATGCTGCGCCATTCGGCCATCCGCCTGGGCGGCGAGCCGAATGTGATCACGGCGGTGTGCGCCGGCAACCGCCTGGCGCTGTATGTGAACGGGGAATTCGTGGTGGAAACCACGGATGACCAGTACGCCAGCGGGCAGGTGGGTTTGCTGGCCGGCAGCCTGGCGGCAGAAGGCGGCACGCAGATCCTCTTCGATGATTTCAGCGTGCGGGCCGAGCCGTAAAACAAAAAAAGCCCCGCTCTTGGCGGGGCTTTTGCGTTGTTTATTCGACTACCACAACGTCTTGTGCCTGCGGGCCTTTGTCGCTGTCGCCAACCACAAATTCCACCCGCTGACCTTCTTTGAGGGTACGGAAGCCTTCAGCCATGATGGCGCTGAAGTGGACGAAGATGTCTCCGCCCGAGTCACGCTCTAAAAATCCGTATCCTTTCGCGCTATTGAACCACTTGACCGTCCCCTTTTCCTTCTCTGCCATGCTTTGAAACTCCTCTCCGATGTTGAAGCAGGGCCCGGCTCTCTCCCAGCCGTGCAGGCCCAGGACAATCTCATTGTCTTGCGAAATTGTTTGGCTGGATTGTACTTACGCCTAAAATCGTGTCAAGCATAGTTGTACGCTCAAATAAGACCCTAGGAGCTCGGGCTTAGGGTACAGTGTGTGCCTTAGAAGGCGAGAAACATTGCATGGCATCCTGGTTGCGTAGGTTTTACATCCCTCTTCTGGTGCAGATCACTGTGCCGTATTTGCTGCTGGCGCTGGCCGTTTCGGCCGGGGCTACGTATATTGCCACCAGCCTGATCTTGGAATCGGTGGAAGAGCGCTTTACCAACCAACTGATTGCTAGCGCCGTACAAGTGCAGGAGAGCCTTGTGCGTAAGGAGGAGGACCTGTTGACCGATCTGCGCTTGCTCGGCAACATTCAGGGCGTGGCCGCCGCGGTGGAAACCGGCGATGCCGAAGCGCTGCAGCTGCTGTTGCTGCCGGTGGCGCTCAACGACGGCGTCGAGTACCTGACGGTGCTCTCGCCCAGCGGCCGCGTGCTGCTGAGCGTAGAGCAGGTGGCCGGCGGCTACGCGAATGTGGAGGCGCCAGCCGGGTTGATGCGCCAGCCGCTGGTGACCAATGTACTGGCGGGCGTGGTGGACGCCAGCGGGGATAAGTTCACCGCGGTGCTGGAATACTCCGGTGGAGCGGTGCTGAGCTTGAGCGGGCCGATCAGCCAGGGCAGCGAAGTGGCCGGGGTGCTGCTGGTGGGGCGGCGGGTGGAGAGCCTGGCTGGTGCGCTGCGCGAAGAGAGCTTGGCCCAGGTGAGCTTTTATAGGCTGGACGGCCAGGTGCTGGCAAGCACCCTGGCCGAGGTGCGTCCGCTGACCAACGTGCAGGCTGAGGTGGTGCTGAGCAACCAAACCAGTGGCAGCCTGATCCTTCCGCTGGAGGACGCCAGTATCAGTTATAGCGAAATTCACACGGTATGGACGGTGCGCAGCCAGGCCGAGGGCATTGTGGGCGTCTCGCTGGCGACCAATTTTTTGTTACAGGCCACACAGCTTACGCGCAACAACGCACTGTTGCTCACCACCGGCTCAGCCGTGCTGGTGATGCTGGTGGGGCTATGGGTGGCTGGGCGCATAACAGAACCGATCAGCCGCCTGAAGGCGGCCGCCCAACTGGCTGCGGCCGGTAACCTGAATGTCAGCGTGCCAGCCCAGGGCCGGGATGAGATTGGCGTATTGGCTGAGTCTTTTAATCATATGCTTGACAGCCTCAACGAATCCAAGCAGGAGCTACTCGACGCTTATGAGAAGACGATTGAAGGCTGGGCGCGGGCGACTGACCTGCGTGACCACGAGACGGAAGGGCACAGCCGGCGAGTGGCAGAACTGACCGTGGCGCTGGCGCGCAAGATGGGCATTGGCGAAGAAGCCTTGGTGGATATTCGCCGAGGGGCGTTGCTGCATGACATTGGCAAAATTGCCGTGCCGGACTCAATCCTATTGAAAGCCGGCAGATTGACAAATGAGCAATTGGCAATCATGCGTAAGCATCCTGAGCGGGCGCGCGAGTTTATTCAGCAAATCGGCTTCCTAAAGCCCGCACTGACAATTCCATATTGCCATCATGAGCGATGGGATGGCACCGGTTACCCAAGGGGGCTGAAAGGCACGCAAATACCGCTCGAGGCGCGTATTTTTGCGGTTGTTGATGTGTGGGATGCGCTTATATCAGATCGGCCGTATCGCGAAGCCATGGCACCGGAGAGTGCCATGGCTTATATTGTTGAGCAATCGGGCCGGCACTTTGATCCTAGTGTAGTTGCCGCATTTCAAAAATTAATGAGCCGCTAGGGCGAGTTGCCCTGACCTTTGCCTTGTCCGTTGCCCTGGCCTTGACCGTTGCCTTGGCCATTGCCTTGACCGTTGCCTTGACCGTTGCCTTGACCATTGCCTTGACCATTGCCTTGACCGTTGCCTTGGCCATTGCCTTCCCCCTGACCTGGAGAGCCGGGTTCAGCCGTTGGTGCTGCTGTGCTCGTGGGGATTGGAGTTGACGCTGGTCGTGTAGCCGTTGGCGTCGCTTCTGGAATTGATTGAGCGGGTAACGAATTGGCTTCAGGGTTGCTGATATTGCTCAGATTACCCAGTGCGCTCGAATTCTCATCATCAGCCGTGACGCCGCTGTCGCGCAGAACTTCGTCAAACAGTTCAGGTTCCACTGCGGGAAAGGCCATGCTTGGCAGATCCTGACCATAGTTCGCCAGCGATTCCGAACGCACTACCACTGGGGCAAACTGGTCTAAGTCAAAGGAGCCCGCGTTGGCGATACTGTAATTCGTCCAAAGTAAAAACAAGACCACCACAGGCAGAAGCCAGTGGGTGCGCACTTCCAGCGGGGGGGTGTAATTTTGGCTCACGTTACTTCTCAGGAGCGGTTAGCGAGTCTATCACGCTATTGAGCGCGTTTCCAATCTGTTCGACGATATTGCTCTTGCCGTTTTCGGATGAAGCGCTGTCACTACTGGCGTCTGCCGGCTGCTCCGGCTTGCTGGGCGAGATCGCGGGGATGACTGGCACGACCAGCTGGATTTGCTCAACGGGCGTGGAAAGCGGCACCTGCACCGGGTTGGCGGTGATGAGCACATCCAGCGTGGGCAGAATGGTGAAGACTTCGTCCACCGTGGTGCCGGCCGCCTCAAGGGCGGATTGCACCTGGTCGCGCTGGCCGTGCAGCGCCTGTTGAGCCGAGAAGGCGCGGTCGGGCAGGGCCTCCAGCTGCGTGCGCAGAACATCCAGGGCGCTGGCATAGGCGCTCAGGGCGGCCGGCACCCGCTCGGGGTCGCCGTCCACCGCCAGCAGCTCTTCGAGGCGGCGCTGGGCGATCTGCAGGTCAGCCTGCACGGGGTTGGTTTGCAGGCTGCGCCAGACTTGCTCGCTGTACAGCTTCCAGGGGTGTAGGGCGTCACCGGGCAGGGCGCTCTGCGCCATGGCGGTGGTGGCGGTAGCCAGGGTCAGCAGCAGGGCGGCCATGCTGGCCGCCAGCTTGAACAGCGGGTTGCGGCCGCCGCGGCGCGGGGCGGCGGCCATGCTGCCTTCCAGCAGGGCGCGGCCGCGCGCCTTGAAGGCGGGGGAAGGCAAGGCTTCGCCCACCTTGCTAACCTGCATTGTGACCAGTAGCAAGGGCTGCAGCTGCTGTGCGTGTTCAGGGTACTGAGCCAGAGCCTCTTCGAGGCTTTTGCCCTGCAACACCAGTTCAATGGCGCCATCCAGGGCGCGTTCAAGAGTGACCACTTATATCTCCATCAGTTTGGCCAGGGTTTGCAACCCCCGCATTTGCAAAGCCCGTACGGCCCCCTGACGCTTGCCCAGTACTTTTGCTACTTCTTCTGTGTCAAGACCATGAACGAGCTTAAGGGTCAAGACGTTACGCTGGTCCTCGGTCAGGTGGTGCATTAACTTAAGAATCTTCTCAGCTTCCAGCTTGATCGCCACACCCTCCGAAACGGAGTGGGTGTTCTTGTCGGTGGCGTTGATGGCCGCTTCCAGCGGGGCCACTTCCTTGCGGGTGCGGTAATGGTCGATCACCGCATTGCGGGCAATGCGGAACAGCCAGGCCCGGAAGGGTAGGCCGCGCTGCTGGTACTTGCCCAGCTTTTCCCAGGCACGCAGAAACACCCCGGAGGTAATGTCTTCTGCCGTTTGCTGGTCTTCTACCCGGATGTAGATAAAGCGAAAAATGCTATCGACATACGCGTCGTATAACATGGCAAAGGCTTGCTGCTCACCGTTAATCGCTTCGCTGACGATCTGGTCTTCGCGAAGAAGTTGTTTGCTGTTTGCCAATTTGACGAATGTTCCGTTTCCGGCCTGGGAGAGTATATCGCGGCGCACACGTGTTCGGTGGCGGCGTAATACTCGCTCAGGCCTCTCGTTGTCCCGGACAGAACCGGGAGGCATTATGAAGATACCCGCAATGCGGTTTCTCAGTTTGTGTACATTGGTACTGCTGTTGGCCAGCTTGCTGCTGGCAGGCTGCCAGGGTCAGCTGGGGCTTGACCTGTCATTCGGTGACGGGCAGGACGGCGGCGGTGGCGGCGATGTGGGCCAGGCGCTGAGCAACCCGGTGGTGCTGTTGGTGCTGCTGATCGTCGTACTGGCGTTGGCCTTGGGTAGGCGGTGAGCGGTGGGCGCTGAGATCCCGCAGGCAGCCTTGTTCCTGCTGGTGCTGGCGATCGCGGCTTGCACTGGCGCGGCGATCTTTACACGGCCGCGCCCATAGTGCGGCTCAAGCCAGCTGGGCGTCGACCGCTTCCATGAAGCTGCTGACGCGGTAGGGCTTGTGCAGCAGACCGCTGAAGCCGTTCTCGCCCAGGCTGGGCTGCAGCGCGGCGGCGGGGGTGGCCGTGCAGGCCAGCACCGGCGTGTGCTCCAGGCCGGGCACGGCGCGCAGCCGGGCCAGGAAGGTGCGGGCGTCAATATCTGGCAGCCAGTAGTCGTACACGATCAGGTCGGGCTTGTGCTCGATCGCCAGGCTCAGGCCTTCTTCGCCGGTAGGCGCGATGTGTACATCGTGGCCGTAGCGGCGCAAGATTTGAGCGGCCAGCTCTGCGCTATCTGGCATGTCCTCGATGACTAAGATTTTGGGCATCTTTCGTTCTTGAAATGTCCGACCCGTGCAAAGATTTCTGTTTAGTTATCCTAGCATGTGCATTCGGCCCTGCCCCTAACAGTTTTGTCAGAGGGTCCGGCTGGCAAGCCCTGTCCAAGGGCAGATATGCCCCAAAAGTCAGATGATTGACAGGCTACTTTTGCCCATGCTAGAATCCCGGCTAGTGCTAGCAGTTGTCAAAGCAGTTGGGTGTTCCACTGATCGACGAGCCATCGTCTGACCTCTAGCAACTTTGAGAAAGGAGGCTCCGGATCATGGCTGAACGCGTAACTGGCGAAGTCAAGTGGTTTAACGCCACCAAGGGTTTTGGCTTCATCAAACGTGATGATGGCGAGGATGTGTTTGTGCACTTCAGCGCCATTGTTGGTGAGGGCTATCGCTCCTTGGAGGAAGGCCAGCGAGTTGAGTTCGTTGTTGTCCAGGGCCAAAAAGGCCCCCAGGCGCAAGACGTTACTCCTGTACTTTCCTAAGTTAGCACTGTGCTTTCGCAAAACAAAGCGGCGCCGCAAGGCGCCGCTTTTAGTCTTTGCAGACCAAGCTCACGAGTGCATCGAGCGGATCTTGCCGTCGTTCACCAGCTGCACCCACAGCGTCACCAGCGGCGGGTCAAACTGGGTGCCGCTGTTTTGCTGCAGGTAGCTCAGCGCCTCGTCAACCGACCAGGCGTGGCGGTAGGCGCGGCTGGAGGTGAGCGCATCGAACACATCGCTGACGGCGGTGACGCGCGCCAGCAGCGGGATCTGATCGCCAACTAGCCCGTCAGGGTAGCCCATGCCATCGATGCGCTCATGGTGCCAGCGCACGATGCCCAGCTCATCGCCCATGAAGCCCAAGCGGGCGCACAGCTGGTAGCCGGCGGTAGTGTGGGCTTCGATGGCCTTGCGCTCCTGCGGCGTGAGCGGGCCCACTTTGTTGAGCAGCTCGCTCGAGACTTCCAGCTTGCCCACGTCGTGCATTTCGCCGCCCTGCACCAGGGCGCGCAGCTGCTCCGGCCGCAGCCCCAGCGCCTGGCCCAGGCGCAGCGCGCCGTGGGCCACGCGGTGCTGGTGGCCGGCGGTGTATGGGTCACGCACTTCGGTGGCGCGCACCAGGTTGCGCACCGGCTCTCCGATGCCAGCCTGGATCTGCTCTTCAGGATTGGTGCTGAACAGACCCTGCAACGCCAGCATGGGCGCGCCGGGGCGGCGGTATTGGCGCACCAGGCCGAAGATGCACGCCAGCACACAGCCCAGCAGCAGAATGTGATAGATCCACCAGCTCAAGTAAAAGGTTTGGCCGGTGATGACGATGAATTGAGAAACGGCGATCCAGCCCGCCGTATAGGTCACGGCCAATTGGAAGGGAAAGTTGGTATAGCGGTACGAGCGCCAGTAGCGCCAGAAGGCCATGCCGGTCATCAGCAGGGTAAGCGCTGTGGCAAAGTAGCGCAGTGGGTTCTGGTTAACCGGGATCCAACTAACGATGTCTGGTTGGCGCAGCGCGTAGAAATCAAATGTGACCAGGGCCAGCAAGTACACCGTGAGCAGCATGCTGGGCCTGCGTCCAAACCAGCGGTTGGCGGGGTGGCTGCTGGGCAAGGCCGAGATCATCAGCCAGAAGCTGGTGGTCAGCAGGGCGAGCTGCACCGCCACGCCCACCAGGGCGTTGGCGCCGAGCAGAAAGCCCGGCGTTGCCAGCCCGTGCACGCTGAACAGGCCTGCCAGCGAGATAAAAGCCATGGCGACATACAGCACCTGCAGATTGCGCTGGCGGATGCCGACCACGCCTACCACGACCGCAATTGCCAGCGAGATCAGCGCTGTGGCGCTGACGATCTGGAAGTGCCCGGCCGGGTGGCGTAGCTCCAGGTCGTGCTGGGGCAGCAGGAACCGCAGGACAATGTACAGCAGAAGAGGAAGGAGAATTCCGAGGAACGGATTGCGATAGGTCAGCAAACCCGCAAGACGCCGCCGAAGGTTACTCATGGGGAGCCTATAGGGATTATAGCAGTGCGGCGTTTATACTCACAAGATGCAAGGCCGCATTGCACTAATGACCACCCTGGCCGCCGGTTTGCTGCTGGCTTGCCGTGCGGGCTCCCTGGCGCTGCAAGGCGCCGAGCCGACCGCGTTGGTGCTGGAAGCTTTTGTGCCCTCGGCCGAAGAAGCCCCGGCTGAGACCGCAGCCCCCGGCGCCGTGGCCGCACCCGCCACGCAGGCGGCAACGCCTGCGGTGGGGCTGCCGGCTGAGCGCGATACGGATCTACCGTATTCCACCTATGACCAGCCGGATGATGTGGACGGCTATCAGGTGCACTTTGTGTACGCCTTGCCCAGCGATGGCGAGGATGCCTTCCTCGACATTAACGGACAGATCGAGATGTCTGCCAATGCCATGAACTACTGGCTGAACAGCAAGACCGGCCAACGCCTGCGCTATGACACCGCAGACGGCCAGCTGGACATTACTTTTATCCGTTTGCCGTACACGGCCGATGAGATCAGCCAGGAGTATCGCAGCATCAACAGCCTGCTGGAGCACTGGCTCAAGATCACCGGCCGCGCCAAGGACAACAAGCTCTACGTGGTGTACTACGACGGCTTCGTGGTGACCAGCGAGGGTTACTGCGGGCTGGCCCCCGTGCCGCCCAAGGGCATCGGCCAAACCGCGGTGCTGTTGCTGCGCGGCTACAACCCCACCCGGGATCTGCCCTGCCCGCGCAGCTTCACCCGTTCGGCGGATTACACCGGCTTCTTCGAGGTTACGATCCTGCACGAGCTGCTGCATATGCTGGGCGTAGTGGGTGAATGCGGCCCGAATTACAACGGCAGCCATGTGAACGACCACCCGCAGGACCTGATGTACCACCAGTACGATGGCACTTTTTCGCCGCTGTTCATGTACCTGGACTTTGGCAACGACGACTATTACAACCACGGCCGGGCGGACTGCCCGGATCTGGCCCGTTCCATCTTTCTCGAGCCGCTGCCGGAGGGCGCCGAGCCGCCGCCGCGTTGGGAAGACACCATCCGCAACATTCCGCCAGACCCGCTGGGAGGCATCCAGTGAAGCGCGGCTCGAGCACCTGGCTGCTGGTGCTGCCCGGCGTGCTGCTCAGCATCTTCCTGGGCCTGCCAGTCCTGGCCATGCTGCTGGAAGGGCTGACGCCCGAGCTGCTCACGCGGCTCAGCCAGGCGCAGGCCGTCTCGGCCCTGCGCCTGAGCCTGAGCACCAGCCTGGCCAGCACGCTGCTGGCCGTGCTGCTGGGCGCGCCGCTGGCCTTCGCCCTGGCGCGCTGGCGCTTCCGCGGCAAGGGCCTGATCGAGCTCATTGTGGACCTACCGATCGTGCTACCGCCTTCGGTGGCGGGGTTGGCCCTGCTGTTGGCCTTCGGCCGCCGCGGCCTGCTGGGCAGCAGCCTGGTGGCCTGGGGTGTCAGCCTGCCGTTCAGCACGCTGGCGGTGGTGCTGGCCCAGCTGTTCGTGGCCGCGCCGCTGTTTGTGCAGGCGGCCCGCCTGGGCTTCATTAATGTAGATAAGCAACTGGAAGAGTCGGCCATTACGGAGGGGGCCAGCAACTGGCAGCTGTTCCGCTATGTGATGGTGCCTACGGCAGGCACCAGCCTGATCGGCGGGGCTTTGCTGTGCCTGGCCCGCGCCCTGGGTGAATTTGGGGCCACGCTGCTATTCGCTGGAAACCTGATGGGCCGCACGCAGACCATGCCCCTGGCAATCTATGTGGGTCTGGAGAGCGACCGCGGTGTGGCCATCGCCCTCTCGCTGATCCTGCTGGCGGTGTCAGCCGCACTGCTGGCGGTGCTGCGCAAGCTGGAGCAGAACTGGAGCCTGGGCTGATGGCACGCGGCCGCTACCTGGGGCGCATCCCGCTGCGCAGCCTGCCGCCTGAGCAGGCCGAGCGCTACCTGCTGCAGTGGCACCCGCGCCGCCTGGCGCTGGAGCCAGGCAGCTTCCCGCTGCTGACCTCGCAGGCTATTTTTGGCAATGAGCTGCCGCTGGAGGTCGAGATCGGGGCTGGTACGGGCGAATTTGCCGCCAGCCTGGCGGCGGCTGACCCGGCGGCCAATGTGCTGGCTATCGAGCTTTCCAACCGCTCGGCCCACTGGGCAGCCTGGCTGGCCGCAGAGAGCGGGCTGCCCAACCTGAAGGTGCTGCGGGCGGATTTCAAGCTGCTGGGCCCAATGCTGCCAACGGCCGCCTGGCGGCGAGCGTACCTGCACTTCCCTGACCCGCAGCACAAGCCGGCTGACGCCAAGCGCATCATCTTCAACCAGGCCTTCCTGGACGCCATGGCGGGCAGTCTGCAGCCGGGTGGGGAGCTGAGCGTGGTAAGCGATGCGCCGGGCTTTTTTATGCAGATGCTGGAGCTGGCCGAAGGCGACGGCCGCTTTGCCAAAGCCCACCCTGAGCGCTACCTGGAGGGCTATGAGCCTGAAGTAAAGTCACGCTTCCAGCAGATCTGGGAGCGCAAGCAGCGTACGCCCCGCCAATTTGTACTAAAAAGGATTTAGCTAAGCGGGCGTCGCCCCGCCAGTTTGTGCTTAGGCGCCTATAGGCGGCGCCTGTAGGCGGCAAGCAGGCAACAAAAAACGGCCCAAGGGCCGTTTTTTGTTGTTGCAGGAACCGGGCGCTAGGCGGCCGGTTGGTTCTTCTTCAGCACCGGCAGGCCGGTCTTCATCTCGGCTACTTCGTAGCCGGAGGGCAGGTTGTCCACCGAGCCTTCCTTGACTTCCTTCGAGAAGAAGTACAGGGTGGTGGTGCCTCCGCTCTTGTTGGGCCTGGAGCGAGAGTGCAGATAGTAGGTGGTGCCTTTGGAGTTGGTGAAAGAATACGCCATAGTCCTCTCCTTTATGAGGTCTCAAATTGCTGCCGGTGGTTGATTTCCCGAAGCTGATTAAGTTTAACATTCGGGCTCTACAGGTGCAATGGAAAAACGCCCCTAAAAACTAGCACAAATGTTTGACTTTTAGGGGCTTGTGTGGTGGCCTTTCGGGGGCAGGCCTTACTCCTCAACCTCTTCAGGGGTGAGCAACTCCTCCAGCTTGGCTACGAAGCGGTCATGGTCGCCGCTTTCCAGGCCCTCTCGGGGGATGTACAGCATCTGGTCGCTGAAGGTCAGCAGCCAGGTGCTGTCGCCGCGGTACTGGATCGACTGGATATGCTCCACGGGCATGACCACCTTCTCTTCATTTTGCTCGATATGCAGCTTGGCCCCCCGTAGCTGCAGGCTGGTGAGCGGGGCATCCGGCCCGAACAGGCGCTCCTTACGCAGGGAGACCAGGTAGACGTTGAAGAGCGGCCCTACGGCGTAGGCCAGCCCGCGCCAGAAGACGTATAGGCCGAGCAGCACGGCCGGCAGGCGCAGCCACCAGGCCTCGGTGCGGTCAAAGGTGAGCACAATAATGAGCGAGCCGATCAGCATGACCAGCGGGCCGCCGGCTACCCGGCGCAGGGTCTGCACCCCGCCGCTGTAGTAGGTGGCCAGGTAGTTGTCTGAGAACTGCTCGAAGGTGGGGCGGTAGCTTATTTTCATGGCTGCTCCGGGGGCTCAGGGATCCGTACGCCCAGCACCTCGCCGCGGGCGGTTTCCACGCCGCCGGCGTACAGGCTGCAGCGCACGAAGGTCTTGCGGCCCTCGACCCGTTCGACGCGGGCGCGCAGCTCAAGCGGCTGGCCGTCAAGCGGGGTGGGCTTGAGGTAATCCACCTTGAGCGAGCCGGTTACGTAGGTGATCAGCGGCTGGGTGCCGATCTCGCGCCCCTCGGCGCGGTGGGCGTGGGCCATGCACAGACCGATGGAGTGGCAATCCACCAGGGTGGCGATGATGCCGCCGTTGAGCACGCCCTTGTGCCCGCTGAAATGCTCGGTGGGCGTGTAGTGGGCTACGGCGTCCTCGCCGTCCCAGTGGCTTTTGATGTGCAGGCCGTGGTGGTTGTTGCGCCCGCAGCCCCAGCAGTCGGCGCGGGCGTCAAGGTATTGGTCCTGAAAAGCTATTGTGGAAATGGAAGACATGTGCCTAGTTTAACCGCTGTGAGTGATAGTTCCCGCAACCTTTGTTTTTGAAACCGGCGCTATTGATGCCCTTCGCTGCGCTCAGGGCGACACACTTTGACCCAGCGCTTAGCGGAAGATGACTTCGCTGACCTGGACGGGTTGGCTGCGCTCTTTGATGTGCATCTCACCCAGGTCTTGGAGCTTGTATTGGCCGCGCACGGCCTCGGCGGTTTCGGCGCCGATCAGGATGCGGTTGGGGTGGGCCAGCTTCTGCAGCCCGGCGGCAATGTTGACCGCGTCGCCCAGCACGGTCAGCTCCACGCGTTCCTTGGTACTGACATAGCCGGCCACAGCGTTGCCGGTGTTGATGCCGGCGCGCACCTCGATGGGGCGCTCGGCGTCACGGTAGCGCACGGCGGCCAGGTGCTGCACCTCCAGGGCGGCCGCCACCGCATCCGCCTCAGGCTTGCCCTTGCCGCTCATGCCAAAGATCGCCATCACGCCGTCACCCAGGTATTTGTCCAGCAGGCCGCCGTGCTGAAAGACGATGTCGGTCACGTCCTGGTAATAGCGTTCGAGCAGTTCGCCAAACTTCTGGGCGCCCATCGCTTCGGCCAGGCCGTTGGAGCCGGCAATATCCACGAACAGCACGGTCAGGCGCTGCTCGGTTAGCTGCGGCAGGTTCCCGCTGCTGAGATAGCTGCGCAGCAGCAGCTCAGCCTCCACCGGGGCCACGAAGCGCTGCAGCAGCTGGCGGACACGCTGCTCCTCGCGCACGCGCTCCATCAGGCTGACGCGCTCAATGGTCAGCGCGGCCAGGTGGCCGACGGCCACGGCCAGCTGCATGTCACGCTGGCCGAAGTAGCGCGTGTCTTTGCGGGTCTTGACGATGTAGATCAGGGCGATGGTCTTCTCATTGCTAATGACCGGCACGCACAGCACGGTATGGATGTTGAGCTGGCGGGCGGTGTTCTCCAGAAGGGAGCGGGTTTGCGGCTCCTTGCTGGGCAGCAGCACCGCGCTGCGCTGCTGGATGGCGGTCTGGGCGATGGCGCGCGGGAAGCCCAGCTCCTCCAGGCGCGGGAAGTCTTTGGCCAGGATGACCTGGCATTGGTCAGCGCCGAGGGTCACCTGCAGCAGGCGGCTGACCTCCTTGAGGGCCACTTCCACGTCGAGAATGTTGTTGAGCTGCTGGATGACTTCATAGAGCAGCACGGCATGGTTATCGAAGGATTCCAGCAGCAGCTCGCGGCTGAAGGGTTGCAGGCCGCGGGCGGCGAGCTCCTCTTCCGGGCTGGGGGCTTGCTGGGTCACCAGCAGCTCATACAGGCCGATACGCACCACATCGTTGGCGCTGAGCTTGAAGTCGAAGTTCTCGGTGATGCGGCGGCGGTTGATGTAGGTGCCGTTGCGGCTGCCCAGATCACGTATGGTGACGGTGTTGGTGGCGCTATCCAGGTGGAGCTGGGCGTGCTGGCGTGAAGCAGCCTCGTCGGAGATGAGGATGTCATTGTCCTCGCGGCGGCCCAGGCTGTTGAGCCCCGGCTTGAGCAGATATTCGGTGGGTTTGCTGTCCGGCGAGCGGACGGTGAGAGTCCACATAGGCGAATGTAATGTCATTCTAAGGTGTTCAACCACACTGCGCAAGGACTGTACGCATATAATCGCTGCTTATGCGTTGGGTGCGTGCTTCTTTATTAAGTCTTTGTGTTTTGGCGCTGGCGGCCTGCAACCTGGCGCCCTTTACGCCCACGGAGACGCCTACGGCCACCGCCAGCGCCACGCCGCGGCCCACCTCCACGCCTACACCCACGCTCACCCCGCGGCCCAGCCCTACAGCGCCCTCCGCTGAGATGTGCAAGCGGCCCTCGTTCGTGCATCTGGGCTTCGGCTTCCCGCGTTCGGAGCACCGCCTGCCCTCGCTGGGCAAGGTCAACGCCATCGTGCTGTTCGCAGACTTCGAGGACGCGGCGGCCACGCGCAGCCCGCAGGATGTGTTCGCCATGATCTCGCCGATGGCAGAGGAATTCTTCGCGCAGCAATCCTACGGGCGTTTTGAGATGGAGCTGGAGCCGTACTTCGCCTGGCTGCGCCTCAGCCAGCCCTCAGTGCACTATGGCAACAGCCTGGCGACCTATTTTGAACATCTGGCCTTTTTGCAGGAGGCGGTGGACCTGGCCGACCCGGTGGTGGACTTCTCGCAGACCGATCTGGTGGTGCTGATCAATAACCCGGACGCGTACGAGATCGTCTATGGGCCAACCTACACTGGCTTTCTGGATTCCGGGTTGACCGCGGATGGGGTGATCATCCCCAACGGCATGACCTCCGGCCGCGACCTGCTGCACTGGGGCTACCTGTGGCTCAACCACGAGACCGGGCACAGCCTGGGCCTGCCCGACCTGTACGCGTATGGCAGGCTGGAGGATATCTTCCCGTATACCGGCGGCTACAGCCTGATGGGCAACATCTACGGCCACGCCCCGGAGCTGACCGCCATCGAACGTTGGGTGCTGGGCTGGCTGGATGACAGCCAGGTGTATTGCCTGCCGGCCGGTCAGGAAGTTGAGCTGGAACTCAGCGCGATCGAGCAGCCCGGCGGGCTGAAAGCGCTGGTCACCCCGCTGGATGCCAGCCGCCTGCTGGTGGTCGAGTCACGCCGGGCCTTGGGATACGACCAGTACATGCCGGAGCCCGGCGCGCTGGTGTACATCGTAGATGCCAGCATAGCCACCGGCTATGGCCCGATGCTGGTGCTGCCTGAAGTGGAGGGCGACTTTGCATACAGCCAGTCGACCCTGCGCCTGGGCGAAGAAGTGACGGTGGAAGGCATCACCATCCGGGTCGTGCAGGCTGGGCCAGACTTTGACCGGATAGAGCTGCGCCTTACCCCTTAGCTGGCTCGGCCGCGGCGCTGAGCTGGTACTCCATCACCGTCTCGACCTTAACCAGGCGCCCCTGGTGGCCGGCGCAAGCCAGCAGCCATTTGCGCTCCAGCAGGCTGGTCTCGATGCGGGTGGTGGTGCAGCCGCAGGCGTAGTGCTCGACCCGCGTGACTTCAACCTCCACGCGCCCCGTGGATGTGTGCGTTTTCTTTTTGGCCCCCATAGTGTCCCCCTGTGAGTCTGATCTCGTCGCTGCTGCGCAGCGCCCGCCGGCCGATCTCGGTGAGCGGCTCGTAGTCCTGCGGGTGCATGGCCGCCAGAATGTCTGCCGCAAACTCGCCGCGCCAATCGTGCCGGGCTGCCTGGGCCAGGCGCATCATCATCAGCGTGTCGGGCAGGTATAAACGGTCCTGCCAGTTCTTGATGCTCTGGTAGCTGATGCGGCGGCCGATGGGCAGCATAGCTTCGCTGAGCGCGTTGGCAAATTCGCGCAGAGTGGCCGGCTTGCGCTGGTTGCCGGCCAGCAAGCGGTACTGCTGCACGATCAGTGCGACCGCGGTCTTGCTGCGATGGGTGGTGTTGAGTATGGCGGCTGACATAGAACTATTGTTCTATTATCATAATTACTCCGCACAGTTTTTTCAAGAGCCTGGCGGGCAATGTCAAGCCACTGGACAGAAAAAACGCCATCGGCCGCACAGCTATAATGCGCTGTGCTATGAAGCTGCTGGAGCGCTACAAAAAATGGCTTTTGCTGGGCGCCCTGACCCTGGTGTTCGTGGCCGTGCGCCTGCCAGGGTTGGGCCGCTACGTCACCATTGACGAAGTGTTCTGGCTCACTAAATCAGCCGAGCTGTCCCTTTCAATCGAGGAAAAGCGCTGGGAGGACACTGGCTTTGCCGGCCACCCCGGGCTTACCACCGCCTGGGCCGGCCTGTTGGGTATTTCTTCGCAAATTCCTGATTTTGCAACCAACCCGCCTGAGCAGATCACTGACTTTCATCTGCGCACGTATTTCCGCCAGGTGGGCTACAACCCCGTGCAGATCCTGGCGCAGGCGCGTATGGTGATGGTGCTGTTCAACACCATCGTGTTTGCCTTGCTGTTCTTGTATCTGTATCGGCTGTGGGGCGCCTGGCCCGCCGGTCTGTCGGCGGCGGTGCTGGCGCTCGACCCGTTCTACATTGCTCACCAGCGCCTGTTGCACCAGGACGGCCTGATGGCCGGCCTGGTGTTGCTCTCGCTGGCCGCCTTCGCCGCCCACCAGCGCAGCGGCCGCTGGCAGGACGCGGCGGTATCCGGACTGGCGGCGGGCCTAGCCTGGCTGACCAAGTCGCCCACTTTGCTGCTGGGCCCGTGCATTCTGGCGCTGGCGGTGTGGCAGGCGGCGCGCCAGCCGGCCGCCCGGCGCCAGGCGCTGTTGGGCTTTGTGGTGTGGGGGCTGGCCGCGGCGCTGGTGTATGCAGCGCTGTGGCCCAAGATGTGGGTGGCGCCCGTGCAGGCCCTGACCGAGATGTGGAGCTACGCGGCCGAAACTGCCGGCGGCGAGCATAGCGGGCCGATCTTCTTCAATGGCTTGCAATACCCAAGCGGCGAGCTGGGCGCAGCCTCCAGTTATTTTTATTTATTCACATGGCTTTGGCGCGGCACACCGGTGGACCTGCTCGGTTTGCTGGCCGCGGCGGGGCTGCTGCTCACCTGGCGCAAGGCAGACACGCCGCGGGCGGGCTTGGCCGGCCTGGCGGGTTTTGCGCTGTTGTTTGTGCTGGCCATGAGCATTGCTAGCAAGAAGTTTGACCGTTATATGCTGCCAGCCTATGCGGCTCTGGTGCTGCTGGCCGGCTGGGGCTTGGCCGTGGCGCTGCAGCGCTGGAAGGCGCGCCAACCAGTGCGCTGGGTGGCGGCGGCCGCGCTGCTGGCCGTGCAGGCGTGGAGCGCGCTGAGTACGTATCCTTACTACCTAAGCTATTACAACCCTGTGCTGGGCGGCGCCAACGCCGCTCCGGACGTGATGCTGATCGGTTGGGGTGAAGGGCTGGATGAAGCGGCCGCGTATCTCAGCCGGCAACCTGAGATCGCCAATGCGCGGGTGGCTGCCTGGTACAGCAATGCGTTCAGCTTTCAATATCCCTATGAGGTTGGCGATATTCCCATCGCCACTGAGGTGAGCGCTGCCCAGCTGCAAGACCTGCTGGCTCATGACTATCTGGTGATCTATGTGCACCAGTGGCAGCGCGGCACGCCGCAGAACCTGCTGGACGCGTTGGCCGGCTTGCAGCCAGTGCATACGGTGGTGGTGGATGGGATCGAGTACGCGAGGGTGTATAGGATTGGGAAGTAGAGAATAGAGATTTGGGAGGACTTTGTTTGGCCTAAAGGATTCCTCGGCTTTCGAGACTAATGGTTCAGTATCCTGGCAGAAGGCCCCTCGGAATGACGCCAGAAATTGTTGTGGGGGGTTTGCTGATTGCTGATTGCTGATTGCTGATTGCTGATTGCTGATTGCTAGTCCCGGCTGTTCCACAGCGGCTCGTTGACGCCGCGTTGCAAATTCTCATAGCGCGCCATCACGAACAACGCATCGGAGAGGCGGTTCACGTAAGTGACCGACTCGGGGCGCATGGAATCTTCGCGGGCCAGGGTCACCAGGCGGCGCTCGGCGCGGCGGCATACGGCGCGGGCCACCTGCAGGGTGGCCGCACCCAGGCTGCCGCCGGGCAGGATGAAGTTCTCCAGCGGGCCGAGCTCCGCGTTCATTTCATCGATCAGGCTTTCGAGCGCGTCGATATGACGCTGCTCGATGCGCGGTACCTTGAACTCCTCGGCTTCCTCAGGAGGGAAGGACAGGTCGCTGCCGAGATGGAAGAGTTGGTTTTGGATTGGGGGCAGGGCGGCGGCCAGCTTCTCGCACAGGCCCTGGGCCAGCGCCAGCCCGACCAGCGAATTCAACTCGTCCACCGCACCGTAGGCGCGCACGCGCGGGTGGTCCTTCGGCACGCGCTGCTTGCTGCCCAGGGCGGTGGTGCCGTCGTCGCCGGTCTTGGTGTAGATCTTGGTCAGGCGTGGCATAGGTTCATTATAGCTGGCGCCGATCGCCAGCTCCTGCGCTCTGTTATCATGCCCGCATGCGCGCCGATATTCCCGCCTTCGCCATCCTGACCCGTTGGGCGCTGTTGTTGGCGCTGGCCGTGCAGCTCTCGATCACCGGCGCGGGCGTCATCACCATTCCCTTGTTGGTGGTGGCCCTGGGTGTATGGAACCTGTGGCTCTCGCTGCGCTGGCTGCGCGGCCAGGCCTGGCCGCGCCAAGACCTCATCGAAGTGGCAGTCGATTTTATTTTCGCGGTGGCGCAGTTCTACTTCAGCCGCACCGTGCTTGGCCCGCTGGTCTGGCTGGGCATGTTCCCCGTCATCCGCGCCGCCTGGACCTTCGGTCTTGGCGGCGGGCTGGCCGCCGGCGTGCTGACCGCGGCGGCCTTCGCCGCCCTGGCAGCGATTGATGTGCCGCTGGCCCAAGTGCCGCTGCTGATGCTGTTGCCGGCGCTGGCCTTTCTCGTCGTGGGCAGCCTGCTGGGCTTCTGGGGACGCCAGGTGGACTTCTCTGTGCGCGAGCAGCAGCAAATGGGGGATTACCAGCGCTTGGAAACCGCCCGGCGTGACCGCGAGCGCGCCCAGACCCTGTTTGCCATTACACAGCAAGTGAATGCCAGCCTGGTGTTCGAGCAGGTGTTGGAGAATGCGCTGGATGTTGGCTCAAAAGCCTTTGTAGACCCGCACGAGAATGTGACCCGCACCTTGGGGGCGGTGCTGTTGTTCGACGAAGGCGGGCTGCGGGTAGCCGCCGCCCGCCACCTGTCTGCGCAGGACCTGGGGCGCGTGCTGCCCGGGCAGCAAGGCGCCCTGGCGCAACTGCTGCAGCAGGGCGAGCCGCAGCAGGTGCCCATGCCGAGCAAGGACGATGAGTTTAAGCTGCTGGCCGGCCTGCATAATTCGCAGAGCCTGTACGCACTGCCGCTGGTGTCCGGGCTCGATCTGTTTGGTGTGTTGTTCTTCGCCCACCCGGAAGCCAACTTCTTCACGCTGGAGCGCTGCGAGCTGGCCGGCGTCATCGCCCGCCAGCTGATGGGCGCCCTGCAGAACGCCCAGCTCTACGAAGCGCTGACCGAAGAGAAAGAGCGCATCGCCCATATTCAAGAGCAGGCCCGCCAGCAGCTGGCGCGCAACCTGCATGACGGGCCGACCCAGAACGTGGCGGCGATCGCCATGCGCATCAACCTGGCCCGCCGCCTGCTGGCCAAAGATGCGGCCGCCGCCAGCGAAGAACTCTACAAGGTCGAAGACCTTTCGCGCCGCACCACCAAGGAGATGCGCTTCATGCTCTTCACCTTGCGCCCGCAGGCGCTGGAGGCCAGCGGCCTGTGCGTGGCGCTGGATGACCTGGCCAAACACGCCGAGGAAACCTACGGCTACACCGTGAAAGTGGAAGCCGACCCGGAGGCAGAAGCGCGCATGGACCGCGGCAAGCAGGGCGTGGTGTTCTCGATCGCCTCCGAGGCCCTGGAGAACGCCTACCGCTTTGCCCAGGCCAGCAATGTGGTCGTGCGTCTCAGCAAGCAGGACGGCAATATCAGCCTGCTGGAAGTGCAAGACGATGGCGCGCCGCGCCCGGCCCAGACCGACAAGCTGGATATTTTGCAAGAGCGCACCAACCTGATCAGCGGCATCCTGCGCCTGGACAGCGCCGGCGGCAAAGGCACCCGGCTGCGGGTGTGGGTGCCGCTGACCGAGCAGGCGGCCGACCGCCTGCGGCGGGGCGAAGTATGAACGAGCCAAGCCGCGCTGTGCTGCCGCCGCTGGTGATGCGCTATCTCGGCGCCAGCTGGCTGATCCTGTTCCTGGTCTGGCTCCCGTTCGAGGACACCAGCGTTATCTTTCCGCTGATGCTGGCTTTGGATCTCAGTGTGTGGCTGGCGCTGCGCCTGTGGCCGTTTTGGTCTACACTGGGCGACGTAGTGATCGCAGCGCTGGCCGCGGGCGCGTGGCTGGCGGCAGTGCCCATAGTCACACTGGGTCTCATGATCTTTAAGGGCGGGCTGCACGGCCACGGCTTTCCGGATTTTGCGCTGAGCCAGTTCAGTTACGTGCTGCTGGCTGTGCCAGTGTGTGCAGTGCTGGGTGGCTTGCTAGGGGCGATCATCTACTTTATTCGCCAACGTTGATGGTCTAGGGTGGGCTGAAGGGCGGCAGCAGACCGCATCTCGGGAGGCAGCTATGCCGAGAAGCGGGGGGCTGTATTACGCATCGACAGCGCAGCAGGCCGCGGGCATGCCCGCGTTGATACTGATCCACGGGGCTGGTGGCAGCAACGCCAACTGGCCGTATCAATTGCACCGCCTGCCGGGCTGGAATGTATTGGCGCCTGACCTGCCCGGCCACGGCAGCTCTTTTGTAGACCCCCAGCCATCTTTGCAAAGTTATGCCAGCAGTCTGTGGGACTGGCTCGACAGCCTCGAGATCAGCGAAGCGGTGCTGTGCGGGCACTCCATGGGCGCGGCCATCGCTCTGCATATGGCGCAGGCCCACCCGCAGCGGGTGCGCGGCCTGCTGCTGCTGGGTGCGGCCGCCCGCTTCCAGGTCAATCCGCAACTGCTCGAAAAGCTGTATGCGCCGGCCCGCCTGGCGGATGGCGTGCGCAGCATTGTGCAGTGGTCGTTCGGGCGCGGCGCCCACCCGGCGCTGCGCACCGCGTACACGCGCCAGCTGCTCAATAATCCTGAGGGCTTGCTGTACGCAGATCTCAAGATCTGCGCCCAGTTTGACTTCAGCGCCCAGGTGGCTGCGCTCCACACGCCGGCCGTGGTGCTGAGCGGGGCAGAGGACCAGATGGTGGCTGAGAGCAGCTCGCTGGCCCTGGCGCGGGCGCTGCCCCTGGCGCGCCATCTCAGCCTGCCCCGCGCCGGCCATATGCTGATGATGGAGCAGCCCGCAGAGGTGAGCGCCGCCCTGGATGCGGCTTTGCAGATCTGGAAATGATATTAAAATCCAGTTAGCAATGATCGAACGGTTTCAACGCTGGTTGACCTCCCCTGAGATGGGCACATCTGAGCTCAATCGCCGTGCCCGCCTTCTGCACGGCATTTTGTTAGTGCTCATCCCGGCCACACTCGGCTTCCTTTTTGTTTTCATAATCCTTACTCCCACCAATCAAACCGGGATCCTGGCTGCGTGGGGTGTGCTGATCACTGAGCTGCTCACCCTGTGGCTTTTGCAGCGCGGCCGCCTGACTGCAGCCGGCATGAGCATGCTGTTGGCCTTCTGGGTGTTGCTGGCGGTCTCCATGTATTACGGCGCGGGCATCTACAGCGTCTCTGCATTTGGCCAGATGCTGGTGGTACTGATGGCAGGTCTGCTGGTCAGCGGTTCGTTCGCCTCCGGCCTGGCTTTGTTCACCATCATGTACAACTACCTGCTCTTCCGCAACCGCCTGGCCAATCCGGAGATGGAAGCGACAGTGCTGACCCCGTTGGCCTTTTGGCTGGCGCAGTCATTGTTCTTCCTCATCGCCGTGGGGCTGACCCAGGTGTATGTACGTCGCCTGCGCACCGCTTTCAGCGAGGCGCAGGCCAAAGAAGATTCGCTGGTGGAGAGCGTGGCCGATCTGCGTGCCGCCCAGGCCAGCCAGGCCACACAAGAGGCCAACCTGCGCCGGCGCGGCGCCATCCTGGCGGCGGTCTCTGTGGCGGCCGAGCGCTTGTTCCGCGGGCGCTCGTTCGCCGACAGCATCAACCAGGTGGTGCAGGAGCTGGGCCAGGCCACCGGTGTGGACCGGGTGCGTATTTTTGAGAATGCCAGCGGTTACGCCAGCGATCTGATGTCGCACGAAGTGTATGCCTGGAGCGCCGAGGGTGTGGGCGGCTATCTGGAGTTGGGCCGCTTCAAGAGCATGCACTTCCGCGAGGCTGGCTTGATGCGCTGGGTGGATCTGCTCTCCAACAATCAGGTCATCAATGCCAATGTGCAAGACCTGCCGGATATGGAGCGCCGCCAGCTGCAGTCCCAAGGGCTCAAGTCCATCCTCATCGTGCCCATCTTTGTGGGTGACGAATGGTGGGGTTTCATCGGCTTTGATGAGATCAAAACCGAGCGCGACTGGTCTTCCGAGGAAGAGGACGCCCTGCGCGGCGCGGCCGGCATCCTGGGCGGCGCCATCCAGCGCCAGCGGGTGGAGCGCGCCCTGCACCGCAGCCAGCAGCATTACCTGGCCATTTTGCAGGACCAGACCGACATGATCTGCCGCTACACACCCTATGGCCAGATCACTTTTGCCAACGAGGCCTACCTGCGCTTCTTTGGACTGTCGGGCGACCTGAGCAAGCTTCAAGTATGGGAGCAAATGCCGTCCGAGGAAGCGGCCCGCGATCTGCGCTCCAAGATCGAAGCCATTACTCTCGACCGGCCGTTTTCGTCCAGCCGCAATCAAAATCCACGCGCGGATGGCGTGCTGCGCTGGGTGGAGTGGACCGACCGCGGCATTTTTGATGAGAATGGAGTGCTGGTTGAAGTGCAGGCTGCGGGGCGGGATGTTGACAATGAAATGCAGCTGCGCGAGGAGCTGGAGCGCAGCCTGCGCGCTTCAGAAGCCCAGGCCATGACGGATGAACTCACCGGCCTGCTCAACCGCCGTGCGATCACTGAGCGGGCCGATGTGGAGTGGCAGCGCGCCCAGCAAGACCGGACGCCGCTCAGCCTTGTGCTGCTGGATGTGGACCATTTGAAAGAGCTCAACGACACCCACGGCCACCTGGCCGGCGACGAGGCGCTGCGCACCCTGGGCAACCTGCTCAAGACGAGTATGCGCCGCAATGACTGGGCCGGGCGCTGGGGCGGCGATGAGTTCCTGCTGCTGCTGCCGGGCGCCGACAAGAAGACCGCCCGGCAGGTGGCCGAACGCCTGCGTGAGCGCATCAACCGCAGCCGCCTGCACCTCAACGGCGGCATTGAGGAGCACCTGCACGTCAGCCTGGGCGTGGTATCCAATCAGGGGAAGGCCAATACGCTGGACAGCCTGTTCGCCGAGGCGGACCGGGCGCTGTACAGCGCCAAGCAGGCCGGGCGCAACCAGGTGGGCGTTGCCGAAGACAGCATGGCCTGAGTTTTCAGTTATATTTCTTCCGGTCGTTTTTTGACATGCAAGTCATGCAAAGCCTTAGAAACCTGCTGCGCCTGAGCCGCGCCGGAGACATCTCAGAGGAGCTGCGTTCGCGCTACTTTGGGCTGGTCTTCTGGGTCATTTGCATCATGATCCCGTTGGGGTGGGGCTTTAGCGGGCGCATTCTGGAAGCCACGCTCTTTGTGCGCACGATCCAGGCGTTCAGTTTTATCTTCCTGATAGTGATCTGGTTTATGTGGCAGCGGGGCCGGGTGACCCTGGCCACCAGTCTGGTGGTGTGGGTCTTTTGGGCGCTGGCTACCTGCGTGGTGTTGATCGAAACCAATACCAACAACATTTGGCTGGTGCCCCAGTTCTTGCTTATTGTTCTCACTCGCCTGCTGCTCAGCGGCCGCGTGGCCATGTTCATGGCCTTGCTTACCCTGATCCTTGACATCCTCATCTTTGCCCTGGCTTTGCACCGCTATCTGCCGCCGGAGATCGCGCGTATGGCGCAGGATGCTGAATGGACCCCGCTCCTGATCAGCTTCCTGTCACTGGTGTTCATCTTTCTATTGGGTGACCTGGTGTTGCGCGACAGCTTGATCGAAGCCCGCCGTAATGAGGGCCGTTACCGCTCGCTGTTCACCCGCACCAATGACGCCGTATTCCTGATCGACCCGCGCCTGCGTTACCTGGAGGTCAATGACCAAGCCGCGGCTCTGCTGGGCTATACCCCGCAGGAGCTGGTGGGCAAGCCCATGGCGGAAGTGATCGCCCCCACGGAGCTGGCAGCAATGAAAGCCAACTTCTCGCGTTTGCAGCGCGAAGGGGTCATTCCGCTTTTCGAGCGCACCATGATCCGCAAAGACGGCAGTCGCATCATGACCGAGATCAGCATCACCCTGGTGACTGACGAGCAGGGTGAGCCGCTCTATCACCAAAGCGTGGTGCGCGACATTACCGAACGCAAACGCCTGGAGGACCAGCTGCGCTTCTCGCTGGAAGAGATGCAGGCCCTGGCGATGCAGGACCCGCTCACCGGGCTGCTCAACCGCCGCGCCGTCACCGAGCATGCGGAAGCCGAATGGTTCCGCTCGCAGCGTGAGGCGCGCCCGCTATGCCTGGTGCTGATCGATCTGGATGACCTCAAGGTCATCAACGACACCCACGGACACGCCGTGGGTGACAAGGTGATTCTCGAGCTGGCGCGCTGCATCAAGACCCAGAAGCGCCGCTATGACTGGAGCGGGCGCTGGGGCGGCGATGAGTTCCTGCTGGTGCTGCCCGGCACCACCTTGAGCGAGGCCGGCGACGTGGCCGAGCGTATCCGCAACCAGTATGTCAGCAGCCCGCTGGTGCTCGAAACCGGTGAGGTTGCCTCGCTCAGTATTGGAGTAGCTTGTTACTCAGGCCGGCGCGGGGATGATACTGATCTGACCCGTCTGCTAAACCAGGCCGACGAAGCCCTATACACGGCCAAACAATCCGGCAAGAACCAGGTGCAGCTGTACCGGGATGCTTAAGCAAAGAGGCCGGGCAATTTGCCCGGCCTCTTTAATGAATACTGCCTTCGGTTACTTCTTGTCGGTGAAGGCGCCCAGCAGGCCGCCCGCGCCGCCCAGGATACCGGCCAGACCAGTGATCTGGTCAGCGAACGGGATCTCGACGCCGAAGTACTGCAGACCAACGAGGACAAAAAAGATTGCTTGCAAAGCGGTGGTGGGTTTCTGAAGGTTCATCAGATCTCCTTGTTATGGCTGTACGGCACACCGTACGTAAATTAATAAACACTCCCTCCGGCCACGCGTTGCGCCGCTGGTGCTATAGTTGGGCTGCCTTTGGAGGCTGAATTTGAAGAGATATGTAGCGATTGCATTGACATTTGTACTGTTTGGCCTGACGGCCTGCAGCCCGCAGGCTGAGACCAAGGCTGATCCCACCCGTGTACCCTTCCTGATGGCAGGCGGCTACTTTCTAAACGCCCCCCAGGACTTCCTGCTGTCGCCTGAGCAAACCGGCGGCGCTTACGTGCCGATGAGCGTTGGCACTGAATCGCCCAACAGCCGCATCCTGGAGCTGCGCGCCGACGGAGCGGAGTACATCGCCGCCACCGGGCGCCTGGTGGGCTGGCAGCGCCAGCTCGACCGCCAGGCTGGGGCCGGGCCGCTGTATCTGGTCAATGTGGTCAACATCTACGAAACCGCCGATGGCCCGCTGACCGTGCTGAGCCGCGAATGGCACGCCGATGTGTGGAGCCGCCTCGACAGCGGCGAGCTGACCCTGCTGGATGACCTGCCGGGCGTTGAGGCCGAGCATCTCGTCTGGCAGGATTCGGCTGGCGGCATCGGCGTAGAGATCGCGTACCGCAATCTCTACATCCTGCTCACCGGGCCGACCGAGAACGGGGCCGACCAGTATGGCTTCTTTGCTGAGCTGGTGCCGGCGTACTTGCAGTGGATCCAGGCCGGCGAACCCGCACAATAAAAAAGCCCGCTGAAAGCGAGCTTTTTTGTTTTTAGCGACGAGCGCTCTTGCGCTTGGCCTTGGCTTTTGCTTTTGCTGTGGTCTTTTTCTTGGCCACAGCTTTCTTCCTGGTTGTGGCCTTGGAGGCTGGCGCCGCACGGTTGTTGACCACGCGGATCACTGCCCAGCTGAGGGCAAAGAACACCACGACAATGGCAAGACAGTACAGCGCCACAATCCCATAGCCGCCCACATTGGCCGGGTTCAGGAACGGATAGGGGTACCAGTTCACCGCCGCACCGCGCGTGAGGGTGTACGCCAGATATGCGAGCGGGAACAGTATCCAGCCGCGCCAGGCGTTGCCAGCCAGCTTGTTGGCGGGTGGAGCCACGAACCAATCGATCACGGCTACGGCCGGGTTGACGTAGTGCAGCAGCGTATTGATCCAGGGCAGCAGTGAGCCCAGGTCAATGTTCCTCAGCAGGATGCCATAGACGATACCCACCACGGCAATGTAGACCACGGAAGCGCCCCGCGTCGAATCCTGATCGCGGGTAGGGGTTTGCTTCCGCCACAGCATCAGGCCGCCGGCGATGAAGATCACCGCCAGGAACAGGTTGCTGAGGTTGGTGAAGTAGCTGAAGAAATTGACCGGGTCAAAACCCAGGCTGACATGAATGCCCAACTGCACGCCGATGGCGTAGAAGGTGAGCAGACCGAAGAAAAGACGAACTACGATAAGTGCCTTGCGCTTGTCCATGCTTGGATTGTAAAGCAGGCTTTAGCCTGTGCGCAATAGGATCAATGATCCAAACGCATGATGACTTCGTCGACATCCGCATTGCGGATGTCTGAGAAGCTGCGTTCTTCGCCCACAAGCACGAAGCCGCACTTCTCCAGCACGCGGATCGAGCCAACATTGTCCTTCACCGCCCGCGCCCCCAGCGGGCGCTGGCGGTATTCCTGCAGAAACAGGCGCAGCGCCTTGCTGGCGATGCCGCGACCCCAGTACTCCCGACCGATCCAATAGGCCAGCTCGTTCTCGTCAAACATCACGAACTTCATAATGTTGCCCACCACCTCGCCATCGGCCAGGATGGTGCGGTTCACCGAGTCGGGCAGGGCGAGAAGCCGCTCCCAGCGCGCCGTATGGGCGGTCTCGTCCAGCACTTCTTTGGGGCCGAAGGCGGCCATCTGACGGGATACCTCGTCGGCCTGGTGGATCAGAAACGTAGGATAGTCGGCTGGATCAACTGGGCGCAAGGAGATTTCCATGCCTAAATAATAGCACGGATGGTCTAAGTGAGAGACGGCACAAGAATAAAAAAACCCGCCTAACGGCGGGTTTTTGTTCGAGCGGTCTTTTTAGCCGCTTTCTTGGCAACTTTCTTGACTGCCTTCTTAGCTGTCTTCTTGACAGCTTTGCTTGCGCCGGGCTTGGCTTGTGCCACGGCCGTTTTGGGCGTGAGCTTAAGCACGATCCAGCTGAAGAACAGGAACAGCGCGGTAATGGCCACACTGTAGATCGCCACACCGCCGTAGCCGCCCTGTTCAATCGGGTTCAGGAAGCCGTACGGGTACCAGGCGGCCAGGGGGCCGCGCAGCAAGGTGTAGGCCAGGTAGCCCAGCGGGAACAGCAGCCAGTAGGCCCACACATTTCTGGGCAGCTTCTGCTGCGGCGGCCATACGAGCCAGTCCACCAGGGCCATGATGGGGTTGATGTAGTGCACCACCAGATTGCTCCACGAGTAGAGCGACTCGATGCTGCTACGCAGCATGACCTCGTAGACCAGGCCCACCACCAGGATGAACACCACCGAGCCGCCGCGCAGCATCTCCTGCTTGACGCTGGGCTGGCGGTTCTGGATCAGAGTCCAGGCCCCACTGAAGTACACGAACACCAGGATGATGTTGGTGAGGTTGGTGAAGTAGCTGAAGAAATTGGCCGGGCTGCCGCCGCTGCCCAGGTTGAACTGCCTGATCAGCGCGGCTACCGTGGCTACTCCCAAAATAAGACGTATTGCGATGATGAGTTTGCGTTTATCCATGCCCCGCATTGTAGATGATGTCGCCGTTCTCACGCAATCCCTGAAAATCCCTCACTTGCGCCCCAGGCTCATGAACGGGCTGCGCGGCTTGGGCGTCTCGCGCTGCGCGGCGCGCGGCGGGATGTAGCTGCTGCCGACGTGCAGCATCCAGGCCACTGCGTCCAGCGTGTCATCGTGCTCACCGTCGGGCCAGCGCAGCCACTCCTCGCGGAAGGCGCGCAGGAACGGCGTCTCGACATCCGCCAGCCGCGCCCGCCCGCTCTCGAACAGCGGCGCCATGCCGGCCTCGAAGCGGCGGCCCTTGGTCTTGCCGCCCGGGTGCAGGCGCATCAGCGGCAGGCGGGTGGTGCGCAGCATGAGGTGGTAGAACTCCTCGCCTTTGCCAACCGCCTCCACGCCGATCATGTGGGTGGAGGGATAGCGCTCAGCCAGGGCGCTGAGCTGCTGCTCAGCCTCGCCCTGGCTGATGCGGGCGCGGTAGCCATCCACCAGCACGATGCCGCCGCCGGGCAGCACGCGGCCGATGGCGACGGCGAAGTAATCCCGCTGGCGGCCGCGTAGTGAATCCGCCGTGCTGGCATAGTCCACGCCCATTACGACCGGCCAGGTTACTTCGATCTTCTCATGCGGATAGTGCTGAAGCCACTCCGGCCGCAGGTGGATGCCCTCGGCGGCCTTGAGGTCGAGCAGGTACATGCGCGCAAACTCGGCCGTGCCGGTCAGCTGGCGCAGCTTGTGGATGCTGGCGGCCGGGAACTTGGCTGCCCACTGCGAGCGGCCGCGGCGCAGGATGGGCGTGCGGGCGGTTTTGAAGCGGCGCGTGGCGGCCAGGTAGGCCAGGGCATCGTTGCTGCGCCAAGGTGTGCCCACCACGAGCTGCCAGCTGCGCGGCGTCACCGTGGGCAGGATGGTGCCGGTCAGGATCTTGATGACGGTCTGCAGCTCGCGGGCCGAGCGGGTATTGCTCTCATCGTGAATATCATCGATCAATAGCAGGCCGGTGGGGTGCTTGCCAATGATGGCGCGTGATTTGTAGCCCAGGCCCAGCAGGGTGGGGTCCTTGCCTTTCTCCTGGGCGCAAGCGGCGCGCCAGGCGGCGTAGTCTCCGATGGTGCTCTTGACCTCGTAGCCGGCCGCGCCCCAGCTCACCTTGCGGTCCGGCTCCAGGTGGCCGAAGGCCGCCTTCCAGCCGGCGTTGTGTTGGATCAGCTCGGCCACCTGGGCGGCGGTGTCCTTGGCGGCCTGGTTGCCGGCCTGGATGATGAGATGGCTCTTGTGCGGCTGCTGGCCGATGCGGAAGGCGGTGAAGGCGATGCTGAGTGTGGTGGTTTTGCTGGAGCCGCGGAAGGCGGTCACCAGCAGGCCTTTGTTGCGGGCGCGGGCGGTGTACAGCGGCCGGATCCAGTCTCGCAGGGCGTGGGCGGGGAGCGGCCGCTCGTACAGCATTTTATAAAAGCGCGCAAAACCCTCTGCGCTGTCTGGCAGTGGAGTATCCAAAGTTTTCCCCCTTTGAGTACAAAACAAGGGTTCTCTGGTATCACGAAACGGCGAATTACTTGGACTTTTGTGGTTGCAGTCAACCTGCTTGATGTTTGCTTAGGCGAGCAATGCACAAAAAGAGAGACGCCAGCAATACTGGCGTCTCTCTTTTGATGCGGGTCTCCATTGACTAGTTGTCTATTTTCCATATCCATACATTGCTGAAGGTGCAGGTAGTCTGACCTGATTCCTGCCATGCAAATACGGCTATTTTTCCCTGGGTCATTGCTTCGGGGCCGCGACCCGTACCCAGGCGGGTACCGTTTACATAGACTGTGTACTCCGGCCCGTTTGCAATAATGACAAAATGGTTGGTGCTGCCATTGGCTTGGCGGATGGCTTCATGGGAGCGCAGGTCACCTGAGATCCAACCATAATGCCTGTTGAACTTGACATATTCAAGGCCCCACGAAGGCAGTCCAGAAAACCGCCATGTTTCCAAACGAATATGCTCATCTTCAGTTACTTCATTGCCAGTGCGCAAAATAGCTCCACATCCGGCAAACCCAGTAGTGCTCTCCCATTTGACATCGAAAGCTAGAATGAAATCGCGGTGGCGGTTGGTCCAATCCAGGGGTTGCCAAGTCATGTAGTAGTGTTCGCCGGATAACTGCAACGGGATGGGGTTGGTGAATTCCCATGCAAGCTCGCCCTGGTCCTGAGTGAAGCCGGCAAGCTCAAGATCTTCTTCAATGATATGTGCCGCAATCTTTGCACCATCACTGATGTGAGCTGCAGAGTCCTCGGGCGGAATGCGAACGTAGAAATCATCAAAATGGAACTCTGCGTCCTGAGCCAAGCCGGAGTAAATGAATATGCCACCCTTGCCAAGACGGAAGTCGGAGTCATAAGCCATGGTGACCAACTGGTCATTGAGTGAGAAAGCCAATACATCGCCAATACAATCCAGCGTGAGGTGGATGTTGTTCAAAGCATTGTCTGGCAATGCAACCTGCCCAGCGGCCAGCTGTACCCAACTGCGCGAACGCAACTTGTAGACTGAGTAATTGCCTGTACCAGTGATGCTGGCAGCGTAGAAGTCGCTGTCACTTAGGTAGCGGCACATTAAACCAATTTCGCTTGTGTCATCGCCAACCAGCAGGCGGGCATCCACTTCAACTCGCATATCCTCTTCGCGGTCACCTGCGGAGAGCCAGTAGACGACATCAGGCTCGCTGGTCGTCATGCGATAGCCTGAGAGGTGTAAATCGCCCACGATATAGTTGCTACGCGGGATGATCCACGCGTTGTCCATCTGAGAGAAATCATCATAGAACAGAATGTCAACGACCTCGGTAGGGGTAGCCGAAGGGACACGGGTGGGCAGCGGGGTGGAGCTAGGCTCAGGGGTAGCAGTGGGGGCAGGCTCAAGGCTCAGCGCGTTACTCACTGCACATGCAATCTGGGCGAGTACTAAAGCTAGCATGGAAACACCAATGAGGGCTGTATTTTTCAAACTTTCCTCCCTGTATGAATGCAGCCAAGACGGCCACAGTGTATTTGCCAGCCATATACTTGGCTGCTATAATGTAACATAGTTATTGGCCCTGCCACCGGCGGGGTCTTTTTAATGGGAAGACTCTTATGCAAACACCTCGTACCGATCTTAGAAACATCGCCATCATTGCCCACGTAGACCATGGCAAAACCACGCTGGTGGACGGCTTGCTGCGCCAGGCGCGCGTGTTCCGCGACAACCAGCAGGTGGCCGAGCGCGTCATGGATTCCAACGACCTGGAGCGCGAGCGCGGCATCACAATCCTGGCCAAGAACACCGCCATCCAGATCGCTGACCCGGCCACCGGCCAGCCTATCAAGATCAACATTGTCGACACGCCCGGCCACGCCGACTTTGGCGGCGAGGTGGAGCGGGTCATGAACATGGTGGACGGCGTGCTGCTGCTGGTGGACGCGGCCGAAGGCCCGCGCCCGCAGACCCGCTTCGTGCTGAAGAAGGCGCTGCAAATGGGCCTGCGCGCGATCGTGGTAATCAACAAAGTGGACCGCCGCGGGGCGGATGTGACCCGCACCCTCAACGAAACCTTTGACCTGTTCGTAGACCTGGGCGCAACGGACGAGCAGGCCGAGTTCCCCGTGGTGTATGCGATCGGCACCGAGCAGCGCGCCGGCCTGACGCCCGACCTGGGGCCGGACCTGCAGCCATTGTTCGACACCATCCTTAAAGAAGTGCCGCCTCCCATGGTGGATGCGGACGCGCCGCTGCAAATGCTCGTCACCACACTGGATTATGACAACTACCGCGGCCAGACCGCCATCGGCCGCATCTTTGCCGGCCGCATGCAGGTCAACCAACCCGTGGCGCGCCTGACCCTGGATGGCAAGAACCTGCCCGAAGTGCTGCGCTATCTGTATCTGCAGGACGGCTTGCAGCGCGTGGAAGTGCAAGAGGCCAGCGCCGGCGACATCGTCGCCGTGGCTGGCCTGGAAGGCATCGCCATCGGCGAGACGCTGGCCGACCGCGAGCACCCGGTGGCCCTGCCCGGCATCACCGTGGAAGAGCCGACCGTGCGCATGGCCTTTGGCGTCAACACCTCGCCGTTCGCCGGCCGCGAAGGCAAGTGGGGCACCAGCCGCAAGCTGCGTGAGCGCTTGTACAACGAATTGCGCAGCAACCTCTCGCTGCGCGTCGAGGACACCGACAGCGCCGACACCTTCATCGTTTCCGGCCGTGGTGAGCTGCATCTGGCCATCCTGATCGAAACCATGCGCCGCGAGGGCTACGAGTTCCATGTTGCCCGCCCGGAAGTCATCCTCAAGACTGATGGTGAGGGCAATACCCTCGAACCCTTTGAAGAAGTCCACATCGAAACCAGCCCGGAGACCGCCGGCATTGTGGTGGAGATGATGGGCAAGCGCCGCGGCGAAATGCAGCAGATGGTCGAAGGCCCCGGCGGCAGCACGCTGATGACATTTGTGGTGCCGACCCGCGGCCTGCTCGGCTTCCGCCAGCAGTTCCTCACGGCCACGCGCGGCCGCGGCATCATGAACACCATTTTCGCCGGCTACCGCCCGGCAGCCGGCGCCATCACCTCGCGCGCCCGCGGTTCGCTCATCGCCTACGAGGGCGGCACGGCGGTGACCTACGGCTTGCGCGCCGCCGAGGAGCGCGGCATCCTCTTCATCGGGCCGGGTACCGAAGTCTACGCCGGCATGGTGGTGGGCGAGCAGCCGCGCGAAGGCGACCTGGAAGTCAATGTGTGCAAAACGAAAAAGCTGACCAGCGTGCGCGCTGACAGCCGCGGCGAGATCGAGCAGCGCCTGACCCCGCCGCGGGTCATGAGCCTGGACGAGTGCATCGAGCAGCTGGCGGACGATGAATTGCTGGAAGTGACGCCGGAGAGCTTGCGCATTCGCAAGAAGATCCTGGATATGCATATACGCGGCCGTGAGGCCAAGCGCGCCAAGCTGGCACTAGAGTAAGTAGACAAAAAAAGACCGTGCAAGGCACGGTCCTTTTTTTTATCTACTTACTTTCCATCTGCTCCAGCCGCTTCTGGGCGGTAATGTCCAGCGAGAGGATCATGGCCCCATCCGGCCAGGGCAGAATGTTGAGATCGAACCAGCCCTCGCTGCCGTCAGGGTAGGTGAAGTGGTTGAGCATGCGCTGTGGCATGCCGCTTTCCATTACATCTTTGAGTTTGGTGAACATCTCAGTGTTCTCGATGCCTGGGTAGGCTTCCATCATAGTCTTGCCGAGCAGCTGCTCCCAGGTTTGCTTGCCTTGCTCCAGGATGACTTCGTTGAGGAACAAATATTTGAAATCCCGGCCAATGATCTGGCAGCCTTCCAGCAGGCGGTTAAAGAAGGCGTAATCTTCAAGCGTAATTCTGTTCTTTTCCATGGCTCCTGTCTCCGAGCGCTGTTGGGTTGCTGAATTATGGCATGGAATGCGCGCTGCGCCGAAGCCTGCCGTATAATCACCGCAAGGAGAACCCAGACCATGATGCCGATTGGTGATGACAACAGCGGCCGCCACCGCACCCCGGTGGTGACCTATGCACTGCTGGCGTTGAATGTGCTTGTGTTCCTGCTGGAGATGACCCTGGGCGACGCCTTTATTGTGGAGTGGTCGTTCGTGCCGGCCCGCTTTGTGCAGAACCCCATCCTTGAATCGACCACGATCTTCAGCGCCATGTTCATGCACGCTGGCCTGGTTCACCTGGGCGGCAACATGCTGTATCTGTGGATCTTTGGTGACAATGTCGAGGACAACTTCGGCCACTTGAAGTTCATCATCTTTTACTTACTCAGCGGCATCGGCGCTACCTTCCTGCAGTTCGTATTCAACCCCGCTTCCAACATCCCCAACCTGGGCGCCTCGGGCGCCATCGCAGGTGTGCTGGGCGCCTATCTGGTCATGTTCCCCGGCCGCCGCATTAATGTACTGGTGGGGCGCTTCATCACCCAGATGAACGCCCTGATCGTCATCGGCTTCTGGTTCGTGCTGCAGCTGTTCAGCGGGCTCGGCTCGCTGGACCCCAGCGCCGCCGACGTGGGCGGCGTGGCCTACATGGCCCACATCGGCGGCTTCATCGCCGGCTTTGTGCTCTCGTTCATCTTCCGGGACAGCAGCCGCCTGCGGCAGCTGCCGCCGCCCAGATAGGACCCTTTGCCTGCTGCATATCGTGATCGATGGTTGTTACTTTTTTAGCAGGTTATAGGTAAGGTTAATTAGGTCCTGCCCAAGCTGGGTCGCATATGTGCTCTCGTCGTCAGTAACAAGTCGATAAACTGCCATTGCATATCTGCTTGGATCTATATCGTTCGTTTGTAAAGACTTTTCAAGTTGCTCAAGCAAAACCAGGCACTCGGCCAGCGTTTTGTTCTCGCTTACTAAAAGTGCTTGTCGAATTCTGCGGGTAAGGTCATTAACTTGTGTGGACAAGGTCATACTAATTCTCTCAAGTCTTTTTTGTGTGTATAAAGCGACGCAGTAGTCCACCTTGGTTTCCAAATCTAGATGAAGCTAGCCTCTAATCTGCAGGCACTCGTTCCGACCTTTCAAAATAAAATCATAGAAATCCTGAAATTGAGAAATCGGAAACCTGGCTGATGCTGAAGTAGTATTGCTCGGGAACTTCAAGTAAAGGATCCTCACCTAAATGTACGCTAAAGGCCAAATATTCTTTAGGGCTGTTTGGACAAACTAGAAATTCCGTAAGTTCACGTTCTTGTCCAGGATCAAAGTATTCGATGTAAAAGTCATAGTGTTTGTACTCTATGAGGAGAATGTACTGTATCCATTTCCCCTGGCCTTGTGTAGAAGCTAGTCTTACGTCAGATGGAATACCGTATTGTACAAATATTTCCTTCAGACGAAATGCGGCCCAAGCATCACTTGCAACTATAGCTCCGGGAGAAGGAATAAATCTGGCACTTACACTGCCAACAAGTCCATCACGTTGATGTAGGTCTATCTCAAATGAAACCTCCGCTTCTGTTTGATCTGAACTTCCCGATACAACAGTTGCTAAAAATGGAAAGTCACCGTAAGTATTTGCGATTTGATCAAGAAAGCCAGTAGCGTCTGAGTAAGATGTCTGACTTGGCATTATTCCCCAAACACAAGGAGACGTGCACATATTAGTAGTCATTAGCTCCTCAATCTTTAGACCTCTAAATGCGCTATCGATTTCTCTAGGTTCCACGGGTTGTTGTGTCTTTGAAGGACTTGAGGCGGTTTGAACCATCGAGCTGCTTGACGCGCTTGTTACGCGCGATGGAGTTGAAGCCTGAGACTCAACTGCTGAACAGCCAGCTACTATCGCAAGCAGCATTGCCGTAAGGCATAGGTTTCTATCCGAGAATTGCATCATTGCTAGGTTAATCCCTCTTGCTTTAGAGGCACTTACTTGACATTAGCCTTGATTCTTACATATGCCCAGCACTCTATGCTAGTTTTACCCAAAAGGGGGAACTATGCAAGAACTGTCGCACTTCCAATCCATCGCCACCCACATGATCGCGGCGGACCGTGAGCGTGACCACATGCTGCGCGCCATGGACGCCATGTGGCACAACCGCTGGCAGTTGCCGCCGGCCCTGCACGCCGTCGGCTGGGTGCATAAGGTGGTCAGTACTGACCCGCACGATGCCGTGCGGGCCGGTACGCGCGTGCTCAGCTCGGTGGCGCCGCGCATCACCGCCCAGCCGCTGGGCTACGCCAGCGCGGGCGGTGATGCGGCCTGCCAGCAGGCCGAGCGCATCGAGCGCGCCCTGGCCTGGCACTTCCGCAACGCCAGCCGGCGCCGCCGCGCCAGCGTGCTGCGGGATGTGGTGTTGAGCGCCCTGCTGTATGACGAGGTCGTCGCCCAGGTGGTGTACCTGCCGGCCCAGCAAGACGCCGCCCGCCAGCTGGGTCTGGCCGCCAGCGCACCGGCGCAGCGCTTTGGGCCGTTCGCCATCATTGTGCGCAACCCGCAGCAAGTGCATGTGCGCTATTCGGATTGGGCGCCGGAGGCCGTGCTGCTCAAGCAGGTCATGCCGCTCAGCGAGGCCGCCGCGTTCTGGGGCAGCGCGCTCACCGAGAAGCTGCCCAAGCCGCGCCGCGGCCGGGCAGGCCGCCGCATGCCCGAACTGAACTACTGCACCATCTTCGATTACATGGATGGCGAGTACCGCGCCGTATGGGCCGTGCTGCAGGAGGACGGCGCCGTACTGGCCGATCCCACCGGCAGCGAGCAGGCCGCTGCGGTCGAGATTCTGCGTGAGCCGCACGGGCTCGATTTTTTGCCCTGGGCCGCCAAGGTGGGCGGCACCACCCTGCACAGCGACGGCGGCCAGCGCATTCCGCTGCTGGCCTCGGTCTTTCAGTCCGGCCAATGGGACACTCAGAACATTGTTGAGACCCTGCTGGCTTCGGAGGTCATCGCCTATGCGGCCGCCCCGCGCCTCAAGGTGGAAGGCCCGACCGCCGAAGTGGATGTGGACTACGGCGAGCCGGGCCGGGTGGTGCATGTGCCGCCTGGCCACCAGCTCAACCCGCTGGCCACGCCGGGGCTGGATGAGAGCCTGGCCCGCATTGCCGAGCGGGTCAGCGAGCGCATGGGCAAGAGCACGGTGCCGCGCGTGCTGCAGTCGGCCGATTTTCCGGGCGGCACGGCCTTCGCCACTCTCAACCTGGCCACGCAGAGCGGCATCAAGAGTCTCACGCCCTACAAGGAGCTGGCTGAGGATGCTCTAGCCGAGGTCTTCCAGCTGATGCTGAGTTGGGTGCAGCACAGCGGCCAGCCGCTGGATGCGTATGTAAGCAAGCGCGGTCGGAGCGAGACCGTGCGCCTGGACCCGGCCGAGGGCGATCTGACCGAAGTGCTGATCGATGTCGAGCTGACCGCGGATGTGCCCACCGACCGCATGGCGCGCATCAATGCGGCCAGCATGGCGGTGCGCGATCTGGGCTACAGCCGCGAGCGCGCGTTGGAGCAAATTGGTGAGACGGATGCGAAGGAGGTGATGCAGCAGGCCGAGCAGGAGCAGCTGGCCGCGGCCCGCCTGGAGGCGCACAAGCGCCAGCTTATCGCTGGCGCTTCGCCGGAGCCGCAAGCGAGCACGCAGGGCTTTGACCCGGCGGCTGGCGGCCTGCCGCCGGTCATCGCCAACCCGGATGCGGTGGCCGGCGCGAATACAGCGGAGTAGCCAATGTGCATTGAGGGTCCGCTAGCTCTAATGTTGATTTCCTGCCAGTTGACATGACTCCACACTACGCGATCTCATTCCGAGGCGGGATTCTGAAGTGATTGAGTTGTAAGGTCAGCTAGCCGAGGAATCCTTTAGGGCAAAACAAGGATAGTGTGTATTTGTAATACCCTAAAGGATTCCTCCTCGGCCTTGCGGCCTCGTCGGAATGACAAGGCAGAAGGGCGAGGCATGCTACGCTGCATGGCAGCGTACGTCCCTACCGAGACGGTGATTGCACGTGATGGTGCGTTACTAACTAAAGTCCAGCCCGATGTCGAAGGTGGCCGAGTATCCCTCAGTCTGCGGGGTCAGCGCCAGCAGGGTCTGCCCGCCACTCTGGTTGAAAATACCGTCCTGACTGTTGCGCATGAACTCGCCGCGCTTTTGGTAGTCAGCCAGCTGG
This sequence comes from Anaerolineales bacterium, assembly GCA_021463845.1. Classification (GTDB taxonomy): domain Bacteria; phylum Chloroflexota; class Anaerolineae; order Anaerolineales; family UBA11579; genus JAMCZK01. Next base: position 25,553 of record JAJTXV010000006.1, on the reverse strand, counting down.
AACACTTCGTCGGAGACCGCTTCGTCAAAGAACACCTGCGAGGTGAAGTCGTAGCCGGCGTTGGCCGGCGGGTAGTTGCGGATCTTGAAGTGGATGTGGACGGCGCGGCCTTGGTACCAGCCGGGGTAAATGGTGGTGAAGCGCGCCAAGCCGTTCTGATCGGTCACCTGGTAGCCGCGCAGAAACTTCTGCCCGGCGGTGCTGCCAAAGTTCGGGTCGGAGGCGTCAGAGTACACACCCTGCGCGTCGCAGTGCCAGATGTCGACCATGGCGTTGGGCATGGGGCTGCACATGTTGTTGGCTACGTTGGAAACGAGGAAGGTCAGCGTCAGAGGAATGCCTGGGCGCAGGCTGCCGTCGCTTGGGTCGCTGCGGATGTCGCCGCGCTCCAGGCGCTCGTCCACGAAGTACGGCCCTTCGGTCAGGGCTGGGCGAGCGATGCAGCTCGGCAGGGCGGCGGTGCTGGCCGCGGACGGGGTCGTGCCGCTGGCGGCAGTGGCCGGCGCGCCGGTCGCGGTGGCCACCGCGTCGCTCAGGCTGCCGGCCTGGGCGCATGCCGCCAGCAGAGCCGCGCCGCTCAGCCCGAACAGGGTCAGCGCTTCGCGGCGGGAGAGGAAATTGCCTATGGGTTGGTCGTCATTGTCCATGCAGGCATACTACTCCTGACAGATGAGGGCAGGCTGTGAATTGCGTCCTGTCCAGCAGTTAGCTGGGTACCGTGCGGTGCTGTGAGGCGTGAAGTCAAGATGTTCCAAAGCTTCTTTATTTATGCAGCTTTCTCCAAAAATACACTGTGGACAAGTAGACAACTCCAGGAATATAAAAAGCCCATAGTGAATCTGGCGAAAGGATGAATACTCCTAAATAGTACACATACAAGGAAAAAAACTGTAGCAGGTAAAACAAGCATCCAACTACAATCCCTACTTTGAACAGCCCTTGCGTCCTACCGATTAATCCTAGGAAAAGTAAGCCTACTGTGAGGGTGTACAGGAAAGTGTCCTGTATTCTAAAGAGCGGAATAAAGTCATTAGACTCAGTCCAAGTTAGGGCCGCTGCTGATACGCCACCCATGACGAAGTACAAGTACTTCAACTCGTTTTCTTGTTTCATGCTATCGGTTTCCATTGTAGCGGGATCACCTCATATCCACCCATGCGGACTATTTTACGCTACGCGATAATTTCCTCGCGCGCCCCCAGCACCCAGGCGCTTGGATGCTTCTCGAAGCCAATGTGCGGGTAGTAGCCCACCGCGGCCGGGGCGGCCAGCAGAATGATCTTGGCCTCCGGTCCCAGGGCGGCCTGCGTCTCACGGATGAGCTGCTTGCCCACACCGCCGCGCTGGTGGCTGGCGCTGACCGCCAGGTCAGACAGGTAGCAGCAGTACACCCAATCCGTCACCGAGCGCGAGATACCGACCAGCTGCTCGCCATCCCAGGCGCTGACCACCAGGTTGGCGTTGGATAGCATCTGGCGCATGCGCTCGGTGTCATCCACCGGGCGGCGCTCGCCCAGGGTGCTGGCGCGGTAGACCGCGATGGCTGCCTCGAGGTCCAGCGGTTCGTTCACTTTATAGACAAGGCTCATGCTCTGGCTCGCTTTCTGGGCTGGTTGGGACAAAGTGCCAGCCAACTAAGGATAATCGCCCCTAAGGGGATTTTGGCGGCGGGCATACGCTTGGGGGAACCATCCTCTATCAAGGGAGAGTGTATGCCAAAAAAGCTCGCAGTTTCCATCCTCTGTCTCACCCTGTTCGGCCTGTTGCTCAGTGGTTGCTATTCCATTGAGCGCGAGCAGACTTCGATCAGGGCCACGCTGGCCGTCATGCAGGACCAGATGAGTGGCGATCAAAGCATGGGTGAGATGCACAGTACGCCTGTGCCGCAAGCCGAGACGCCCGACGGCCCGGCGGATGTGTCCTATACCCTCACCACCGGCGTCAGCGGCCACAACCTGGTCTTCATCGGCGTAGGCGGTGAGATCGACGGCCAGATCAACCCCACGCTGCTGGCTGAGGCTGGGGATATTGTCGAGATCACCCTGGTCAACGCCGAGGCGGTGCAGCACAACCTGCAGATCGATGAGTTTGGGGTGGATACCGGCTTCCTCGATACGCAGGGCCAGCAGCAGACCATCAAATTCGTCGTGGAGAACGAAGGCAGCTTCACCTACTACTGCGTGGTGCCTGGCCACCAAGCGGCCGGCATGCAAGGCACCTTGCAAGTCGGCAGTGGCGAACAGGCCGCGGCCGCCTCGGTGGTCAAGCCGCCGGACGACCTGCCCGCCGCGGTGGGCGCCCGCGGCCCGCAGCTGGTGCAGGCCGAGCTGGTGGCCCAGGAAGTGGTGGGCCAGCTGGCGGATGGCAGCACCTATCCCTACTTCACTTTCAACGGCACTGTGCCCGGCCCCTTCATCCGCGCCCGCGTGGGTGACACGGTCGAGATCACGCTGCGCAACGAGACCAGCAGCGCCTTCGTCCACTCGGTGGACCTGCACGCCGCCACCGGCCCCGGCGGCGGCGGCGAGGTGACCCAGGTGCAGCCGGGTGAAACCAAGACCTTCACGTTCGCTGCGCTCAACCCGGGCATCTACGTCTATCACTGCGCCACGCCCAGCGTGCCGCACCACATTGCCAGCGGCATGTACGGCTTGATCCTCATCGAGCCTGAGGGTGGCCTGCCGCCGGTGGACCGCGAGTTCTATGTGATGCAAGGCGAGATCTACACGGCTGAGCCGTTCGGCACTGCCGGCCAGCTCACCTTCAGCCACGACAAGATGTCCAATGAGGATCCGGAGTACTTCGTGTTCAACGGCGCGGTGGGCGCGGTCGGCCTGGCCAGTGAGGACTACATGCTGCGCGCCAATGTGGGCGAGAGCGTGCGCATCTTCGTTGGTGTGGGCGGGCCTAACTTCACCTCCTCGTTCCACGTCATCGGCGAGATCTTTGACCGGGCCTACGCCTTCGGCTCACTGACCGCTGCGCCGCTCACTGATGTGCAAACCATCAGCGTGCCGCCCGGCGGCGCGGTGATGGTGGAGTTCGATGTCGAATACCCCGGCCACTACGTGCTGGTGGACCACGCCCTCAGCCGCCTGGAGCGTGGCCTGGTGGGCATGCTGCATGTGGGAGGCCCAGCCGACCCCGGCATATTCAAAGAAGGCCCAGCCAACCCTTGATAAGGAGGAGAGGCTGAAACACAAAGAGCGCAGCGTAGGCTGCGCTCTTTGTGTGCAGCTTGCGCTGCGCTGGAGAACGGGACAAGGCTGGGCGAATAATCGGTACGCCTTACCCGTTCTCCAGCTTCGAGCGCCGGAACGAGATCGCCATCGAGGCGAAGAACAGCAGGATGGCCAGGCCGTTGAGCATGCCGCCCCAACGGCGGATGTTTGCATCCAGCAGCAGGTTGCCCGCCACGCGCACCAGCAGGGACGTGTATAGCAGGCTCAGCGGTAGATACAAGATAGGGTGATACACCGCGATGCGCGCCAGGATGGCCGGCAGAATGATCGGCCCGTGGGCGAACACCATCGAGAGCACAAAGCCTACGAACATGCCGTGCCAGTAGGCGTCATAGATCAGGCCGGCCACCTGCGGCCCGTGCACCAGACCCAGGATGGCGCTGGCGCCCAGCCATACATAGCCCAGCCCCAGCGCCACGGCAATGTAGCGCGGCAGGCCGTGGCTTCGCAACGTCACGCGCACCACGTCGTAACGCAGGAACCACAGGCACAGGCCCAGCAGGGCCAGGTTGTACAAGCAGGCGCCGTTGGCAAAGTCGAACGCCACCAGCACCGCCCCGGCCAGCAGGGCCGCCACCGCCAGCAGGAAGGCCGTCTGCGCACCGCGGCTAGGCCGCAGCAGGCGGCCCAGCTCCAGGCGCTCGCCGGCGATGGTGAGCAGGAGGAAGGCGGCCCACCAGTACACTACGATCGAAAGCGGCTGGCCCAGCACCCACAGCAGGTTGCCCACCAGCCAGCTGGCCGCCCCCAAGGCCATCACGCGGGTGTAGTTGGCCGGCGCCTGGCGCACGATGCGCACGCCGATCAGCGTGAAGCTCGCGCTGGCGAGCACGAACAGCCAGCCGGCCGGCCAGCTCTGGCTGAAGGCCAGTAGCAGCCCGGCGGCAGCGCTGAAAGCTGGCCCGGCGTACATCCAGCGGCGGCTCAGCGCCACGGCCCGCTCCAGAGCGATCAGCGTGCCAAAGAAGCCGCATACCATCAACGGCCCGTGGGCGATGGGCAGCTGGCGCGGCAGGCTGGGCAGCGCCCAGCCGATGCGCGCCAGGCCAGCCAGTACGGCCAGCACCAGCAGCGCCACGCACACCAGCAGGATGGGCAGGCGCAAACGGAAGAAGGCAGGTTTTGTATCCATTGGCGTAAGTTTAATCCCGCTCCGCGGGCCGGCGGGCACTCAATTCTTTAAGTTTTGAGCATTGATTTTTGGGGGCAACCTAATAAAATATGCAAAATGACGGTAGATGGAGACTGTCCTGTCCCAGCTGCTCTGGGGGAGCCAAGTAGCAAAACTGTACGGGTGAAACACGGCCCAAGTACAGTTTTTTTGTTTAACAGTGTTTAAAGGAGAAAGAAAGAGAATGTTGAACAAAACCAAGAATTTTGCATTGCTGCTGCTGGCCGCAGCCATGTTGGCTGCTTGCGGTGGCGGCGCGGCTGCGCCGAACACCCAGCTGGTGGTGCTGGAATGGTCTGGCTATGAGGAGCCCAGCTACTGGGAACCCTTTGCCCTCCAGCACCCCGAGATCGAGCCGGAGTACAGCTTCTTCGGTGAAGACGCCGAAGCCTTCTCCAAGGCGCAAAGTGGTTTTGCATTTGACGTTGTGCATCCATGTGGCAGCTGGTGGGGCCTGTATGTTGAGGCCGGCCTGGTGATGCCGCTGGACACCTCGCGCCTGAGCAACTTTGATGAGCTGTTCCCTGAGCTGACCCAGCATGGCGTCTTCAACGGCCAGCAATACTTCATCCCGTGGGACTGGGCCTACGAGTCCATCACTGTGCGCACTGACCTGGTGGACGAAGTGCCCGACTCCTGGGCTGACCTGTGGGACCCGCAGTACGCCGGTAAGGTGGCCATCTTCGACTCTGGCGAATCCACCTTCCTGACCGCCGCCTACGCGCTGGGCTACGACCCGTACAACACCACACCTGAGCAGCAGGAGGAGATCAAGCAGCACCTGATCGCCCTGAAGCCCAACCTGCTGACCTACTGGGTGGACTACACCGAGATCAACCAGCTGCTGGCCTCCGGCGATGTGGCCGTGGGCGCCAACACCTGGAACGATGCGTGGGCCACCCTGAACGATGAAGGCTACGAAGTGGAGTACGTCAACCCCATCGAGGGCCGCATCAGCTACGCTTGCGGTTTCGGAATCTCGGCCAACTCCACCAATGTGGACCTGGCCTACGACTACATCAACGCGCTGATCGATGCGCAGTCGAACGCCAACATGGCCAACGACTTCTACTACGGCGCGGCCAACATGAACTCTGTGCCGCTGCTGGACCCGAACCTGGTGGAAGTGTTCGAGTACGACGATCCGGCCGTGCTGGCGCAGAGCAACTTCCAGCACCCGCTCACGCAGGAACAGCGTGAGATGATGACCACCATCTGGAACGAGGTCAAAGCCCAACAATAGCAGCGCCGGCTGACAGCCGGTGATGCTGCGGGGGCAGGGCGGGCCATTGGCCCGCCCTGTTCCCCGCACAGGACACGTTTAGTGGAAAACAAGCGCCGCCTCTTTACTCTGATAACACCGCCCTCGGTGTTTTTGTTGTTCTTCTTCCTTATCCCGCTGGTCATCATGGCGCTGTACACCATGAAGTCCAGCAGCTTTGGCCCGCTGTTCCCGCTCTCATTCGAAGCGTTTACTTCATTCTTTTCCAATCCCGCGTACTTCGTTCTGCTGCTGAGCTCCAGCCAGCTGGCGCTGTTGACCGCGATCCTCTCGATCCTACTGGCATATCCCGTTTCCTACTATCTGGTCTTCTACACCGGCTCGCGCCGCGTGATTCTGTTGACCCTGCTCATCCTGCCGGCCTGGATCAGCTACCTGCTGCGCGTGCTGGCCTGGAAAGTGATCCTGGGCTCTGAGGGCTTGCTCAACCAGCTGCTGATCAGCGCTGGGCTGATCGAGAATGGCGCGCCGATCCTGCTGTTCAGTCAGGCGGCGGTGCTCATCACCCTGGTGTACGTGTGGATCCCGTTCGCGGCGCTGCCCATCTTCGCCGCCATGGAGCGCATTGACCCGCGCCTGCACGAAGCCGCCGCCGATCTGGGCGCTCCACCCAGCGTCACCTTTTGGCGGGTCACCTTCCCGCTCACCATGCCGGGTGTGGCTTCGGCCTTCTTCTTTGTATTTATCCCCACGCTGGGCGAGTGGGTCACGCCCAATCTGGTGGGCGGCGTGAGCGGCATCATGTATGGCAACCTGATCCAGGACCAGTTCGGGCGGGCTCTCAACTGGCCGCTGGGCGCGCTGATGAGCATGGTGCTGCTGGTGCTGGTGGGTGTGTTCAGCTACGTCTTCAACCGCTTTATTCCGATCACTGAAGTGCCGGTTTCTTCCTAGGTACCTGAAAGATGAAGGCACTGTGATGCGGCAGACGGGCAAATGGTTGGGGCTGGGGTATTACCTGCTGCTGCTGTTGTTCTTGCAGCTGCCCATCCTGCTGTTGATCGTCTTCTCGTTCAATGATTCGGTGCTGCTCGTGTTCCCGCTGCGCGGTTTTACGCTGCAGTGGTATCGCGAGCTGTTGCAGGCCACCGAGCTGATCAATGCGGCCAAGAACAGCCTGCTGATCGGCCTGGTCTCCTCGGTGGTGGCCACCGCGCTGGGCGGGGCGGCGGCGATCGCCATCGCCCGCTACAACTTCCCCGGACGTGCCTTCTTTTTGAATGTGGCCACGCTGCCGCTGGTGATCCCGTATGTTGTGCTGGCGGTGGCGCTGCTGATCCTGTTCCAGGCGCTCAAGATCGAGCTGAGCCTGTGGACGATCATGATCGGGCATACCATCATCAACATGCCGTATGTGATGCTGATCGTGGCGGCGCGCCTGTCTGGCTTTGCCAACAATCTGGAAGAAGCCGCCATGGACCTGGGCGCAACCTACTGGGGCACGCTGATGCGCGTGACCCTGCCCATCTCCATGCCGGCCCTGGTGGCGGCGTTCCTGTCTTCGTTCACCATGTCGTTCGACGAATTCTCGCTGGCTTTCTTTCTGGCGGGCACGCAGAATACGCTTCCGGTGTATCTGTATTCGCAATTGCGCTTCCCCAGCCGCCTGCCGCTGGCGGTGACCACCGCCGCGGTGGTGATCATGGTGTCGGTGGTGATTCTGTTATTTAGTGAATGGTTGCGGCGCATTGGCACCCACAGACCGCCGAAAGTATGAAGGCAGGCATGGATGCTTTAGGACCAAGCGCTGCGAGTGGCGGCGCGTTAGAGAACGGGCATATGTTTGAGTTGAATATTGGCCGTCTTTGCCCGTTCTCTTTGCGGCTTGCGCGCCATCAGGCCGCCGAAAGTATGAGCAAGATAAGATTGATTGAAAGTTGGGATGTCTATGAAACCATTGGCAGTTGAACTCAAGAACGTCAGCAAGGTCTTCTCCGGCGTTGGACGCGGAGAGGGCTTGATGCACGCTGTGAAAGGCGTTGACTTGCAGATCAAGCAGGGTGAATTCTTCACCATGCTTGGCCCCAGCGGTTGCGGCAAAACCACGACCCTGCGCATGATCGCCGGCTTTGAGTTCCCTACCAGTGGTGATATCTATTTGAACGGCGAGCATTCCAACGAAGTGCCGCCCTATAAGCGCGCCGTCAACACCGTGTTCCAAAGCTACGCATTGTTCCCGCATCTCACCGTGGCTCAGAATGTGGGCTTTGGCCTGGCGGTCAAGCGGGTGCCCAAAGGCGAGCGCGAAGTGCGCGTGCGCGAAGCGTTGGAGCTGGTGAAGCTGGGCCAGCTGGGCGAGCGCAAGCCGAACCAGCTCTCCGGCGGGCAGCAGCAGCGCGTGGCGTTGGCACGCGCCTTGGTCAACCGCCCGGCCGTGCTCTTGCTGGATGAGCCGCTGGGCGCGCTGGACCTCAAGCTGCGTGAGACCATGCAGCACGAGCTCAAAGATCTGCAAAAGCGGGTGGGCATCACCTTCATCTACGTTACGCATGATCAGGAAGAAGCGCTGACCATGAGCGACCGCATCGCCGTGATGAGCGAAGGCCGCGTGCAGCAGGTCGGTACGCCGGAGCAGATCTACAACTTCCCGGCCAATCATTTCGTGGCCGATTTCATCGGCGATACGAATTTCCTTGAGGGCAAAGTGGTCTCGCTGCACGAGGACCGCACCGTCATCAAAGTGGGGCGCGAGGATGTGACCGCGGCCCGCGCCAACTTCCCGCTGATGCCTGGAGAGAAAGTCACCATGGTCATCCGCCCGGAGAAGCTGGCCGTGGCCCGCGAACTGGCGCCGGCTTTGGCGCCGGGCGCCGAGGCGCCGCCTGCGGCGGCCCCTGCCAACCCGGCCAAGCCGCCCCAGCCGCGCGTGAACGCGGTCATCAACGCCCGCGTGCTCGACTCAGTGTTCGTCGGCACAGACACGCGTATCAATGTGACGCTCAAAGGCGGCACTGAGATCACGGTGCTGGTGCGCAATCTTGAGGATGATGAAGACTTCAAGAAGGGCGAGAAGGTTGTGGTTACGTACGACGCGTCCGACTCGCGTTTGCTGCCGGCGGCTCAGCTGGGCACGACGGACGAAACCTACAGCGGCAACGGCGAGCCGGCCAACGGCGCGCCGTCGCCCAATACAAAGTAGAGCTCAATATAAAAAAGCCGGCCAATTGGCCGGCTTTTTTATTATTCAAGCACTGTTTTGACTTGCAGCTTCTGCCGAACCGTAGCTGGGGGAAAGTACGCGAAGTAGATCAGCCCCAGCGCGGCAATGCCAATAATGCGAATGGTGATCGGCCACCAGGCTAGCTCACCCGTGCGAAGGCCAAAGGGAAACAGCAAGAGCGGCACGATGTAGGACAAACCAAAGAGCATGAAAATACCCAGCGAAACCAGGCCCGCACGATACTTTGCGCTGTTCTCTTTGATGCGCCGAAACAGCATGAACATACCGATACTGGCAATTACCGGGGGCAGGCCTAGCAACAAGATAAATGCAACCGCATAAATGAACGCGGGCACTCCCTGCGGGGGAGTGTTGTACTGTATCGCAACCTGAAAATCGCCCATGTTGACTCCAACCGGGCTAAACAGGTAGATCGAAGCGAACAAAAAGAGGGCAAATGCAATGTAGAAACTGCCAACCAGGCGGGAGCGGTTCCTGCCGGTGTAGACATAAAGCAAATAGGTAAGGAGGCCCCAAAGTGCAGCGGCAGCCGACAGGGTGGCCGTGACGCTGAAAATTATGAACAGAGGCAAATAATCAATGCCCAAGCTGAAGGCGAGCACCGACAGCGCATTGATCGCACTGTTGGTTCCCATGCCTACCCACCATGTACGAAAGGCATTCCAGGCGCGCTGGTCCTCATGATCCGCAAATGACTTCTGGCCCAGGCGCAAGCCAATGAAGCTGTACAAGATGGCTTGAAGCACAAAGATGCCCAAGGGAACTAGATGATTCATAAAAGACGTGTGGCGCGGGCAATAACTGTCTCGCGCACTCCTTTGGATGCCGGTTTCCTTTTGATAGCTAAACTGCGCCGTGCCGCTTTGGCAGGGCGGGGTTTCTTTTTCGCAGGTTTGGTTGACATAGCGATCCTGTCAAGCATGATAGATGAAATTTTGAATGACGCCCTAAACCTTGCAACTTTGAAAGGCGCGTCCAGCGGCTTGATTTTCACTCCCAGACTCGCCTTTGCTGCCCTGACTGTGCTATGTAATGCGGCGAAAGGGGGAGGCATGGATCAGGAGAATCTGCAAGAAAGCGAGGGGAGCGCGCTCAGGGCGGCCAGCGTGGGCGCCAGTAAAAAGCAACAGCGCATTGCTGATCTGGTGAAGGAGCAACTGCACGGCCAGTTGAAGCTGGAGCTGGAGCAGGCGTTGGAGGCGCGCCTGGCGCAGCTGACTGCCGCGCCCGGCGCCCAGCCGGCCGCGGGCCGCCCTAGCCGGGTCGTGCCGCCCAGCGGGGCCGGCGCGCCGGCGCCGGACCTGCGCGCCGAGTACCAGCGCCGCCTGCGCTCACTGCGGCCAGGCGACCTGGCCGCAGTGCTGGAGCTCAAGCGCGAGTTCCGCAACAAAGGACTGGAGGTGTATTAGCCAAAAGGCGTCGAGAGCAAGCAGTACTGTCAAACTCAATAGGGGGATGAATGGCAATTTACGATGGAATGAAGACAACCTATGCGGATGGCGCCGCCCAGGCGCGGGCCATCAGCGATGTAGTGCAGCTGATCGACCCGCGCGATACGCCGCTGTTGGCGCGCCTGGGGTTGGATGGCGCCCGCGAGAAATTCAAGATCCGCATGAACGGCCACAAGGTGGAACTGCTCGAGGATCAGCTCGACCCGTTGGTGACGGCCGCCAACAACGGCGAGACGATCGGCGCATCCGACACCAGCTTCGTGGTGGCGGACGCCTCGGTGTTTCAGGATGGGCATGTCATCCTGATCGATGCGGAGTACATGGTGGTCAAGAGCGTGGACTTGGTGACCAACACCGTCACCGTCTACAGCCGCGCCTATGGCGGCACCAACGCCACCCATGCCGCCACCGCCGCGATCCACATCACCGCCATGGCACGTTTGGAAGGTGATGATGCCGACTATGGCCCGCTGGTGGCGTTGAACGTGCCGTTCAACTACACCAGCATCTTTCAGAAAGCCGTGCAGGTGAGCGGCACTCAGCAGGCCATCAGCCAGTATGGCATTGAGGATGAGTTCCAGTACCAGGCCAACAAGGCCGTGCCGCACCTGCTGCGCCTGGTGGAAGGCGCAGCCTTCCACGGCGTGCGGGCGGCTGGCTCCGCCAGTGCGCCGCGCTCGATGGGCGGGCTGGGCACCTTCATCACCAACAACACCGTGGATGCGGGCGGCGCCATCGCCAAGGCGGATGTCGACAGCTTGATGGAAGAGATCGTCATGGATGGCGGCAACCCGGACCTGCTGGTGATGAACCCGCGCGTCGCCAATGATCTGCGCAGCCTGCTGGACAACAGCACCTTCGTGCGCGTGGGCCAGGGCGAGAACAAGCTGGGCCTGGGTGCGATCGAGCGCGTGGTGACCCAGTACGGCGAACTGGAGCTGCTGATGGACCGCTGGTGCCCGGTGCACACGGCCTATGTATTGGAGAGCAGCAAGGTGGGCTTCTATACCCTGCGCGGCTTTGAGGCCAAGGAGCTGGCCCGTTCAGGCGACAGCCTGAAGGGCGAGGTGGTGGGCGAGCTAAGCCTGCTGGTGGCCAACAACAAGGCCCACGGCAAGATCACGGGTATCACCACGTAGATAAGACAACGTGAGCGAAGGCGGCATTGCCGCCGCCTTCGCCGCGCGCTAGCCGCGCACACGTGCCCAGGCGAGGGGGAGCCTGGGCACGTTTTTATAATGAAGTGATGATGTATAACTGTTACAGTGGTGGGAAGAAGAATGGGCTGGACAAAAAACTTAAAGAGGTTCGTCGCTGGGTCATGAAGGCGCCTGCGGATGGGTTGGCTTATATATTTGTGATCTATCGCTCAGGGACTTTATATGGAATATGTAGAGAAAGTCACCAAATCAAATTTTCTTGCATGAAATGCGCTAAGGAAGCATGCTAATCAGAATAACTCTGTTGTTGTTTGTATCCTTGTTTCTCTGGATTTATGGGGCAAAGTTGCATAAATCTGCAAGGGTTTATTATGGGCAGCGCAGGCGAGCTCGTTTGCGGAAACAAATCAGGGATTTGCTGAATATTGAATCGGGCTATTTTAGCGGACAGGGAATTGTTGCTCAATTATTTGTATTTCCTTTGGTGTCCTATAGTTTTGTAATTCTCGGCAGACTAGATATGGAAGTATGGGCAACAGTTTCTTCTTACATCTTAGTGACCCTGTTTTTTCTGGGGTTTCTGGTTTCAGAAGTAGAGTGATCAGAGCAAAGGCGGAAAAAATAGGTACTTGCAAGCAACAAAATTCTTGTCTCTCTTGTTGTTCCCGAAGTCATAATTGGATTCCTCCTAGATCATGTTGCTGAGGAGCATGCACTTCTTTTGTCTGCCATTGGTGGTTTGCTTTTTATCGATATCAGTAATTCTTTACGGAATGCTATGGATAAGTAAGCGAGAAATACCATTCACGGATAAGGCATTTCTTGCTGGGGACCACCCGCAGTTGCACTTGGTTGGGTTGGAGTTCTTACAGGAGTGAGTTTGACTTCCTGTTTATCGTGGCCATACTCTCGGGCTATTTTGCTGTGTGAACTCATTTTATTGATGGGCGATTCGGGCTTATGGCTGGTCGCCCTTTACGACCCATTCCCTTGACAGCCACCCGCACAAAAACCGCAGCCTGCGTGCCATGAATGCCGCAGGCTGCGCTGTTTGCGGGCTGCGCGGGTTCGCTGCAACGCGGCACGCTGGCTGCGGCAGCCACCGGCAGCTTGACGTAGAATAGGTGCATGGGTGGAAATGGGGTTGGCGACGGCCGCCGCGTGCGCCAGGTTGGCCCGGATTTCTCAAACATTGTAGTCAGGTATATTCCAGACTAGCTTTGAAGGAGTTACTGTGATTCCATGTGCAGATTGCGCTTCCGCAGTTGTCCTCAAAAATCGCGAGGCGCAAGACTTTAGTGAGGCCAAACTATTTCAGATTTCTAAAAGTTCGGATGGAGTTCATTGGCTGATGCTCTGCAAAGACTGTGACACATACTGGGATTTTGAGTTGAGTTACGGCCCCGGAGATATTGCTGGTGGAATTGCTGTGCAACGGCTGACAACAGAGCTCATGGAAAACTGGCCAAGGTATTTATTGGAGCCAAGGCCTGTTAAGGAATGGAAGGCAACAATAGATGAGCATTTTGATTTCCTTGTTGAAAAAGGCAACCTGTTTTTAAATGTAGAGATTAACGAAGATTATCTGATAAAAAAGGCAACTTATTTGGGCAAGATAGCTATGTTCAAGATTGTCTCTGATCAAATCGGGCAGGATGTAATTCTGTATCCTTTAAAATTTGTTTCGGGCGGATACGCGCTGGCGGAGGTTTTGGCCAGTTTCGGGATTGCAGTCAGCTCTCCGCGAACATTCTCGAAACTTAGTTTTGCTCTAAAGACTAACTACAAAAAGATAATAAACCTTTTTGCATTTTCGACGCCTGATCAGCTTAATGAGAGATTTGGAAAGAACATAAACTCTTCGCCAGTTTAATCCAGAGCTGGAATTCCCCACTTCCTTGACACCCGCCCCCAAATCGCCACAACTCGCAGCCTGCGTGCTATGAATGCCGCAGGCTGCGTCGTTTAACCGGCGCGGCATATCAAGGGGGATGTATGTCGTACACGTTGAGTGAGTTGCTTCAAGATGCCTATATGGAACTGGGCCAGTTGCGGCGCGGCCAGGCGAGCGGCGGCAGCGCCAGCACGCTGGCCGACGCCGAGCTGGCCGGCCAGCACCGCGAGGATGACTGGAAGGGCGGCGCGGTCTTCCTGGCTGCTGGCGGTGGGCCGCCGGCGGGCGAATTCGCCCGCGTGGCCGGCTTCGTGGCCAGCAGCGGCACGCTGGCGCTGGCCAGCAGTCTCAGCGAGCCGGTCGAGGCTGGCATGGTCTATGGGCTGGCCTCGGCGCAGTATCCGCTGGCCACCATGCTCGAGCTGGCCAACAGCGCTCTGCGCGGCCTGGGCGATGTGCCCCAGGTGGACGAAGACGTGCTACCTTCCAGCGCCCACACGCTGGCCTGGGCGCGCCGCCGCCCGCTGCGCATCGACTATCTGGCCATCCCAGGCGTCAGCGCGGGCGACCCGTGGCGCACCCTGCACGATTGGGACTATGTGCCCACGAACGCCGGTCAGCCCGGGCTGGTGCTGTTCGCCGACCCGCTGCCGGCCGGGCGGCCGCTGCGGGTCTGGTACCTGGCCGCTCACCCGCGCCTGGCTGCCCATGATGAAACGCTGGCCGAAGCCATCGCGCCCGAGCTGGCCGTAGCGGCGGTGGCCGAGCGCGCCCTGCGCTGGCAGTGCGCCCGCCGCGGCGGCGACGAGAAGCTGGCCCTGCTGTGGCAAGATGCCGTCGAGGAGTTGCAAGCCGCCCGCCGCCGCTTCCCGATCTGGCGCCCCCAGCGCCCGGCCCGCCTGCTGCGCTTGCGGAGGCAGGCGTGAGCGTGCGCACATACCCCGGCGCCACTGCACCAAGCCACGAACTGAGCCTGAGCGATGGCGTGTTGACCTGGGGGCTGCGCTTGGAGGGTGGGGCGGCGGGCATAAAGGAGAGCGTACTCACACCTTCCGGCTTGCGTCTGAACTGGGTCAGCGGCTTCGGCGCCTGGGAGCCGGGCCTGGCCCAGATCGAGCAGCGCGATTGGAGCGGGGGGCGCGGCTCGGTGCGCTTCAGCACCCAGGCCGCCCGCCGCTACTTTGACAGCCAGGATGCCTGGACCCTGACGCCCGGCCGCGTCCACGCCGCGCCGCAGTGGCGCTACGCCAGCGGCCTGCGGGCCGCGGCCCAGCGCCTGCCCGGCGATGTGAGCTGGCAATCCCTGATCGGCGCGCAGCGCAGCCTGGCAGCCGCCTTCACCGTTGGCGCAGGTGGGCTGGCCGCCAGGCATGCCCGCGTCTGGCTGCGCCGGGTTGGCTCGCCGGGCGAGCTGGCCCTGCAGCTGCACGCCGATGCGGCTGGGCAGCCGGGCGCGGTGCTGCCCGGCTCCATCCATGCCATCACGCAGGCTGATGTCAGCGATGTGGTCAGCCAGCTGCACAGCTTTGACGTCTCCGGCTACAGCACGCCGTTCAGCGCGGGCACATATCATCTCTCGCTGCGCGGCGCAGTGGCCGACAATGCCAGCAACCACTGGGAGATCGGCGTGCAACCGCGCGCCAGCGGCGGCCACAGCTCGCCGGACGGCAGTGCCTGGAGCGCCAGCGAGTTCTGCGCCTACTACCGCGTGCAGGATGCGGAGCAGGCGCGTACGTTCGTGTTCTTTGAGCTGCACGGCGCGCTGTACGCGGCCGACCAGCGCGCCGACGGCACACCTTCGCATGTCTATCTCAATGGCGAGCGCGGCGTGGCCACCAGCGCAGGGGCGGCCGCGCTCACCGATACCAACAAGAACTGGCCGGTGGACCAATGGGCCGGCGCGTGGGTGCGCATCCTGGCGGGCAAAGGCGCCGGGCAGGCTCGCAACATCATCACCAATACGGTCAGCACGCTCACGGTCGCGGCGTGGGACTTGGCGCCCGATTCCACTTCGGAATACGCCATCTACGCCACGCCGCACTGGCAAGACATCTCGCCTGTTTCCGGCGACCTGATCGATGGCACGGTCAAGGATGTTGCTGTGCTCAATGGACAGGCCTTGCTGGCGCAGGGCAGTGTGCCCATCCTGCGTGTGCGCTTCAATCCGTCCGCCTCGCCGCCCAAGCATGAGTTCGACGACGATGGCAGCAACACCGCTAACCTGCTGCATGTCTTTCAGCACAGCGAGTTTGGCCCGCAAGTGTGGCGCGGCTTCGGCGCCACCGCCGAAGTCTCGAGGGCCGCGCCCAGTGCCTGGCTCACGCCGCTCAGTTTTGGCAGCGCCATCAAGCTGGGCGCGGATGGGCAGCTTTTGCACAAACTGCTCGACTACAACAGCCAGCTGTGGGGCGTCAAAGCCAACAGCCTGTGGGTGGTCGAACGCAGCGAGCATGTCGCCCGCCACAATCTTGGGATCGAAGCTCAGCCGCAGCTCAGCCCTGCGCCGCCGGCGCTGGTCTGGCAAGACAAACTGTGGCTCGGCTGGGGCGGCAGCCTGCTAGCCACCGGCGCCAGCGGCCTGGCCGACTTTGGCCCGGCCCGCGGCGAAGGTTTGCCCAGCGGGCGCGGCGGCCGCCTGGCCGCCCTGGCCCCGCTTGGCCCCGGGCGCCTGGCCGCCGCGCTGGATGCGGGCGCGGGCCATTCCAGCGTGCTGGTCTTCGACGGAGAGGCCTGGCATGAGCTGCTGCGCGCCCCGCAGCCCGGAGCACGCATCCGCGGCCTGCACTGGCAGCACTGCCCGGGCACCGCGCCGCGCCTGTGGGTCGATCTGGGCGGCGATCTGGCCTGCATCCAGTTGCCAGCCAATGGCGACAATCCGCTGGGCGACGCGGCGATGCGCTTTCAGCATGAGGGTGTGCTCGTCGGCAGCACTATCGACATGGAAGCGACCTTGCTGCCCAAGTTCCTCACTCAGCTTAGCCTGGTCAGCCGCGATCTGGGAGAGGGCGCCCAGGTGGAGCTGGACTACCAAGTGGATGGCGAGATCGGCGGGCCGCGTTGGCGCCAGGCCGGCGGGTTCTACTCCTCGCCAGTGGATACGCTGGCGTTGAACACCGGGCAGATCTATGCCTTCCGCCCGCGGCTGCGCTTGCTCAGCCAGCGCGCCAGCCAGCCGGCCACAGTGGAGGCGACCCTGCTGGAAGGTTTTGCGCGCACGCCGCAGAAGTACCAGTGGGAGCTGCATGTGCGCCTGGCCGAGCTGCAGTTGGACGGCGGGGGCGGGCTGGAGCCGCATCCAGCGGCCTTCCTGGCCTGGTTGCGCCGGGTGGCGCGCAGCGCCGCCCGCATCCGGCTGCGCTCCGTCTGGAGCGCCCTCGACGATACCTACGTCATCGTCGAGGCGCCCAGCCTGCAGCGCCAGCTGGCCGGTGAAGGCGGCGTGGCGGTTGTCAAGGTACGTGAGGGATAAAAACCCAGTGAGCAGTGAACAGTGAACAGTCCAAGTACTCCACTTGTTTCCTGCTCACTGCTCCCTCATCACTGTTCACTCTTTTTGGATGGCTATAAAGCAGAAAGGATCCTATGTACAGCTTTATCTACAACGCAGGCAAACTGGCCTTGCTCAAAGGTGAAGTGCAGCCGCTGGCTGATACCCTGCGCGCCGCCCTTGTGAGCGATGCGTATACGGCGGATAAGGATGCGCATGCATTCTTTGCCGATATCAGTCACGAGGTGAGCGGCACCGGCTACACCGCCGGAGGCAAAGCGCTCACCAGCGTCTCGTTGGCGCAGGACAATGCCAATGACCACGCCGCCATCCTGGCGGACAATGTGGTCTGGCCCGTCGGGGCCTTCACCGCCCGAGCGGCCGTGCTCTACAAGGACACCGGCAGTCCGGCTACCAGCCCGCTGCTGGCCTACATGAACTTTGGCGGTGACCACACCGTCAGCGGTGAAGACTTCAATCTGGAATGGAGCCCTGAGGGCGTTATGTATCTGGGGGAGTGAGAGAGACAGAGGCTAGAGAATCGAGATTAGAGATTGAAATTAGTAAGGATTTGACGAGTCCTAAGAATCTCCAATCTCTAATTATCAGTTTGCTGCTTTGTAAGGGGGACTTTCATGACAACTTGGATCGATGGATTCTTGCAACAGCACCAAGAGCTTGCCGGGCGGGTCGCGGCCCGCAGCACCCATGCCACGCACTTCGAGCTTGGCGGCGGGGTACGCCGCGCCGTTATCACCGCCGCGCCGCAGTACTTCTGCAGCCAGCAGGGCTGGCTGCCGTATGACCTGCAGCTGCGTACGGATGTGGCCGCTCGCTGGGGCGCGCCAGGCGCACCCGTGCGCCTGGCGCCGGATGGCACGCTGAGCTTCAGCGAGGGCACCGCCTACCAGCAGCGCACGCGCAGCGTGGGCCTGCTGGCGGACGGCGTGTACACGTCGCTGGCGCAGCTGCCCGCCGGCCGTGCCGTCGGGGCGCGCCTGCGCCGTGAGACGGGCGTGTTTTGTCATGAGCTTGTGCTCACCGAGCACGGCGCCAAGGAGGAGCTTCAACTGAGCGGTCTACTGATGGGCTGGACGCCGCCGAGGGGTACCTGGTCTACGAAACCCTGCAGCGCAACAACCCTCAAGGGTTGGTCTTTTCGCCGGGCAGCGCCGTGGATGCAGATGGCCAGGTCTTCCCGGTCCATCGCTTCCCTGCAGACGGGGTCGAGTACACCGGCCTGGCCGTGGAGGATGTGGCCCGCGCCAGCTTCCCGCTGGTCATCGACCCCTCGGTGTTCTTCGGCTCGGTGGGGGATGCGTACATCACGGCCTTTGCGGGCAGCTACGCCACGACGCGTTCCACGTCGACGTCTTTCGATTTTGGCACGGCCGATATGTTCATTGGCCAGGCTTTTCAATCGGCCATCCCGCGCTATCACACCTTCCGCTCGGTCATCAAGTTCTCGCTGGCCTCGCTCAACCCGCTGGCGGTCATCTATGCCGCCACCTTGCAGATGGCATGCGTGGTTGACGTGTCCACCCTGGCAGACTTTAACGTCCAGATCATCAAGCAGGATTGGTCGGCCCAAGACCCGCTGAGCAATGGCAACCGCGAGGCGGTCTATGATGCCTGCCTGGCAGGCACTATGGATGTGGTCTGGCGCAATACCAACGGACTGCCCATGAACACCCTGATCTCAAGCCCCGGGTTGGATGTCAACTGGCTGGTGCCTGGCGGCCAGGCCTACTACAGTTTGCGCGGCAGCCGTGATGCGGCGGGCAACGCGCCCGCCAGCAACGGCAACGAGTATGTGCGCCTGGCGGCCGCCGCCCACAGCACGCCCGCGCTGCGGCCCATGCTCATGGTGGACTACTTCGCCGTGCCCAGCGCCACCGGCAGGTTGGTGCAGCCCAGCCCGCGCGTCCGCATTCAGGATACGCGCATCAAGCTGCGCGCCCGCCGCCGCAAAACGTTGCTCACCGCACAGAACAGGGAGGCATGATGACAGACAGTGCCGTATGGTTGATCGACAGCCCGGTCAGCATGGTGGCCGGGGAGCAGATCGCCTACAGTGTGGATTGGCAGGGCGCCACCAGCGTCAGCGCTGCCCACGCCAGCGTATACCGCAACGGGGTCGATATCACCGCCGAAGCCATGGATGCCGGCGACGCGCATGTGATCACCGGCAGCGTGCTGACCCTTAAAAAGCTGCGCGCCCTCCAAGCTGATGGGGGCGCGCGCTATGTGGTGCTGGTGGGTGCGCAGGTGGATGGCAACCAGGAGCGGCGTAAGCTGCTGGTGCAGGTCGTCTCCGCCAGCGCCGAAAGCTAGGACGCTATGACAATTGCTTGTAGCGCAGGTAGGCGGTGGTGATGGCCCAGGCGATCAGCCCGGCCATGACGCCCAGCACAATGTTGTCTCGCAGCAGGCCCAGGGTCAAGCCAACGCCTAGCCCAAACCAAACCGGGTTGACGCGACGAGGGGTTGGGGTCATCGCCTACTTCTTGCTTGCAGAGCTGGCCGCGCCGAACGCCGCGCCCAGGGCCACGCCGATGGCGATGCCCATGCCCACGTTGTCAACCGCCACGCCGATCGCCACGCCCAGAGCCAGGCCGGTCGCCAGCGAAACGGGGAAGGTGTTGGCGCCCGCGCCGGTCTGCTTGCTGGCGGGTTTGCCCTTGGCCGCGGCCTTGCTCTTGGCAGGCGCCTTGGCCTTGGCGGCGGACTTGGTGCTCTTCTTTGCAGTGGTCTTCTTTTTTGCAGTAGCCATTTTTCTCCAGTCTCCTTGATTGGATTTTAGTACATCTTTGGGGGAACGATGAACGCAGATATGCAAATGTTGTTCGAAGCCATCAACGCCTTGGGCGTGGTGGGCTTGCTTACTTTCATGGTTGTGGCGTTTTACCGCGGCGATCTGATCGCCCGCAGCCTGCTTGACCGCATCCTGAGCTTGTACGAGGAGCAGCTTGGCGAACTGAGCCAGCGCATCCTCGCCCGGCTGGAGGAGGTGATGCGCGACAAATAGGCCTTGTACGCCAGTCTTAGCTACTTTGGATTGAAGGGGGATGAATGGAACAGGCATTGTATTGGCTCACCGGCGCGCTAGGCGTGCCGCTGGTCAACTGGCTCAAGGCGCGCCTGGGGCTGCAAGGTCGCGCTGCCATGTGGCTCACCGCGGCTGTGGCGGCCATGCTTGGCCTGGCCGCCGCGCTGCTCAGCCGCCAGCTGGCCGGCTCGAGCTTGCTCGAGCCTGAGGGCCTGCTGGCCGCCTTCGGCCAGGTGTTGGCTGCCGCCACCCTGGCCTACAAGCTGCTCACGCAGTAGCGCCTATGGTGCAGAGCAGGCATTGCCTGCTCTGCACCGCGCTTGTTTGTGCAATAATCACAGCATGCAGATCTCGATAGTCGACGCGGCCAGCCTGCCGGCTGAAAGCCGCCAGCGCATGGCTCAAATTCTGGTGGATGCCTTCGGCCAGCACTGGCCCGGCGCCTGGCCAACCCTGGCCGAGGCGCTGGAGGAGCTTGAAGACTTCAACGACCCGCAGCGCATTTGCCGCGTAGCGTTGGATGCGGACGGCCGCGTGTTGGGCTGGATCGGCGGCATCCCCGAATACGATGGCCATGTGTGGGAGCTGCATCCGTTGGCGGTAGACCCGCCCCTGCACGGGCAGGGCATCGGCCGCGCCCTGGTGCATGATTTCGAGGCCCAGGTGCGCGCCCGCGGCGGCGGCCTGGTTATGCTCGGTTCAGACGATGAGAATGACATGACCTCGCTGGCGGGGCAGGATCTGTTCCCTGACCCGCTGCAGAAGCTGGCCGCCATCCAGGCCCACAAGCCGCACCCGTTCGTCTTCTACCAGAAGCTGGGCTATGCCCTGATCGGCGTGGTGCCGGATGCCAACGGCCCCGGCAAGCCGGACATTCTGATGGGCAAGCGCATCTCGTGATGGACGCGGCTGCTATGCTGGCCGCCGCCCAGCGCCACTTCGCAGACCTTGGCCCGCCGCAGGCTGTGGCCGGCCTCACCATCCTGCCGCGCCACGGCCAGCCCATCGGGCTGGCCGTGCTGCCCGCGCAGGCCGATGGCATGGCGCACTTGCGCGCCTTTGAAGATGGCATGCAGGCGCTGCTAACGGCCCGCCAGCAGCAGCCGGGCCTGGAGCTGGCCCTGGTGCTGGATATGCAGCCTGCCCTGGAGCAATCGGCCTCCTACCGCGCCGCGCTCAAGAAATATTCAAACTCAGTGGTATTCGAGGATGTAGGGATCGGCCTGCTGCTCCTCAGCAGCCGGCCGCCGCTGTGGCTGCCGCCCGCCGAGGTGAACCCGTTCCTGCGCGGCCTGGATCGCTGGCTGCTGGCTTAAGCCGCCGCTCGCCGAGCCTTAAGCGCCCGGGCCGGCAGCACGCCCAGATCCACCATCTGGGCCAGGAAGATGGGCAGGATCTCAGGATCGAAGTGCGTTCCCATCTGTTTCAGCATGAATTCGGCTGCCCGCGAGGGTGACCAGGCTTTGCGGTACGGCCGGTCAGAGGTCAGCGCATCCCACACATCCACCACTGCGAAGAGGCGCGCCGGGGCGGGGATGCGCGCCCCTTTCAGCTTGCGCGGGTAGCCGTTGCCATCCCAGCGCTCATGGTGCGCGTAGGGGATCGGCAGGGCCGAATGCAGGAAGATGATCGGCCGCAGCATGTCGCGGGCGTACTCCGGGTGTTTGCGCATGATGCGCCATTCGCTTTCGCTCAACTTGCCCGGCTTGTTGAGAATGGCATCCGGCACGCCCAGCTTGCCAATGTCGTGCAGCAGGGCGCCCCGGCGGATGTCGGTCAGCTCGGCGTCGTTGTAGCCCAGGCGCGTGGCCAGCTCCACCGCCAGGCGGGTCACGCGCTGGGTGTGGCCCTCGGTCTCCTGGTCGCGCAGCTCCAGCGCCTTGGCCCAGCCCAGCAGGGTGCGCTCGTACTCTGATTCGCGTTGGATGTGCGCGCCCAGGATGTCGGCCACGGCGCGCAGTGCGCTGGTCTCGGCCCGGCCCCATTTGCGCTTGCTGGTGATCGAAGCCAGGCTGATGCTGCCCCACCACTGCGGCCCGGAGAAGATCGGCATGATCAGGATCGAGCGGATCTCCTCCTGGTTCATCATGTCGCGCACGTCCGGGTCCACCCCATCCAGCGTATCGGTGACGATCTCGCCGGCGGCCAGCTTGCGCTGCCAGCGCAGCAGGCCGGCCTCACGATACGTGATCTTGCGCGGGCCGAGGCGGTCCTTGAAGCGCGGGTGCGCCACCCATTCCTTGCGCAGCGAGAGGATGCGGTCACGCGGGCTGCGGCTGGGGATGTTCTGGAACAGGCGCACCCGCTCCACCCGGGTGGCCTGGCCCAGGCTGCGCAGCATGTCCGGGATCGGCTCGACGTAGTTGTCGGCCTTGAGCGTGTCCTCGGCGATCCCGGCGATCGTCTCCAGGATCGAGCCGCGGTACTGCAGCCCGGCCTGGGCGCGCTTGCGGGCTTGCAGCTCCGCGCTCAGCTGCGTGTTCAGGCTGGATAGCTGGCGCGTGCGGGTCTTGACCCGGCCTTCCAACTGGGCATTGAGGTAGTGCAGTGCTTTCTCGGCGTTCTCACGCAGGCGAATCTCTTTGAGCAGCTCGCGGCGCGTCTCGCTGATGTATCCAGCGCTGGCGCCGTAGAACAGAATAATGAAAGTATTGAAGATGAGTTCAAGCGGCGCTTCGAGCGAGCTGGCCCCCGCCATCAGCAGCAGCACCATGTTGGTGGAGATGGACAACAAGGCGGCCACCAGGCCGCCGCCCAGGCCGTAGTACCAGGCGATCACCAGCACCGGGATGGCGGCCGCCGTACCGGCAATGTTGCCGAGATACGGATAGCCGTAGAAAACCAGAATGACGTACGCGCTGTGTGAGACAAGCAAAGAGACGAACTTATCTGCAACGTCGCTTTGCCTGGTATCCATAATGCCCCGTTAGTTCATTCTAGCCATTTTTGCAGTTGTTTGATCGTCCAGGTGTTGATGACATCCGCCGGGCTTACCCAGCCGCGGCGGGCGGTGGCCACGCCAAAGAACAGGAAATCCATATGGTCGGCATGGTGCGAATCGGTGTTGATCGAGAGCTTGATGCCCATCTCCACCGCGCGGCGGGCCTGCACATCGTCCAGGTCCAGGCGGGCCGGGTTAGCGTTGATCTCCAGCGCCGTGTTCGTTTCGGCGGCGGCCTTGAGGATGGCGTCCATGTCCAGGTCGGCGCCTTCGCGGTCGGGCAGCTTGCGGTTGGTGGGGTGGCCGATGATGTCGACGTGCGGGTGGTGGATGGCGGCCAGCATGCGCTCGGTGATCTGGGCGCGTGGTTGGCGCATGCTCTGGTGGATCGAGGCCACCACAATATCCAGCGAGGCCAATACATCATCCGGTAGGTCCAGTGTGCCGTCAGCGCGCACTTCTACTTCTACGCCGTGCAGGATGGTGAGCGCATCGCCCATCTTTTTGCGCACCTTCTCAATTTCCTTGCGCTGCTCATCCACCTTCTCAGGCGTTAACCCGTTCAGGATGCCGATTGCGGCTGAATGGTCGGTGACCGCCAGGATCTTGTAACCGTGCGCCACGGCGGCCTCGGCCATCTCTTGGATGCTCATCTGGCCATCGCTCCAGGTGGTGTGGCTGTGCAGCTCGGCCTTGATGTGCTTGACCTCGATCAGTTTGGGCAGCTTGTTTTCCAGCGCCAGCTGGATCTCGCCGCGGTCTTCTCGAATCTCAGGCGGCACCCAATCCATCCCCAGGATCTTGTAGACCTCTTGTTCGGTAGCGCACAGGATCTCGCTGCCGTCTTCTTTTTCGAAGGATTGGTCGGAGAGCGAGAGGCCAATGTCCAGGGCCATCTCGCGCAGGCGCAAGTTGTGCTCCTTGGAGCCGGTGGCGTATTGCAGGGCGGTGCCGAAGCGGGCCGGCTCGTGCACCCAGATCTGGCCGCGCATCCCGTTGTGGAATTCCACGCCGGATTTGACCGTGCCGCTGCCAGTGACGCGGGCCACATTGGGCGCTTCGGTGAAGGCCTGGATGACCTTGGCCGGGTCAGTGGAGGAGACCAGGATGTCAATATCGCCAATGCTGGCGCGCATGCGCCGCAGGCTGCCGGCCACCTCGGCCCGCTTGACGCCCTTGACCTTGCGCAGGCTTTCCAGCAGCTCCTGCGCAAAGGGCCACACGTTGCCCAGCGGCAGGCGGCCGCTGCGGCGGCCCAGCGCCTCAATGCCGGTCAGGATCTTGGCCTCTGACTTGGCGCCCATGCCCGGCAGGTTCTGCAGTTTGCCTTCCTGGGCAGCGGCTTTCAGCTGGTCAATGCTGGTGATGCCCAGCTCCTTATAGAACATGGCGATCTTCTTTGGCCCCAGGTCAGGGATGCGCAGCAGGGTAGCCAGCTCTTGCGGCACCTCTTTTTTGAGCTTCTCGAGGAAGCTCATCTCGCCGGTGCTGAGCAGTTCGTCGATCTTCTCGGCGATGGCTTTGCCGACGCCGGGGATCTCCAGCAGGGCCTTTTGCCCGCCTTCTTCCCACAGGGTGGTCACATCCCGGCCTAAATTGGTCAAATTCTCGGAGGCTTTGCGATAGGCCAGGGTCTTGTACACCACCTCCCCCTTGATCTCCAGCAGGTTGGCGATCAGCAGGAAGGTATCGGCCAGCTCTTTATTGGTCATTGGCGCATTATACGCCCGTGTTATAATCTCTGCGCTTCCGGCTGTATTGGGTATGGCGTTCATTTGTGGACGCTTTATTTATGTAAGGCAGGCGGCAGTCCACGATGGAAAGGTGGTGTTAGGTTTGCCCAAAGTTGTTCTTAGGCCCGGTGAGTCGCAAGGCTCTCTGCTGAAGCGCTTCCGCAAAAAAGTTGCGCGCAGCAAAGTGCTGAGCACGGTGCGCCGCAAGCGCTGGTTCATTTCCACCAATGAGCAGCGCCGTATGGAGAAGCAAAAAGCCATCCGCAAAGCGCAGCGCAAGCTCTCTGGCTGGAAGCCCAAGCCCAGACCCAGCGCTTCTGGCCCCACCCAGTCGTAACAAACCAAAAAGCGGCCCCGTATGGGGCCGCTTTTTTCATCTATCAGCCTGGCTATGCTCCGTTGACGATCGGTTGCCCAAAGATCAACGAAAGAATGAACAGAACGATGAAGATGAAAAACAATGCCTTGGCGATCCCGGTGGCGGTGCCCGCCACGCCGCGGAAGCCAAACAAGGCCGCGATCACTGCGATGATCAAAAACCATAATGCCCAGCTCAACATAACATCCTCCTAGTCGGTTGTCTTGGCTGCTTTCTTTCTGGCAGCCTTTTTCTTTGGTGGTTTAGGCACCTTGGCGCCTTTTTCGCGGGCTTCAGACAGGCCGATCGCAATGGCTTGCTTGCGGCTGGTCACCTTCTTGCCTGAGCCTGAGCGCAAGGTGCCCTGCTTGCGTTTGCGCATGGCGCGCTCCACGCTCTTCTGTGCAGCTTCTCCATATTTGGCCATGTTCGCCTCGTACTGCGGCAAACGAGCAGGCTTAGTGTGTATTACATGGCTGAGAATGAGAGCACTCTCATTTTGAGCGCGCGAGGTAACAGGGCTGACACTGTGGCGTTGGCCGCAGTACATCCACTATCCCATAAGGAGGTTGTGATGAACGAGCAAGACAAGGGGCGACACGAC
>JAJTXV010000005.1 GCA_021463845.1 Anaerolineales bacterium | reverse complement strand
ACTTAAAATCCTCCGATCGCAAGATCTTGTGGGTTCGATTCCCACCCGAGCTACTAAACTGCCCTTAAAAATCGGCGCAGCGAGATTAGTCAGCCCTTTGAAGTACATCGTAAATTAGCTCAATAACTATTTCGGGATAAGTCAGCTCTACAAACTGCTGAGCTCTATTCAAACTCGGCCACAATGCATCACCTCTATCTCCCTGGATGAGGGACACCCATTGAGTTGGAAAATACCTCGCCAGCATGCCTAAGAAATATGCGCACAAAAAAGTTAATCCAATTTGTGAGTATGCAAATTTGCCTAAAAAAGGCTCGGCAATAAATAAATCGGGAATCGCATCGAAAGCCTTTTGGACATATGAGTGAACGAACAAAGGCGGACAATTCTTAAACGTCTGAGTATCGCAGGTCAGTTGAGTCCAGTTGTCGCGAGTCTCGATGGCGTATCCCATCGCTTCAAAAGCATCTTTGGACGGTTCAAAGTAAGTAGCTTTAACCTTAGCTTTGAACCCATCGGTTTGATTGAAAGAAATTTCGTTCACGCGCGCGTATTTAATGTTGTTTGAAACCTCTTTATAGTCCTTATGCAAATCCGGGATTCTAGCGAAGAGATCCCCAAGAGTAATTCTCTGTCCAGCTAGAGGAACATGATAATTTATTCTCCAGTCTACTCTCTCGGAGTTAACATGAATAGCAACTAAGTTATTCGTTACTTGTATCAAATCTGAAAATAAACCCGAAGCGGTCTGAATCTCTAAATTGAGCAATGACGAAGAGCCTTCTTTCTGGCCAACAATATGCCGAGCCCAGTCGTTTGATTTAAGCCCGTGGCCTGGAGATAGAATTTCCTCTCCACCAGACTTGTTTAGTAGCAAGCAGAGTGACCGGCTGAGGCTAGCAACGCCGTAGTAGGCTAAAACAGGACGAACAGAATAGCTAGAATTGCTTGCATTCTTAAAATACTCGCGAGACTGTTTTGCCGCAGCATTGATTTCCTTTGCACGTCGAACGCTCAGTTTCCGGGCGTGGATTCTAAAAAACCACTGTTCGACAATGTCCCTGCTCTCCAATGAGAGCAACTGTTGCCATGTCTCGTTGTCCACATTTCCTCCCAACAATTATTGTAATTTACTCAGTCCTTGTATTTCCTAGCTTCAGTGTGGTTCAACGGGTGCCACCCACATTGACACTGTAGAAACAGTAGGTCTGATTTTTTTTGCTCGACATTTTGAACCAAATCCAGAATTCCCTTGTATCATCCTCCTGGTACCTAAATCCTCAGGGCAATCTCTTGTGGGTTCGATTCCCACCCGAGCTACTGAATTTGAGAGCAGTGCAGCAGTTGTGTATCAAACAAAGCCTGTATCACTTGTAGTACAATGCCAGCATGTTCCAACCTATTGTTGTGGACAGCAATAATCTGGACAATAACCCCCAACGGGCGGGAGGCTCCTGCCTGGCGGTTCGTTAGGTCCGCCAGACTGGCTCTCGCCCGGTGCCCTCGCACCGGGCGTTTTTGTTAAATGGACTTATCTTAGGAAGACTTAGGAGCGTTATGTACAAGACTCATACCTGCGGTGAACTGCGCGCCGAGCACAGCGGACAAACCGTCACGCTGGCCGGCTGGGTGCACCGCCGCCGTGACCACGGCGGGCTTACCTTCATTGACCTGCGTGACCGCTTTGGTTTAGTCCAGATCGTCACCGATCCTGAGAAGGCCCCCGAAGCCCACGCCGCTTTCGAGCCGGTGCGCAGCGAGTGGGTGCTGCAGGTGACCGGCGTGGTGCGCACCCGCCCCGAGGGCATGACTAACGCTGCGCTGACCACTGGCGTTGTTGAAGTTGTGGTCAGCGAGGTGAAGGTGCTCAACCAGGCCAAGCCGGTGCCTTTCGCCATCAACAAAGACGAAGAGGTGGATGAAAACGCTCGCCTGAAGTACCGCTACCTTGACCTGCGCCGTGAGCGCATGCAGCGCAACATTATCCTGCGCCACAAGATTGTCAAGTTCATCCGTGATTACATGGACAAGGAAGGCTTCCTCGAGATCGAGACGCCGATCCTCTTCAAGACCACACCCGAGGGCGCACGCGACTACCTGGTGCCCTCGCGCGTCCACCCCGGCGAGTTCTACGCGCTGCCCCAGTCGCCCCAGCAGCTCAAGCAGCTGCTCATGGTGGCCGGCATGGAGCGCTACTTCCAGATCGCGCGCTGCTTCCGCGATGAAGACCTGCGCGGCGACCGCCAGCCGGAGTTCACCCAGCTCGATATCGAGATGTCCTTCGTGCAGCGTGAAGACGTGATGGACCTGATGGAGCGCATGTACACCGCCATGATCAAGCAGCTGCTGCCCAACAAGCGCCTGCTCTCCGAGCCCTGGCCGCGCTTGCATTACAAAGAGGCCATGGCGCGCTTCGGCAAGGACAACCCGGACATGCGTTACGGCATGGAACTGCAAGACCTGACCGTCTGGGCCGCGGGCAGCGGCTTCAAAGTCTTTGAAGACGCCGTGGCTGCCGGCGGCCATGTGCGCGGCATCAACGCCAAGGGCATGGGCAGCGCCAGCCGCAAAGAGATCGACGCGCTGACCGACTACGTCAAGCAGTTCAAGGCCAAGGGCCTGGCCTGGCTGGCCGTCGCCAGCGAAGGCGAGGACCGCTCTTCGTTCATCAAGTTCCTCAGCCCTGAGGGGCTGGCCGCCCTCAAGCAGGCCATGAGCGCCGAGCCCGGCGACCTGCTGTTGTTCGTGGCTGACCAGCCGGCCGTGGTTTATGACACCCTCGGCCGCCTGCGCGTCCACCTGGCCGAGCAACTCAAGCTGGCCGACCCGGACCTGCTGGCGTTTTGCTGGGTCATTGATTTCCCGTTCGCCTTCTGGAACGAGGAGGAGCAGCGCTGGGACCCCAGCCAGCATCTGTTCACCTCGCCCATGCCAGAGGATATTGACCTGATCGAGAAAGACCCGGCCAACATGCGCGGCACCCAGTACGACATGGTGCTCAACAACACCGAAGTGGCTGGCGGCTCCATCCGCATCCACGACCGCGCCTTGCAATCGCGCATCTTCAAGCTGATCGGCCTCAGCGAGGACGTGGCGCAGGAGCGCTTCGGCCACATGCTGGAAGCCTTCGAGTACGGCGCACCACCGCACGGCGGCATCGCTTCCGGCATTGACCGCCTGGCCATGATCCTGGCTGACGAAGACAGCATCCGCGAGGTCATCGCCTTCCCCAAGAACCAGGCCGCCCGCGATGTGATGGCCGACGCGCCGTCGCCCACTGAGGATCGCCAGCTCAAAGAGCTGCACATCAAGGTCGACGCACCCAAGAAAGCCGAGTAAACACAAAAGGCCGAGCATACGCTCGGCCTTTTTGTTTTTGCGGAGTAGGGTAGGGCTGTTCGCCGATAGCTGATACACTCCCCGCAGGAGACCTATGCCAACAAATAACTCCATCACTGCCATCCCCGGCATCCGCGTCGGCCATGCGCATGACGAAGAGGCCGCTACCGGCTGCACCGTCATCCTGACCGAGAAGGGCGCGGTGGCCGGCGTAGACCAGCGCGGCGGCGCGCCCGGCACGCGTGAGACGGACGCGCTGCGCCCGGCCCACCTGGTGAGCAAGGTGCACGCGGTCATGCTGGCGGGCGGCTCGGCCTTTGGGCTGGACGCGGCCAGCGGGGCCATGCGCTACCTCGAGGAGCGCAAAGTGGGCTTGAACGTGGGCGTGGCGCGGGTGCCGATCGTGCCGGCGGCCATCTTGTTCGACCTGGGCATCGGCTCGGCCAAACGTCGCCCGGACGCCGAGATGGGCTATATAGCCTGCCAGAACGCCAGCGCCGGCGAGCCGGCCCAGGGCAACGCCGGGGCGGGCATGGGCGCCACCGTCGGCAAGCTATTGGGAATGGGCCAGGCGGTGAAGGGCGGCATCGGCAACGCCCTGCTGGACGCGGGCGGCGGGGTCAAGGTGGGCGCGTTGATTGCGGTCAACACTTTTGGCGATGTGATCGGGCCGGATGGCGAGATACTGGCGGGCGTGCGTTCCGTGAAGAAAGGCCCGCTCAAGATCGGCAAGGGCGTCTTCGCTGACAGCCTGCAGCTGCTGCGCACCGCGGCCGGGCGCAGCGTGATGGGCCTGGCACAGGGCAGCAACACCGTCATCGGCGTGGTGGCCACCAACGCCCAGCTGGACAAAGAAGGCGCCACGAAGGTGGCCGCCATGGCCAGCAACGGGCTGGCGCGCTGCCTGCGCCCGGCCAACACAATGCTGGACGGCGACACCATCTTTGCGCTCAGCACGGGGCGCAAGAAGGCGGATGTCAGCATCGTGGGCGCCTTTGCGGCCGAGGCGGTGGTGCAGGCGGTCTACAACGCTCTGCAGGCCGCCCGCGGCCTGGCCGGCGTGCCCAGCCTGCATGATCTGCGGTAACGAATTTGCCGCCAGCGTGTTAACACTTGTGAATTCATTATTCCAAACAGGAGGAAGTTTATGTTGATGGAACGTATCATCGGCGCGCTTACGTTCAAGCGCCAAGTGTATGCAGATGTAGAGAAGGACACCACGTTCACCTCCACGGCCTGGGGCATTGTGGCCGTGGTGGGCCTGCTGAGCCAGCTGGGCTCGGCGGCCACCTTCGCCTACACCGAAGGCGGCCAGCTGGACATGACCAGCTGGATCCTGGGCGGTGTGGTTGGCGCGGTGGTCAGCGTGGCTGGCTTCGCGCTGGGCGCCTTCATCATTTCCTGGCTGGGCAAGGCGCTGTTCAAGGCCGACGTCAGCTTCGATGAGATGGTGCGCACCCTGGGCCTGGCCCAGATCTGGGGCCTGGCTGGCGTGCTGGGCGTGGTTGGCGCAGTGGTGCCCCTGTTGGGCTGCATCACCGCTCCCATCGCCTGCATCGCCGCCATCCTGGGCCTGGTGTCGTGGTTCATTGCCGCGCAGGAAGCGCTGGATCTGGACGGCGGGCAGACCGCCATTACGGTCATCATCGGCTGGATCGCCAGCTTCTTCGTCACCGGCTTCATCGGCGGCCTGGTATTGGCTGCGGTGGGCTTGGCGGCTGGCGGCGGCTCCATGCTGATGGAGCAGTTGCGCCAGATCGCTCCGTAGAAGATCGTTCACGCATAAAGAAACGGCCCGTGCTTTTGCACGGGCCGTTTTTGGTACTGTCATCCTGAGCGGGTTGATACCTCCGCACCAGATCGCTGGGGCTTGACCAGCGAAGAATCCTTGCTGGCAGGTCTTCTATGTATAGCGGGAGTTACCCATGCGACAGCGAGGATCCCTCGCTGCGCTCGGGATGCACGGGCGAGTTGGCCAGCATGGTATGCAGCGCTTGGGCGAACTGTGAGCGCGCCACCGCTTTGGCCGCGCCCGCCTTGCGGGCGGCGGCCAGCGTGGGCGCATCCGTATGCGGGCCGAAGGCCAGCCAGGCCACCGCTGCGGTAGCAGCGTCGACCTTGGCGGCCGGCAGCCACTCCTGCCAGGGCAGCCGCGTGGTCAGGTCGAGCACGACCAGGCTGGTGGGCTGCGCCGTTAGGCGGGCGAGAAAGTCGGCCTGGCTGAGCGGCGCATCCAGCCACTCAAAGCTGTGGCCGGCCGCCTTGGCGGCGGCTTCCACTTGGGGCATGAAGAACAGATCGTTGGAAATAGCGAGAACGCGTTTGGGTTCCATAGAACAAAGTCAATCTCCAATCTCGAATCTCAATAAAATGAGATTGGAGAGTTTGCCTGACTATAATAACCGCTTCCATGCAAACTATCGTATTCATCGGAGACTCCATCACGGAGGGCGCTGCCGACCACGAGCGCGGCGGCTGGACTCGCCGTCTGGCAGCCACGCTGCCTGACGGCTGGGAGGCCGTGCACGCTGGCGTGGGCGGCGACACCATCTTTCACATTCTGGCCCGCTTGGAGCAAGATGCGCTGATATACCAGCCGGATATTCTCGTGCTGGCGGTGGGCATCAACGATTCGCGCCGCTACACCGCCGGGCGCTACGAGGTCAAGCTGGAAGATTTTGAGCGCGGGCTGGCTGAGTTCGCCAGCCGGATGCGTGGGCACGCGGCCCGCAAGGCGACCCGTATCCTCATCATCGGCCTGACCCCGGTTGACGAGCCACGCACCTTGCCCATCGCCGAGGATCTGCACTACACCCAGATCGCCGCCAGCGACTATGACGCGGCGCTGCGCCGCTTTGCGGCGCAGCACGGCTATGGCTACGTGGCGCTGATGCCTGCCTTCGAGCAGGCGGGCGGCGCCGCCCGCCTGACCTCGGACGGGCTGCACCCCACCCCGGCCGGGCACGCCCTCATCGCTGAGGCAGTGCGCGCCCAACTGGAAAGCTGGCTGTGATGGCAAAGACCCTTCCGCCCGAGCTCGTCATCAGCAAGGCGCAAGCGCGCCGCTACCTGGTGGCCTATCACCGCCTGGCCCCGCCGCGCAAACTGGCGGGCAAGGCCGGCGCGCTGGAGTACGTGCGCCAGGTCAACTGCATCCAGTACGACCCGATCAACATCGTGGGCCAAAACCCACACCTGGTCTTGCAATCCCGCGTGCGCAACTACAAACCGTACATGCTGGACGAGCTGCTGTACGCCGACCGCAGCCTAGTGGACGGCTTCGATAAGGTGATGTCGATCTACCCCACCGAAGACTGGCCGTTCTTCAGCGGCTACCGCGCCCGCATGGGCCAGCGCTACCGGCAGGCCAGCAGCACGCAGAAGGCGACCAAGCTGCTGGACTGGGTGCGTACTGAGGTCAAGACCCGTGGCCCGATATCCTCACTGGAGCTCGAGGACGACACCAAGATGGACTGGTGGCTGGCCAATTCGGCGCGGGCGGCGCGCATCGCGCTCGACATTCTCTTCTATTCCGGTGAGCTGGTGGTGCACCACCGCGTCGGCACGCGCCGCTACTTTGAATATTCGCACCGCATGCTGAACAAGAAGCTGCTCGCCAAAGCTGACCCGCACGCCAACATCGAGGCCTACCGCGACTGGCATGTGATGCGCCGCGTCGAGAGCCTGGGCATGGCCCGCCCGGTGGGCAACGACCACTGGGTGGGCGTGAACCGCCAGGGCTCGCTGCAGCCCAGCTTTGCGCGGCTGCTGGGCCGCGAACAGATCGCCCGCGTGGGCGTGGAGGGCGTGCCGGGCGAGTTCTATGTGCCGCGGGCGCAGCTGGCCGCGCTTCAGGCGCCGGCCCGCAAGGGCAAGGCGCAGGCCGCCTTCATCGCCCCGCTGGATAATTTCCTATGGGACCGTACCCTGATCGAGCACGTCTTTGATTTTTTCTATCGCTGGGAAGTCTATGTGCCGGAGCCCAAGCGACAGTATGGCTACTATGTGCTGCCGGTGTTGTATGGCGACCAGCTGATCGCTCGGTTGGACCCGGGCTTCGTGCGCGACAGCAAGACCTTCACGATCAAGAATTGGTGGTGGCAGCCCGGCGCACCGCGCAAAGATGAGGCCGCTCTGGGAGCGCTGGCGGAATGCGTGCGCCAGTTTGCAAACTATCTGGGTGCGCAGGCGGTGCAGATCGGGCCGGTGGTTAAGCGCGACAGCTCTCTTAAGCAGATCGTCAAGTTAGCGCAAAGCTAGGGTAAACCCAGGGCGAACCTAGGGCAATTCTGGCAGCGCAGCCGGTTGGCTGACGCGGGTCAGCTGGCCGGGGGCGGCGCCCACCTGCCACAGCGCCAGCTGGGCAGGCCAGCGCGCCCCGCCGGCAAAATCCAGCGGGCCAAAGGGCGCGGCCTGCAAGGCCTGCGCCAGCGCAGCTGGCGTCAGCGCTTGCGGGCCGCCGGCTTCCAGGGCGCGGGCCATGGCGTCCTCGGCCAGGCCGAGCGCGGCGGCCATGTGCAGCTGCTCCCAGTTCTGCGGCGTATAGTCCCAGGCCGAGACCAGGTACAGGCCCTCGGCATAGGTTGGGTCGACCAGGTAGGTGTAGAGCACCGGCTCATAGGCTGCGGCGGGCGCGGCCACCACGACCCGGCTGCGCAGGCCGAGGTGCGAGAGCGCATTCAGCACCTGGGCCAGCCCAAACGAATCTGCATTCACGAAAACAAGATTGGCGTGCTCATCTCGCATAGCGAAGAGCGAGTCATAGACATTCAGGTCAAGCCGCGGCTCGTACTCGGCTTGCAAGACTAGCTCAATGTTGCGTTCCTCGGCGAAGGCGGCCAGCTCCTCGGTGACGGCGCGGCCCGCGTACGCCTCAGG
Source organism: Anaerolineales bacterium (assembly GCA_021463845.1). Classification (GTDB taxonomy): domain Bacteria; phylum Chloroflexota; class Anaerolineae; order Anaerolineales; family UBA11579; genus JAMCZK01. The sequence goes on along the minus strand of JAJTXV010000005.1, from coordinate 190,085 downwards.
CCAGCTGAGAACCGCCAGGCGCAGGGCGCTGGCCCCGGTGGGCTTGAACCCGCCCCAGCCCGCTTGCAGCGTGCGCAGCAAGTAGGCCAAGGCGTGGCTGGGCGACGGCTCAATGGCATACAGCGTGCCGCGGCGCTCAGCCATTGCGCCCAGCGCAATGGCGGGTGTGCGGCGCTGGGCTAACAGCTCGGCCAGGGCGGCTTCGCTGGCGGCATCGCACAGGACAACCAGCGGCGCGGGCATCGCATCCAAAGCGCGCTCGGCTAGCGCGGCGGGGTCTTCGGCCGCGCCGATGTCAGTGATCTGCAAGGTCATCTGGGCGCCTTGGATGCCGCCGGCCGCATTGTGAGCCTGCACGGCCGCCTCAAAGGCGGCGGCGCGGGCCGCGGCCAGCTCGCCCAGCGGGCCGCTCTGCGTGCAGAACAAGTGCAGCGGAATGCTCTCACCAGTGAGTGCTGGCGGTTGCTGGGTGGCGGTGGGCTCGGGCGGCGCGGTGGGCGTGTAGGTAGGCGCCAGCTGCCCATACAGGCTGGAGAAGGCGAAAGGTGTATTGGTGGGAAGGCGTTCTGGCGGCGTGATGGGAACCGTGGTGAGCGGCTGGCAAGCTGCCAGCGCCGCGGCCAGGCAGATGAATACAAGGACAGCGCGGCGCGGGGTCAACATCAGGCGCTGAACAGCTCGTCTGATTTGGCGGCCATCACGAAATCATTGTTGTGCAGGCCGTTGATCTTGTGCGTCCACCAGTCCACGCGCACCTTGCCCCACTCGGTGCGCAGCACCGGGTGGTGGCCCTGGGCTTCGGCCAGCTCGCCAACTTGCTGGGTGAAGGCCAGCGCGCCGGCGAAGTCATCGAAGCGGAAGGTACGGCGCAGGCGGGGCACATTGGCAACGGTGACGACCTGCCACTCCGGCACCAGCGGCAGCATGCGTTCGATCTCCGGCTGGGTCAGGCTGGGCTCGTCGCCGCGGCAGGCGGCGCAGCTTTGCTGCGCAAGAGGCGTATTTGCACTCATAGGATGATTATAATGTTCAGGCAGCGCGCCAAGCTTAGACTGACCTAAGCCTGGCGGGCGCCGGTAGCAGCGCACCCGGCTTATCAAAACTGCGGCGAGAACTGCGCGTTCTCTTTTCTTTTTGTGTGCGCAGAACTCGCCGCCTAGGAGCAAAGATGGCAAACAAGCAAGTAACTGAAACGATCTCACGCGCCGCTGTAGTGGTGATCGCGGCCTACATCGCCGCCCAGATGCTTTCGGACGTGGCCAGCGTCAAGATTGGCGTGCTTACGCTGCCGGCCCTCGGCAGCCTGGCAGTGGACATGGGCACCTTCATCTACCCGATCACCTTCACCCTGCGCGATCTGGTGCACAAGCTGCTGGGCCGCCAGGTGGCCCGCACGCTGGTGGTGGCGGCTGGCGCCATCAACCTGGTGATGGCGGCCTACCTGGTGTGGGCGGCCAACTTCCCCAGCGACGCCAGCTGGGGGCTGGGCGCCGAGTTCGCCGCCGTGCTGGCGCCGGTGTGGCGCATCACGCTGGCATCGATCGCGGCTGAGGTGGTGAGCGAGCTGCTGGATACGGAGCTGTATCACCTGTTCGTGACCCGCATCACGCGCCGCTACCAATGGGCGCGGGTGCTGGTGAGCAACAGCCTGAGCGTGCCGGTGGACAATGTGATCTTCGCGGTGGGCGCCTTCGGCGGCGTGCTACCGTGGGCCACGGTGTGGGGCATCTTTGTGGTGAATTTGCTGGTGAAGTATGCGGTGACGGTATTGAGTCTGCCGCTGATCTATATGGTGCCGGAGAAGCGTAGCGGACAGTAGTGCGATACAACTGCGACCCGACTTTCTGCTTGCTCAGCTTGGAAGACCGCCCTATAAGGATTCCTCGCTGATGCGGGTTCGGCGATCTGGTGGCGTCTTAAGCACCCGCTCGGAATGACACTTTAAAAAATAAACCCGCTGTGCTTTCCCAGCGAAGCCAGGAGTGCAGCGGGAGTTTTGAACCCAAAGGGTCAAGCTGGTCTCGCTCCGAAAGCCCGCGGGGGAACACGCGGTTTGTTGCAACTGTTCTGGAAGCCGAGCCCCGAAGTACTTGTGTTGGTTCAAAAGCTCAAGGCTGCAAGCCCATGTAAAAATGGGCAGCACAGCGGGTTGATTGTTTATAGCACGCCGAGATTAAATATCGGCGATTCTCTAACCTTACAGCGGCGATATTAATCTTGGTGCGTAGGGTTCATAACCCAATACACCTGTCACCTCTGAGCAGGCGGGAACAGCCGACGATTCAGCTCGCACCTCACAGCGCGGCGGCCTTGGCGCTCAGCACGGCGCGTTCGCGCTCGTTGGTCGCCAAGCCGGCGGCGGTGATCAGCTCGGCGCGGGCCTCATCGGTGCGGCCAAGCCGGGCGAGCAACTCACCCCGCACGCTCGGCAACAGGTGCGACCCGCGCAGCTCTCCATGCGACGCCAGCCGGTCGACGATAGCCAGCGCGTCCGCCGGACCGCTGGCCATCGAGACGGCCACCGCCCGGTTCAGCTCGACCACCGGGCTGGGGGCCAGCCGGCCAAGCGCCTCATAGAGCAGCACGATGCGGTCCCAATCGGTCTTCTCGATGCTCGCAGCGATGGCGTGACATTCGGCGATCGCCGCCTGCAGCGCATAGTTGCCGCGCCCACGGCCAACGGCATCCGCTCGCTCGAGCGTGGCGCGGCCGCGCTTGATCTGGGCATGGTCCCACCGCGCCCGATCCTGCTCAGCGAGCAGGATCGGGCTGCCGTCCCCGGCGACCCGTGCCCCGAACCGTGAAGCCTGGAACTCCATCAGCGCCACCAGGCCGTGCACTTCCGGCTCGCCTGGCAACAGGCCGGCCAGCACGCGCCCCAACCGCAGCGCTTCGTTGGCGATCTCAGTGCGGATCCAGCGGTCGCCCGAGGTTGCCGCGTAGCCCTCAGTGAAGACCAGGTACACCACACCCAGCACCGCCCCGAGCCGGGCAGTCCACTCGCCCGGCTCGGGCGCCTCAAACGGCACATGGGCGGCGGAGAGCGTCTTTTTGGCGCGCACGATGCGCTGCTGCACGGTCGCCACCGGCACCAGCAGCAGGCGAGCGATCTCTTGGGTCGTCAAGCCTGCGACGACGCGCAGCGTCAGGGCGACCTGCGCTTCACGCGAAAGCACAGGATGGCAGGCGGTGAACACGAGCCGGATGACGTCATCGTCGAGCGGCTGCCACTCGTCTTCGCTGGCCTCCGACAGGTTGTGGGCGATGGTGCGGTAGCGCTCGTCAAGGCGTTGCCGCCGGCGCCAGTCGTCGATCGCTTTGCGCTTGGCCACGGCCGTGAGCCAGGCACCCGCATTGTGCGGTACGCCTGACTCCGGCCATTGGGTCAGCGCATCAACGAGCGCCTCTTGCGCCAGATCCTCGGCCAGGCCCAGGTCGCCAGTCATCTTGGCCAGTGTGGCTACGATGCGGGCGCTCTCGATGCGCCAGACCGCGTCGACCGTTCGCTGGATATCGCTCACGCTGTCACCGCTAGACGGCCTTAGTCTGCCTTGCTCTGGCGGCCCTTCTTGACATACTCATTGTCAGCATAGTCGGCGAAGGCCTCTTCAGCCGTGGGGATACGGCGCACTTCCATCTTGGAGCCCGGCCCGAGCGGGGCGCGGCTGGCCCACTCGATGGCTTCTTCTTTGCTCGACACTTCGAGGATCCAAAATCCGTTGAACAACTCGTGGGTCTCGCCGTAGGGGCCGTCGGTCACGATCGGCTTCTCGCCGGCGAAATCGACGACGAAACCTTCGGTTGCAGGCGCCAGGCCTTCTACGCTGGCCAGCACGCCTGCCTTGATCAAGGACTCGTTGTAGGCGCCCATGGCGTTGATGATCTCTTCGAAGTCAACCTTCTGGCTGGCTTCAAAGGCCTCCTGGGTGTCGCGCATGATGAGCATGTACTTCATGGTGATTCTCCTTTCGTGCGAGGCCGCCCGTTGCGTCCTCCTACTATCACGTCGAACAGGATCACCCCGAATCGACATCATGGCGATTGGCTTTTTAGCTATCAGTTGCAAGGCCTAAAGCCAAACCGTCATTGCGAGGAGTATTGCAGATCGCATGTAATGCGATCTGCAAACGAACGAAGCAATCTGGGTTTGCGCGCTGGCTTAAAACCAGATTGCTTCGCTGCGCTCGCAATGACGAGCTACTAATCCGCCTCATCCTCACGGATCTCCTGCATCCTTCGCGAGAGATCCGGCACTTTGCGCCCGTACTCCTGCGCCATCAGCGGCGACGTGATCAGGAAGTCGGCCGTAGCCCGGTTGGAGGCGGTGGGGATGTTGTGCAGCACTGCCAGGCGCAGCAGCGCCTTCACATCCGGGTCGTGCGGCTGCGGCTCCAGCGGGTCCCAGAAAAAGACCAGCATGTCGATCTCGGCCACCGCGATCGCCGCGCCCAGCTGTTGGTCTCCGCCCAGCGGGCCGCTCAGGAAGCGGCTTACCGGCAGCCCGGTCGCCTCGCTGATGCGCGTGCCCGTGCCACCCGTGCCATATAGCTCGTGATTGGCCAGGATGGCTTTGTTGTAGACCGCCCATTCGATCAGGTCCTTCTTGCGCCCGTCGTGGGCCACCAGGGCGATGCGTTTTTGAGCCGGCAGCGTATGGATTGGCATAGTTACTCCGCGTAGATCAGTTCGGTTTGCGGCGCGCCCAGGTACTCGCAGCCGTTCTCGGTCACCACAACATCTTCCTCGATGCCGATGCAGCCGTGGCCGGCCACCATCAGGCTCGGCTCGATGGTGAAGACCTGGCCCACTTCCAGCGGCATGTTGGGCGTCTCGCCGTATTTCTCCCACAGCGGGCCCAGCAGGGCGCCGCCGTCGTGCACGCTGCGGCCCATCTGGTGGCCGAGGGCATGCTTGAATTCGGTGAAGCCCGCATCGGTGACGATCGTGCGGGCGGCCGTGTCAGCCGCAAGCCCGGTGGCGCCGGGCTTGATCAGCGCCATGGCCGCCTCAATGGCGGCCCGCGCCGTGTCGAAGCCGTGCTGCACTTCCTTGGGCGCCTGGCTCTCGCCGGGCCGCAATACGTACATCACCCGCTGGATGTCGGAGGTGTAGTCCTCCTGCAGCACGCCAAAGTCAAAGTGAATGATCTGACCCGGCTCGACCTTGATATCGGTCGGCGCGGCATGGCCGATGGGGCTGTCCGGCCCGGCATTCACTGCCGGGCAGAACTTCTGCTCCCAGGCAAAGCCCAGCTCGCGCTTGAGCGTCTCGGCGTGCATGTGGGCCGCGATCTCGCGCTCGGTCTGGCCCACCTTGACGAAGGGGTAGGTGGCGGCGTAAATATCGGCGGTGCTGGCGATGGCAGCGCGGATGCGGCGCTGCTCCTCGGCCGTCTTGCGCCCGCGCACGGCGTTGATCACCGGCTCGGCCGAGACGATGCGCCCAGCGTACTCGCCCAAATAATCACGCAGCAGCTCGCCCAGCCCGCTGCTCAGCCCGTCTGCGAACGGGTCATTGCGCGAGATGTTGACCGCGATCTGCTTCGGGTCCAGACGCTTGATGGTGTCCTGTAGTACCTGGCGCACGGAATGGTCGTAGCCGACGATGGTGTCGTACGCGCCCGTGTTCTGGGCCGTATCCGCTTCCAGGTTGCCCAGGATGGCGATGCGCTCGCCGGCGCGGGTCATGATCAGCGCGCTCTGCCAGGTCAGGTCGGCCCCGAAAATGATCGGCAGCATCGGGTCGCCCGCCGCGCGTGTCTCGCGCACGAAGGTCAGCCACATATCTACGCCCTTCTCCTGCAGAATGCTGACCGCTTGCTGCGTTTTCTCTTGTACGAGTGTTGCCATCGTGTTCTCCACTTTGCTAACTACTGTGAATCATACGCCAGTCTGTCATTCCGACGAGCGGCGTATGCCGCGAGGAGGAATCCTTTAGGGCAAAGGAACACCAGCTTGATTTGGAATGCCATAAAGGATTCCTCCCTCGTTTTACTCGGTCGGAATGACAAAACTACCAAGCGTAAGCCTCGGGCGCCTCACCGCCGGGGCCGGGCCAGATCTCGTCGAGCTTCTTCATCGCCTCTGCGTCCAGCGAGAATTCCAGCGGCTCCAGGGCCGTCTCCAGCTGCTCCAGCGTGCGCGGGCCAATGATCGGCGCGGTCACGATGGGATTCGATAGCAGCCAGGCCATCGCCACCGTGGCCGGGCTGGCGCCCAGCTGCTTGCACAGCGCCTCGTAGTCCTTGTGCTGCTGCTCGCGGCGCTTGACCTGCTCCTGGTTGCGGTCATCCGTGCGGCGGCTGTCCTTCACCTTCTCGAAGGCGCCGGCCAGCGTGCCCGCCGCCAGCGGGCTGTATGGGATCAGGCCCAGGCCGTACTCGCGGCAGGCCGGGATGAGCTCCTGCTCGATGCGGCGGGCGGCCAGGTTGTACAGGCTCTGCTCGCACACCAGGCCCATGAAGTTGCGCGCCTTGGCCTCGGCCTGCGCTTGCGCAATGTGGAAGCTGGCAAAGTTGCTGCTGCCGACGTAGATCACTTTGCCTTGCTGCACCAGCACTTCCATCGCCTGCCATACCTCTTCCCACGGCGTGTTGCGGTCAATGTGGTGCATTTGGTACAGGTCGATATAGTCGGTCTGCATGCGCTTCAGGCTGGCTTCGCAGGCCTGGCGGATGTGCAGGGCCGAGAGGCGCTTCTGGTTCGGCCAATCGCCCATTTCGCCGTAGACCTTGGTGGCCAGCACCACTTTCTCGCGGCGTCCGCCGCCCTGGGCGAACCAGCGCCCGATGATGTTCTCGGTGATGCCTTCGCCCTTCTTCCAGCCGTACACGTTGGCCGTGTCGAAGAAGTTGATGCCCAGCTCCAGTGCGCGGTCCATGATCGCGAAACTGTCGGCTTCGCTGGTCTTGGGGCCGAAGTTCATCGTGCCCAGGCACAGGCGGCTGACTTGCAGGCCGGTGCGTCCCAGATAGGTGTATTGCATGTCCATGAGGGCTCCTTAGTTTTGCGCCGGCACAGCCGCCGCGTGAATGTGTGGTTTTTGCGCCAGGCTGCCGAGGTAGATCGCCTCGGTGCCCAGCGAGAGGGTCAGCGCCGCCACCGCCGTGGGGATGCTGGGCAGGCGCAGGGCTACGCCCAGCGCCAGCACGCCGGCCAGCACGCCCAGCTCCAGCGCCATGGCGTAGGCCTGCGGGCGGGTGTTGCGCCGCGCCGTCAGCAGGCCGCGCGCCAGGCACACCGCCGCCATCGCCAACGGCAGCAGCACGCCCAGGCGTGCGCCGCCTTCGGCGATCACGGCCAGCTCATCGCTGACGCCGATCAGAGTGTGAAAATAAAAATCCGACAGCGGGGTGTAGGCCACTAGCGCCAGCAGGGCGCAGGCGGCCAGCCCCACGCTGTAGCTGAAGCGCCGCAGGGCCGGCTGGCTGCCGGGCTCGTCGTAGTGGGCGATGACGACTTCAGGCAACGCCATCTCCAGCGAGCGGCTGATGAAGAACAGGCCGTTGAGCACTGGCCAGGCCGCCAGCGCCGTCTCCGGCTCCGGGCTGCGTGCCAGGGCCGCCGCGATCAGCGGCTGGGTCAGCAGGAACAGTAGATTGCTGGTGGCCAGCGGCCAGTGGAAGTTGACCAGGGCGCGGTAGCTCAGCTCAGGCGCCTGCAGCGTACTCTCGGCGCCGAAATGCGTGCGCACCAAACCAGCCGAGGCGATGTGCGCATATATCGCCTCGGCGATCACGCCCAGGCTCAGCGCCAGCGTGCCCAGCGCCACGCCGCTGGCCTCGGTGAACACCGCCAGCAGGGTGGCCGTGCCGGCCGAGGCCAGCAGGCGCACCACGGTGCCTTTGCCCACCGAGGCGCTCTGCCCGAAACGAATGAGAATTCCCTGGCGGAAGCGCCGCCAGGCGATGGCCGCGCTCCACAACAACATCAGTTGCAAGCCGAGCTTGACCGGCGCCAGCAGGCTGGTGGGCACGCCCATCCAATCCCGCACCACCAGCTCAAACAGCGGCGACCAAGCCAGCAGGGCCTGCAGCAGGGTGGTGCCCACCATCAGCTGCACGGTGAAACGGCGCAGCATGGCGTAGTTCTGCGGGCTGCGCGCCAACGCGGTGCTGGTGGCCAGCAGCGAGATGACCGGGCTCTCGATCGTGATGCTGAGCGATGCGGCCAACCCGAAGGCGGCGATCATCAGCACGCTGTCCGGCAGCCGCGCCAGGGCCGCATTGACATACGGCATCTCCAGCGCCATCAGCAGCCAGCTGGCCGCCAGCGGCAGCCAGGTCAGCAGTATTCGTTTTTGGGATAGGGGTGGGGTGGCGCCAGTGGATTGCATATCTGCTGAGTGTACCAAACAGCCGTCAGCCTTCAGCCATGTCAGATCCTCACCCCGTTGAATTCAATATCGGATAATTTGCCAGCTCCCCTCTCCCTAAGGGAGAGGGGATACTCCCGCAGGGAGTGGGGTGAGGGTAGCCTTGCACTCCCATCCCTTGATAGAATCCCAGCACCCATGGACTTCCAGCACCGCTCCGGCATCCTGCTCCACGTCACCAGCCTGCCCGGCCGCTTTGGCATCGGCGACCTGGGGCCGCAGGCGCGGGCCTGGGTAGACTTCCTCGTCGCCAGCGGCACGCGCTGGTGGCAGACCCTGCCGCTCGGCCCCACCGGCTACGGCGAATCGCCGTACCAGTCATATTCCTCGTTCGCCCTCAATCCGAATCTCATCAGCCCGCAGCTGCTGGCCGATGACGGCCTGCTGGATGCGGCTCACCTGCAGACCGCGCCGGCCTTCCCAACCCACAGCGTAGACTTCGGCGCTGTGACCCAGTGGAAGCGCGGCCTGTACCAGGTCGCCTTCGCCCGCCTAAATAGCATGCCGGCCCTGCGCGCCGAGTTCGAAGACTTCTGTGCCGCCCAGGCCGCCTGGCTCGACGATTACAGCCTGTTCATGACCCTCAAGAGCCAGCACGGCCAGCAGGCCTGGCCGCACTGGCCGGCGCCGCTGCGCGGCCGCCAGCCAGCCGCCCTGGTCGAAGCCCGCCAGGCCAACGAAGCCACCCTGCGCTACTTCGCCTTCCAGCAGTTCCTGCTCTTCCGCCAGTGGGCCGGGCTGCGCGCCTACATGGCCGAGCGCGGCATAGGCATCATCGGTGACTTGCCCATCTATGTGGCCCACGACAGCGTGGATGTGTGGTGCAGCCCCGAACTCTTCGAGCTCGATGAGCGCGGCGCGCCGCTGCGCGTGGCCGGCGTGCCGCCCGATATTTTCAGCACCACTGGCCAGCTGTGGGGCAACCCGCTCTACCGCTGGGACTTGCACAAGAAGCAGGGCTACGCCTGGTGGCTCAACCGCCTGCGCGCCACCCTGGCCCTCTCAGATGTGATCCGCCTTGACCACTTCCGTGGTTTCGCCACCTATTACGCCATCCCGGCCAGCGAAGACACGGCCATGAACGGCACGTGGGAGTTCGGCCCGGGCGAGGATTTCTTTCACACCGTCGAGCGTGAGCTCGGCCACCTGCCGCTCATCGCCGAAGACCTCGGCGGCGAGGCCGCCCCCGAGGTGATCGCCCTGCGTGACCAGTTCCATCTGCCCGGCATGAAGGTCTTCCAGTTCGGCTTTGACCTCGGCATGGAGCATCCTTTCCTGCCGCACAACTACCCGGTCAACTGCGTGGCCTACTCCGGCACGCACGACAATGACACCTTCCTGGGCTGGTTCGAGCACGCCCCGGCGGCCGAGCGAGCCCTGTGTGAGCGCTATATCCAAGTTGGCCCGCAGGGCTTCGTGTGGAGCATGCTCCAGATGCTGTGGGGCTCACAGGCCGCCCTCGCCGTCGCCCCCATTCAGGACTTTTTGGAATTGGGCAGCGAAGCCCGCATGAACATCCCCGGCACCCCGCTGGGTAACTGGCACTGGCGCGTCGACGGCGCCCAGCTCACCGATGTACTCGCCCAGCGCATCGCCGCCTTGAACGCCGAGAATAAGCGCACCGCCTAGTATTGCAACCTTAAACAAAAAAACCGCCCATAGGGCGGTTTTTTTTATTTCTAGGATCAGGCTTACTTGGCGTGCTGCTGCCAGCCGTCCCAGTAGCCAGGGCCCTTCTCGAAGTAATCGTAGTTGGGCTGGATGTCATCACGGAGGTTAATGGTCTCGCCAGCGGTGAGCGTCTTAACCGTATCCATCACCACGGCGTGGCCGTGATGGTTGCTGCCTTCAAAGTGCTCAGTGAACCCAGGCGTGCCGGCAGGCTTGGCCTGCTTCTGGTCAGCCTTGGCGTCATAGGCATCGGGCACTTCGTCCTCGGTGAAGATCGCCTCGAACGGGCACTCCGGGATGCACGCGCCGCAGTCAATGCAGGTAGCCGGGTCGATGTAGTACCAAGGGTACTGGTCCTGCGGCATACCGGGAACAATGCACTCAACCGGGCAAACTTCAACGCAACCACCGTCGCGCAGACACAAACTAGTGATGATGTGGGTCATTTAGTTAATCTCCGTTGAGGCGATTTTACACCCAGGTTGCGATTTTTGCTAGCCTAGATTTAGCAATCTCTAAGCCAGCGCCTGCAAGCCTAGGCGCCAAAGCGCTTCGCCACTTCCTCCCAGTTCACCACGTTCCACCACGCCGCTACGTAATCAGGGCGGCGGTTCTGGTAGTTCAGGTAGTAGGCGTGTTCCCACACGTCCACACCCAGAATGGCGGTCTTGCCATTCGAGATCGGGTTGTCCTGGTTCGGAGTGGCGACGATGACCACGCCATCGCCTTCCTTCACCAGCCAGGCCCAGCCGGAGCCGAACTGGCCCGCGGCTGCCGCAGCGAACTTCTCCTTGAACGTGGCGAAGTCGCCGAAGGCTTTGTTGATCGCCTCGCCCAGCGCGCCGCCGGGTTCACCGCCGCCCTTGGGCGACATGACTTCCCAGAACAGGCTGTGGTTGAAGTGGCCGCCGCCGTTGTTGCGCACCGCAGTGCGGATGTCCTCAGGCACGCCGTTGAGGTCCTTCAGCAGGTCCTCGAGCGACTTGTCGGCCAGCTCGGGGTGCTTCTCGATGGCAGCATTCAGGTTGTTGACATAGGCCTGGTGGTGCTTGCCGTGGTGAATTTCCATGGTGCGCGCGTCAATGTGCGGCTCCAGGGCGTTGAGATCGTAAGGCAGTTTGGGGAGAGTGAAAGCCATTTTGAGCTCCTTTCAATGAGAAAACGGCCAAAGGTTGGTTAAGTTACAATGAACCGAGGCGATTGTAAGCGTTGCAAAACCCCTTTGTCAAGAAAAGTACGATCCCGCGCCTGTGAACACCCCCGCCCAGCCTAAAATATCGCCGCAGCTTGTGCTGCTGCTCGGCATCTTCGCCGTGGCCTCGTCCTCGCTGCTGATCCGCTATGCCCAGCAGGAGGCCGGCTCGCTGGTCATCGCCGCCTACCGCATGGCGCTCTCCGCCCTCATCCTCATCCCGCTCACCTTGCCGCGCCACACCGGCGAGCTGCGCCAGCTCAGCCGCCGCGGCCTGGCCCTGGCCGCGCTCAGCGGGGTGCTGCTGGCCATCCACTTCGCCAGCTGGATCCTTTCGCTGGAGTACACCAGCGTGGCCAGCTCAGTCGTGCTGGTCACCACCAACCCGCTGTGGGTCGCCCTGTTGGCCCCGCTGGTCTTGAAAGAGAAGCTGGGCCGCGGCGTGCTGCTGGGTATGCTGGTGGCCCTGGCCGGTGGGGTGGTGGTAGCCTTCAGCGATAGCTGCACGCTGGCGGCCGGGTCCGTTCAATGCCCGCCATTCAGCGAATTTGTGGGCGGGCGCGCCTTCTACGGCAACTTCCTGGCCCTGGTCGGCGCCTGGAGTGGGGCAGGCTACATCCTCATCGGGCGCAGCCTGCGCCCGCAGCTGTCGCTGACCGCCTATATCTTCCTTGTATACGGCATGGCGGCTCTGGTGCTGGTGGCGCTGGTGCCGTTCTCAGGCCAGCACGCCTTTGGCTTCTCGCCCGTTACCTATGTATACCTGCTGCTGCTGGCCGTGCTGCCCCAGCTCATCGGGCACTCCAGCTTCAACTGGGCCTTGGCTCATCTGCCCGCCTCGTACGTTTCGATTGCCCTGCTGGGCGAGCCGGTCAGCAGCACCATCCTGGCCGTCCTGCTGCTGGGCGAGGTGCCCAGCGCCATCAAGCTGGTGGGCGCCGCATTGATCCTGCTCGGCATCCTCATCGCCACTGTGAAACCGTCTCCACAGGCGCGAGATGTATAATTAGAGAACTGACAAAGGAGTTAACCATGCTTGTACGCTGTACGCATTGCCACACCCCTTTCACCCTGAACCAGGAAACCATTCACGCCGCGCTTGACCAGATCGAGGCCAAGGGCTGGAAGCATTACAACGCCTACTGCCCCCGCTGCGCCCGCACCAATGTGGTGCCGCGTGACCAGCTCATGCGCTTCGCTCCCGAGTGGTCGCCCTCCGGCGCACCGGCTGGCGCTCCCTCTGGCGCCCCGGCTGCCAGCCCTGCGCCCGCCGCCAGCGCTCCGGCTTCCAGCGCCGCCGCGCCTGCAGTGACCGCGCCGCCGAAGGTTGAGAAGCCGGCCGCCAAGGCCCCGGCACCCAAGCCAGCCGCCAAGAAGGCCGCCCCGGCCAAGAAGGCGCCCGCCAAGGCTGCCCCGAAGAAGGCCGTGAAGAAAGCAGCGCCTAAGAAGGCGGCCGCTAAGAAGCCGGCAGCCAAGAAGGCTGTGAAGAAGGCCGCTCCGAAGAAGGCCGCTCCCAAAAAGGCGGCCAAGAAAGCTCCGGCCAAAAAGGCCCCGGCCAAGAAAAAGGCCGCCAAAAAGAAGTAGCCAAAAAACGACCCCCAACGGGGTCGTTTTTTCTATACTACTGCCAGCACGGCGAAACGACGTGCACTTCTTCTTGGTGAGCGGTGTGATAGGCGCCGCTCACACGCGAGCCTGCTCGCAAGAGCTTGCCTCGCACGCGAGCTTGCCTCGCAAGCTGCCCGGAATGACAACTCCCCGAAGATTGTTATTCTGGGCAGCGCCTTGTCAGCTCTTACCTTCCAAAACATGCAGCCTTGCGTTACTCGGCGTTAGCCGAGTAGCAAGGCCAACGCGTGGGCGTCTTTTTGCCCACGCAAGCGCCCCAACATCGCTTCTGCCGTCATTGCGAGGCGCAAGCTCCGCAGGAGCTGCGCACGAAGCAATCTGGTTTTTGATTTTGGCCAACGCATGGGCGTATTCTGCCCACGCAAGCAATCTGGCTGTTTCCGCAAACCGTTAGGGGCGCACCGCAGTGCGCCCCAACAGCTTGACGCCAGACTCGAATCCCACACCAGATTCCAACATCCGCGATAGAACCATCCCATGTCCATTCGCACCTCAACACCCGTCAAGGTCCTTGAACTATTAACTATTAACACCCCGCAACCCGCCCCCTCCAAACAACTATGATGATGATTAAAGCTTTTCCGCAATCGACTAAAATAGACCTGCCTGAACGGCATTACCTACCAACCCACCAAAGGACAGCATGAGCCAAGACGTACGTATCGAGAAAGACTCCCTGGGCGAGGTCAAAGTCCCCGCCGGGGCCTTGTATGGCGCACAGACCCAGCGCGCCGTGGATAACTTCCCCATCTCCGGCCTCAAACCCTGGCCCGCCTTCGTCTGGTCCATGGCCGCCATCAAACGCGCCGCTGCCGATGTCAATGCCGGCCTCGGCCTGCTGGATGGCGACAAGGCCAACGCCATCGCCAAAGCCGCCGCCGAAGTCATGGAAGGCCAGTGGGCTGACCAGTTCGTCGTCGATCCTTTCCAGGCCGGCGCTGGCACCAGCCACAACATGAACATGAACGAAGTGCTGGCCAACCGCGCCACCCAGATCCTCGGCGGCCAGCTCGGCAACTACATCGCCAATCCCAACGATCATGTCAACATGGCCCAGTCCACCAATGACACCATCCCCACCGCCATCCGCCTCGGCGCGCTGTGGCGTCTGGACGCGCTGCTGGCCGCCGTCGATGGCCTGGCCGCCGCGCTGGAGGCCAAGGCCGTAGAGTTTGACGGCATTGTCAAATCCGGCCGCACTCACCTGCAGGATGCCGTGCCCGTGCGCCTGGGGCAGGAGTTCGGCGCCTACGCCGAAGCTGTGCGCCGGGATGCCGAGCGCATCCGCCGCTCGGCTGAAGGCCTGCGCCGCCTCGGCATCGGCGGCACCGCCACCGGCACTGGGCTCAACGCCCATCCCGACTATCACAAGAACATGGTCAAGCACCTGGGCGAGATCACTGGCCTGGAGCTGTACACTTCGGACAATCTGTTCGAGAGCATGCAGAGCCTGGCGGACGCCGCCGATTTCTCCGCCGCCCTGCGCACCTTCGCCCTCACCATGACCCGCATCGCCAATGACTTCCGCCTGTTGGCTTCCGGCCCCTCCACTGGCCTCGACGAAATTCGTTTGCCGGCCCTGCAGCCCGGCTCCAGCATCATGCCCGGCAAGGTCAATCCGGTATTGGCAGAAATGATGAACATGGCCATGTATCATGTCATCGGCTGCGACACCACCGTGGCCCTGGCCTCGTCCGCCGGCCAGCTCGAGCTCAACGTAATGATGCCCATCATCGCTCACAACCTGTTCGAGATGATGCAGGTCATCATCGGTTCCATCAATGCTTTCACCGAGCGTTGCGTCATCGGCCTCACCGCCAATCAGGAGAAGGCTGAAGGCTGGCTGGCCCGCAACGCCATCATCGTCACCGCCCTCAACCCATTGATCGGCTACCAGGCCGGCGCCGCGCTGGTCAAGGAAGCCGTCAAGGACAACCTGGCCATCACTGAACTCGCCGTGGAGAAAGCCAACAGCGGCGCGCTCAAGCACGTCAAGGAAGACCGCCCGGTCACGGCGGATGAGATCCGCCATGCCCTCAGTGACTTACGCAAGCTCACTGACGGAGGCATCGTCAAGTAAACAAAAAGCGCCGGCATTCGCCGGCGCTTTTTTATATAAAAAGGGGGTAATTTGCAAACAGGTGGCGTGTTAAGGCAGGCTGTAGCTCATCAGCTCCACGGTGCCGACGAAGGGCTCGCCGCCCTCCGCACCCAGGGCCGATTCGCTGCGCACCATGCCAACATCACGCGCCCACCAGATCACGGTCGTGCCCTCGATCTCGATCGGGATGGCTATGCCGGATACAGTGCCCACGAAGCTGATGACATTGGTGCCTTCCACTCGCATGGCGGTGAAGCTGCCCCCGGGCACCGTCACCGTCTCTTCGCCGATGGCAGTGAAAGTGTGCGTTACCGTGCCGGAGGCCGTGCCTTCCATGCCGCCACCCATACTGATGTTGCCCTGCACGTCATAGGTCTGCTCCCAGCTGGTGCCCGGCGCCAGGTCCTTGGGGAAGGTAATGCCCGTGACGGCCAAGGTTTCAATGTCGGCGCTAAAGCCGCCGCCAACAATGCTGGCTTCCGGCCCATCGCCATACTCCAGGGCGCTCAGGCCCTCGGGAGTGCAGGCCCATACTTGGGTGACGGTGGTGTTCTCAAACTCATGCGTGAAGGTGAAGCCATCCGCGCGCAGCTCGCTCACCGTGGTGATGTAGGTTTCGGTGCTATCCGCATCCTTCACCTCGTAGGTCCAGGTGGAGCCTTCCATCAGGGGCTGGTACTCATTGGCGCACAGGCCGGTGACGCCGCTGTCCGCAACCTCGGCGGTCTCCGTGGCCTCAACCGCGGTCTCCGGTGTGGCGGTAGGCTCGCTGCCGCCGCAAGCCGCCAGCACCAGGGCCAGCGCCGCCAGCAGCGCCAAGAGCTTGACATGCTTGTAGTTCAAAAGGTTCATTCGGTCTCCTTCAAATGGTGTGCCAAGGATAACGACACATTGACAAGAATAGTATGCCAAAGTGCTGGCAGGGTGTGTGTTCGGTTAATATGTACCCATGCCAATTCGCATGCTGCCGCAAGCGCTGGCCTCGCAGATCGCCGCTGGCGAAGTCGTCGAGCGCCCCGCCTCCGTGGTCAAGGAACTCATCGAGAACGCCCTGGATGCTGGCGCCAGCCGCATCCAGGTGCGCATCGAAGGCGCCGGCCAGCGCCTGATCGAGGTCAGCGATGACGGCCTCGGCATCCCCGTGGCTGAGCTGCCGCTGGCGCTGGAGCGCCACGCCACCAGCAAGCTCAGCACGCCCGAGGATCTGGAGCACATCCACACCCTCGGCTTCCGCGGCGAGGCGCTGGCCGCCATCGCCTCTGTCTCGCGCTTCACGCTGACCTCCCGCCCGGCCGAGAGCGAGGCCGCCGCCCGCATCCAGGTGGATGCGGGCAAACGGGCCGGGCTTGACCAGGTCGGCGCGCCGGTGGGCACGCTGGCGCATGTGGAGGATTTGTTCTTCAACCTGCCGGCCCGGCGCAAGTTCCTCAAGGGCGATGTGACCGAGCGCCGCCACATCAGCCAGCTGGTGGCGCGCTATGCGCTGGCCTATCCGCAAGTGGCTTTCGAGCTGCAGCTGGATGGCAAGCACAGCTTGCAAACCAGCGGCAACGGCGACCGGCGCGAGATCCTGGCGGCGTTGTATGACGCCGGCATGGCCCGCCGCATGATCCCGGTCGAGGCGCCTGACGCCGAGATCGGCGTGACGGGCTTCATCAGCCCGCCGGAGCTGACCCGCGCCAACCGCGCCGAGCTGACCTTTTTTGTGAATGGGCGCTGGGTGCAGGACAGCGCCCTGGCGGCCGCCGCCGTGCAGGCCTATCACGGCATGCTGATGGTGGGGCGCTACCCCATGGTGGTGCTCTTCGTTGACATGCCCAGCGAAATGGTGGATGTCAATGTGCATCCCACCAAGGCTGAGGTGCGCTTTGCGCAGCGCGACCGCGTGTTCACCAGCGTGCAGCGCGCCGTGCGCCGCGCCTTGCTGGCGCACGCGCCCGTGCCGCAGCTGGAGCCGCTGCAGCCCGGCCTGGCGTGGCGGCCCATGCCCGCCCCGCCCGAGCCGATGCCTGAACCCGAGTCGGAGCTGGCTGCGCCCGTAGAAGCCGAAGACGGCGAGCAGCCCGAAGCCAGCCCGCAGCCGCGGTTGCCAGGCGTGCCGCTGCTGCGCCTGGTGGGCCAGGTCGGCGCGGCCTACCTGGTGGCCGAGGCGCCGGACGGTTTGTACCTGGTGGACCAGCATGCCGCCCACGAGCGTGTCCTGTTCGAGCGTTTCCGCAGCCAGCGCCAGCAGCTCGGCTCGCAGATCCTGCTGGAGCCGGTGACGGTGCAGCTGCCCGCCGCGCAGGCTGAGTTGCTCGAAAGCCAGCTGGACACGCTGCGCGAGCTGGCCTTCGACATCGAAGCGTTCGGGCCGCAGGCCTACAAGATCCGCGCCATCCCGGCCGTGCTGTTGGGCAGTGACCCGGAGACCGCCCTGCGTGCGGTGGTCGAGGACTTTGAAGAAGATGAGCAGCCGCTGGAGAAGCAGCTGGAAGCGCGCCTGATCGCGCGGATCTGCAAGCGGATCGCAGTCAAAGCCGGGCAGACCCTCTCGCCGGAGGCGCAGCGCGCGTTATTGCGTGACCTGGAGGCGTGCGAAGCGCCGCGCACCTGCCCGCACGGCCGGCCTACGATGATCCATTTGTCGATCGACTTGCTGGAGAAGCAGTTCGGGCGGCGCGGCGCCCGCTAAGATACTTAGCGGCGGCGTGCGGGTTTGGGCTCGGTGATGAGGCTGACCAGCTTCAAGGTTTGCTGGGCCGTGTAGCTCTGCTCGTCGGTTTCCAGCATGGATTGCTGCTGGCGGGTGGCCTGGTGTGCCAGCTCCGGCGCGGGGGTGAAGACGCCTTCCAACTCACGGCCGAGCTGCTTCTGCAGCTCGGCGGCATTCACGGCCAGGTCATTACGCACGCGGTGCACCATCACCACCTGCAGCTTGCCTTGCAATCGCATGCCATCCAGGTCGTGCAGCAGGGCGCGGGTTTGCTCCACTGAGTTCGGGTCTGGCTCAGCGACGACGAGGATGTGAGTGCAGTGTTCCAGGGCGCGCTGGCTGCTGGTGGGCAGCCCTACGCCCAGATCCAACACCACATGGTCTGAGATCTGTTTGAGTTCGCTGACGATGGCTGCCATTTGCTCGCCGGCCTGGGCCAGGGTAATGTCGCTGGGGCGGATGCCAGCCAGCAGCACGCGCTGGTTGCTCCTATGCTCGGTCAGTGCGCCTTCCACCGCGCTGCGGTAGATATCGCGGGTGGAGCGGCGCAGCAGCTCCACCAGACCCTCGCCGTTGAGACCCAGCCGGATGTTGAGATCGCCGTGGCCAGGAGTTAGCTCGGCCAGGATCGTCCCGCTGCGGAAGCGCTCGGCGAAGCCCGCCGCCAGGTTGATGCACAAGGTCGAGACGCCTTGGCCGCCTTTGGCCGCCAGCACGCCCAGCACGGTGCGCGGGGCGGCGGCGCTGGGGGCTGGCTCCGGGGTGGGGCTGGCCGGCTCGCGGTGGCTGGGCGCAGCCGGGGCTGCGGGGGCGGCCTGGCGAGCGGCAGGCTCGGGCGGCAGGGGCGGCAGCATGCTGGTGACCGGGCGCTTGAGGATGTTGCGCACGCGGGCCACCAGCTCCGCCGGGTGGGTGGGCTTGGTCAGGTAATCGTCGGCGCCGGCGTCCAGGCCGGCGACTTTGTCGTCCACCTGGGCTTTGGCGGTGAAGAGAATGATAGGGATGCCGGCGGTATCGGGGTTGGCGCGCAGGCGGCGTGTGACCTCATACCCATCCATCTTGGGCATCATCACATCCAGCAAGATCAGGTCAGGCTTGGTTTCGGCCACCCTATCCAGAGCTTCCTGCCCATCTTTGGCGGCAATGATATGGAAACCCTGCTTTTCGAGCGTAGTGCCCACAAGCTTCAGGGTGTCGAGGTCGTCATCTACCACCAGGAGGGTGTAGGTCTGTGCCATAAAGGAAGTCCAGTCTAGCACAAAGGAGGCAGAGCGGCAATTACGCCAGGTTTAGGCTGCGGAAGCGAACGCGTCGCTATAATCACGGTGTGACTGCGCATAGCCTGTTAAGTGAAACCGCAATGAACCAGCTGAAGCCTGGGAAGATATTGGTGCTGGGTTTTTCCGGTGGGCCGGACAGCGCCGCGGCCCTGCATGCGCTGCATGCGGCCGGCTGGCCGCTGCTGGCCGCCCACCTGGACCATGGGCTGCGGCCCGAATCGGCGCAGGACGCTGAGGCCGCGGCGGGCGTAGCCGCCGGCTATGGAGTGGGTTTTGAGAGCCAGCGGGTGGATGTAGCCGCACTGGCCATCGCCAACGGGCAGACGGTGGAAGAAGCGGCGCGGGCGGCACGCTACAGCTTTTTGTTTGAGATGGCCCATACGCATGGCGCGCAGGCGATGGTGACCGCGCATACCGCGGATGACCAGGCCGAGACGATCATGATGCACTTGCTGCGCGGGGCAGGCCCGCAAGGGCTGCACGGCATGCCCGAGCTGTGGCTGCCCAACCCGTGGAGTGATAACGTGGCGTTGGTGCGCCCGCTGCTGAAAGCCAGCCGCCAACAGGTGCTGGCGTATTGTGAAGCGCATGGTTTGGCGGTGGTGCATGACCCAAGTAATGAAGACCCGGCCTATTTTCGGAATAAAGTGCGGCACGAACTACTACCGTTGATGGAGCAGTATGCCGCTGGCGTGAAGGGCCGCCTGGTGCAGACCGGCGAACTGCTGGCGGCCGAGGAGGCTGTGCTGCAGGGCGTAGTCGAAGCTGCCTGGCGGCGCAGCCTGGCCGCGGCGGGTGCCGGCTATGTGGGCTTGCAGCGTAGTGTGCTGCTTGTGGAGCCGCTGGCGCTGCAGCGGCGCGTGCTGCAACGAGCTGCCCGCACGCTGCGCCCGGGCGGCGAGCTGAGTTTTGCGCTGGTCGAGCAGGCACGGGTCGCACTGCAGAGTGAGGGCGGACCTTATGACTGGTTCGAAGAGTTGGTGCTCTTGGTTGAAGGTGAACGGCTGTGGCTGGCGGAGCGCGGCACCCAGCTGCCCGCGGCCTGGCCGCAGGCGCCTGAGAGCGCGCTGCCTATCGAGACGCCTGTAGTTGTGCAGTTGGGGCCAGAGTGGCAACTAAGCCTGCGGCCCGCCCAAGCCGCGGCAACGCCAACAGATGTGTACGAAGCCTGGCTGGATGCTGAACGGATTGGCGAGATGACGTTGCGGCGCCCGCGCCCCGGCGACCGCATTGCGCTGGCGCAGGGCACGCAAAAGCTTTCCGATGTGTTCATCAATGCCAAAGTGCCGCAGCGGGCGCGGGCGGCCTGGCCGCTGCTGTGCAAGGGCGATGAGGTGGTGTGGGCCGCAGGCTTGCGCCTGGCGCACGGCTACGCGGCGCAAGCGCGGCAGCCGGCTGTGCATGTGCAGGTGGTGAGAACAGCTTAACCACAAAGACACAAAGCTCACAAAGTTTTATTTGTGGCCTGTCTCTTGTATTGATTTTGGTTTCTAAAACATCTGCAGTTGGTCTTCGGCGCGCAGGCGGCTGAGCTTCATGCTGAGCTCACGCCATTGGATCTCGGAGACGCCCAGTTTCTGGCGCAAATGATCTTCGCTCATGCCGCTGCGCAGATCGCGCAGGGCACAGCTCCAACGGCACATCAGGAATGAAAGCTGCTGCTCCAGGCCGGCTTCTTTGCCGAGATCTTCAAGTAGATACTCAAGGCGGCGCGGCGACCAGGGGAACAGCGCGTCGCTCAGATCGTACTGGGTGCTGTACTCCGCATAGGCTTCCACCCATTCAGCCGGCAGGCTGATCTTGCGTTCCTTGTAGCGGTCTTTGGGGCCAGGGTAGCGCACGAACAGGATCGGGCCATCCGCCGCGTCAAGGTCGATGTGATTGGTCTTGAGCGCCAGGGTCTCGCCCTTTTTGATGCCGGTGCTGAGCAGCAATGCGGCCAGCGTGTAGGCGCGGGCATCGCCTTTTTTGCCGCGGCGCTGGCGGGCGGCCACGCTGAGCACCTTGTCCATCTCGTCTTCGCTGAGCACGCCCGGCAGCGGGCTGAGCACACTGCGCTGCACCACGCGCTCGGCGGGGTCAGCCAGTACCGCTCCGCCGCTTTGCAGCCAGCGGAAGAAACCCTTCAGCGATGTGATGCGTCGGCTGAGCGTTTTGGGGCTGCACTCTACGCCGCGCTTGTGCTGCATCCAATCCAGAAAATTGTTGAGGTCATTGGTGGTGATGGCGCCGACGGCCTGATCGGCGGGCAGGAAGCTGGCCAGCAAGCGCACATCGCCAGTGAAGGCTTTGACCGTGTGCACGGATGAGCCCTGGTCTTGCAGGAAGCTGCCCCAGGCCTGGATGGCAGGGGGCAGGGTGGTTTTGGGGCTGAGGGGTGCGGCTACAGCAGCTTTGGGCATCACGACTCCTTAATGCGCATAGACATCAAACTGGAGTGTAGGGCAGGGCTGAGGTGAGTGTCAAATGGAATGGGGGCTGAGTCTCATGCAGTTCACATACAGATCCGTGCGCAGCTTGTTACAATTCGTTAGTTAGATAAACTAACTATTATGGCTAACCCACCATCCCCTCTCGACCGCTTGCAAACCCTGTTCGAACGCCTGGAGCGTTTGGGCGTGGGCAGCAAGGCCCCATTGAAAGAAATGCAGCTCAGCCTGCCGCAATTGGGCTTGCTATTGGCCGTGCGCCGCACACCCGGGATCCGGGTCAACGAGCTGGCGCAGCTGCTGCAACTCAGCGCGCCCACGGTGAGCGTGGGGCTGCGCCGGCTGGAGGACGAGGGCTGGGTGCGCCGTGAGCCGGACCCGGAGGACAAGCGCTCGTTTCAGCTGTACTTGACCGACAAAGCCAAAAACTTCGCGAAACGAGTGCAGGAGTTTGAACGTAAACAGACTGGAGTGTTCTTGAGCGCGTTGAGCGCCGAGGAGCAAGCCCAGTTGGTTCATTTATTGGACAAGGCCATTACCCGCCTGGAAGAACAGGCGCATACGAAGGAGAAATCAAAGCAATGATCGCAAGATTCAAGGAATGGTTCAACAAGCTGGACAACCGCAAGTGGTTTGTGCTCGGCGGGGCTGCACTGGTGGTGCTGGTGGTAGCCGTGATGGTGAACGGCGCAGGCCGGGCTGCCCAGGCGGCCAGCGCCAGCCTGCAAACCGCGCCGGTGGCGCGCGGCAACCTGGTGGCGACAGTAGGCGCCACCGGCAGCGTGCGCGCCTTGCAGAGCGCGGCGCTAATGTGGGAAACCTCCGGCATTGTGGAGGAGATCAACTTTGCGGTGGGTGACCGGGTGCGCGAAGGCGATGTGATCGCCAAGCTGCTCACGGGCTCCATGCCCGCCAACGTGATACTGGCCCAGGCTGACCTGCAGACCGCCCAAGACGCCATGGAAGACTTCGAGAACTCGTTTGGTGATCTGGGCATCAGCCAGGCGCAAAAGGCGCTGGCGGATGCTCAGGATACCTACGAGAAGGCGGCCCGCTATCTGAGCTCGATCAGCAACCCGGGCCGCGCGGTGGATATTGACCAGGCCCAGGCCAATCTGGTGCTGGCGCAGGACCGGCTCAACCGGGCCGAGGAAGCGTATGAACCGTATGCCGGCCGCTCCGAGAACGATCTGGTGCGGGCTAACTTCCTGCTGCAGGTGACCGAGGCCAGGCAGCAGTACGATGCGGCTTTGCGCCAGTACAACGCGCGCACCTCTGGCTCGGGCAGCACGCCGATCGCCCAGGCCGAAGCCGACCTGGCGTTGGCGCAAGCCCAGCTGGACATTGCCCAGCAGAACTATGACGAGATCATGGCCGGCCCCACGGCGCTGCAGCTGGCTGCCGCCCAAGCGCGGCTGGCGGCGGCGCAGGCCAGTGTGGACATGGGCTACATCATTGCCCCGTTCAGCGGCACGGTGACGGACATCTACCCCAACCAGGGTGACCAGGTGAATGCCGGCAGCAGTGCGGTGCAGGTGGATGACCTGAGCACGGTGCAGGTGGTGGTGGAAGTTTCCGAAGTCGACATCAACCGCGTGCAGGTGGGCCAACCCGCCACGATCGTGCTGGATGCTGTGCAGGATGTGCAGTACCCGGG
Organism: Anaerolineales bacterium; assembly: GCA_021463845.1. Lineage (GTDB taxonomy): Bacteria > Chloroflexota > Anaerolineae > Anaerolineales > UBA11579 > JAMCZK01. The sequence continues at coordinate 167,058 of JAJTXV010000005.1, read as the reverse complement.
CGAAGTGGTGGCGGTGGCTTTGTCTGGCAATGTGACCCAGACCGGCGTCAACTTCCGCGTGGTGGTTGAGCTGGAGGATGCGGACGCCAATGTGCGCCCGGGCATGACCGCGGCGGTCAATATTGTGGTGACGGAGCTTGAAGGTGTGCTGCTGGTTCCCAACCGCGCGGTGCGCGTGCAGAATGGCAACCGGGTGGTGTATGTGATGCGCGGCGTCAGCATGCAGCCAGTGCAGATCATGCTGGGCGCCTCTTCTGAGACGTTCAGCGAAGTGATCGGCGGTGACCTGGCCGAAGGCGATGTGATCGTACTGAACCCGCCGGTCTCAAGTTTTGACCCGATGGACCCCTCGAACCAGTTCATGGGCGGTGGAGGCTTCAATTAGCGCCAAGAAAGACCTGGTGATCGAAGCCCGCAACCTGACCAAGGTCTACACAATGGGCGATGTGGAAGTGCACGCGCTGCGCGGCCTCTCGTTGCAGATCGAACGCGGCGAGATCATGTCCATCATGGGGCCGTCCGGCTCTGGTAAATCCACATTGATGAACACGCTGGGCTGCTTGGACCGGCCGACCAGCGGCGAGTACTACCTGGACGGCGAGAGCGTGGCTGAGATGAATGACGACCAGCTGGCGGATGTGCGCAACCGCAAGGTAGGCTTCATCTTCCAGACCTTCAACCTGCTCAAGCGCGCCTCGGCGCTGGCGAATGTGGAGCTGCCGCTGCGCTATGCCAACCGCAATGAGGACCGCACCCAGATCGCCCGCCAGGCCCTGGAATCCGTGGGCCTGGGTGAGCGCTTGCATCACAAACCCAACGAGCTCTCGGGTGGGCAGCAGCAGCGTGTGGCGATCGCCCGCGCCCTGGTGAACAACCCGGCCTTCATCATGGCCGATGAGCCGACCGGCAACCTGGACAGCAAGTCGGGCGACGAGATCATGAAGATGCTGCTGGCCTTGAACAAAGAGCGCGGTGTGACCGTGATCATCGTGACGCATGACCCGGAAATTGCCAAGCGCACCGAACGGGTCGTCACCATTCGTGACGGCCAGGTGGCGGACAAGTAGGACGCATGAACTATCTGAACTCTTTTGTAGTGGCGCTGGAGAGCCTGGCGGCCAACAAGCTGCGCTCGGCGTTGACGGTGCTGGGGATTGTGATCGGCGTGGCGGCGGTGATCGCCATGCTGGCGGTGGGCCGCGGTGCGCAGAGCACCATCACCGGCACGATCGAAGGCATCGGCACCAACCTGCTGTTCGTCATTTCCGGCGGCAACAGCGATGTGACCAACCCCAAGCCGCTGACCCTGGCGGATTCCCAGGCCCTGCGCGACAGCTTCGCGGCGCCGTCCGTGATCGGTGTGGCGCCCATGATGCAAGGCTCGGCCACCGTCACGGCGCAAGGTGAGAGCACCTCGACGATGCTCGAAGCCGTCACGCCGGACTATGGCTGGGTGCGCAACCTGGAATTGACCGAGGGCGAATTCATCAGTGAGGCGCACATTCTGGCGCGCTCGGCCGTGGTGGTCCTTGGGCCGGATGTGGCCGAGGAGCTGTTTGGCCGCACGGATGGCGTGGTGGGCGAGACCGTGCGCATTGAGGGCCAGCCTTTCCGCGTGATCGGCTTGTTGGTTTCCAGAGGTGGTTCGGGCTTCACCAATGAGGACAACCGCGTGATCGTGCCGTTGACCACTGCCCAGGCGCGCTTGCTGCGCCGCAGCACGCCCAATCGGGTCGACATGATCATTGTCCAGGCGGCCAGTTCTGAAGCGGTGCCGCAAGCCAGCGAGGAAATTGCTGCCATCTTGCGGGCACGCCACCGCACCGGCATCGGCGCGGACGACTTCACCGTATTGAACCAGCAGGACTTTCTGGATACGGCGGCGGCGGTGACCGGCGTGCTGACCATCTTCTTGGGCGGTGTGGCGGCCATCTCGCTACTGGTGGGCGGCATCGGCATCATGAACATCATGCTGGTGTCAGTGATCGAGCGTACTCGCGAGATCGGCCTACGCAAGGCATTGGGGGCGCGCAAGCGCGACATCATGATCCAGTTCCTGGCCGAGTCCTCGATGTTGAGCCTGTTGGGCGGCGTGCTGGGCATCATCCTGGGCTGGCTGATCTCGGCCGCGGTGGGCGCGGTAGCCGCCGCCAGCAATGCCGACATCACGCCGGTCATTGGCGTGGATTCGGTGCTGCTGGCGACCCTGTTCTCGATGGCGGTGGGTCTGTTCTTTGGTCTGTACCCGGCCAACCGGGCGGCAAGCCTGGAGCCGGTGGAAGCGCTGCGCTACGAGTAAACTACGCGAGCATACAAAAAGAGGCTGGGCAACCAGCCTCTTTCACATTTTTAGCAGTGGTCGGGTTATAACAGTATCGCCGCAGGTGTTGCGGTGTTTTTCTTTGTAGTCATGGTTGTTGGCAAGGAGCTGCGCGTAGTATGAAAAGCAAAGATTGGTTGGTCTTTATTGGTCTGGCCCTAGTGTGGGGCTCCTCCTTCTTTTGGATCAAGATCGCTCTGGAAGAGGTGGGGCCTTTCCTGCTGGTGTCCATGCGCGTGCTGTTCGGTTTGCTGGGTTTGCTGGTGGTGTATATGCTTCGCCACCCGGTCTGGCCCACGGACAAGACCCTGTTGCGCAACCTGCTGCTGTTGGGCCTGACCAATACGGCCTTCCCGTTCATTCTGATCTCGTGGGCTGAACTGCATATCGACTCGGCGGTGGCGTCCGTGCTCAACAGTTCCGTGCCGCTGTTCACCACCGTGATCGCCCATATTGCCCTGACCGATGACAAGATGAGCTCACGCCGAGTGCTGGGCCTGCTGGTGGGCTTTGCCGGCGTGGCGCTGCTGGTGCTGCGGGATGTGCCGGGCGACCTGCACATGAACCTGCTGGCGCAGGGCGCCATGATCCTGGCGGTGCTGTTCTACGCCGGCAGCGCGGTGTTCGCTCGCAGCAAGACCAAGGGCGCCCCGCAGGAAGTGCAAGCCATGGTGCCGCTGGTCTCGGCCACCGCGTTCATGTGGGCGGCCACTTTCATGGTGGAGGGGCCGGTGCATTTGCCCGGCCAAACCAGCACCTGGGTGGCGCTGTTGTGGCTCGGCCTGGCTGGCTCGTGCGCGGCGTATCTCTTCTACTATTACCTGATCCATTCGGTTGGTCCCACGCGCACCACCATGGTCACGTACACCTTCCCGGTGGTGGGGGTGACCCTCGGCGTGCTGTTCCTGGGCGAAGCGCTGGATTGGCAGCTGGTGGCGGGCGGCATATTGATCCTGGCCAGCCTGCTGATCGTCAACCGCGGCTAACCCTGCATGAATCAGAAGCAACTTTTTGCCTTCGTGGCGCTGAGCCTGGCCTGGGGCAGCGCCTTCTACTGGATCAAGGTGGCGCTGGAGCAGCTGCAGCCGTTCACCCTGGTGGCTTGGCGTCTGCTGCTGGGCAGCCTGCTGCTGGCGCTCACCGCGTACGTCAAGCGCAGCGCCATGCCGCGCGGCTGGGCGCAGTGGTGGCCACTGTTGCTGATGGGCTTGCTCAATATTGCCATCCCGCTGGTAATGACGACCTCAGGCCAGCAGTACATTGACACCGGCGTGGCCTCGATCGTACTCTCCACGGTGCCGTTGTTCACCATGATCGTGTCGTACTTTGCGCTTCGCGAGGACAGCCTCAACGGCTGGCAACTGGCCGGTCTGCTGGTGGGCTTTGGCGGCGTGGTGCTGCTGTTGCTGCGCGACATTGGCGGCGGTCAATCTACCCTGTGGGGCTATGTATCGCACCTGCTGGCGGCGATGCTGTATGCCGGTAGCGCCGTGTTCGCGCGCAAGACCCTGCACGGCCACAGTGTGATCGTGCAGGCACTGGTGCCGACCGCGTTCAGCGGGGCGCTGGTGTGGGCGGCGGTGCCGCTGGTGGAGAGCCCGGTGCAGGCGCCTACCGAGTTGATGACCCTGCTGGGCATCATTGTGCTGGGCGGCGCCAGCTCGTACCTGGCGTATATGCTGTACTACTACCTGATCCGCACGATCGGCCCGACCCGCGCATCGATGACCACCTATACCTTCCCGCTGGTGGGGATCGCGATGGGAACCTTGTTCCTGAATGAAACCCTGGACCCGCTGCTGTTGGCGGGCGGAGCGCTCGTGCTCGGCAGCGTGCTTGTGGTGAACCGCGCCTAGTTGCGCTTGTCGCGCTCGCCGGCTGGGCGGGTGAGCTTGCGCAGATATTCGATGGCCTCGGCGGCGCGCAGTTGGCCCTCGTTGAGCAGGCGTTCGGCGGCCTGGCGGGCGCGCTCCAAACGGATCTGCAGTTCCTGCCCGCTCAGTTCGTACAACTCCACCAGCACGCCATGAGTGCTCTCGGGGTGGATAAAGGCGATCTTCTTGCCGCCCGTGCCGATGATCGGCTCAGGGTTGATGAGACGCACGCCCTTGGTCTTGAGATGCTCCATGGTGGCCTGAATGTCGTAGACTTCAAAGCAGATGTGGTGCATGCCTGGCCCGCGCTTTTCGAGATAGCGAGCCACCCCGCTCTCGGTGTCGGTGGGGGTCACCAGCTCAACTTCGCTCTCGGCGGCGGGCAGGAAGGCTACGATGGACTTCTCACTGGGCACTTCTTCAATGTGCGACAGGTCGAGCCCCAGGGCATCCTTCCAGAACTCCAGCGCTTTGTCCATGTCTTTGACGACAACCGCAATGTGATCGATCTTCTTGACGAACGATGGCATTCGAGCGCGCTCCTTAGGCGGCGGGGGGCTGGTACTCGCCCCAGATGCGGCGTAGGTGGTTGCATATTTCGCCCAGCGTCAGCTGGTTCTCTACACATTCAATGAAGACAGGCAGCAGGTTATCGCTACCCTTCGCGGCGGTTTCCAGCTGGCCCAGCAGCTCCTGCACACGGGCATTGTCACGGCGCTGGCGCAGGGCCGCCAGCCGTTGGCGGGCGGCCGCTTCCAGGGCCGGGTCGACTTCGAGGCGCTCTGGCTGCACATCTTCCTCGGTCTGGAAGGCGTTCACGCCCACGACGATCTCTTCGCCGCTCTCGAGCGCCTGTTGGAAGGCATAGGCCGCATTCTGAATCTCGTTCTGGATGAAACCTTGTTCGATCGCCATCAGCGCCCCGCCCATTTCCTCGATGCGGTCGAGGTACTTTTGGGCTTCGGCTTCGATCTGGTCGGTCAGGTATTCGATGGCGTACGAGCCGCCCAACGGGTCGACCGTGTCGCCCGCCTTGGATTCATGGGCGATGATCTGCTGGGTGCGCAGGGCCACGCGCACGGCGCTCTCGGTGGGCAGCCACAGCGCCTCGTCGAGGCTGTTGGTGTGCAGGCTCTGTGTGCCGCCCAGCACGGCGGCCAGCGCCTGCACCGTGACCCGGGCCACATTGTTCTGCGGCTGCTGGGCGGTGAGGGTGGAGCCGGCCGTCTGGGTGTGGAAGCGTAGCTTCCACGAAGCCGGGTTCTGGGCGCCGAAGCGCTCCTTCATGATGCGCGCCCAGATGCGGCGGGCAGCGCGGAACTTGGCGACTTCTTCCAGAAAATGGTTGTGAGCGTTGAAGAAGAATGACAGTTGGCCGGCAAAATCATCAATGTTGAGGCCAGCCTTGAGCGCTTCTTCGACATAGGCGATGCCGTTGGCCAAGGTGAAAGCAACTTCCTGCACGGCGGTGGAGCCGGCCTCACGGATGTGGTAGCCCGAGATGCTGATGGTGTTCCAGCGCGGCACGTGCTGTTGGCAATACTTGAACAAATCCGTGATCAGGCGCATGGAGGGCTGGGGCGGGTAGATGTAGGTGCCGCGGGCAATGTACTCTTTGAGGATGTCGTTCTGCACGGTGCCGCGCAGCTTGTCAGGCTCCACGCCCTGACGTTTGGCGACGGCGATGTAGAGCGCCAGCAGCACGGCCGCCGGGGCGTTAATGGTCATGCTGGTGGAAACCTGGTCGAGCGGGATGCTGTCGAACAACTGCTGCATATCTTCAATAGAAGAGATGCTCACGCCCACCTTGCCGACCTCGCCCAGGGCCATAGGGTCATCGGCATCGTAGCCGATCTGAGTAGGCAGGTCGAAAGCGACTGAGAGGCCGGACTGACCCTGGGAGAGCAGATAGCGGTAGCGCTTGTTGGATTCCTCGGCGCTGGCGTAGCCGGCGTACTGGCGCATGGTCCACAGCCGGCCGCGGTACATGGTGGGCTGCACGCCGCGAGTGTAGGGGTACTGGCCGGGTGCGCCCAGGGCAGTCTGCGGATCACTGTGCACATCGCTGGAGCTCAGCACGGCGGGCAGCTCGATCCCGCTGGAGGTGGGAAAGCTGGGTTTGCGTTCCTTGTGGGCAGGCTTCTTGGGTGCGTCAGCAGACATTGTGGGCAGAGTATACCTGTACTGGCCTGGCGGCCTGCGGCACGGCGTAACTACCTGAACGGGTAGTGTGTTATTGCTGGCAATGAGGTATAGTTAACGGGTTATGGCAAAAGAAAAAGATATGGTTAAGGTGGAGGGCACGGTGATCGAAGCGCTGCCCGGCACCCAATTTCAAGTAGAGCTGGATAACGGTCACCGCGTGCTGGCCTATTTGTCTGGCAAGATGCGCCGCTTCTACATCCGCATCCTGCTGGGCGACCGCGTAACGCTGGAAATGTCCCCGTACGACATGCAGCGCGGCCGCATCGTGTACCGCTACAACAAGGCGCCTGGGCAACAACAGCAGCAAGGCGAAAGCCTGGTGTAAATCAAACGCCCCGCAACTGCGGGGCGTTTTTGTTTAATGTTGCAGCGTCACGGTTTGGCCGGGGGCCAGCATGAATGGAAAGTTGATGTTGTTAAGCGCGGCCACCTCCAGCCAATCCAGCCCGTAGTAATGCGCCAGGGCGAACAAGCTCTCGCTGCGTGTGGCGGTGTAGAACTCCGGCGCCTCTACGGGCTCATTGGGCGTCGGGGCGGCGGTCTGGCTGGCGGGCAGGCGTAGCACCTGGCCGGGCATGATCAGATACGGCGCGGCCAGATCGTTTAGGGCCGCCAGGTCCTGCCAGTTGAGCTCCAGCTCGCGGGCGATCTTCATCAGGTGGTCGCCGCGCTGCACGATGTAGCTGTCAGCCGAAGGCTGCGGGCCAGCCTCAGGCTGGCTGGGATAGAGCGCCAGCGCCTGGCCGGGAAACAGCGTGTAAGGGTAAGTGATGTTGTTCCAGGCGGCGAGGTCGACCCAGGTGAAGCCAAGGCGGCCGGCGATCCGGTTTAGGGTATCGCCGGCCTGCACGGTATGGCTCTCGCCGCTGGGCTGCTCGCTGGTGGGCGGCTCGGCCTCAGGCTGGGTTTGCGGCGGGCCATCGGTCAGCACCGCCATGTTATTGAGCACGCCCCAGGAAGCCATGAAGTTCTGGATGGAGTGGGTGATGGTGTAGCCGGTGAGGGCGTCGACCAGCTGGACCGAATTCTGGTCATAGCCGATGAGGGTCATGGTGTGCTGGTTGTTGGCCACCAGCACCGTGTTGCCAGCCTGGGTGGTGTAGAAGCGCTGGGTACCGGACCACACGCTGCCGATGACCCACACGATCACGGGGCGGCCGGCGGCGATCTCGTTCTGCAGGTCTTGCCAGCTCAGCCTCTCTTCAGCGCGGGCGTCGAGCCCGTAGCTGCGCATCAGGCGCGCGATCGGCTCGGCATGCACGCCGTAGGAGGCGGGCGGGATGTAGCCCCACGGGTCGTTGACATTGCCCACGAAGCCCTGATTGGGGTCATCTGAACTAGGCAGATTGTTGAAGAATTCGGTTTCGGAAATGGAATAGCCCCAGAAGGCGGCCACGTCCACCGCTGAGCGCGATTCGCAGGAAAGCGAATACTGCTGGGCGCGCCCGACGAAGCCGCTGATGTACGCCTGGGAGGGCAGGTCGCTTTGCGCGGCGCGGGCGGTGCTATATGCAGTTACCAGCGCTGCAAACACGCTGAGCAAGATGAACATCGTCTTCTTCATGCAGTCAGTATCTTATCCCGTAGTCTCGCATATATAATCGCCGCATGCCTTCCTTTGATGATTCAGTGCAAGCCATGCTGGGCGAGCCGCTCAGCATGGCCCAGTCCGCCGCGTTCGAGCGTTATGCGGATGAGCTGATGGAGTGGAACCAGCGCATCAACCTGACCGCCGTGCGCGAGCGTGAGGCGGTGTTCACGCGTCACTTCCTCGATTCGCTGAGCTGCTGGCTGGCGATGCGCGCCCAGCCGGGCGAGCGCCTGATCGATGTGGGTACCGGCGCCGGGCTGCCCGGGCTGCCGCTCAAGATCTGGCGGCCCGAGCTGCAGTTGAGCCTGCTGGAATCAGTCGGCAAGAAAGCCAGCTTCCTGGAACATATTGTGCAAGTTCTAGGCCTGCAAAATGTGCAGGTGCTGGCCCAGCGGGCCGAGGATGCCGCCCAGCAGCCTGCCCACCGCGAGCAGTATGACTGGGCGGTGGCGCGGGCGGTGGCCCCGCTGCCCGTGCTGGCAGAGTACCTGCTGCCCTTCGTGCGGGTGGGCGGCTGTATGCTGGCGCAGAAGGCGCGCGGCGTGGCGGAGGAAGCCAAGGACGCCGCCAACGCTTTTGGGCAGCTGGGCGGCAAGCTGGAGGATCTGATCCAGGTGCGGGTGCCGGGTTTGGAAGACGAAGAGCGCTGGCTGGTGGTGGTGCGCAAGCTCAAGCCGACCCAGACGCGCTTCCCGCGCCAGGCAGGCACGCCCAGCAAGAAGCCGCTGTAGAAGCGGTCAGCTGTTAGCTATCGGCTTTAAGCCCTTAGGAGATGTTGTTCTCATTGCCAGCAGGTTTATAGCAAGCCACTATCGCAGGGGCGAGGCATGCCTCGTCCCTGCATCCATCTCGTTTAAAGCCGATCTGGTTCGCGGTCAACGTCCGTATCAATGCCCTTGAATAGTCCTTGGGCATTTTCAATTCCGTTTGTCAGCTGGCCGCCATCAATTTCCCAGCGGGCGGCGCTCTCGAGAAACTCCGGTGTGAACAGGTTGAAGTCCGTGGTGGTGAGCAGCACCTGATCGCTGTTGGCTTTCAGCCGCTCCAGCAGATCGGCGCGGCGGCTTTCGTCAAGTTCGGCCAGTACCTCGTCCAGCAGCAGCACCGGGCGCTGCCCGCTACGGGCGTGCATCCACTCCAGTTCGGCCAACTTGAGCGTGAGCAGGGCGGTGCGCACCTGGCCGCGGCTGCCATAGCTGCCAAGGTCAACACCGTTGCCGAGGAAGCGCAACTCGTCACGGTGCGGGCCGAGGCTGGTGGTGCCACGCGCCAGGTCCTCGCGGCGGGCTTTTTGCAGAGCGGCCAGGTAGCCGGTCTCCAGCTTGTCGGCGGAAACGCCGCTGCGGTCGGTCGGTGCGTCGAGCAGGGTGCGCTGGCCGGCGGGCGCTGGCAGCGGGTCATAGCTGGGCTGGTAGCTGAGGCGCAGCACCTCGGCGCCGCGGGTAAGGCCGTGGTGCAGGCGGGCAGCGGCCTGCTCCAGCTCCTGCACTGCGCGGAAGCGGGCGGCCAGCACCTGCGCGCCGCGGGCCGCCAGGCGCTGGTCCCAGAAATCGAGCTGGCTTTGGTCGCCGCCGTTCTCGCCCAGCTGGCGCAGCAGGGCGTTGCGCTGGGTCAGCACGCTCTCAAATTCGCCCAGGTTTTCACCGTACTGGCTCTGCACCTGCGCCAGCGCCAGGTCAAGGTAGCGGCGGCGGTGGCGCGGCGAGCCGTCAACGATCTGCAACATCTGTGGCAGGAAGAGCACGGCCTGGAACTGGCCGATGACTTCGTTGGCTTTCTTTTTGGCGCCATCCAGCAGCACTTCCTTGCGGCTGCGCTCGCCGTTGCGGGTCTGGTCCTTGATGACGCGGATCTCCAGCTGGTGCTCGCGCCCGTTGCGCTCGTAGGTGGCTTGCAAGCGCGCCACGGCCAGCGGGTTACGCGCTTCGATGAAATTGATCAGCTGGCGGTCAGTATCGGCGTGAAAGGAGTTGAGCGTCGCCAGGAAGTAGATGGCTTCCAGCAGGCTGGTTTTGCCCTGGGCGTTGCGGCCTACGATGAGCACGGCCTGTGGGGGAACTTGCACGTCCATGCGCGCAAAGTTGCGAAAATGGGTGAGCGAGAGGCGCTTGAGCTGCATGCAGCTGGCCTCAGGCCGCGGGGTCTTGTTCGGCTTCTTCGTCCGGCTTGATCTCGTACACCTTCTGGGCGCGTTCGGTGAACAGCACGCCGTTGAGGTGGTCAATTTCGTGCTGGAAGATGCGCGCCAGCCAGCCTTCCGCCTTGATCTTGAGCGGATCGCCGTTGCGATCCTGCGCCACCACGGTGACAGCCAGCGAGCGCTCGACTTCGGCCAGAATGCCGGGGAAGGATAGGCAGCCTTCGGTACCCATCTCTTTTTCGCGGCTCATGCGGCTTATTTCAGGATTGATGAGCGTGAAGAGCTGCTTCTCGGCCGGCTCCTCGTCTTCGTTGTCAGGTTCGCCGTATTCGATAACCACAATACGAAGCGGCACGTTGACCTGCGGCGCGGCCAGGCCTACCCCGGGCGCATTGCGCATGGTCTCGATCATGTCGTCGATCAGGGTCTGGACTTCGGCGTCAATGCGCTCTACGCGCTGCGCTTTTTGCTCCAGAATGTCGCTGGGATAGTTGACGATCTGTCGGGTAGCCATAAATTCCAAGGCGTTATTCTACCGCTTCGGTGTCATCGCCCGCCCGGCGCAGGCCGCGGGTGCGCTCTTCTTCGTAGACCTTGAGCCATTCGGCCATGCGGCCGCGCTCATCCAGGTCTCGCTGCTTTTGCGCTTTGAGCTTGAAGGCTTCGATACGGGCAAAGATGTCTTGCTGCACCTGGGCCGGGTCGTGCACGCCGTCAAAATCCAGCCAGCTGTCGCCTACATTGATGCGCACCACGCCGAAGTTGAAGAGTAGGCCCAGCAGCCCGATGCGGTGGTTCTCCAGGCTGAGCACATTGGCGAGCGGCGCGGTTTTGGTGATCAGGCTGCCCAGCGGCTTCTTCTCCGAGTCCATCAGGCTTTCGGGCGTGAGCAGGTAGATATCGTTCTGCCAGTCCACATAGTGGTAAACCATGAAGCCGATCGGGATGAGCAAGGCGGCCAGCATGATGAGCCAGCCGGCGCCATCGCTGGGCAGGCCGTTGTATACGAAGTTGACCGCCCACAGCACGCCGATGAACGCCAGCACTGGGAAGACCAGTGTGCCGAACAGCTTGGCCCAGTGCTTGTGATAGATGATCTTGTCGCCGTCCACCGTGCGAGTGGGGAACATCCACAGGCGCTCGGTGCGGCTGGGCGCCTGAGCCACAGACGCGATGGGCCGGCCGGTGGCGCGGTTGTGTGGGGCAGTGCCGAGGCTCTCACGCACGGCCTGGCGAATATCGTCGTGGCGGGTGGCGCGGGCGCCGCGGCGTTGGCGCAGCACGTATTCCTCGACTAGGAATTTGGTGGTCTGCGGGTCGCCGACCTTGGGCATGGCCACGGTGCTGGTGAAAGTCTGGATCATCACATCGCCAAAGCCCAGTATGCGCCCCAGTAGGGTGGTGTGAGTGTTGACGGATTGCACCGTTTCCAGCGGCGCTTCGACCCGGCTGGCGGAGCGCAACAGTTTCTGCTCCAGCCAGATCACGCGCTGGTCGGTGAGGACATAGTAGTCGTTACGCCAGTCGGCCAGCTCCCAAGCGGCCCAGCCGCCGGCGCCCAGCAGCAGGCCGGAGGCGGCCAGCAGCCAGGGCAGCGGGTTGGCTGCCTCCAGCCCGAAGAGTATGCACAGCATGCTGCCGATGGCCAGCAGTAGGGCGCGGGCCATGCGCAGCCACAGGGCGGCGGAATGCTTGCGCATCACGAACTGGATCGACTCATCGCGGCCCAGCCAGTCAAACTCGGCATCCGGCTTGAGCGAGCGGCCGGCGGCCAGCGTGCGCAGGCGCTCCGCCAGAGCCGGGAAGGCTTGCAGCAGGCGCGCCAGGTCACGGCGGGGCAAGTAGAGGAGCTGGGTGGCGTGAAGGGCTTTGACCCGCGAGATGGCGCTACCGTCCAAGCCCAGACTGCGGGCGCCGAACACATCGCCATTTTGCAGGGCTGAGGCCACGACCTGTTGGCTGGCGTTGACCAGCTCGCAGCGCAGGTGGCCGCTGTGGACGATATACAGGTTCTCGGCCAGCTCGCCCTGCTCGTACAGCTCCTGCCCGCGCGGCAGGTGATACTCGATGAAACGGGCGGCAATGTGCTGCAGGTCCACTTCGCTAATGTCTCGGAAGAGCGCCAGTTCCTTTAAAAGGGCAACGCGCTCAGCCACACTGGCGCCGTTCTTTGTAGCCATAGTTGGCATTTTAGCATGCGCAAGAATCAGGCGCTTTTCGGGGCGTTCGGCGAAAAATTGGCCAGCAGTGTTAGAATTTTTGCACTTCCCCTGACAAACTAGTAACGAGGTCAATACAAATGCCCATTCATTTCGGTACAGACGGCTGGCGCGCCGTGATCTCCGATACCTTCACCTTTGCCAATCTGCGCATGGTGGCCCAGGCGATCGCGGATGCGATGCGGGCTGACCTGCAGACCAACGGCGGGGAGCAGTCGCCCCAGGTGGTGGTGGGCTTCGATACGCGCTTTCTGTCTGACCGTTTCGCGGGCGATGTGGCCCGCGTGCTGGCCGCCAACGGGCTGCGCGTGCTGCTGGCGGTTGCCGATGCGCCCACCCCGGCGATCTCGTATGCGGTGCGTGAGCACCAGGCGATCGGCGGGGTGATGATCACGGCCTCGCACAACCCGCCGCGCTACAACGGCGTCAAGCTCAAGGCCGCCTATGGCGGCTCGGCCCCGCACGAGCTGTGCCACCGGGTGGAAATTTACCTGAGCGACAACGAAGCCCGCGGCCGGGGCGCCTCGGTGATGGATTTCAAGCAAGCCGTGGCGCAAGAGCTGGTCACCCGCTTTGACCCCATGCCGGCCTACAAGGCCCATCTGGCTACTTTGATCGACTTTGACACCATCCGCAAGAATCCGCAGCGGGTGTTGGTGGATTCCATGTTCGGCTCCGGCCGCCGGCATATCGCCGCCATGCTGCGCGAGGCGGGCTGCGAAGTGACCGAGATCCGCGGCGAGATGAACCCCGGCTTCGGCGGCGTGCACCCGGAGCCGATCATGCCGCATTTGCAGGAGCTGGCGGATGCCATCGCCCAGCACCCCGGCTACTTTGGAGTGGCCACGGACGGCGACGCCGACCGGGTGGGAGCCATGGATGAAGACGGCATGTTCGTTGACCCGCACAAGATCATGTCGCTGGCGCTGCGCCACTTGGTGGAGACGCGCGGCCTGAAGGGCAAGGTGATCCGCACCGTGTCCACAACGCGGATGATCGACCGCCTGGCGGCCAAGTACGGCCTGCAGGTGGAAGAGACCCCGGTGGGCTTCAATCACATTGCCGACCACATGCTGGCGGGCAATGTGCTCATCGGTGGGGAAGAGTCGGGTGGTATTTCGTTCACCGGGCATATCCCCGAAGGCGATGGGGTGCTGATGGGTTTGCTGGTGGTCGAGATGGTGGCGCGCTCGGGCGGCACGCTGGGCGCCCTGGTGGCGGACCTGCTGGCCAGTGTGGGGCCGGCGCACTATGCGCGCAAGGACCTGCGGCTCAGCCGCCCGGTGGAGAAGAAGGTGATGACTGCCAAGCTCACCGAAGAAGCGCCTGACGCCATCGGCGGCGAGAAAGTGCTGGAGGTGGTGAGCCGGGATGGCAGCAAGTACATCATGGCGGATGATTCGTGGCTGCTGATCCGCCCTTCGGGCACCGAGCCGGTGCTGCGTGTGTACGCCGAAGGCCGCACGCCGGAAATGGTGGCGGCGCTGATGGCCTACGGGGAACAGGTCGCCGCCAGCGTTTCGTAGAGGTATCTCACCGGCGCAGAAGTTATTAGTGCGCGGAGAGGGGCGGTTGCGTGGCTGCGCCACGCGTTGTAGTTTCTGCTGGGTACGCCCGGCAACGAAACTACACATCTGTGTGAAGTTATTATTGCGCGGCGCGGGGTGGTTGCGTGGCTGCGCCACGCGTTGTAGTTTCTGCCGGGCACGCCCGGCAACGAAACTACACATCTGTGTGAAGTTATTATTGCGCGACGCAGGGTGGGGGTCAAAATATATTAGTAACAACTTTACAGAGGGCTTTGGGGGGATGGAGTAGGCGACCGCTGGGTGTAGCCAGCTGATGTGACTGACATGGTTTGCATGCGGCATCTATAACGCAAGTTTGTATGCAAGCCGGGATGTTGTTGGGTGCGTCAAGCTGCTGGACAGGACGGCTGTGAGTCTTCTTGTTGGCTAGGCTGATACCGGGCGTCTCTTCTTGACCTAAAGGATTCCTCGGCTTTTGTATGCGAGCTGGCTTGTCAAGCATTGGGCAGCAGGCTTGCCAGGTCATAAACCGGGCCACTTCCGCAGGCCAGTAAGGGCTTGTGCGGAGTGGATAAACTGCAGACGCCGCACTGTGCCAACCCGCCACACGGCATGGGCGGCGTGACCAGCGCCTGGCCGCGCAGCGTCTTAGGGGCGCGCTCATGGATGCCCAGCAGCCTGGGCAGTTCTTCTATATGAGCAGGTGGGATGTCCACGGCCACAAAGTCGGCCCAAGTAAGTGCGGAGGCGAGGGCAGACAGCGGCTGCACTTCGATCTGGGCAGGCAGTTCGCCCAGCGGCTCATCGCAGAACAGGGCCACCTCGGCCGCTTGCACGGCTAGCGGCAGCAGGCGGGCGGGGTGGCGGCCGCTGGCGGCCAGCGCCAAACGCCGGGCGTTGTGCGGCAGGCTGAAGCCGCGGCCCAGCGGGCCGCGCAGCTGCAAGCTGGCGCCTGGCTGCCAGCCCGCGGGTAACGGGCCGGCCACGGCCAGTTGGGCCAATTCGCCCTCCGCGTCCGCGGGCTCGTAGCCCGCCGCGAACAGTTGGGTGGCGATGGCGGCCTCGCCGTCGGCGGGGTCGTGCGCTTGCAAGTATTGGCCAGGGCGGGGCAGGGCGGCGCGCGGCAGCAGCAGCCGGGCGGCGGCGTTCTGATAGGGTTCTAACAGGAGGGAGGTGAGGCGCGCCTTATAATGAATCATCGCAATCCCTCGGCATGCTACCACGCAAGCCGGTCCGGCTCTTGAGGAGGAGCAATGGAACTTGTAAATATTCTGGCATTTCTTTCTGCAGTGGCCTGGCTGGTGGTGATCGGTGTCATCGCCCTGGTGGTGGTGCGCACCGTGCGCAGCCGCAGCGTGCGCGGCGCAACTAGCATGGCTGGTGGCGGTCTGCTGATCGCCGGCTCGATCGCCCTGGCCGTGGTGCTTAGCACGCTGGCAGCCGGCTTGGTGTTCATCCAGCCGAGTGAGCGCGGCGTGGTCATCAGCGCCACCCAGGGCGGTATCCGTAACGAAGCTCTGCAGCCCGGCTTGCACTGGGTGGTGCCGTTCGCTGAGAACGTGATCCCGTATACGATCTCGCGCCAGACCTATACCATGTCGGTGGTGCCTGAGGAAAGCGATGTGTTCCGCGATGATGCGGTCGAGTCGCGTACCTCGGATGGTCAGATCGTGCATGTGGACGCTTCAGTGATCTTTTCGATCAAGCCCGAAGAAGTGGTGGATGTGCACATTCGCTGGCAGAACCGCTACATCAACGGCATGGTGCGCCCGATCGTGCGCGGCATCATCCGCGATGCGGTGGCTCAGTTCGGCATTGAGCAGGTCTACAGCACTCACCGCCTGGAGCTGACCGAGATGATCTCGGCTGAGCTGCAGCGCCGTTTTGAAATGAACGGGCTGGAGCTGGCTGACTTTGTTGTGCGCAATATTGCCTTCTCGGCTGAGTATGCTGACTCGGTGGAGCAGAAGCAGATCGCCGAGCAGCAGGCCCAGCAGGCTGCGTTTGTCGTGGAGCAGCGCCGCCAGGAGGCCGAGCAGGCCCGCCAGGTGGCGCAGGGTGCGGCGGATGCGGCCGTGATCCGTGCGCAGGGTGAGGCGGAGGCCCGCCTGATCCAGGCGGAAGCCGAGGCTGAAGCGCTGCGCATGCTGGCGGAAGCCATCGGCCAGAACCCGGACATCTTGACGCTCGAGTACATCCAGAAGCTGGCGCCCAACATCCAGGTGATGTTGGTGCCTACGGATAACCCCTTCCTGCTGCCGCTGCCGAGCACCAACCCGTAAGGCTCGATGAATATGTCAACGGCCAGCCGAGAGGCTGGCCGTTGCTTTTAAGAATATTTATGATATAACCCATAGAAATAACCGCAATCTTATATTTAGTTGTTTTTATTTATCAACCAGGGTGAACATATGGTAGACTTGGGCAACAAAGGAGCAAGAATGTTAATTAGCAAAACGCTTGAAAAAGCCATCAATGACCAAGTGGGGCGTGAGTTTGGCGCCGCCATGCAGTATGTCAACATTGCCTCATACTTCACCGCTGAGAACATGCTGATGTTCGGCAAGCTGTTCTTTGACCAGGCCGCCGAGGAGAATGCCCACGCCATGAAGTTTGTGCGCTATGTGCTGGATGCGGGCGGCACGATCGGTGTGCCGGCTATTGCGCAAGCGCGGGCTGACTTTAAGTCGCCGCAGGATGCGGTGGGTGCGGCGTTGCAGTGGGAAGAGGAAGTTACCCGCCAGATCAATGACCTGATGGACATTGCCGTCAAGGAGAAGGACTACATCGCCCAGGAGTTCCTGGGCTGGTTCGTGAACGAGCAGCTGGAGGAAGTCTCCAAGATGAGCACGATCCTGAGCGTGATCGAACGCTCTAGCGGCAACCTGCTGCTGGCAGAGCAGTACGTGCAAAGCACCCTGGCCGACATCGAGACGGTTGAGGGTGGCTCGAAGTAGTGCATGCAGGTGGTTATAATCAGTGAGTTGCGCAGCTTCGCTGCGCGGGCGTTTCGGAAAGCACGAAACGCCGGTTGCCCTTACAACTAAATACTCTTCGGTGGCAGGTACGTTGTGGCTAGCGCCACAACGTTGGCAGTTGCTACGCAACTGCTGCTACTGGCTTTTGCGCAGCTTTGCTGCGCTGGGCGTTTCGAAAAGCATGAAACGCCATGGTTTTCATGCAATTGAATACTCTTCGGTGGCAGGTGCGTTGTGGCTAGCGCCACAACGTTGGCAGTTGCTACGCAACTGCTGCTACTGGGTTTTGACAACTAAATACTCTTCGGGGCAGGGTGATACAGTGGAGCTGCGCTCCATTTAGTGGCGTTGCGGAGCAACGCCATTAGTATCGGCGAAGCCGATACGTAGATTCCCGATCGGTGGTAGAGCCCACGAGCGCTCGTTTGAGCGCAGGATCCGGTGAAACTCCGGGGCCGACGGTATAGTCCGGATGAAAGAAGAGCGGAGAATCGAAGACTCCGCAAGCAAGCAAAAGCACTTGTGCTTTTGCTTGTTTACGCATAACGCGTGCTCGCATGCCCCAAAGCAGTTTGCTTTGGGGCATTGTTTTGCGGCGCGGGATGCGTGGCTTGTGCTATGCGCGCATGCAAACAGCCCCGATGATCCATCGGGGCTGTTTTGTTTGGACGAGGTGATTGTAGTGAAGAATACGCAGGATCATTCAGAGCGCTTGACCTGGCTGCTAGGCCCCGCTGTGGCCGCACTAGCGCTGTTGGCTTGGGAGCTGGTGGTGCGGGTGACTCAGCTGCCCGCCTTCATTCTGCCCGCTCCGGGCGCGGTGTGGGGCCGCCTGCTGATCGCCGTGCAGGATGGCACACTGTTGCGGCATGGGCTGGTCACCCTGCAGGAAGTGCTGCTGGGCCTGGCCATCGGCGTGCTGGCGGCTGCGCTGCTGGGCTATTGGTTGGCACGCTCGCCGCGTTGGGAGCGGCTGCTGGCTCCGTTCGTGGTGGCCAGCCAGTCTGTGCCCATCGTAGCCATCGCGCCCTTGCTGGTGATCTGGTTTGGGCCGGGCCTGCTGTCAAAGACGCTGATCTGTGCCCTCATCGTATTCTTTCCCATTCTTATCAACACCATCGTGGGTCTGCACAGCGTGCCGCAGGAGCTGCGTGACCTGATGCGCAGCTTGCAGGCCAGCCGCGCCCAGACCTTCCGCCTGCTGGAGCTGCCCGCCGCGCTGCCTGTGTTCATGGGCGGCTTGCGCATCGGCGCTACGCTGTCGGTCATTGGCGCAGTGGTAGGCGAGCTGGTGGGCGCAGACCGCGGGCTGGGCTTCCTCATCAATGTGGGCCGCGGCCAGTACGATACTGCCCTGGTCTTTGTGGCCGTGTTCGCCCTGGTGGCGCTGGCGCTGAGCCTGTATGGCCTGGTGGTGCTGGCCGAGCGGCGCTGGCTGTGGTGGCAACAAAAATCCAATCCTTCTTCTTTTTCTTATGGAGAGCAATGAAGACTCGTATCTTGTTAATTCTGGTTATCTGCGGGCTGCTGCTGGCGGCCTGCGACAGTGAGCGGCAGGCGCCGGCGGGCGTACAGCCCTTGCGCCTGCCAATGGGCTACATCCCCAACGTGCAGTATGCGCCGTTCTACGTAGCGGTGGAGCGCGGCTACTTCATCGAGGCGGGCTTTGCGATCGAGTTCGACTACAGCTTCGAGACGGATGGCGTGGCTTTGGTGGGGGCGGGCGATTTGCCGTTTGCGATCGTGTCTGGCGAGCAGGTGCTGCTGGGCCGCGCCGCTGGCCTGCCGATCGTGTACGTGGCGGCCTGGTACCACGAGTTCCCGGTGGCGGTGGTCTCCCTGGCGGAGAGCGGCATCACCACACCCGAAGACCTGCGCGGCCAGCGTATTGGGCTGCCCGGCTTGTTCGGCGCCAATTACATTGGCCTGCGCGCCTTGCTGAGCAGCGCCGGCATCCCCGAGTCCGAAGTGGTGCTGGACTCTATCGGCTTCAACCAGGTGCAGGCGCTGGCCGCCGGGCAGCAGCAGGCCGTGGTGGGCTATGTCAACAACGAGCCGATCCAGCTTGAGGCCGAGGGCTACGATGTGATTGTGCTGCATGTGGCCGACTACGTGGAACTGGCCGCCAACGGCGTGCTGACCAACGAGCGCATGCTGGCCGAGCATCCGGAACAAGTGCGCGCCTTCGTGCGTGCCCTCTTGCGTGGGCTGGCCGACACCATTGCTGACCCTGAGGCCGCGTTCGAGATCTCCAAGAAATATGTGGATGGCCTGGATGCGCTGGATAGAGACACCCAGATGGCTGTGCTCACTCTTTCCATAGAGTCGTGGCATGCGGACCCACTGGGCTATTCCAGCCCTGAGGCCTGGCAGAACATGCACACCGTGCTGCTGGAGATGGGCCTGATCACCCAACCCCTGGACCTGGGCGCGGCGTTCAGCAACGACTACTTGCCGGCAGAGTGATGGTTAGTAACGCTCCTTTGCTCTCGGTGGAGAAGGTGTCCGCCAGCTTCGCTGACCGCAACGGCCAGCTGGCCGTGCTGCGCAACGTAAGTTTCAGCGTGCCGCGCGGTCAGTTTGTGTGCGTGCTCGGCCCGTCCGGCGCGGGCAAGAGCACGCTGCTGCGCCTGCTGGCGGGCTTGCTGCCCGCCAGCCGCGGGCGGATATTGTTCGCGGGCCAGGCGGTGCAAGGCCCGCAGGCCGGAGTGGGGCTGGTGTTTCAGGATGCGAACCTGATGCCCTGGCGGACTGCGCTGGACAATGTGGCTCTGCCGCTGGAGCTGCGCAATGACCCGGATGCGATCGACCGCGCCTGGGACATGCTCAATCTGGTCGGCCTGCGCGGCTTTGAGCAGGCGCTACCCAGCGAGCTCTCCGGCGGGATGGCGCAGCGCGTGGCGATCGGCCGGGCGCTGGTGCAGGACCCGCAGTTGCTGTTGCTGGACGAGCCCTTCGGCTCGCTGGATGCGCTGACCCGCGAGAAAATGGGCGAAGAGTTGCTGCGCATCTGGGAGCTGGAGCACAAGACCGTGGTGATGGTCACGCACGACATCCATGAGGCCCTGTACCTGGCCGATCGCGTGCTGGTGCTCGGCCGCCGCCCGGCCAGCATCAAGCTGGATATGCAGGTCAAGCTGGCGCGCCCGCGCAAGCTGGCGGTGCGCTATTCGCCCGCCTTTGGGCGCATGGCGGCCCGGCTGCGGGCTGCTATAGAAAACTAGATTGCGCAGTTATTCACAAATAGCCAAATAACCGTACCGATGAGTGTCGTTGGGGGGTTTCTAATGTTAGAGTAAAGCAACTGGGATATCGTGTAAGCAGAACTGATAGGGAGAGTATTTTGACGGGTCAATATATAAACAATATACGCCACGAACTTGCTTCTGGCTTTAGTAGATTTACTGATTGTAGTCAGCGAGTACTGGTTGTGAGTGTTGGAGAAAACTTGGAATCCAAACACTTACTTTCTCAGGCAATAAACTCATTCTTCGAGAAGCAGGAAGTCTTTTTCCTTAACTTGGCAACATGCGAGCCAGCCCCATTGCAATTTGGGGTGGTAAGAGATTTAGCTGGCAGCTTGTCTGATTCAAATGCAAGCAAATTGGTGGAGCGTATTGAGGATGAAAGTCGGTCTGCTGAAAGCGCTCTGTCCGCGCAACAGTCTTTGTCATTGCAGACAAGAAAAAAGATTCTGTTAAATCTAACGAGCGATTTGGCGGCTTTGCAAGGAAAAGACGAAGAGATAGTCTTTGTTTCGAACTACGAACAGAGTTCTTTCTCTTCGAGAGACTGGTTTTGGCTCGACCTGTATCAATCCTTGTCAAGTGAAGATAGTTCCAGATTCCGTTTCATAATTAATGCAGAAAATGCAGATATACCTTCGTTTATTCCTCGCGAAGACATTCAGAGCATCGTGTTATCCCCACAGCATGTCGTTGATACGGAGAAAAGTGAAACCTCTAGCGTACTCCTTGAAGTTGCCTCAATACCTGTGTCGTTTGATAGAAATCTACTACTGGAGTTAAGCGCTATCTCAACAAGATATCAGGAGACTCATTGGCTACTAAGCAGGGAAGAGAGTTTTGAAGAATTTATAGAAAAAGGACAGGCATTAAAAATAGACGAGGAATCGTCATTGCGCATGCTGCCCTTCGAATTACGGCTTTCAAAGCTTCAATTTTTGAGTCTTGAGAACCCGTCTCTTTTTCGCCAATTGAATCTTCGAGCCTTGGAGTTAATTGACCAACGGATCAGGGAGGCCGGAGGTTTTAAATTTGAGCTTGAACTCCAAAAAATGTACCATCAACTTTTGGTAAGTGAAACTCGGCCAAAGGCTCTCCAATTCTTCGAAAAAAAGTTTAAAAGTGCAATGCTTGCAGACGAATTTGTTATTGCTGATAGGATAGTTACGCATGCTGAGTTTGCTCAGCCTTTTTTGTCGAACCAGGACGCCGATCTAATCAGATATCGAAGATGCCGGTTGAATTTCTTTCAGATGAGATGGACGAAAGCTATCCCGGTCCTTGAGCAAATTGTAAGTGAAAGCACCAGCGAGACAGTCTCCGCTCGCGCAAGAGCACTGCTTGCCGTAATTTTTTTGTACAAAGACTTTCCTGCTAAAGCGGCTACCCTAGCTTTTGAGGCTTTTAGCTGGTTTTCGTTGAACTCCAGTGATAACAGAGACAACAAAACTCGAGCTGCTTGGTCTTTGCTGACATTGGGACAATCTCTGATAGAAGCGGGGCATCACTTAGAGGCTTTGTTCTATTTAGAACTGTCGGCAAATCTTTGGCGAGATATAAAGAATATTCAGAATCTGGCACGCACAAATGAGCAAATTGCTTTTGTCCACCTTCAGCTTGGGGACTACCAGTATGCCGAACGTGTTTTTGAAGAATGTTTGCAGGTATACCGCGATAAACAGACGCGCAACTCTTTTTCGGAGGCTTGGTGTTTAAAGCATTTGGGAATGCTCTCAGAGAAGCAAGGCGAGCTTGATTTGGCAGTTGATTATTATCATCAAGCCGTACAACTTTTTAACCTTATTAATGATTATTATGGAGAGGCAAAAACTCTCCGTTACCTTATTTTCGCCCTGATTGGTAAACGTCACTACCGCGACGCGTTGGGCCAGTTTAGGCGCCTGTCAGCGCTAGTCGATTTTATTGGTGATGGTTTAGGTGAGGGTCGGAAACTGAATTTCCTGATTTGGTTTTTTAAGAAAGGTGGAATTTTAGAGCTACTGCCCATTGTCGCGGAGAAAATGGTGACAGAAGTATTGGGAGTCAGACGAATTCAAGTGATTGAACCGGCAATATTGGCCGGCGCAGGAGGGAAGTCTGCTGACCCTAAACTTCTTTCCTTGCTGTCAAGTTTTAATCTGTTTCGAAAAAGGGGGAAGATTATTCGGTGGGGTCTTTTATTTGTTTTTCTGCTTTACATTTCGGTCTTCCTAAGTGCCTTGATCCTTGCTATTACCAATGTGGGGGAAAGCCAGTTGTTGGCGTACTACTCTGCTTCTGTTGTTATTCTATTATTTTCGCTTGGTATTTTAGAAGCAAGTAACAAATACTAATCACTTTATGTGCTAAACTACCGTTCCAGTCTATCACTCGGGGTGAGGTATCTTGATTGTAGTTGGGATGGCGTTCCATGGTCCTACTCGGACTAAAGTTTTTTGGCATATAGTAGCCCTAGTTTGTTGGTTGGTGTTTTTTGTTTGGGTTGTTTGCACTTATGGATCTCAACCTTTAGTCATTGCCTTCTTGTTGTTTGTGGGGCTTATTCTTTACTTAGTTGTGCAGTTATTTACTGAGGGGAAATGAGCCTACAATTTTGGAAAAAAAGGCCCCAAGCCAGAGCAGATACAGAACAAGAATTCAAGAAATGGCTTGAACAACTAGCAAGATCTTCGGTAGGGACCTTGTATTCCTTTCCTGAAGAAATGGGTGTTGCATTGCGTCTTTTGCAAAAGACCAGAGAAATTTTATATGGCAAACCTTCAAACAAGCAACTTGCTTTAGCATGGAAAAATTTGGTGCAGGTTGCTACCATAAATACGAAAGTCCGGAATGCAAAAATAATACCCTTTCTCTCCGTATCGGTTGTAATCCTGCTTGTTACAATTGTTTTTCTGTTGGCTAGCAATTCGCTACCAAATCTAGGTCTACCCCCTGCAGTTCTTAACAGTTTTCTTTGGATTGGAGTGCCGGTGCCAGTTTGGTTTTGGGCTGCTCAAGGCTCACTCCTGTACATGTTGCTTAGCATGAGAAATTTTCCAAACCCTGATATAGGCAAGGCTTTATTGTGGATTTTATACAGACCTTTAGCTGGAACATTAATGGGTATCATGACTTATCTTTTTTTTTCTGCAGAGTTCCTACCATTTGATGTTAACGGTCGACCCTTATTGATATGGATATTGGCCTTGGGCGGAAGCTTTAATGAACGGTGGTTTACCCAAATTTTGCAACGTCTAATGAATGAGTTTTCTAACAAGAAGGAAGAATCTCTTACAGAGGATTAGAAGTTTAGTGCAGGCGGTATAATCTCTCTTGAAAGTGAGAGATTGCACATGAGCAGCACAAGCCTTGCCCAACCTCTGCCCACTGGCCTCGGAAACAAGAAATTCATCATTGGCGGCCTGCTGATCCTGGCCGCGGTGGTGTATCTCATCGTCACCTCCACGGCGGCAGGGGCGCAATTCTTCTTCACTATTGATGAGCTTAACCAGCGCGGCGCCGAAGCCGTGGGCAAACCGGCCCGCGTGGCTGGCGCCGTACTGGGCGACACGATCGAATACGACCCCGAGACCCTGACCCTCACCTTCACCATGGTGCACATGCCGGGCGATACCCGCCTGATCAATGATGACGGCGGCCTGGCCAAGGCTCTGTACGAAGCCGTGAATGACCCCACGCGTGCCCGCCTGCAGGTGCAGTACATTGGCGTCAAGCCTGACCTGCTGGCCCACGAGGTCGAAGCCATTGTGGCTGGCAAGCTGGGCGAAGACGGCGTGTTCTACGCCGACGAGAACGGCTTGCTGCTGCGCTGCCCGACCCGCTACGAAGAAGCGCTGCCCGGCCAGTCTGGCGAGTACTAGTCCCTGCCTGACATGATCGCTGATCTTGGTTTCTTTGCGCTGCTGATCGCTTTCCTGCTGGCGCTGTATGCGTGCGCCGCGGCGGCCTTTGGTAGCCAGCGCGGCCAGCAACGCTGGGTCTCCAGCGCTCGTTCCGCCACCATCCTTAGCTTTCCTCTACTTACCATCGCGTGTGCCAGCCTAGTGTACTTGCTGGCCAATCTTGATTTTCATGTGCAGTACGTCACCCAGGTCACCAGCCACAGCATGCCCATGTACCTGCGCGTCACCGCGCTGTGGGGTGGGCAGGCCGGCTCGCTGCTGTTCTGGGCCTGGTTGATGGCCGCCTTCACCTTCGCGGTCATGCTGCGCGAGTGGCGGCGTGACCGTGACCTGGAGCCGTGGGTCATCATCGTCACGGCCAGCACGCTGGCCTTTTTCCTGGCGCTGATCCTGTTCTTTGAGAATCCCTTCCTGCGCTACTGGCAGGGCATCACCGGGACGGTGTGGGCGGCCATGTGGCAGCCCACCGGCGCCCAGCCGTACATTCCGATGGACGGCAACGGGCTCAACCCGCTGCTGCGCCACCCGGGCATGATCATTCACCCGCCCATGCTGTATATAGGTTTCGTGGCCTTTGTGGTGCCGTTCGCGTTCGCCATCGCGGCCCTGGTCACTGGCCGCAGCGATGACCGCTGGATCCGCGTCACGCGCCGCTGGACCCTGATCGCCTGGCTGTTCCTCTCGCTGGGCCTGATCCTGGGCAGCCGCTGGGCTTACGATGTGCTGGGCTGGGGTGGGTACTGGGGTTGGGATCCGGTGGAGATCGCCGCGTTCATGCCCTGGCTGACCGGCACGGCCTTTTTGCACTCGGTCATGATCCAGGAGAAGCGCGGCATGTTCAAGCACTGGAACATGCTGCTCGTCATCCTCACCTATTGTCTGGTCATCTTCGGCACCTTCCTCACCCGTTCTGGCGTGCTGTCTTCGGTGCATGCTTTTGCGCAGAGCGCCATCGGGCCGATGTTCTTTGGCTTCATCGCCCTCACCTTTGCGGTGTCGCTGGCCCTGCTCAACAAGCGCTGGGCCACGCTCAAGTCTGAAGTCGAGATGACCTCGCTGCTCTCGCGCGAGTCGCTCTTCCTTGTAAACAATCTGCTCTTCATGGGCATTCTGGTGATCTGCTTCTGGGGCGTCGTGTTCCCGATCGTCAGCGAGGCCAGCGGCGGTATTGGCCGCGCCATCCCTGCGCTGGCGCACATCTTCACCGGCCAACGCGCCACGGTCGGCCCCATCTTCTATGAGAGCGCCACCGGCCCGCTGTGGGCAGCTCTGCTGCTGCTGATGGGCATTGCGCCGCTCTCGGCTTGGCGCGCCTCCACGGCGCGCACGCTGGGCCGCGCCATGTGGAAACCCTTCGCCGTCTCGCTGGTGGTGCTGGCGGGTCTGCTGGTTGGCGGCATGCGCCAGCCGCTGGCTGTGCTGGCCTTGTGGATCTGCGCGTTCGTGTTCCTGGTAACGGTCTACGAATTTTGGCGCGGCGCCCGGGCGCGTACCGGCCACGGTGAACACTTCTTCCAGGCGTTTTGGCGTCTAGTGGCGCGCAACCGCCGCCGCTATGGCGGCTACATCATCCACATCGGCGTGATCCTGATCGCGGTCGGCATCATAGGTATTGAACTGTTCCAGCAGGAGACCCAGGGCAGCCTGGCGGTGGGCGAGCGCATGCACCTGGGCAGCTACAGCATCGAGTACGAGTCGCTGGCCGAGTTTGAAACTCCGGATGGCCGCCTGGTGGACCGGGCCGTGGTGAATGTGTTCAAGAATGGGGAGCCGCTGACCCAGCTCTACCCGCGGCGTGATTTTTATTACGAGTCGCAGCAGGCCATGACCATCCCCGGGTTGCGCAGCACGCTGGAGGATGATGTCTACATCCTACTGGTGGATTGGGAGCCTGTGAGCGCCAGCAGCGCCACGTTCAAGATGTATGTCAACCCGCTGGTGAATTGGATCTGGCTGGGCGGGTTCGTGTTCATTTTCGGCACACTGGTCGCCTCGTGGCCGGAGGCCGACCTTCAGCCCGTGCGCAGCCGTGCCGGCGTGCGCGGCACGGCGGAGCGCGCATGAAGCGGCTGGCGCTGACCTTGGCCGCCTGCCTGCTGCTGGCGGCTTGCGCCGGCAGCCCGGCGGTGGCGCCCAGTGCGCAGGGTGGAACGCCCAGCGCCGACCAGGTGAACGCGGTCGCCAAGAACCTGTATTGCCCAGTGTGCGCCAATGTGCCGCTGGATGTGTGCGGCACGGCGGCCTGCGCTCAGTGGCGCGGCCAGATCGCCGACCTGCTTGCCGAGGGCTACAGCCAGCAGCAGGTCTACGATTATTTTGCCGCCCAGTACGGGCAGGGCGTGCTGGCAGTGCCGCCGGCCCGCGGCCTCAACTGGCTAGTGTACCTGCTGCCGCCGGCAGTGATCCTGGGTGCAGCGCTGCTACTCGGGCGCAACCTGCGCCGCTGGCAGGCGGCGCCCAGTGCGGCCAAACCTGGCAATGATGATGAATACACCCGCAAGCTGGAAGAAGAACTCAAGGCGCGCCGCTGATGACTGAGGAAAAGAAGCCAACCTCGTTCGTGGGCCGCGTATTGGCCTGGGGATTGTTGATCACGCTGCTGGCTCTGGTGGGGGCGCAACTGCGCTCCTCGCTGCAGGGCGTGCTGACCCGCGGCGAACAAGCGCCGGACTTCACGCTGACCACCTTTGACGGCCAGACCATCACCAGCGCTGACATTGAAGGCAAAGTGGTGGTGCTCAACATCTGGGCCTCGTGGTGCCTGCCGTGCAAAGACGAGGCCGCTCACCTGGAGCAGGCCTGGCAGCACTATCAGGATCGCGGTGATGTGATTTTCCTCGGTGTGGCCTATGTGGACACGGAGAAAGAGTCGCTGGCCTTTATTGAGGAACACCATGTCACATACCCCAACGGGCCGGATCTGGGTACGACCATATACACCAGTTTCCGTGCCCGCGGCGTGCCCGAGACCTTTGTGATCAACAAACTGGGCGAAATTGCCTCGGTCAAGATCGGCCCCTACCAATCGGTTGAGGAGATCATCACCGTGGTAGACCGCTTGCTTGAGCTCGACTGATGGATGTAGGTTCGCTGCTCCTGTTTGTGGCCCTGCTGGTCTTGTGCGGGTTGTATGTGGCTCGCCCGCTGCTGGCCGACCCCGATGAGGACCTGAACCCAGAGCTTGCCAACCTACAGGCCGAGCGCCAGCGCGTGCTGGAAGCTCTGCTGGAGCTGGACGCGGACTGGGAGATGGGCAAAGTGCCCGAGGAGATCTACCAACCCCAGCGCCAACAATTGCTGGCCGAAGGCGCCGCCGTACTGCGCGCCTTGGAGAAAGCTGACTTGGAGCAGCCCGCCCCGGTTGATACTGAACGGGATGAGTTGGAAGCTATGATCGCGGCGTACAGAAAGTCAAACAAGAAAGGCGCCCGGCGCAAGAAATGAGGCCGCGCGCGTTGCACTGGCTGCCGCTGCTGGCCATGCTGCTGGCCGCCTGCGAGTTCTCGCTGGCGGGCGATGTGACCCCGCCGCCGCATGCCATCATCAGCGGTGTGGATTCCACCCCTGTTCCGCTGGAGTACCCGCCTGCGCCGGCTGACCTGGCGGCCGGCGCGGCCATCTACGCCCAGAGTTGTGCGCCGTGCCACGGCGCCAGCGGCCTGGGCGATGGCAGCCAAGCCAGCATGCTGCCTGTGCAGCCGGCGCCGATCGGCGTAGCCGAGCGGGCCGATGCGGCCAGCCCGGCCGCCTGGTACCAGATCATTACCCAGGGCAACCTGGACAACTTCATGCCGCCGTTCGCAGGCCAACTGGACCTGCAGCAGCGTTGGGATGTGCTGGCCTACACGCTTTCACTGAGCCAGGACCCGCTGGCGGCTGAAGGCGGCCAGCAGTTGTATGCGCTGCACCAGGAGGTGATCGAAGCGGCCCTGCCGCTGGCCGATATTCGCCAGATGGCGGCCTATAGCCGCAACGACATCATCGGCGCCATCGAGCAGGCCGTGCCCAGCCTGGCCTCGGCCGAGCTGTTGGCCCTGGGCTCGTATGTGCAAGCTATCTCGCTGGGCAGCCAGCCGCTGGCGTCTGCCAGCGGCGGCGAGGTCGCGGCAACCGGCGCGCTGCGCGGCCGCGTGCAGGACGGCACAGACGGCGAGCTGCCGCCCGGGCTGCAAGTGACCTTGTTTGGCTACGAGGGCCAGACCCTGGTGCACACCCAAACAACGGAAGTGGGCTTGGATGGCCGCTTTGCCTTTGACGAGGTGCCAGCTGCCGAAGGCCGCACCTTTTTCGCTTCGGTGGATTATTTGGGGCTGAGCTATTTCTCAGAGTTCTTGAATGAAGGCCAGACCGAATTCAGCCAACCGATCACGATCTACGAAACCACCACCGACACCAGCCAGCTGGCGGTTGAGCGTCTGACCCTTATTCTGGAGTTTGAGCGCCCCGGTTTTGTGCGCGTGGTGCAGCAGTACCTGGTTTCCAATATTGGCCAGCGCGCTGTCACACCCACGGTGGAAGGCGCGCCGGTGCTGTTCTACGATCTGCCGGACGGCGCCAGCGACCTGGCCTTCAGTGAAGGCGTGTTCCGTGAGCGCTACTTGCCCACTGAGCAGGGCTTTGGCGACCTGCGCGCCGTGCTGCCCGGCCTGCAGACCTATCAGCTTCTGTTCGCCTATGAGATGCCGTATACGCGCAGCCTTGATCTGCCGCTGGCGCTGAACCTGCCGGTGCGCTCGGTGGCCGTGCTGGTGCAAGACAGCGATGTCCGTTTGAACAATAGCGACTTCACTGAGGTGGGCGAGCAGCAGATCCAGAATGTTTCGTACCGAGCCTATGTATCGAACCAAACGTATTCCGCCGGGGATACCGCCGAGCTGCAGCTGCGCGGGCGTAACCCGCAAGGCGGGGTTGGCTTGCAGGCCGTGCTGGCCAGCGATGGCGTCATAGTGGGTCTGGCGGCGCTCACCCTGGCGGTGGGCCTGGCCTGGCTATGGCTGCGCCGCGTGCAGACCAGCCCGGATGAAATAGTGGCGCAGATCGCGCGTCTCGATGAGCGCTTCGAAGCCGGCGATGTGGCCCAGAACCAGTACAAGCGCCAGCGTGCCGCGCTCAAAGCGCAGTTGCGGCGTATGATGAAGAAGCAATGATCAGTGTCAGCCAACTCAGCAAACGCTATGGATACCGCCTGGCCCTTCAGGGCGTCAACCTGCGCGTGCGCAAGGGTGAGCTGGTGGCTATGCTCGGCCCCAACGGCGCCGGCAAGAGCACCCTGCTGCGCATCCTGGCCGGTTTGGCCCAGCCCACTGCGGGCCGGGTGGAGGTGGCCGGCTGCCGGCTACCCAAGCAGGCCACCGGCGCTCGCGCCCAACTCGGTTATGTAGGCCACCAGCCATTGCTGTACGAGGACTTATCCGCCGATCAGAACCTGGATTTCTTCGCCCGTCTATATTCCGTGCCCGCCGCGGCGGCCCGCATTGATGAGCTGCTGGAGCTTGTCGGCCTGCAACAGCGCCGCCGCGAGCCGGTGCGCGGCTTCTCGCGCGGCATGCTGCAGCGCCTGGCGCTGGCGCGGGCGCTGCTGCACCGCCCGCGGGTACTGCTGCTGGATGAGCCGCACAGCGCGCTCGACCTGCAAACCGCCGATGCGCTCGATGAGGTACTGCGCGCCCAAGCGCGGGCCGGGGCCACCGTATTGATCGCCAGCCATGACCTGGACCGGGTGGGCGGGCTGGTGCAGCGGGCGGTGCTGCTGGCTGATGGCCGCACCGCCGCCACGCTGCCCAAGGCCAAGCTGGGCCGCAGGCTGCCGGCACACTACCAGCGCGCCCTGGAGCAAAGCCATGGCTAGCTATTTCTCGGCTGTGTTGGCCATCATGCGCAAGGATCTGGCGGCCGAGTGGCGCAGCCGCCAGATGGTGACGGCCATGCTGGTCTTCGTGGTGCTGGTCATCTTCATTTTTGCGTTCACGCTGGATATTGACACCCTGACCCGCCGCCAGATCGCCGCAGGCGTGCTGTGGAGCACGTTCGCGTTTGCCGGCACGCTGGGGCTCAACCGCACCCTGGCCACCGAAGGTGAGCGTGGCTCGCTGGACGGCCTGCTGCTGGCCCCGGTGGAGCGCAGCGCCATCTATTTTGGCAAAACCCTTGCGAACTTATTCTTCATGCTGGTTGTGGAAATTTTCACCCTGCCGCTTTATGCTGTCTTTTACAACATGAGCCTGGCACAACCGGGTTTGTGGCTGGTGCTGTTGCTGGGATCGTGGTGCTTTTGCAGCGTGGGCACCTTGCTGGCCGCCATGGCGGCCCAGGCCCGCAGCCGGGAGTTGTTGCTGCCCGTGCTGCTGTTCCCGATGGTGCTGCCGGTGCTGGTGGCCTCGGTGCGGGCCAGCAGCGCGTTCGTCAACGGCCTCGGTTTGGACTATGCCCTCTCCAGCCTCAATATCCTGGTAGTGTACGGTCTCATCATGCCCGCATTGGGCTTTATGTTCTTTGACTTCATTGTGGAGGAGTAAGCTTCAAATGGCATCAACTTCGCTAGACCCCAAGCCCCGTTTGTTGAGCGCGCTGAATGTGCTTTCAGCGCTGTTCATGGCGGGCAGCATCTATATGGTGTTCTTTTATGCTCCCATGGAGCGCGTCATGGGCAATGTGCAGCGTTTGTTTTACTTCCACGTTGCCAGCGCCTGGGTCAGCATGGCGGTCCTGATCCTAGCGGCCGTGCTTGGCATCATCTACCTGTTCCGCCCGCAGAAAAAGCTGGACATTCTGGCCGTGGCCTGCATCGAGCTCGGCCTGGTGTTCGCTTTCATCACGGTGACCTCCGGCGCCATCTGGGCCCGCCCGGCCTGGAACACCTGGTGGACCTGGGACCCGCGCGTGGTCACGTACACCATCCTCATTCTTGTGTACATGGCTTACATGCTGCTGCGCCAGGGCATCGAGGACCCGCAGCGCCGGGCGCGCTTCGGCGCCATCTATGCCATCCTGGCCTCGATCACGGTTCCGCTGACCTACTTTTCGATCCGCATCTGGCGCACCCTGCACCCGGTGGTGATCGGCAGCGGCAGCCCCAGCGCCGAGGGCGGCTTTGATATGACCCGCCCGATGGTGTGGACGCTGCTGTTCAGTCTGCTGGCCTTCAGCGTGTTCGGCGCCACCTTGTTGTGGCACCGTGTGCGCCTGGGCTGGCTGGCCGACAAAGTAGAAGAACTGCGCATGAAGGCGTTGGGCCGCTAGGCCGGGAGTAGAAAATGCCAATTGAAACCACCAACTACATGATCCTCGGCTTTGGCATCGCCTTTGCCGTGATCGGTCTGCATCTGGCCAGCTTTCCGCTGCGCGCCAAGAACCTGAAGGCGGATTACGAGATCCTGAGATCGGCCAAGCCTACGAAGAAGGCTGCGCCCAAGAAGGCCGCCAAGAAAACAGCCGCCAAAAAAGCGGCCAAGAAGACCGTCAAGCGGGCTGCGCGCCGCTAGGCAACCTTACAGAACTCAAATGGGCGGGGCACTTCTGTGCCCCGCCCATTTTGCTTTTGAGCTAGAATGCCAAAATGGCCGCCAAAACAAAAACCTTGCCCTCTAAGCCTGCACCCCCCAAACGCTGGAGCCCCACCACCAAATTGGTCGTCGCCCTCAGCCTGGTGGCCTTGCTGGCCGCAGTGCTGGTGCGCTTTGATTATCTGATCGGCCCACTGCTTGTGGCCTTCATGCTCTCGTACATCCTGCACCCGTTTGTGGAGCGCCTGGCCAAAGCGACCGGACTGAATTGGCGCACTGCCGTCAGCTTGATCTTTGTTGGCTTTCTGGCCGTCGTGATCTGGCTCTCGATCCTGGGTGGCTCTGCTGTTGTCGACCAGATGGGCTCGTTGGTTAATGCGGGCCAGAACTTGATCACCAGCCTGCCGGAGTTTGCCCGCCAGCTGGCCACGCAATCTTTGCAGATCGGCCCGTTTGATATTCAGTTCTCCGAAGTCGAGCGCATCCTTCAGGAGGAATTCAACCTCAACTTCGTCACCCTCGGCCAGCAAGTGCTCTCTGCTTTGCAGCCCCTGCTGGGGCAGGCCGGCAGCCTGCTGGGCTTGCTGGCCACCGGCGCGCTCAGCTCCTTGGGCTGGGCAGCTTTTATATTCATCATCTCGTACTTTTTACTGGTAGACGCCGAGGGCGTGCCGTCTTTCTTCGCCCAGATCGCAAATACCGGCTATGACGCTGAGATACGCCGGATCGGGCGCGAGCTTTCCCGCATTTGGGATACCTTCTTGCGCGGTCAGCTGCTCATCATCAGTTTGGTCATCATCACATACTTCATGCTCATGACCATTCTGGGCGTGCACAATGCCCTGGGCCTGGCGTTCCTGACCGGCCTGGCCAAGTTTGTTCCTTATGTGGGGCCAGTGGTGGCAGGTGGCACGGCTGCGCTGGTGGCGTACTTCCAGGGCGGCAATTACCTTGGCATTGAACCATTTGCATATGCTGTGATCGTGGTAGCCGGAACCCTGATACTGGACCAGATCTTTGACAATCTGGTCAGCCCGCGCATTTTTGGAAAGTCTCTGGGTGTGCACCCGGCCGCGGTGCTGGTGGCTGCCCTGATCGCGGCCAGCCTGCTGGGCTTTGTGGGCTTGCTGCTGGCGGCGCCGGTGCTGGCCAGCCTGCAGCTCTTGTTGCGCTTCGCTTTGCGCAAAATGCTCGATCTCAATCCGTGGCCAGAAAAAGAAGTTCCGCTGGCTCCGCGTGACTCTTTGGCACAGCGCTTGCATCAGTTCTGGAAGCAGCTGCGCACCTGGCTCACTGCTCGCTACAAAGCCGTGCGCAAACGCCTGAAGTAGAAGCTGACCCGTAAAACTGGCTGGTTAAAACCCAGGGGCTTTAGCTTATACTTACTTGCCCTTTGGGGCTTTTTTGACGCCTATGGCCGATCAAGCCATCATTCTTACCCCTAGCAAGGCTTTTGGCGAAATGGTTCGCCAACTGCTTGCCGATGTGCATGGGTTGCAACCCCAGCTGCTGTCTTCGCCTGCCCAGGCGCTGGAAACCGCGGCTGGCGGGTTGGAGCTGCTGGTGCTGGATACGGATTTTGCTGATATGGACATCGCCAGCTATCTGGAGCAGATGCGTCAGCTTGCCCCCGCCTTCAAACTCATCCTTATTTTGGCCGAAGACACTCCCGCGGATGGTTGGGAGCATGCGGGCGCGCAAGCAGTGCTTGCCCAGCCCTTCTATTTGCCTGACCTGGCGGCGGCTATTGAGCAACTATATGGCCCGCTCCACGTAGCGGACACCCCTTCCAAGGCGCAGTACGGCAATGCCCTTGTGGAAGTAAGACTCACCGAAACCCCGGCTCACGCTGCCCCGGCTTGGCTGGCAGACACCAAGCTATCCGCCCAACACCTGGCCCAGCTTTCGCTCGAGTCCGCTTCGCAGGCAGCCTTGATCACGCGCGGGGCCGAGGTGTGGGCCTACGCCGGCGAGCTGCCGCGCGCCGCCGCCGAAGAGCTGGCGGCGGCCGTCTCCAATGGCGGTGAAGCCGGGGCTGACCTGGCCCGCTTTGTGCGCCTGGAAGCTACCCAGGCCGACTATATGCTGTACGCCACGCCCATCGGCAGCGACTACAAGCTGGCCTTGGTCTTTGATACCCAGGTGCCTTTCAGCAAGATGCGCAGCCAGGTGGACAAAATGGCGGCGGCCATGGCGGCCGCCAGCGAGGCCAGCCTGGCAGAACCCGCAGTGGTGCACGCCCAGGCCAGCCGCGGCCAACAGGCTGCGGCTGCCCCCGCCGCGCCGGCAGTGCCCAGCCAAGCCCAGCCCGAGCCTGTGCAAGCCCAGCCGCCGCGCGTGCGCTGGCTGCCTGCCGCCCAGGCGGCGGCTGGCGGCAGCACTTTGTTGAGCTATGCCTATGTGCTGGTGCCGCGCCTGCCGGAGCACCGTCTGGAGGGCGACCTGGCCGAGAAGCTGGCGGCCTGGCTGCCGCAGTTGTGCGTTGCCTTCGCCTGGCGGCTGGAGCATCTCAGCATTCAGCATGGCTTCCTGCAGTGGATGGTGAGCCTGCCCGCCGAGACTGCGCCGGAACGCGTAGTGCATACGCTGGACACACATTTGTCTGAGCGCATCTTCGAAGAGTTTCCGCGCCTCAAACGCGACAATCCTTCCGGCCACTTCTTTGCCCCCGGTTTCCTGGTGCTGAACGGCGGCTTGCCCAGCGACGCGCAGGTGAGCGACTTTGTTGCCCACACGCGCAACCGCCAGGGAATTCCAACATAGTGATTAGTGAGCAGTGATCGGTGAGCAGAAAACCTCACGGCTATCTCCGCTCCTGATCACCAATCACTGCTCACTCGCTCCCGCAGTACAATCTCACAATGCCCCAAACGCTCTATCTCATTGACGGCCACGCGCTGGCCTACCGCACCTACTTCGCGCTCACCAGCGCTGGGGCGGGCAGCAGCCGCTGGACCACCAGCGCAGGCGAGCCCACCGCCGGCGTGTTTGGTTTCACCTCCGTGTTGCTGCGCATCCTCGAACAGGAGCGGCCCGAATATATGGCCGTGGCCTTCGACGTTGGCAAAACTTTCCGCGACAAGCGCTACCCTGATTACAAGGCCACCCGCGAGAAAATGCCGGAGGATCTGCGCGTCCAGATGGAGCGCATCCGTGAAATGGTGGACGCCTTCAGCTTCCCGCGTTTGGAGCTGGAAGGTTTCGAGGCTGACGATGTGATCGGCAGCATCGCCAAGAAGGTGGCGGGCGAAGGGGTAGGGGTCAAGATCATTACCGGCGACAAAGACCTGCTGCAGTTGGTGGACAAGCGCATTATTGTCAGCCTACCAGGCAAACAGCTGGCCGATGGCAAGGATTATGCGCCGCAGGACGTGTTCGAGTTTCTGGGTGTTATGCCGGAGCAGGTGGTGGACTTCAAAGCCATGATCGGCGATAAGTCTGACAACATTCCCGGCATCCCCGGGATTGGCGAGAAGACCGCCGCTGGACTGTTGGCGGAGTATCAGACCCTCGAGAACATCTATGCAAACCTGGACAAGCTCAAGCCGGCCCAGCGCCAGAAGTTTGAAGATGGGCGCGAGAAGGCTGATCTCAGCTATGAGCTGGCGCGCATCGTCACGGATCTGGATATTGATTTCCACATCCAGCAGGCGCGGACCGATCGCATCAAATCGCAGGACGTGCTGGAGCTGTTCCGCCAGCTGGAATTCCGCTCGCTGATGAAGCGGCTCAACACCGTGCTGGAGCTGGGCAGCATGCCGCAAGACACCAAGCTGGGCCAGCTTGGCATGTTTCCCGAGGATAACCCGGCCCCGCGCGGCCCGGCGGTGGACATCGACGTTGAAGTCGTCGATACGCCCGAGGCGCTGGCCGCGCTGGCCAAGACCCTGGCTGGCGCCAAGTACATTGCCTTTGACACTGAGACCAGCAGCACCAGCCATATGCAGTCTGACCTGGTGGGTATCTCGTTCTCCGTGGAAGAAGGCAAGGGCTATTACATCCCGGTCGGGCATGAGCGCATGCTTGGCCTTCAGCTGCCGATCGAGGCTGTGGTCGCCGCGCTGCAAGGCCCCCTGACCGATCTCAGCATTCCCAAGTTTGGCCACAACCTCAGCTTTGACTATGTGGTGCTGGCCCGGCACGGCCTGCGCGTCCAGCCGTTGAGCATGGACAGCATGGTTGCCGAGTGGGTGGCCGACAGCGGCTCGCGCAACCTGGGGCTCAAGGGCCTGGTGTGGGTGCGCCTGAACAATGAGATGACCGAAATTCAGGACCTGCTGGGCAAGGGCCGCAAGCAGATCACCATGGCGCAAGTGCCCATCCAGCAGGCGGCCGAGTACGCTGCCGCTGATGCCGAAGTGGTGCTGCGTTTGCAGCCGGTGCTGACCGAGCGTATCAAAGCCGTCAAGGGTGAGAAGCTCTTTGACGAGATCGAGATGCCGCTGGTGCGCGTGCTCTCGGATATGGAAATGGCCGGCATCATGCTGGATACCGAGTTCCTCGCCAGCATGGGCGCCGAGCTCAACAAGGATCTCGAGCGCATCGGCACAGAGGTCTACCAGCAGGTGGGCGAGGAGTTCAACCTCAGCTCTCCCCAGCAGCTGGCCCACATGCTGTTCGACCGCCTCAAGCTGCCCCCGCCGCCCGGCGTGCGCAAGACCGCCTCGGGCGCCTATTCGACCTCGGCGGATATTCTCGAGGCGATGAGCGAGCAGCACCCGATGGTGGATCTGATCCTCACGCATCGCGAGCTGTCCAAGCTCAAGACCACCTATGTGGATGCGCTGCCGCTGGTGGTCAACCCGGCCACCAACCGCGTGCATACTTCGTACAACCAGGCCGGCACGGTCACCGGGCGTATCGCATCCAGCGAGCCTA
This sequence comes from Anaerolineales bacterium, assembly GCA_021463845.1. Classification (GTDB taxonomy): domain Bacteria; phylum Chloroflexota; class Anaerolineae; order Anaerolineales; family UBA11579; genus JAMCZK01. The sequence goes on along the minus strand of JAJTXV010000005.1, from coordinate 130,675 downwards.
ATCTGCAGAACATTCCCATCCGCACCGAGCTGGGCCGCCGCGTGCGCCGCGCTTTCATCGCCGCCCCGGGACACAAGCTGCTGGCGGTGGACTATTCGCAGGTGGAGCTGCGCATTGTGGCTCATATCGCCCAGGACGAGGCGATGCTGAATGCTTTCCGCAACAACGAAGACATTCACATCACCACCGCCGCCGCCATCCTGGGCATCGCGCCGGAGCAAGTCACCGGCGAGCAGCGCCGCAACGCCAAGGCGGTGAATTTTGGCTTGATCTATGGCATGAGCCCGTTCGGGCTCACGCGCAGCACCGATCTCACCCTGGCCGAGGCCGAGAATTTTGTGAAGGCGTACTTTGAAAAGTTCCCTGGGGTGCGCGCCTACATTGACGGCACGAAAAAGAAGGCTGCCCAGCTCGGCTACATCGAGACTCTGTTGGGCCGCCGCCGTCAGTTTCTGGGCCTGAAAGAGGGCACAAATTACGTGCTCAAGAGCCGGCTGGAACGCGAAGCGATCAACAGTCCCATTCAGGGCACGGCGGCTGACATCATGAAGCTGGCCATGCTGCGCGTGGATGCGGCGCTGACTGAGGCCAAGCTGGGCGGGCGCATGCTGCTGCAGGTGCACGACGAGCTGGTGCTGGAAGTGCCGGACGGCGAGCTGCAGCAGACCGCCGCCCTGGTGCGCGAAGAGATGAGCAACGCGTATCAGCTCAGCGTGCCGCTGCAGACTGAAGTCAAGATCGGCAAAAATTGGGGCCAGATGGACGTAGTGCCCTAGTGCTGCTGCCGGACGAAGACCAAACCAAACGCATCTTCATAGACTAGCGTATAGCTAGGGATCTGGTTTTGCAGCGCGTCCCGGTAGAAGCGGTGCATCGGCTCCAGCCGTCCAGGGTCGGGCGAGGTATCGAGGTAGTCTTCCGCGCCATAGAATTCCACGTTCTCGCGCTCGAGCAGAAGCACATCAGGCTGTTCTTCAGCCAACATGTCGTGGCTGCCCAGCTCCCAATCAAGGAAGACTGAGAACTGCGCGTCCGACGGGAAATACACCTTCCAGTCGCGGTAAATGTGCTGCTCGCCATTCGCCAGCAGAGTAGGGTGCACTGTCCGGTAGAACTGCAAACTGGGAGAAGTGTCCTCGCGGTGCAAGGTCTGCTGGTAATGTCGGCTGCTTTCCTGCGCGAACAGGCCCGCTTGTACAGCGATCAGCAGCAGTGCTGCCCATTGTAGTAACGCGCGGGGGCGCGGCTGGAATTTGAACTCCAGCTTGTCCGGCAGGATGAAGACCAGCGCCATCATGGCGGGCATGAAGATCTGCAACCAATAGTGCACCCGCATGGACGATGCGTTGAGCATCACCAGCAGGTTGGGCAGCAGCCAGGCTGCAAGCAGGGCGGCTTCCGCCCGCTGGCGGCCACCTTGCAGCCAGCCGGCGGCCAGCGCCGCCGCCAGCAGCGCCAGGAAGGCGGCCGTGCCAAAGTTGGCCGTAAGCCAGCCCGGCAGGCGGCCAGCCTCCAGGAAGTCTGGCCGGCTGGCAAAGATGCCCTGACTGGTCTGCTCGAATTGCAGGCGCTGATTGGCGATCAGGTCAGCCCGCTGGGGCAGCAACAGGAGCGGGTTGGTGAGCACGAACACAGCCAGCATGATGGCGACAAAGCCCAAGCCGCGAGCTGCGGCCTGGCGCCAGCTCAGGCGCGACTGGCGCACACCCAGGGACAGATATAGCGGAATCACCAGCACGAAAAGCGCGCCGATATATTTGATGCCCAAGCCTACACCTGCCGCCGCAGCGGCCAGCCAGAAGTAGCGTTGGAAACGCAACCCATCCAGCCGCAGAAGGAAGAACCCCAGCGCCATGAAGAGCAACGCCAGACCATCTGCGTGCCACCATAAGCTGTTGCCCATCAAAGCGGGTAATAGCAGCAGCAGCGCAAAAATCACAATGGTCTTGAAGACTGAGCGAAACTGAGTGGCCGTATATGTAAGCAGCCACACACTGAGCAGGTTGGGCGCTACGTTGATGAGCTGGCGCAGCACCAGAACGATCGTGGCCGTATGCGCATGCAAATCTGCGCCCAGCAGCCAGCGCAGCGGCAATATGCTGACGGCTGAGAAAAAATAGAATGGATAGCCATAAAAATAGTGCTCGTAGGCGACAAACTTGCGCAAACTATCGACAAGACTTTCACCGCCGCTGACCATGCGTACGACATGCTCATACTGAGCATATTCATCCACCTCAAAGATGGAAAGCATGTCAACATCACGGGCGCCGGTTGCATTTGGCAAGGCCAGGAGAACAAAGTACAGCAAGCTGGCCAGGAGCAGTAGCCAAACAGTGGTCGATCGCTTCGCCGGTTTGTTGGATGTGCTTTTGTTCATACGATACTGGTCTCAGCTCTCTCTTTTGCCCACTTAAAACGGGAAGAGTGCTGGAAATTCTAACCCCACTAGTCTTTGGCGCGGTTGAACAGCAGCAGCCAGGCGCCCCAGGCAGGGTCACCGGCTTCGGTGATGCAGGCGGCCGGCTGCAGGCCTGCCAGCGTTTCCGTGCCTGTGATCGAAAGGATGTAGGTCTCGCCGGGCGTCATTTCGTATTCAGCATAGCCGGGGCCAAATTCAGGGCGGGCGCCGGTAAAGAATTCACTGCTGTCGCTGCCATCGCTCATCGCCAGGCGCACTCCGGCCTGGGCCTGCCCGTTCTCGTCAAAGATAAATATCTTGACCAGCGGCGGCGCTTCGCTGCTTTCGCACAGCAGCTCGCGGCTGCTGAGTGTATACACGCCGCTCTCGTCGGCCACGAAGGGCGTCGGCGCGGCGCCGGCCTCATCGGGGTTGGGTGTGTTGATCGCCACCGAGGTGGACTGCGCGCTGGCTTGGAAGGTCTCGAGATCGCGCGCCAGGCTGGCGAGGGCGCGTGCTTCACGCTGTGTGGCGCTGTTGCCCAGCGCCAGCTGCGCTTGGGCGCTCAGCGCCCGGGCCGGGTCTGGGTCGCCCAGTTGGTCAAGGCGCGCTTGCGCCCGGCTAATGTCGCCGCTGGAGGCGTAAGCCAGCGCGATCATGAGACGGTACTGGTCCTGATGATCGTCAGCCAGATGGCTGGGGCCAACGCTGGCCACCTGCAGGGGGAAGGCGATAAAGGAAAGCATACAGCCGAAGAGCAGGCCAAGCACCAGGCCTGTCACCAGATAGAGCGGCGGACGCCGCTTGGATTGCTCTTTGGCCATCATGGCGTGGGCGTGTGGGAGAGGCTGGGCACCTGGTCGCGCAGGGCGCTGGCCAGGTCGGCAAGTAAGTCAAGATCGGATTGGGAGTAACCGTGCGCCTGGCCAAACTCCATGGCATTCACCAGGGGCAGCAGGGCGTTGCCGGCGTTGAGGAATTCAAGATGGTCAATGGCCCGGTCGAGGTTGCCGTCAGCCGCGTAGGCTTCGGCAGCCATCAGGGCGTAGTCGGCGGCGTAATCCTCGCGCAGCAGGCTGGGGTCGGCGTCGGCCGCCGACAGCGGGCGCAGCTCCCAGCCCAGGTACAGGCTGGCGATCAGGCCGAGCAGGATGGTGAGGCCGAAAATAGCGTAGCGGGTGACCATATGCGCTTTGGTATATGCAAGAATGCGGCCAGTTGGCGGCCGGCAACTGTGCAGGCTGCAAGTGTAGCGATTTTTGGATGGCTTGGCTGGGTGCAGCCAGCTCGAATTGGTTAGCCCAGCCTGCTGACGTAGCCGCCGATAGCGATCAGGGCAATGCCGCCCACGAGCATCAGCAAGCCGGGCCGCATGTGCGCTAACGCCAGGCCTTGCGCCTGGCGTTGAGCGGCCTTGCGTTCGCCACCGCCGAGTTGGTGGTTGGCGCGGCCTTGTTGGGCTTGGTGCCAGCCGGCCGAGTTGTATAGAGTTGCTACGTCACGCAGAAAGACCCAAAAGCCCCATAGCATGACCGCTGTGCCGATGAGTATGAGCGGCAGGCCAACCAGATTGGCAATGAAGACAGGCCACTGCTCGGCGCGCAGCAAGGGCAGCAGGGTCTCATAGCCCATTGACCAGATGATGCTGCCGAAGAATACAGTAACCAACAGAAGAAGTAGGTTTCGGGCGGTGAAGTATTTCTTCATCAACCCAGTTTTTCGGCCACCCAAGTGGTTGCCACCGCCAGCGCTTCGTCCAGCTTGCCGTTGTCGGTGCCGCCGCCCTGGGCCAGCTCTGGCTTGCCGCCGCCGCGGCCGTCGAGAATGGCGGCGGCTTGCTTGGCAAGCTCGCCGGCCTGCAGGCCGCGGGCGACTAGGTCTTTGGTGACGGCGGCGATGAGTGTGACGCTGCCATCCGCCACAGCAGCCAGCAGGGCTACGCCGCTGCTGTGCTGCTGGCGAAACTTATCGGCCAGGGCGCGCAATGCGTCAGTGTCGGCGCCGGGCACGGCGGCGGCCAGCACGGACACGCCGGAGACTTGCGGCACATTGGTCAGCAGGTCGCCCAGGCTTTCTTGCGCCTGGGCGCGGCGGGCCGCGCCCAGCTCCTTGGTGATCTGGTTGAGCTCGCTTTGCAGTGCGGCTGTCTTGGCGGGCACGTCATCTGGCGTGGTCTTGAGGGCGCGGGCCGCCTCTTGTAGGGCGGCGTTGCGCGCCTTGGCTAGCGCATACGCTTCGCGGCCGGTCACGGCTTCGATGCGGCGGATGCCGGCGGCGGCGCTGCCTTCGCTGACGATGAGGAACAGGCCAATGTCGCCGGTGTGCTCCACGTGTGTACCACCGCACAGCTCATACGAGAACGGCGCGTCTTCGTTGCCGATGGCAATGGTGCGCACTTTCTCGCCATACTTTTCGCCGAAGAGGGCGGTGGCGCCTTCCTGCTTGGCTTGCTCCAGCGATTTTGTTTCTTTCTCAAGCTCGTAGTTGTCCAACACCCAGGCATTGACCTGGTCTTCGATCTGCGAGAGGGCGTCTTTGCTGACGGCTTCAGGATTGTTGAAGTCAAAGCGCAAGCGGTCGGGCGCCACCAGCGAGCCCGCCTGGCGGGCGTGCTCGCCTACCACCTGGTGCAGCGCAGCGTGCAGCAGATGCGTGGCGGTATGGTTGCGCATGATGTCCTGGCGGCGGCGGGCATCCACGCGGGCGATGACCTTGTCGCCAACCTTGGGCGTGCCGCTCACCACTTCGCCGATGTGGACGATGGCGCCGGCCGCGGGCTGCTGCATCTCGCGTACCTGGATGGCCCAGCTGCCGTCGGCCGCCTGGATGACGCCAGTGTCGCTCACCTGGCCGCCGGCGGCGATGTAGAAGAGCGTCTCTGGCAGTATCACGGCCACCGTGTCGCCCTCGGCGGCTTGTTGGAGTGGCTGCCCATCCTTCACCAGCGCCAATACTTCTTCCTTGGCTTCCAGTTCGTCCAGGTCTTCGTAGGGGTCGTACTTCACGCCCTTGTCGCTCAGTTTCTTCTCGGCCTGCAGTTGCTGCACAATGGCGGCAAAGGCTTCGGCCTGCTCGCCGCCCAGCGCGCCCATGGCCTGGCCGGCGCCGGAGGCGGTGCGGTGCTGCTCCATGGCGGCGTGGAAGCCGGCCTCGTCCACGCCGTAGCCGCGCTCGCGGGCTACGTCGCGGGTCAGCTCCAACGGCAGGCCGTAGGTGGCGTACAGGTCAAAGGCCTGTGCGCCATCCAGCGTGCCGCCGGCAGGCAGGCCGGCGAACAGCGCGTCCAATTTCGCCATGCCGCTTTCGACGGTGCGCTGGAACTGTTCTTCTTCCCGCGTCAGCCCATCCAGGATGGCCTTGCGGTTCTTGACCAGTTCAGGGTAGGCCTCGCCGTAGTGTTCGATGATGGCTTCGGCCACCTCGGCCATGAACGGCTCAGTGAGACCGAGCTTGGTGCCGAAGCGGGCGGCGCGGCGGATGATCATGCGGGCTACGTAGTTGCGCCCGACGTTGCCGGGCACCACGCCTTCGGCGATCAGGAAGGTGGCGGCGCGGGCATGATCGGCGATCACGCGGTAGGGCGTGAAGTTGGCATCGCGCTCGGCGTCGGTCTGCCCGGCCAGCTGCTGCACCTTGGCGATCAGCGGCGTGAACAGGTCAGTGCGATAGTTGCCCTTGGCCTGCTGCAATACGGAGACGATGCGCTCCAGACCCATGCCAGTATCGACATGCTTGGCAGGCAGCGGCTTGAGCTCCTTGGGGCCAGTGCGATTGTATTGGATGAAAACTAAATTCCAGATCTCGACAAAGCGCGGACTGTCGAGCGCCAGCTCGCCATCGGCGTTCTTTTGGATCTTGCCATACTCCGGGCCAAAATCGTAATAGATCTCGCTGTTGGGGCCGCAGGGGCCGGTGTCGGCCATCTCCCAGAAGTTGTCTTTGCGGCCGTAATATACGAGGTGTTCGGGCACGAAGCCGGGCTGGGCTAGCCAGTTGTCGGCGGCCTCTTTGTCGGTCTCGATCTCGCCCTGGTCATCCTTGAACACGGAGGCGTACAGCCGGTCGGCGGGCAAACCCCATGTCTGGGTCAGCAGTTCCCAAGCCCAGGCGATGGCCTCTTTTTTGTAATAGTCGCCGAAGGACCAGTTGCCCAGCATCTCAAAGAAGGTGTGGTGCGTGTCGTCCAGGCCCACATCTTCAAGGTCGTTGTGTTTGCCAGCCACGCGCAGGCATTTCTGCGAGTCCACGGCGCGGTTGTAGTTGCGCTTGTCTGTGCCGAGGAAGACGTCTTTGAATTGCACCATGCCGGAGTTTGTGAACAGCAAGGTGGCGTCGCCGCCCGGCACCAGCGAGGAGGAGGGCACCTCGGTGTGGCCGCGTTTAATGAAGAAGTCTAGATAGTCCTGGCGGATCTGGTTGGCAGTCTTGGGCATAGTCTCTCTTTCAGAGAGGGAATTATACGCAATGGCTAAGGGCGAAGGCGAGATTGGAGAATAGAGATTAAAAACTACTAGTCAGCTATTTTGCGTCATTCCGAACCCCGAGCGAAAGCGAGTGGGTGAGGAATCCTTTAGGTCATAACAAATTCAAGCGAGTTTGCAATGACCTAAAGGATTCCTCTTCGGCCTTTGGCCTCGTCGGAATGACAAAAATACAGCTAGACCAAAAATTCCAGCAGGGCGGCTTGTTCGGTGTGGGTCAGCTCGTGGCCGCCGGGGTGGGCGAAGGAGTCTACGTCGGCGCCGCCGGCGCGCAGCACGGCGGCCACGTTGAGTGCCTCGGCGGCGGGGATGAGCGGGTCGCGCTCGCCATAGGTGACCAGGAAGCGCTTGCTCATCAGATTGAGCTGGGGCGGGTCGAAGGGGAGCATGCTGTGCAGCAGGGCCGCGTTGGTGATCACGCTTGGGTGGCGGAACAGGGTGGCCAGGATCATGTTTGCGCCGTTGGAGTAGCCCACAAAGGTGGCCGATTTGGCATCGGTGTTGTGCTCGGCGTACCAGCGGGCCAGGAAGGCGGCCAGCTTGCCGGTCTCGGCCTCGATGCTGGCCATGTCGAACACGCCCATGGCCAGGCGGGCGAAGAAGCGCGGCATGCCGCCCTCGGATACGTTGCCGCGCAGGCCCACGATGTTGTAGCGCTCACGCACCGGCTCGACCAGCGGAATGAGGTCGTGCTCGTCGCCGCCGGTGCCGTGCAACAGGAACAGCGTGTGGGGGGCGTTGTTGTCTTGATGGGTGTGGATGAATTCGCTCATCAGTTTGGCAACCCTTGTGGCAGCGGGCGCACGGTGACCGGGGTCAGGCCGGCTTCGATCTGGGCACGATGTGGTTCCAGAAAGGGCGGGAGCGAGAGTTTCTCGCCCAGGGTTTCGAGCGGCTCGTCGGCAGTGAAGCCCGGCCCCATGGTAGCCAGCTCGAACAGGATGCCGGCCGGTGTGCGGAAGTAGACGGATTTGAAATAGAAGCGATCGATCATTTTGGTGGGATAGAGGCCCATGCCGGCGATGCTTTGGCGCACGGCTTGCTGGGCGGCCTCGTCGGCCACCGAGAAAGCGATGTGGTGCACGGTGCCGGAGGCATTGAAGCCGGCCGGTTTGCTGGGGTCTTCTTCCAGCTCTACGAATTCGGCACGCTGCTGGCCGGGTAGGTGGTAGCGGGTCAGGTTGCCTTCGCTGCTCTCAACTGCGTAGCCGAAGGCCAACAGGATCGGCTTGACGAGGGCCTTGTCGTGCACGCTGAGCAGGGCGGAGTGGAACTGGCGGATGGCGTGGTCTGCGCCGACTTCGGGCGTGGTCCACAGATGCGTGTCGTCAAAGTTAGCCGGGTCCACTTCCACCAGCTCGAGGCGCTGGTCATCGTAATCGTAGAAGACGATGCGCTGCCAGCCGAGCTGGGTCGTAATGCCTTCGTGTTTGACGCCCAGTGTATCGAAGCGCTCTTTCCAGAACGGCAGGGCGCCGGTTGGCACGGCCAGGCTGATGTTGGTGACCAGCCCGTTGCCACGGCTGCCGGGCGTGGGCGGCATGAAGGTGAAGAAGGTCAGGTCCATGCCCGGGCCGCCCTCACGGTCACCGAAGAAGAGGTGATAGGCGCTGACGTCATCTTGATTGACGGTCTTCTTGGCCAGGCGCAGGCCGAGGATCTGGGTGTAGAAGTCGACGAGGCGCTGGGGGTCAGAGCCGATGGCGGTGATGTGGTGGATGCCGAGGGTGGGGGTCATGATTGCTCGCTTTCGTGTGCGGAATATTGATTAGATGAGTGCGGCGGGCGGGATATTACGTCAGAGATATGTTAGCACGCGTTGCGTGGGCAAAAAACGCCCACGCGTTGGCGTTGCTATTCGGCTTCGCCGAATACCGCAACGCCTGGTGGTCTGTCGGCCCGTTTTGTCATTCCGAGGCGGCATTTTGAAAATTTGCCAGTCCAGAGGGTGAGCCAGCCGAGGAATCCTTTAGGACAACCAAAGTCTAGTAGTTTTAGCAATGGCCTAAAGGATTCCTCCTCGCGCAAGTGCCGCTGCGCGGCACTATGCTGCTCGTTCGGAATGACAGAACTTTGACTCTCGTCATTGCGAGAGAGGTTGCATTGACATGCAACCTCTCTCGCAATGACCGCGGGATTTAGCTACTTCGTGAAATCAGGGCCGAAGTGCGGCAGGTGCGGCGACAGAGTCAACACTAGCAGCGCCATAACGGCGGCGGCGGCCAAGGGCAGCAGCACGGCCAGCGCGTAGTGCCAGCTGCGCGGCGGCAGCGCCCCGCGGCCCTGCGCCAGTGTGTAGGCAGGCAGATACACCATGAGGCCATAGACCAGGATCCAGAACGGCGCGGCCAACAGCGCCTGCGCTCCGCCGTAGATGGCCTCGGCCAACACGCCAGTGATGCCAAATAACAGCAGCACGGCATTGGGGCTGAAGGCATAGCGGCGCAGCAGCCAGGCCCACACGATGAACATGGGCACGAAGACGATCACGCTGTTGTACAGCACCACCTCCAGATAGCTGCTGGAGGCGGTGATGTACGCAACGCCCACCTGCGAGCCGAGGGCCGGAGCCAGGTTGGTGAGCGTGGTGGTGATGGCTTCCTCTGCCAGGGCCAGCAGCGTGGCGAACAGCACGAAATGCAGCTGCCAGTTGCCTGGCAGCTGCTGCAGGCGCGCCCGCAGCCGTTGGCGCAGGCGGCGCGCGGCCACGCCGCCGGCCAGCACCCAGGTGAGCCACAGGCTGGCGGCCATCAATGCGGTGGCCGCCTCGGCGCCGCCAAAGTTGAGCAGGCCGAAGACAGCCAGGCCGGCCGCCATCACGGCGCTGAGCGCGGCGCAGGCGGCGATCAACCAGCCACTGGCGCTCACGCGAAGCTTACGCCTTCGAGCTTGAGCAGGCTGAGCTTGCGCTGGTCACGCATTTTGCCGCCGTAGCCACCCAGCGTGCCGTCTGAGGCGACGACCCGATGGCAAGGCACCACGATGGGGATGGGGTTGTGGCGCAGGGCCTGGCCCACGGCGCGCACGGCCTTGGGATTGCCGATGCTGTTGGCGATTTGCATATAGGTGCGCACCTGGCCGCGCGGCACGCGGCGCGTCTCTTGCAGGACGCGCTGCTGGAAGGGGGTGAGATGGCTGAGGTCTACCGGCAGGTCAACCGCTTGCGAGTCGCCGAACAGGTAAGTGCGCACTTGCTTGGCGGCCGCGGCGACCTTGTCAGCGGAGCGCAGCGGCTGGCCGCCCAGCTTGCGCAGGTAGCTGCGCAAGCTGTCCTCGCTGCTCTCGTATTCGATGGCCAGCAGGCCATGCGCGCCGACGGCGATCCACAGCGGGCCGAGCGGCGTGTCTTGCACTAGGTCGTAGTACATGGGCGGGCCAGCCTGGGCGGCCAGGGTCTGGCGTACGGCGGCCTGCGCCCGTTGGGCGGCGGGCGCGTTTGGGCCGGCGGCGTAGGCCGCGTCGAGGGCGTGTTCGAGGGGAGTGCTGGCGGGTGCCTTGTGCTCCAGCCAGGGATTGGTGTTTGGCTTAGTCATAGTCTTCCTCGCTAAAGTGGACGCGCAGCTTTTTGAGCGCCTGGTAGACATGGGCGCGGGCGGCCGGCTCGCTGCAATTGAGCGCGGCGGCCACCTCGGCGTATTCCAGGCCCTGATACTTGCGCAGCAGCAGGGCGGCCTGCTGCTGGCCGGGCAGCTGGCTCACCGCGGCGCGTACGGCCGCGGCGCTCAGGCGCTGCAGCACCTGGGTCTCGACCGGCGCCTCGCCGGAGGCGTGCTGCTCGTGCAGCTCGGCCTGTTGGCTGGCGCGGCGGCCGTTGCGCTGCTGGCGGGTGCGGGCCGTATTGGTGGCGATCTTGTAGAGCCAGGCGCGCAGATTGTCAGGCTCGGCGCGCGGGTAGGCCTTGTAAGCGCGCAGATAGGCGTCCTGCAAACAGTCCTGCGCTTCGGCTTCGTCGCCCAACAGGCGCCACAGGTAGCCGAACAGTTCGCCGCTGTGGGCGTCAACCAGGGTTTCGAAGTCAGGCTTGGTGGCCACTACCATCACTCTCTATAACCATGATAGCGGGGAAAGTGTGAAATCTACGCTGCAATGTACGCTGCTACGCAGCGTTTGTAGAAGCTATTCGGCTGGTGCCGAATAACGCTTCTTCCTTGGGCTGGGTTTCATCGGTCTTGGTGTGGGTGCAGAAACTGGCCGGAATGACACTGAGGTAGGCGAGTTCACCGGAGCTCAAAGCTATAATCCCTTATTCATCCGCTTTGGAGAGAACATGAACCTTGCTGCCATCCGGGATATGTACGAATACAACTACTGGGCCAATAAGCTGTTGCTCTCCAAAGCCGAAGCGCTGAGCGCCGAGCAGTTCGCCCAGCCTGCCCCCTTCAGCTGGGGCGGCTTGCGCAGCACGCTAGCCCATATTCTGGATGGTGAGCACGGCTGGCGGGGCGTCTATCTACATCAAGTGTCGAAATTTGACGTGCTCGTAGGGGAGCAGTTTCCGGATGTGGCTGCCATGCGGGCGCGCTGGGAGCAGGACGAGGCAGAGATGTGGGCATACATCAATACTCTCAGCGAGGCGGATCTGGCAGCCACGATCACTTTTGACGACGAAGGCTGGACGGTGAAGCGCACGCTGTGGCACTGTCTGTGGCATGTGGTCAACCACGGCATGCAGCACCGCAGCGAATGCGCGGTGATGCTGACCAACTTTGGCCATTCGCCGGGAAACATCGACTTGACCTTGTTCCTATACCAGCGCGACGGCTGAAATACATAAGCACTCTATAATCGTCCCATGACCCGACGCTATCTCACCTTCGCTGTCTTCGCCTCTGGCCTCACCACGCTGGGGGTCGAGCTAACCGCCTCGCGCCTGCTGGGGAATGTGTTCGGCACCAGCAACCTCGTGTGGGCCAGCATCATTGGCCTCATCCTCATCTATCTCACCCTCGGCTACTTTATCGGAGGCCGCTGGGCAGACCGCTCACCGCATTTCGAGACCTTCTACAAGATCCAGATCTGGGCTGGGTTCACCGCCGGCATCGTGCCGCTGGTGGCGCGCCCGGTGTTGCGCGCCGCGGCCGACGCGTTCGACCAGCTGCAGGTCGGCGTGCTGGCCGGCTCGCTGGTCTCGGTGCTGGTCCTGTTCATCGTGCCGATCACGCTGATGGGCACGGCCTCGCCGTTCGCGATCCGTCTCGCCATCACAGACCAAAAAGAAGCCGGCCGCACCTCGGGCCGCATCTATGCTTTCTCCACGCTGGGCTCGGTCATCGGCACTTTTCTGCCGGTGCTGGTGCTCATACCGGTCTTCGGCAGCACGGTCACCATCCTCATTTTCAGCTTCGCGCTGATGGCTGTGGGGCTGGTGGGGCTGGGGCTCTCGGTCAGCTGGCGCAAGGCCGCCGGCTGGCTGACGCTGCCGCTGCTGCTGGCGGCGTTGGCGGCCATCTGGGCGCAGGGCAACCTGAAGGCCACCGCCGGCCAGATCTACGAAGACGAGACCGCCTACAACTACATCCAGGTGCTGGAGTTCAACGGCGTGCGCTACCTGCGCCTCAATGAGGGCCAGGGTGTGCATTCCATCTATCATCCCGATATTCTCGATTTCCAAGGGCCGTGGGAGCAGTTTCTGGTTGGCCCGTTCTTCAACCCGGACTATAGGCCCGAGCAGGTCTCAGCCATCGCCATCATCGGCCTGGCGGCGGGCACCAGCGCCCGCGGCGCCACGGCCGTGCTGGGCGAAGACGTGCCGATGGACGGCTACGAGATCGACCCTGACATCATTGCGGTAGGGCGCGAATACTTTGGCATGACCATGCCCAACCTCAACGCCGTGGCGGTGGATGGCCGCTGGGGTTTGGAGCACAGCCAGCGCACTTATTCGCTGATCGAGATCGACGCTTACCGCCCGCCGTACATCCCGCCGCACCTCACCACGGTGGAATTTTTCACCCTGTGCCGCGAACGCCTGACGGCGGACGGCGTGCTGGCCATCAATGTGGGCCGCGCCCCGAATGACCGGCGCTTGATCGACGCGCTGGTGGCGACGCTCTCGGAGGTATTTCCCAGCGTGCATGTGATGGACATTCCGGATACTTTCAACTCGCTGGTGTATGCCACGGTGCAGCCCACCCGCTTTGAAGACCTGCAAGCCAACTATGACCGGCTGGCAGCCGATGGCAGCCACCCCCTGCTGTTGGCGGCCATGCAGCGCACGCTACAAAATCAGCGCGAAACACCTAGCGGCGGCCAGGTGCTCACCGATGACCGCTCGCCGATCGAGTGGATCATCAACAGTATGGTTCTGCGCTTCGTGCTGTCTGGCGAAGTGGAGAGTCTGCAATGAAGCAACTCATTCGCATCCTCATCCCAGTCCTCGTGCCCGTCGTGATCGTGCTCACCGCCACTCGGCTGCTACTGACTCCGCTCTTCGTGAACATTGAATATCACATGCCCGGTTTCCCTGAGGATGCCTACGGCATGACCCAGGCTGAGCGCTTGCGTTATGCACCCCTGGCGCTGGATTATTTGATGAACGATGAGGACATCAGCTTCCTGGGCGACCAAACTTTCGAAGACGGCACCCCGCTCTACAACGAGCGCGAGCTAAGCCACATGTATGACGTCAAGGTATTGACCCAGGCCGCGCTGCGGGTCTGGGTCGGCGCACTGCTGACGCTGGCGGCGCTGGGCGTCGCCGCCTGGCGCCTGGGCCTGCTGGCCGAGTTCCGTGCCGCCCTAGGGCAGGGCGGAGCGCTGACGGTGGCGCTGATCTTGGCGCTGCTGGTGCTGATCGCGCTGAGCTTTGACTGGCTATTTACTGAATTTCACGGGATCTTCTTTGAAGGCGACAGCTGGCTGTTCCTGTATTCGGATACGCTGATCCGCCTGTTCCCGATGCGCTTCTGGCAGGATGTGTTCCTGACCCTCGGCGGGCTCTCGTTGTTGGGTGGGCTGGGGCTGTGGCGCGGATTCCGCCCACAGATGAACACAGATAAAAATCAAAACTAACCACAAAGACACAAAGGGCACAAAGAAAAAACTTAAAAGCAGTTCTTTGTGCCCTTTGTGGTTTAGCTTTTAACTCTAAATTACAAAATATTCGGACAGCACCATGCCGAGCAGCGAGAGCGTCATCAGGATGGTGGCGATGGCGCTGTTGCGGGCCATCTGCTCCTGCAGGGCGGCGATGCGCGCCTGCACTTCCGGCTTGGGGCCGGAGGCCAGCTCAGCGGCCTGCGCCTGGATCTGCTTGACGTAGCCGCCGGTACGCCCGCCTGCATAGCCTGCCAGAATGCCGAAGAGGCCGCCCAGGGTCAGCGCCAGGCCAGTGCCGGTATTAAGCGGGGCCAGGCCGTGGAACAGCAGGCCATACAGCAGCAGGCCAGACAGTAGGGTCAGCCCGCCGGCCATGCCCAAGCGTTTTGATATCTTGCCCGTCTCTGCCATTGTCTGCATGAATTTCTGGCCGTCAGCGCCGAGCGCTTTCACCGTGGGGGTGACGAAAAGCGCCATGGTGTAGCTTGCACCGACCCACAGCACGCCGGCAAAGATGTGAATGATGCGCAGAATGATCAATGCCCAAGCCATATGTGTCTCCTGTGTCTATTGCTACGCGCCGAATTTTTCCAGGCGGCCGGCGTGGGCCAAGGCCAGCGCCATCAGCTCGGTGGCCGGGATGGTGCCCAGGCCGCCGTGCATGCAGGCCCGCTCGCCGAAGCGGGTCTGTTCATCGGGCAGGCCGCGCTCCGGCGCCCAGAACAGCAGCGGCACCTGGTGCCACGAGTGACTGCGCATCTTGACTGGCGTGCTGTGGTCACCCGTGACCATCAGCACATCCGGCTTGAGCGCCAGCAGGGCCGGCAGAGCCTGGTCCACGCTTTCGATCACCTTGACCTTGCCGTCAAAATTGCCATCCTCGCCCATGCTGTCGGTTTTTTTGATGTGGATGAATAAAAAGTCGTAGTCGTTCCACACCTTGGCTGCCGCGGCGAATTCGTCGGCCGGGCTTTCGCCGTCGAACAGGATGGTTTGCATGCCGACCAGCTTGGAGACGCCCCGGTACATCGGGTACACCGCCACGCAGGCGGCCTTGAGGCCGTAGGCATCCTGATAGCTGGGCAGCTGCGGATCGCCGCCGAAGCCGCGCAGGGTGATGCCATTGGCCTTGGGTTGGCTGGCCATGCGTTTGTGCGCCTCGGCGATCCATTGGTTGAACAGCTCGGCCGTTTTAGCCGAAGCGGCATCCCGCGCCACGGCGGGCAGCGGCTTGGCGCCGGTGGCCTGCGGGTCTGTGTCGTCGATTTCCCCTTGCAGGCCGTCGGCATGCATCACCACCGCGAAGCGGTATTCCTTGACATGGCGCACTTCGATCCTGACGCCGGGGATCTCGATCTTCTTGAGCTCTTCCACGATGGGTGCGGCTTCTTCTGAGGAGATGCGGCCGGCGCGGCGGTCCATAATGTTGCCGTCGGCATCCAGCGTGCAGAAGTTGCCGCGCGCCGCCACTGCGCCCGGGCCGACCTCGAGGCCCACGCCCAGCGCTTCCATCACGCCGCGGCCCACGGGGTAGTGCAGTGGGTCGTAGCCGAACAGGGCCAGGTGGGCCGGGCCGGAGCCGGGGGTGACGCCGTGGCGCACCGGGATGGTGCGCCCCAGGGTGCCTTCCGCGGCCAGGCGGTCCAGGTTGGGGGTCTGGGCGGCTTCGAGGGTGGTGGGGCCGCCGGGCACCAGCGGCAGGCCGCCGAGGCCGTCCAATATCAGCAAGACGATCTTGCTGGTGGATTTGATGAGCAGGTCAGGAACGTAGTCGTAAGGCATAGCACTCCTCGATAAAACAAAACGGCGTACGGTGACGCACTTGTGCGTGACCGTACGCCGTGTATATCACAAACGGGCAGACTTAGCGGATGGCCTGCTCGGTTTCCTTGTCGAACAGGTGCAGGTTGCTGGTGTTGAAGACCACCTGGGCCTTGTCGCCGACCTTGTACTCGGAGCGGGGGTCAACGCGGGCCACAAAGTCCGTGTCGGCTGCTTTGAGGTAGGCCACGATCTCGTTGCCCATCAGCTCGACGATATCCACCTTGGCTTCCACCTTGGCCGGGGTGATGTCGGCCGGGGTGAACTTGGCGTTGTGGATGTCCTCAGGGCGGATGCCGAGGGTGACGGACTTGCCGGCATAAGCCTCGGCGGCCTTGTTGCCCTTGGGCGCCTCGACCTGGAATGCGCCGGCATCGGCGATCAGCTTGCCGCCGTCCTTGACCAGCTTGGCGTCAAAGAAGTTCATGGCGGGCGAGCCGATGAAGCCGGCCACGAACTTGTTGGCCGGGTGCTCGTACAGGTTGTGCGGGGTGTCGATCTGCTGCAGCACGCCGTGATTCATCACGGCGATGCGAGTGGCCATGGTCATGGCCTCCACCTGGTCATGGGTCACATAAATGAAGGTGGTTTGCAGGTCCTGGTGGAGCTTGCTGATCTGGGCGCGGGTTTGCACGCGCAGCTTGGCGTCCAGGTTGGAGAGCGGCTCGTCGAGCAGGAAGACGTTGGGTTCACGCACAATGGCGCGGCCCACGGCCACACGCTGGCGCTGGCCGCCGGAGAGCTGGCGCGGCTTGCGCTGCAGCAGCTCCTGGATACCCAGGATGGCGGCGGCGTTGTCTACCCGGCGCTTGATCTCCGCCTTTTCCATCTTACGGAGGCGCAGACCAAAGGCCATGTTGTCAAAGACCGACATGTGTGGGTACAAGGCGTAGGATTGGAACACCATGGCGATGTCGCGGTCTTTGGGCGCCAGGTCATTGACCACCCGGTCACCGATGCGAATCTCGCCGGAGGAGATCTCCTCCAGGCCGGCTAGCAGGCGCAGGGCAGTGGACTTGCCACAGCCGGAGGGGCCAACCAGCACCAAAAATTCTTTGTCCTCTACGTGAATATTCAAGTCGTTTACGGCGAGGACGTCACCAAAACGCTTTACGACATGGTCATACGTTACGCTGGCCATTGTCTGAACCTCCATTTCTCAAGAATATAGTGATTTGATTATAAGGCGATTCTGGGCCGTCAAGTTAGCGTGTTATAAAATACTGAAGATTGGGGTCATGTGAAGAAGCAATCTCCCTCCGCAGACAGCGTTACGTACAGCTATACGCCTTGGCGGCAAGTCTCGGTGGTTTTTTGGTCGGCAATCGGCTTATACACTTCACTCCAATTGGTTAGGGCGGAGAGCTGGCTAGTAGTAATTGGCTTTGTGCTTGGAATTGGAGCTGTTATTTATGCTGGCTATTTCATAAACTATAAACTTATGGTAAATGAATATGGATTACAGCAAACTGTTTTGATGCAAAACCGCCAGATGGCCTGGTCTGAAGTTGGAGGATTTAGGGGATTGGGCAGTACTGGTTATATTTTATTTGATCGAAATCACCAGAGAAAGTTTCTTGTATCTACAAATCTGGGGGATTTTGAAGACCTTAATGAGCAAATCCGTAAATATGTACCGGAGATTTGGAATGCTGCCGAGAAGTCAATTGTTCTCGACAGGACATTCTTAGGAATAAGCTCCGGAGCCTTGATTTTATTGATGTTGTGCTCAATTCTATTTCTGTTGGAAAACTCTGCTTCATGGCTCTTGTCTTTAATCTTGTTCTTGCCTGTAGGAGTTCGAGTTGCTGCTCCGTTTATACGCGCTTACCGCAAAGTTTCAATGATTAGGCACAGCTTGTTGCTGGAGCCTCTCATTGGCCCACCTATAACCCTGACGTCCAAAGAAATCCTGGCGATTGAACTGCGTATAGATCGAATGGGCAGTATTTTTGATAGGGGACGAAAGTTTGCTGTAATACTCTTTCTGCAGGACAAAACGCAGTTTAAATTGGCAAATTTTGAGGATGGGGCGGGAGCCCTAGTAAATAGATTGCGTAACTGGCATGATAAGGAAACTGCTGAAAGCATCAGACTTTGACAAGAGTCGCAAGAGGCTTGGGTTTACTAGTCATTGTTGTTGCAACCACTCTCCTTCTCACTTACAAATGCCGTTAAAATTTCACCATGAGCTTGCCAAATGGCAATGACGAGAACATCACCCCGGTACGCCAGCAATATTTGGATATCAAGCGCCAGTATCCCGGGACTATTTTGTTCTTCCGGCTGGGGGACTTTTACGAGACCTTTGACGAAGATGCCGAGCTGGTGGCCAAAGAGCTGGATATTGTGCTCACCTCGCGCAATGTGGCCAAGGGCACGCGCATTCCCATGGCGGGTGTGCCGCACCACGCCGCCGAGAGCTACCTTGCGCGGCTGATCGAGCGCGGCCACCATGTGGCCATCTGTGAGCAGGTCGGCACGGAGCCGGTCAAGGGCCTAATGCCGCGCGAAGTCGTGCGCATCGTCACCCCCGGCACGGTGGTGGAGCCCGGCCTGCTGCCCGGCGACGCCAACAATTACCTCGCGGCAGCCCTGGTGCACGAAGGCTGGGCCGGCCTGGCCTATGCCGACCTGACCACGGGTGAGTTTGCCGCCACGGAGTTGGACGCGGCTGCCCTGCGGGCGGAATTGGGCCGTCTGGCGCCGGCCGAGACCCTGCATGTGGAGAAAGAGCCGCTGGCTGGACTGCCGGGCCACGGCAGCCCGTGGCCAGCCTACCGTTTTGAGCCGGCCCGCGCCCGGGATGCGTTGTTAGCGCACTTCAAGGCCAAGAGCCTGAAGAGCTATGGGCTGGAGGAGCGCCTGCTGGCGGCACGGGCGGCGGGGGCGCTGCTGCAATACGTGCAGGAGACCCAGCCCAAGAGCCTGAGCCTGCTGAGCAGCTTGCGCGCCTACACACTTGACGAATTCATGAACCTGGATGCCTCGGCGCGGCGCAATTTGGAGCTGACCGAGACTTTGCGTGGCGAACTGGCCGGCTCGCTGCTGGGCACGCTGGACCGCGCCATCACGCCGATGGGTCGGCGCTTGCTGCGCCAATGGGTAGGCAAGCCGCTGCTGGACCTGGACGCCATCCATGCCCGCCAGGAGGGCGTGGCTTGGCTGCACGGCGACGGTATGCGCCGCGCCGAGCTGCGCACGGCTCTCAAGCCGCTGGGTGACTTGGAGCGCTTGGTGAACCGTGTGTTGGGCGGCACGGCCCAGCCGCGCGATCTGGCCGCCATGCGCATTACGCTGGAGGCTGTGCCAGCGGTGCTTAAGCTCACCAAGGGTCTCAAATCTCCAGTCGCTAGTCTTCTGGTCGGTTTGTCAGAGTGTGCGAATGAATTGAAGCTGCTGCAGTCTGCGCTGGCCGATGAGCCCCCGGCGGTGCTGGGCCATATGGGCGTCATCCGCGCCGGCCATTCCAGCGAACTGGATGAGCTGATGGCCGCTACTAGCCAGGCCCGCGAATGGATCGCCAATCTGGAATCGGCCGAGCGCGAGCGCACTGGCATTAAGTCGCTCAAAGTCGGCTACAACAAAGTGCACGGCTATTACATCGAGGTCACCAAGGCCAAGGATGACGGCAACTTGCCCGCCGAGTACATTCGCAAGCAAACGCTCGTCAATGCCGAGCGCTACATCACGCCCGAAATGAAAGATGTGGAAACCCAGGTACTCAACGCCGAAGAGCGCATAGTGGCGGTGGAGACGCGGGCGTTCAAGGAATTGTGCAGCCAACTGGCCGCGGCGGCCGAACCGCTGCTGGCCTGCGCCCGTGCGCTGGCCACGCTGGATGTGCTGGCCGCCCTGGCTGAGGTGGCCGCGCTGCAGGGCTACGTGCGCCCCGTCGTTAAAAGCGATGGGTCGCTAGAAATCATTGCCGGCCGTCACCCGGTGGTGGAGCGCTTGCTGCCGGCGCAGGAGCGCTTTGTGCCCAATGACACCGTCTTCGAAGACGGTGAGTGTGTGCGCCTGATCACGGGGCCAAACATGAGCGGCAAGTCCACATATCTGCGCCAGGTGGCGTTGATCGTGCTGCTGGCGCAGATGGGCAGCTTTGTGCCCGCCGAGCAGGCCGAGATCGGTCTGGTGGACCGTATCTTCACGCGTATTGGGGCACAGGACGAGATCCATGCTGGGCACTCCACCTTCATGGTCGAAATGGTCGAGACCGCCAGCATCCTCAACCATGCCACTTCGCGCAGCCTGTTGATATTGGACGAGATCGGCCGCGGCACCAGCACCTACGATGGCCTCTCGATCGCCTGGGCGGTGATCGAGCATATTCACAACGAGCCGCGCCTGCGGGCGCGCACGCTGTTCGCCACTCACTATCACGAGCTGACCGCGCTGGCCGCCAGCCTGCCGGGGGTGCGCAATTACAACGTGGCGGTCAGCGAGGCCGACGACAGCGTGGTGTTCTTGCACAAGATCGTAGCCGGCGGGGCGGACCGCTCGTATGGGATCCATGTAGGCCAGCTGGCCGGGCTGCCGCGCCCCGTGCTGGCACGCGCGCAAGAGATCCTGGCCGAACTGGAATCGAACGGGCAGCAACCGGCGGCTGGCGGCGGGTTGGCCGTCCGCGAACAGCAAGCGCCGCTGTTCGCCTTGGAGCACCCGCTGGTCGAGGAGCTCAGGAAATTAGACCTGGACGGCTTGTCGCCGATCGAGGCGCTGAACAAGCTGGCGGAGTGGAAGAGAAAACATATCAAAGGATAAATAGAAATGTATGAACTTTTGTACTTCTCTTTGCCTGGCTTAGTCGTTATTGCCTCATTGTTGTTTTGGACAGGAATGCCACTGAATGAAGCGGAGGTAATTGGTTTAGTTGCAACAAGCCCATTAATTGGATACATGGCACATCAACTATTCCGGCTCATTTTTGAAGCTTCCGGTAATCGGGGGCATTGGAGACAAGGGCGAGTAATTATCGATAGAGTTATTCAGGAATGCAGTAGGAAGGGAAGCAAGCTATCCCGTAAAAACGCCTTTCTTATATGGAATCTCACTCTTTATAGCAAAGACGTTCCGGAACATTTCCTAGAGCATGTGGCTCGAACTTGGCGATTCTTGTTGTCGCACTGGGCTCTTTCAATGACTACATCTTTTGCTTTTCTGTTTCTCCTTGCTGATGCAGTTCTTCGCCTTGGGATAATGAACCTTAGTGTTGTTCATGTTGCTATTCTGGCTATGTTGTTGTTGGCCGCTATTCTGTTCAGAAGCGCTGGCTATTTAGTGCTAGAGACACTGAACATCCACGAAGAATGGTTCTTCGCTTCGAATAAGAAACTGTTCGAACCTGTGTCAAAAGCACTTGGGGGAAAAACAAGTCTCAAATAGATTTACTCCACACGCCCGTGAACTCCGGCACGCGGCTCCAGCCGTTGGAGTGCACGCGCTCGGCCATCTCCTCGCCGAAGAAGAAGCTGCATAGCTCCACGGCGCGGTCTACGCTGCCAAAATTGTAGTCCGTCGCCACGGTGGTGCGCACGAAGCCGTGTTCGTTCTCCAGCCAGGCGTAGTACGATGCCAGCCCAGCGTGGGGCGGGGCGGGCTGCAGCACGCCGGTCCCCAGCGTCTCCATGATGATGAGCATGCCGCCAGGTTTGGCCGTGCGCCGCATTTCGGCGATGGCGCGGCCGGCCTGCTGCTGCCAGGCGTCGGGATACCAACCCACCAGGTGGCCGAAGGCCCAGCCGGCGGTGACCACGTCGGCCCAGCCGCTGGTGAAGGGCGTAGCGCGGCCGTCGGCTTGCACCAGCGGCCAGCGGCCGCCCGCCGCAGTTTGCTGGGCTTGCTGCTCTACCAACATGGCGTAGTGCAGGTCTGAGGCCACGATCGTGCAGTCCAGCCCGCGCAGCAGCAGCGGGATGCGCCCGCTGCCGCTGCCAAGATCGAGCACGCGTGCGCCTGCGAAAGGCGCGGTGCTTTCCAGCGCCTTTCGCAGGTTGCCATCTGCATCTTCGGCGGCGATCAGCTCGTGATAGGCGGCGGCTTTGTTGGTGTAGACGTTGCGGAAGTGATCCATGTTCTAGGCTCAATAGATGATACAGATAAACCTGATGTATCTGTGTTTATCTGTGGATGATCTCTTTCAAATGAGCAATATGCTCCGGCGTGGTGCCGCAGCAACCGCCAATGATCTTGGCGCCATCCGCTAGCCACTGGCGGGCAAACTCAGCATAGCCTTCGGGCTGCTCAGCGGCGGTGGGGTCCCAGTTCACATAGTCCTCGGTCTCGCTGGGGTTGGCATAAGCGCACAGAGGTAGAGTGGTGGCAGCACGCAGCTCGCGCAGGGCGTTGTGTAGGTACGGCGCGGCGGTGCAGTTGATGCCCACGAAGGCCGGGCCGTGCGGCTCGATGGCCCGCACCGCATCGGCGATGCTTTCGCCCGAGAACAGGCGGCCATCCAGTTTGCAGATAAAGCTGACGCCGAAGGGCAGCCCAGTCGCTTTGGCCGCCTCGGCGGCGGCTTCCGTTTCGGCGATGTCTTTCATGGTTTCGAGCAGCAGAAGGTCCACGCCGGCGGCGGCCAGCGTGCGGGCGATCTCGCCGTGCTCGCGCAGATAGACTTCGCGCGGCAGAGGCGCCATGGTGTAGCTGTCCTCCAGCGGGGCAATGCCGCCGGCCACAAAGGCGGGCTTGCCGCTGGCGCGCACCGCCGCCTGGGCAATGGCCACCGCCAGCGTGGTTAGGCGGCCGGCTTCCTCGCCCAGGCCAACTTGCTCCAGGTTGCGGCGGTGGGTGCGGAAGGTGTTGGTGATGATGACTTCGGCGCCGGCGTCGAGATAGTCACGGTGTACCTGCTCGACCAGCTTGGGCGACTCGAGCAGGGCCAGCGCGCTCCAGATCGGCGTGCTGGTGTCGATGCCGCGGTGCTGCAGCTCGGTGCCCGTAGCGCCATCGAGCAGAATGGGGCGCGGGTCGGCCAGTCGTTGGAGGAAGCGATTCATAGAAGGATTTTAACCACAGATGAACACAGATAAAGAAATCAAAGGATGCCGATGTGAATTAAAAAAGGCCAGGCGAAACGCCTGGCCTTTTGGTTTGTTGGTTTGTGATGCTTACTTGGCGCTGCGGCCGTTGGTAGCGCCGACGAACACCGGGGTACCGCCGACGCGCTTGCTGGCGACAGGCATCAGCTTCTCGAACTCTTCGCGAGAGATGGTTTCGACTTCCACCAGCTTCTCGGCGATCTTCTTGAGTTCCTTGCGGTACTTGGTCAGAATCTTCTTGGCGTGAGCGTATGCAGTGGTGACCAGCTTCAGGACTTCACGGTCGATCTCTTCTGCAATGGCTTCAGAGTAGTCCTTCTGCTCTGAGATCTCGCGGCCCAGGAAGACGAGCTCTTCCTTCTGGCCGTAGACCCGCGTGCCGAGCTTCTCGCTCATGCCGAGGCGCATCACCATCTGGCGGGCGATGTTGGTGACGGTCTGGATGTCGCTGGAGGCGCCGGAGGTGATGTCGTCGAACACCAGCTCCTCAGCGGCGCGGCCGCCGAGGGCCATGACCATGCGCTCCATCAGCTTGTTGCGGCTGACCATGTCGCGGTCTTCGTCGGGCAGGGCCAGCACGTAACCGCCGGCCTGGCCGCGCGGCACGATGGTGATCTTGTGGATCGGGTCGGCGTTCGGCAGTACATGGCCCACGATGGCGTGGCCGGCTTCGTGATAGGCCACGATCAGCTTCTCTTCGGGGCTGATGATCTTGCTGCGGCGCTCAGGGCCGCCCAGCATCACGCGCTCAACCGATTGTTCCAGTTCATCCTGCCCGATGGTCTTCTTGTTGCGGCGAGCAGAAAGGATGGCAGCTTCGTTGACCAGGTTCTCCAGGTCAGCGCCCACAAAGCCGGGCGTGGCGCGGGCCAGGGTGGCCAGCTTGACTTCCTTGGCCAGCGGTTTGCCGCGCACATGCACTTTGAGGATGGCTTCACGGCCTTTGACATCGGGCGGATCCATTGTGACGCGGCGGTCAAAGCGGCCGGGGCGCAGCAGAGCCGGGTCCAGAATGTCGGGGCGGTTGGTGGCGGCGATCATGATGATGTTGGTATCAGTGTCGAAGCCGTCCATCTCCACCAGCATCTGGTTGAGGGTCTGCTCACGTTCGTCGTGGCTGCCGCCGAGGCCGGCGCCGCGTTGGCGGCCCACGGCGTCAATTTCGTCGATGAAGATGATGCAAGGGGAGTGGCGCTTGGCCTGGTCGAACAGGTCACGCACGCGGCTGGCGCCGACGCCCACGAACATTTCTACGAATTCAGAGCCGGAGATGGAGAAGAACGGCACGCCGGCTTCGCCGGAGACGGCTTTGGCCATCAGGGTCTTGCCTGTACCGGGCTGGCCCACCAGCAGCACACCTTTGGGAATGCGCGCGCCGAGGGCGATGAACTTCTCAGGCTCTTTGAGGAACTCTACAATTTCCTGCAGGTCTACCTTGGCTTCATCGGCGCCGGCCACGTCATTGAAGGTGACAGTGGGGTTCTCGCCAGAGAACATGCGAGCGCGCGACTTGCCGAACGACATGGCGGCGTTGTTGCTGCCCTGGGCCTGGCGCATGACGAACCAGAAAATGAGGCCGACGAAGATCAGCGGCCCAAGATAGGTGAGGACGGTGAGGATGCCGAGCCACGCGCTGGGGGGACGCACTTCGAGCTCAAGGTTCTGCGCGCTCAACTCCTCGGCCGTGACGCCCAGGTCCAGCAGCTGCTGGACGGTGGTCTGGCCGGGTTCGCGCAGAGCGGTGCGCTCGGTGCCGTCTTTGTAGACCAGGCGCAGGGTTTCCTCATCGGTCACCAGGCGGCTGATCTGCCCGGCTTTGATGTCTGCGACGGCCTGGTTAAGGGTCAGGGTCTCTTGTGCGCCGGATTGCTGCTGGAAGCTGAACACCAAAAAGAAAGCCAGCGCGGCGATGAAGAGGATATAGATAAGGGATACTCGACTACGAGGGCTGTTCAAACTGGGCCTCCGGATACTAGAACAATCGCGGGATTATACCAACCCAGCCCCCTCTTGTTCAAAACGCGCCTACTTCTTATAGATTTCTTACGGCAGGGCTGTGCCGTGGTTAGCGCATGGTCAACGGCCGCGAACCAGCCCAACTCACTCGTGAAGTGTCAGGCTGTCTCTGCAGGCATGGCAGACGTGCGCCGCTTGTGACGCAGGCTTGCAAGGTGTCTGCGGACAACGGGGATGCGGGCGGCCAACAACGCGGTCAGCAACCCAAGATATAGCCAGATCTCAGTAGCCGCTTCGGGCTGGTTCATGGCGACGAACTTGTGCCCGGTCTCGAGCAGCCCGTGCACCAGGCCCAGAACGCCAGCCGCATAGACGAGCTTGTGCAGCCGCGCCCACCATTTGCCCAGGCGGCGCTGGGCTGCGTTGGTGGATGTGACTGCCAGCGCAGCGAGGATGAGCAAGGCGGCCAGGCCGATGCCAGCCGCCAAGTTTGGGATCGGGTAGGCTGCCCAACTTTTGCTGTCCATGACGTAGTACGCGAAGTGCAGCGCAGCGAACGCAAAGGTCCATAAGCCGGCCGTACGGCGTAAGCGCAGCAGGCTGCGCCAGCCGAAGACCGTGTTGAGCGGTGTGATCGCCAGGGTGATGAGCAGAAAGCGAGCGGCCCAGATGCCGGCCGCGATCATTGGCTCGCTGACTCCGCTAAACTGTGAGGCGCGCGGCAGCCTGAGGAGGGTCAGCAGGGCGATCAAGCCGAGGGTGTTGAGCAGCACGCCACGCCAGTGCGTACGTATCCAGGTTTTTGCGTTCTTCATACTGGTATTACCCCGCTCGGGTTGACGGCGTTCCCGGGAGACCTTTTCAGAGAAAAACTTGGGATTTCGTAAAACAAAGCTGAAGAAGTCTTTTTGCTTTTTCAGGGGCTCTGCCCCTGTGACCCCGCTTAGGGGGAACTACACTTCGTGTTACCAGTTCCCCCGACGCTGCGAAGCAGCGTAGAACCCCCTCCAGACGGTATGCGAAGGTTTGCAGTCATGGCCGGGTTTCAGTGAGACCCGCGTTGCGTCCAGAGCTCCCTGAAAGAATCTTTGTCACGGATAAATGCAAAACCAGATTGCTTCGCTTCGCTCGCAATGACAAAGACGGTATGCGAGAGGTTTGTAGTCGTGGCTGGGTTTCAGTGAGACCCGCGTTGCATAATGATGCAGATGACGATGCATATTCTTTGTGCCCTTTGTGTCTTTGTGGTTCATATGCAGCGAGTGACTGCAAACCAGATTGCTTCGCTTCGCTCGCAATGACGGATAAAAAACACGCTGCCGAAGGCAGCGTGTTTTGGTTTGCTAGTTGGCTGTGGCTTAGCCGCGGCGGCCCCACAGCAGGCCCTCGATGCGGCGCCAGATGCGGCGCATGAGCGAGCGCAGCCAGGCGAAGCGCGTGTAGCGGCGCATGCGGATCGGCTCGGCCTGCTCAAAGGGCCCGGTCCATTGCAGGGCCAGCGAGCCCCAGGTCAGCCCGGCGCCGAAACCCACCAGGACGGAGTTATCGCCCTTGCGCAGCAGGCCCTCTTCCACGGCTTCACACACCGCGATGGGGATGGAGGCGGTGGAGGTGTTGCCGTAGCGGTCAATATTGACCATGAAGCGTTCCATGGGCAGCTTGAGGCCGCGGGCGGCGGCTTGGATGATGCGCAGGTTGGCCTGGTGCGGCACGATGAGGGCCACATCCTCCACGGCCAGGTTAGCCTTGTCCATGGCTTCCTTGGAAGCCGCTGCCATTACGCGAGTGGCGAAGCGGAAGACCTCATTGCCGTTCATGTGAATGAAGTGCTGGCCCGCATCAATGGTGGCTTGCGAGGCGGGCTTGGCGCTGCCGCCGGCAGGGATGGTGAGCAAATCGCCGCCGGAACCGTCCGAGCGCAGCACGGAGGACAGCACGCCGCCCGGCTCCTCGGAAGCTTGCAGCACGAAGGCGCCCGCGCCATCGCCAAACAGGATGCAGGTGGTGCGGTCGTTCCAGTTCACCAGGCGCGAGAGCGTCTCGGAGCCGATGATGAGGGCGCTCTTGATGGCGCCGCTGCGGATGGACTGCGAAGCCATGCTCAGCGCGTAGATAAAGCCCGTGCAGGCTGCCGAGAGGTCAAAGGCGCCAGCGTGGTCAGCGCCTATGCGGTCTTGCACCAGGCTGGCTGTGGAAGGAAACAGGTGCTCGGGCGAAGAGGTGGCGACGATGATGAGGTCAAGCTCGTTGGGCGGCAGCTTGGCGACACGCAGGGCATTGATGGCGGCCTCGGCGGCCAGCGAGGCGGTGGTCTGCCCTTTGGCGGCGATGCGGCGCTCGGCAATGCCGGTGCGCTCGCGGATCCAGGCGTCGTTGGTCTCTACGATCTTGGCCAGATCGTCATTGGTCATGACTTTCTCTGGCACGGACATTCCCCAGCCGGTGACGTGTGCGTAGGGCATCAGGCGGCTGCTTTCACATCCTGCGCCGAGCCCAGGATGATGGTGGCATTGTGGCCGCCAAAACCAAAGGAGTTCGACATGATGGTGTTCATCTCTTTGCGAACGGCGGTGTTGGGCGTGTAGTTGAGGTCACACTCGGGGTCGGGGACTTCATAGTTGATGGTGGGCGGCACGATGCCGTCACGCATGGCCAGTAGTGAGAACACGGCCTCCAGCGCACCGCCGGCGCCCATCAAGTGGCCGGTCATGGACTTGGTGGAGGAGATGGCCATGTCATAAGCCCGCTCCCCGAAGACGGTCTTGATGGCGGCGGTCTCGCTCTTGTCGTTCAGCGGGGTGCTGGTGCCGTGGGCGTTGATGTAATCGATCTCTTCGGGCTGGACGCCGGCGTCGTTGAGAGCCATGCGCATGCAGTCGGCTGCGCCGCGCCCATTCTCAGACGGGGCGGAGATGTGGAAGGCATCGTTGGTGCTGCCGTACCCAAGCACCTCGCCCAGGATGCGGGCGCCGCGCTTGAGGGCGTGCTCAAGTGACTCGAGCACTAGCACTGCGGCGCCTTCGCCCATTACAAAGCCGTCACGTTCTTTATCGAAGGGGCGCGAGGCGTGCAGCGGGTCATCGTTGCGGGTGCTAAGGGCGGTCATGTTGCCCAGGCCGGCCACGGAGGGCTGGACGATGGCGGCTTCCGAGCCGCCCGCCAGCATCACGTCGGCCTGGCCGCGGCGGATGACCTCGGCGGCTTCGCCGAGGGCATTGGTGCCAGTGGCGCAGGCAGTCACCACGGCGAAGTTGGGGCCTTGGATCTGCATATGGATGGCGATCATGCCGCCGACCGTGTCGGCCAGCATCATCGGCACCATGAACGGGCTGACCCGGTCAGGCCCTTTTTCCACTAGGGTCTTGATCTGCTCGTAAAGCGTGTGAGCGCCGCCGATGCCGGTGCCCACAATGGCGCCGATGCGCAGGCGGTTCTCGTCGGTGATCTTGAGGTCAGCATCCTGCACGGCTTGCTGGGCGGCGGCGACACCGAGCTGGGTGAAACGGTCCATGCGGCGGGCTTCACGCGTGCCGTAGAGTGCGGCGCCATCGAAGCCTTTGACCTCGCAGGCGATCTGGGTTTTGTAGCCAGTGGGGTCGTAGTGGGTGATGCGGCCTGCGCCGGAGACGCCAGCCACGGCGTTCTTCCAGGAACTTTCGATGTCATTGCCAAGCGGGCTTAGACAGCCCAAGCCGGTGATTACGATACGTTTTTTCATTTTTGATGCCCTTCGTGGAGCTGGTTAACTTTATAACCCAGCCTGTACGGCAGGGATACGGGCTAATTTGGCTAGGTTTTGGGAATCTGTGCGCTGCGCCGCTTCCACTGCACCAATACGGTGCCCGCCGCGGCTAGGAGCAAGCCCACGCCCTGCATGGGCGTGATGCGCTCGCCCAGGAAGACCCAGGCCAGGATGGCGATCTGGATCAGCATGGTGTTGTTGATCACGCCGGATTCGGCGGCGGGCAGGGTGCGCATGGTGTGATTCCACAACGTGAATGCGAAAGCCGTATTGACCGCGGCCAGCCAGATGATGATCAGCCACTCACGCCCGCTGAGGGTAGGCCACGGCTCGGTGAGCAAGCCGAGCGCCAGCAGGGCGGCGGAGCCCACGCCAATGCTCACACCGGTGACGGTGAGGGCGGAGAGCTTGGCCTGCCGGTTAAGCGCCCGGCCCTGGATGGCTCCGATGGAAGTGGCTAGCAGGTTGAGCACGCCGACTGCCAGCCCAAACATGGAGACCGCGCCGAGGCGGCCGAAGTAAATGAAAGCGCCGATCAGCGTGACGGCCACGCCCATCCACTGGCGGCCGTGCAAATGCTCGCCCAGGAACAGTACGCCGAGGAAAGCGATCGACAAGGTGCTGAGGCTAAGCAGCAGGCTCAGAGTATGGGCGGGTATATGTGCCAGCGCAATGAACTGGGCGCCTTGCGTGATGGCGATCATTACAAGGCCCAGCAAGGCCAGTGCAATGAGGTCATTGCGCTGCAGGCCAGCCAGCTCCCGCCGGGCGGCGGGGCGCAGCAGCCATGGCAGCATGATCACGAAGGCCAGACCGTAGCGCAACCCGGCGAACAGCAGGGGCGGGATCTGGCCCAGGCCGATCTTGATCAGCACCCACGAGGTGGACCACAGGAAGGTGACGAGGAGAGTGAGCCAAATGGCTTTAGTTCGGGGAGTCATGATGGAAGTGAGCGAAGAGTTGAGTGTAGCTCAAAATGCAAGTGAGAATGCAGAAGTCAGAATTATGAAGTGATGCTTGCATGCAACGAAATTCTTACTTCTTAATTCTGAAATCTTGCGTGGCTTCCGCCACGCGTTGGCGTTACTACTCGGCGCAGCCGAGTAGTAACGCAGCACCAGCCTCACTCGGGTCCCACCACAAACACACCCGGCAATGGGTGGCACTGGCCGCAGCCGATGCGGGGCTCCTCGACCGTGCATTGGCACTGACTGCATTCAGCGGTGACCTGCACGGCGGGCTTCATGAAGAACAGCGGCTTGTGGATGCGCGGCACCAGTGATTGATGCTCGCAGGCGTTGGCGGCCAGGATCTCGGGCACTGGGCAGTCTGTGCACAGGTCGGGCGTCCAGGGCAGCCGATAGGCAT
The DNA here is from genome assembly GCA_021463845.1 of Anaerolineales bacterium. Classification (GTDB taxonomy): domain Bacteria; phylum Chloroflexota; class Anaerolineae; order Anaerolineales; family UBA11579; genus JAMCZK01. Next base: position 100,825 of record JAJTXV010000005.1, on the reverse strand, counting down.
CCAGCAAGCGGCAGCGCTCAATGTTTCGGCCGCGGAAGTAGTCGCCGTGGAAATGGCGGCACTCGCGGCCGGCAGGAGTGATCATGAGGGAATTCTATCCACAGATAAAGTGCGTTGCTGCGCAACGCCGCAGATAGAAAGCAGTATCAGCGTTCATCTGCGTTTATCTGCGGCAAGATTAAACTCGCGTGACGTACTCACCCGTGCGGGTGTCGACTCGGATGGTATCGCCCTGGTTGACGAAGGCTGGCACCTGCACCTGCAGGCCGGTCTCCGTGGTCACCAGCTTGTTCACGCCGGTGGCGGTGTCGCCGCGCACGGCGATCTCCGCCTGGGTCACTTCCAGGTCCACGGTGGTGGGCAGCTCCACGTCCAGCGGCTCCTCGCCGTAGAAGGTCAGCTTGGCGTCCATGCCGGCTTTGAGGTAGGGGGCCGAGTCGCCCAGCACCTCAGAGGGCAGAGCGGGCTGCTCAAAGGTCTCGTGATCCATGAAGATGTAGTTGTCGCCGTCCTTGTAGAGGAACTGGACATTGTGGAAGTCCAGCCGCACGTCTTGCACGCGCATGCCGGAGTTCCAAGTGCGTTCGGTGATGGCGCCGGTGCGCAGGTTGCGGGCCTTGATGCGGATGGTGGCGCTGCCGCGGCCAGGCTTGTTGTGCGAATATTCCAGAACTTTGAACAGGTGACCGTCTTCTTCAAAGGTCACCCCCTTGCGCAGGTCATTTACATCGATCATTGAGTTTTCCTTTTATAAGCCAATATAACGGCGGGCATTATAGCCTAGATAGTGTTGCGCAATTGCCAGGCACTCAGCTGCCCGAGGCGAACACAACCAAAAAATTACTGTTTGCTAATTGTTTTGTTCGCTTACTATCGTACTACTGGGTCATAATCCGCTGCGTGGTAGACTCTTTCAACTAGCCATGGCAGACCAGCAGACCCGCAAAGTTGTATGCGTTGAGGACGAGCAGGAGATGATCGATCTCATCCGGCTCATCCTTGGACGCAGGGGATTCGAAGTGCTGGGGGCCAATGGCGGCGTGCGCGGCCTGGAGCTGATCCGGGCTGAGCTGCCCGATATTGTGCTGCTGGACCTGATGATGCCTGAGATGGACGGCTGGCAGGTCTACCAGCAGCTCAAGGCGGACCCGGCCACCGAGCACATTCCCGTGGTCGTGGTGACTGCCAAGGCCCAGAACATTGATAAAGTGCTTGGCCTGCACATTGCCAAGGTGGATGATTACATTTCCAAGCCGTTCAGCCTGCAGGAACTGGTGGACCGCGTAGAAGCGGTACTGGAACGCCAGGGCCAGGCCGCCGAAACTGGTAACTAAGCTGCACGCTGCGGCGGCAGCTATCCCCACATGCGTCAAGTAAGCATACATAACCGCACCCGCCCGCTAAAAAGCCCGCTGCAAGCGGGCTTTGCTGATGGCTTCTTCGATAAGCTGCGCGGGCTGGCCTTCCGGCGCCGGCTGGCGGCTGGCGAGGGCCTGGTGCTGGCCGAGCCGGCCGAGAGCCGGGCGGGCGCCAGCATCCATATGCTGGGCATGGCGTTCGATCTGTGCGTGGTGTGGCTGGACAGCCAATTGAACGTCGTTGACGTTCAATTGGCACGGCGTTGGCGCAGCGTGCTGCTGCCCCGCACAGCGGCGCGCTATGTGATAGAGTGTGCGCCGAGCCGCTATGCCGAATTCCAACTTGGTGACCAGATTGCGTTTGAAGATATTTAGCCTCTTCGTGTCATTACGAGGGTTGCTCCCCCAACTGTCATTGCGAGGAGTGCTGAAAGTTGCATTTTCATGCAACTTTCAGCCCCGAAGCAATCCCCTGGCTAGTTTTGCAAACCACCTTGGGGATTGCTTCGCCGCAAAGCGGCTCGCAAAGACGGTCATGGTTGCACTTGTCGCCATCCTGCTGTTAGCCACGGCTGTTCAACCCGTCTACGCCCAGCAGGAAGAAGAGGAGGGCGTGCGCTACACCGTGCAGCCCGGCGATACTCTCTCCAGCATTGCGCTGCGCTTCAATGTGCCCATCAACGACATCATCGCCGCCAGCGAGCTGGCCAACCCCAACGCCCTGAATGTGGGCGATGTGCTCATCATCCCCGGGATCGACTGGGTGGAGGGCACGCTGTTCTTCCAGAATGTGGCCCTGGGCGACAATTACTTGAGCCTCAAACGCCGCTACCTGCTCTCCGACGAGGGTATGGCGCGGCTCAATCAGCTCACCAGCCCGGAGCAGATGTACTACGGCTTCCCGGCCATGCTGGCCAGCGACCACGGCGAGCTGACCGGCAGCGCCCGCAGCGTGGTGGCCGCCGGCCAATCCCTGTGGGAGCTGGCCGCGGCCAGCGGCGACAACCCCTGGGCGCTGATGGCGTACAACCAGCTGCCCGGCGCATGGGCCGTGCCGGGCGATGTGGTGTTCACCCCCGGTCGCCAGGCGCCTGGCCCCGGCGGCCTGCCTAGCGGCGTCCAGTTCGTTGAGGTCGAGGGCATCGGTTTTGTACAGGGGCGCACCGTGGTGATCAACGCCGTCACCGACCCCGATATCCAGATGGGCGGCGAGTTCTTCGGCTTCCCGCTCAATTTCTTCCCAGAATCTGACAGCCAGCAGGTGGCCTTGCAGGGCATTCCGCTGTATGCCGAGACCGGCACCTTTGACTTGACGCTGGCGGGCACGCTGGCCGATGGCACGCCGTTCTCGTTCACGCAGCCGGTGCGCATCGCCAGCGGCGGCTACGAGAGCGAGACGCTGACCGTCAACGACCCGGCGCTGCTCAACCCGGAACTCTCGGAGCGCGAGATGCAGCAGGTCTACGACATGGTGATGGCCGCCACGCCCGAAAAGCGCTGGGCCGGGTATTGGGGCGCGCCGCACCCGTATATCAATGTGATCAACTCCAGCTTCGGCATCCACCGCAGCTACAACAATGGCGAATACGAGAACTACCACTACGGCGTGGATTTTGGCGGCGGGGTGGGGATCGAGATCTGGGCGCCGGCGCCGGGCACGGTGGTGTTTGCCGGCCCGCTGGATGTGCGCGGCAATGTGACCATCATTGACCACGGCTGGGGCGTGTACACCGGCTACTTCCACCAGTCGCAAATTCTGGTGAATGTGGGCGACCAAGTGCAGACCACCCAGGTGATCGGCCTGGTGGGCGCCACCGGGCGCATCACCGGCGCGCATCTGCACTGGGAGGTGTGGGTGGGCGGCGTCTCGGTGGAGCCGATGGACTGGCTTAACCGCATTTATCCGTAAGAGTAGAGAAGATGTTGTTCGTTTTGTGGGTGGGGGTAGGGGGTGCAGCTAAAAAGATATCTGGAAAAGCTGTATTCCCTAAAGGTAGGCATGCAGGCGGTATACCAATAATTGCGCGCAGGCTGCGTGATTGGAGCAGGGTGTCAAGGTGTTGGACACCAACTGCCTTATAATCCGCACATGGTCGAACTAATTTGGGATGGAAAATACGACAAGGATGGCAACCGCGTAGCCCCATTGCGGGTGAAACTACCTTTTCAAACCGTAGAAACGGTTAGCGAGAGTGTGCAGCAGCGCCAAATGTCACTCGATTTCGGCGGTAGGCAGACCGAGTGGCGCAATCGCCTGATCTGGGGGGACAAGAAGTATGTATTGCCCTCTTTGCTGGATGGGTTCGCAGGGAAGGTAGATCTAATCTATATTGATCCGCCTTTTAATGTAGGAGCAGACTTTTCTTATACCGCAACTGTTCCAGAGGCGCCTGAAGGAACTCTCGACGATGGGGCAACTTTTAGGAAGGAGCCTAGTGCAGTTGAATTAAAGGCATATCGAGATACGTGGGGACGGGGTCTTGATTCTTATCTTACATGGTTCAACGAAACAGCTCTAATTCTTTCTGAGCTACTAACTGACAAAGGCAGTATCTTTGTTCATCTAGACTACCATGTCGCCTATTATATAAAGGTTGTATTGGACGGAATCTTCGGCCCTGACAATTTCAGAAATGAAATTATTCTTCCGGGGCGAGCTGTTAAGAATTTGCAGCAACAATTCAAAGAGATACAGAAACTTCAAGTGAGGCATGATGTTCTTTTTTGGTACACAAAAAAACCAGAAACGCGTTTCGAAGCTTTTTGGATAGAAAAACATAATCCAGGGAACCTAGAAGGTCATTGGCACCACTTCTGGAGCACTGCTGATCGCCCAACTATGCGATATGAGCTCTTCGGAATCACGCCAACTACGGGACAGTGGGTGTGGCGAGAGGAAAGAGCACTACAAGCTGTTGCAAATTACGAAAAGTTCCTAAAAGAATCTGGAGGAAGAACACTTGTAGAATACTGGAGAGATACTGGAAGTAACCTAGAGTTTATAAGAAGGTCGTCTAATGAAGGGCGCCCCCAGTACTGGAGAGAACCAGCAGAACTCAGGATTGCTGACACTATCTGGTCGGGTATACCTGTCTATGCGTCTAAGACTGGTTATCCAACAGAAAAAAGTGAAGCACTACTTGAGAGAATTATTTCCTTAGCTTCGGTTGAAGGTGATGTTGTTCTCGATTGCTTTAGTGGCTCAGGTACGACGGCAGCCGTCGCCGAAAAGCTGGACCGTCGTTGGATTGCTTGTGACCTTGGCCGTTTTGCTATCCATACCGCCCGTAAGCGCCTGTTGGGGATTACCGATGTGAAGCCGTTTGTCGTTCAGAATCTTGGCAAATACGAGCGTCAAGCCTGGCAAACAGTGGAATTCGGTAGCAAGAAGCGCGCCGAAGCCCTACAAAAGGACTATCGCAATTTCCTTCTTGAACTTTATTCGGCGCGGCCCATTGAGGGCTATGCCTGGCTGCACGGTATCAAAGGTGGCCGTATGGTGCATGTCGGCTCAGTAGATTCCCCCGTCGCACTGGGTGACATTACCCAGATCGCTATCGAGTTTAAAAAAGCCATTGGTACTGGCAAAGATGCTCCCAAAGAGGCTGCAGTAGATGTGTTGGGTTGGGATTTTGCATTTGAAATTAATGAGGTGGGTATCCAACAGGCCAGAGATGCTGGCATCAACCTGCGCTGCCTCAAAATCCCCCGTGAAGTAATGGATCCCAAGGCGGTAGAACAGGGGGATGTCAAATTCTTTGAGTTGGCGGCGCTGGCAGTGGATACAAGGGTTAAGAAAAGCGAGCTGTTCCTCGAATTGAAAGATTTCACGATTCCGCCGGATGATGTGCCGGATGATGTGCAAAAAGCGATCAAACACTGGTCGCAGTGGATCGATTATTGGGCGGTGGACTGGGATAACAAGGCAGATACTTTCCATAATCAATGGCAGACCTATCGCACTCGACAGGAGCCGAGCTTACAGTTAAAGACTGGCCATGTTTATGAGGAAGCGGGCACATACACGGTAATGGTCAAAGTAATTGATATCCTCGGCAACGACACCACGAAAGTAATCAAAGTGAGCATTTAGGGATGGCGAAGAAGAAGGCAAAGCAGGCAAAAGCAAAAGCCAAGCGTGCAATTCCCAAGGCGGCACCGATGCGCAAGAAGGCTGTACGCAAGGCAAAGCCTGCCGCGGCACAGGGCAAGATGTTCACTGCCGAGGTGACTACTGCGCCGTGCGTACCAAAAATTCAAGAGGCCGTCCAGGAATGGCGCAAACGAGATTATCCCGGCATTACAGATACAACAGAAAAGCTGCTTAATCACTGGTTCTTCAACGACCACTTTCTCCCGAATGGGCAACGGTTTAGCTACCATCCCTTTCAACGCGAGGCCATTGAAACCATTGTTTACCTGTATGAGGTCGCTGGGAAGTTCCGCTCCAAAGAATTGATTGAGAGCTACTCCACCCAAAAAGACCTGAGATTGCTTCAATATGATTTATTCCCGCGCTACTGCCTCAAGCTGGCGACCGGGACGGGCAAGACCAAGGTCATATCTCTGGCCATCGCTTGGCAGTACTTTAACGCCGTGGAAGACCCGGCTCGCTTTGCCGCAACCACGCTCTTGATCGCGCCTAACGTCATTGTTTTTGAGCGTCTTAAAAATGATTTCGAGGGAGGGCGGATTTTCACCCAGGATCCGGTAATCCCCCCGGAGTTACGAATCTACTGGGATCACCAGAGCTACATGCGTGGTGAGCCTGAACGCGCCCATTCGCAAGGGGCGCTGTATGTAACCAATATTCAACAGCTATATGAAGCTCGTAGCAGGCCAGATGCGGAGCCGGACGCGCTGCAAAGTGTGCTTGGCCCAAAACCGCGGCCGAATTTGGACGAGCCGGATCCGTTTTTTGAGCGTGTTTTGGAACGTGGCAATAGAGTGCTGGTAGCCAATGATGAGGCTCACCATACACATGAAGAAGATAGCGAATGGAGCCGCACCATTCGGCGACTGCACGAAGGACTGGAAGCCAAAAAGCAACCCGGCGTAGTGCAACTGGACATGTCTGCTACTCCGCGGTTTTCTAAAGGCGCCTTGTTTCCATGGACGGTTTATGACTACCCGCTGAAGCAAGCTATTATGGATCGCGTTGTCAAACGTCCGTTCAAGGGAGTCGCGAAGGGTTTGCGAGAGCGCCGTTCTGACATAGCCAGCCAAAAGTATCAGATGTACCTTACCGCGGGCGTTAAGCGCTGGCAGGAATACCGCGACAAGCTGATGGGTTTCCGCCGCAAGCCTGTGCTGTTCATTATGATGAACAGCGTAGCTGATGCGGACGAAGTGGGAGATTATCTAAGAAGCAAATACCCCGATGAGTTTGGCGGCGATAAGTTGAGCGTTATCCATACCGACACTACTGGCGAAGTTAGAAAAAAAGACGTAGAAGAAGCCCGCCTTATCGCGAAAGAAATTGATGATCCCAAAAGCCCGGTCAACTGTGTAGTCAGCGTACTTATGCTGCGCGAAGGCTGGGATGTACAAAGCGTAACAGTGGTCGTGGGGCTGCGACCTTATACGTCGAAGGCGAACATCTTGCCTGAGCAGGCAATCGGCCGTGGGCTGCGCCTCATGTTCCGCGGCGCCAGAGTGGGTGAGGAAAGCACTTATCAGGAGACGTTGGACGTAATTGGCAACGACAAGTTCATCAAGTTCGTCGAAGACCTCGAAAAGATTGAGGGCCTTGAATTCGATACCGTTGATTTGGACAAAGAGCCTCCCAAAATTGAGGGTATTTATCCCGACCCTAAAAAACTAGACAGAGACATCGTCCTCCCTGTGATTTCGCCTATCTTGACCCGCAAAACTACATTGACTGACGAGATTGCTGCCCTGGATGTCTCCAAAATTAGTGTTCCTACCTTGCCCAAGAAGCAGGATGATGAAGCGGCGAAATTATTCCGCTACGAGGGCTATGACATTATTACTCTTCAAAAAATGATTGAACGGGAATACAAAATTCCGGAGGTAGGTACCTCTCAGGAAGTCATTGGCTACTATGCCAAGCGGATTGCATCCACACTTAAGCTGCCTTCGCAGTTTGCGGCCTTAGTGCCGAAGATACGCGAGTTTCTCCAAGACTACGCTTTTGGCGAAAAAGTTGACCTCGATACTCCTCAAATGATACAGGCTATTTCCAGCGGCGTGGCAGAGTTTGTTACCGAAAAGGCATTTGTGCAAGTTCTCCGGGAACGGGTTGTGCAGCAGAATGAGCCTCAGCTAGAGAACGACGGTCTGCCTGTTTCCTCTACTGAGCCTTTTCCCTGGAGCAAGTCCACGCTTAAAGCCAATAAAACAGTCTTCAATTTATGCGCGGCTGGCAATACATTCGAATATGACTTTTGCCGATTTCTTGAAGGAGCGAGCGAAGTGGTTAGCTTTGCAAAGCTTTCGGAAGATTATTTGCACTTTTCGATTCCGTACATTGATAGCCGAGCGAATCTAAGGGCTTATCATCCGGATTTTGTTGCGGTAACGAAAGATGGAGTCCATCACCTAATTGAGACCAAGGGGCGAGAAGATTTGGACGTGCAGCATAAAGATCGCGCCGCAATTGCTTGGTGCGAAAACGCCTCAAAGTTAACAGCAACCCAGTGGGTCTTTCACAAAATTTTGCAAGAGGAATTTACCAAGCTAAAGCCGGATGAATTTGAAGACTTGGTGGCTCTGGAGCCTCTGAAGTTTTCGTAACCTACTTACCAATCACCTCGTCCACCAGCCCCTTGGCCGCGGCCTCATCCGCCGCCGAGACGTACAGCTCGATCTCGCCCATGCTGCCGACGAAGGTGCCGTACACCTGGGCGATGGCTTCCTTGGAGAGCAGGACCTGCATGCCCTGCGCCTCCAGCAGGCCGCGCAGCACCTCGGCCTGGGCCGGGTCGTGCAGGGTGAGGAGCTTGACGAAGTTGGGCGTGTTAGCCATGGGATGAGTTTAACCGCAAACCAAGTAAGAATGCAGAAGTGAGAAGTTAGAAGTAAAGCGAGCTGGTTCTGACTTCTGCATTCTTACTTCTCGCGTGCTTTTGCCTTTCTCCTCACTGTTCACTCTGTTTGATGTATAATCTCGCCGCTGTTTCACAATGTTTGTAAGCACAGACCCCATCGACTGGCAAAACTTCTCCATCGAAGACGCAGATCTCGAGTTTCTGTCCGCATACCTGCTGGAGCATGAGACTCCCCTCGGGCCGGAGGCGCTGGCGGTGCAGCTGATCGCCAACCGCATCACCAACCCGCGCCCGCAGCCCAAAGACGGCGAAGCCGAAAAGGCCTACCTGCCCAAGGAAACCTATGCCGCGGGCGATAAGGTCTACTTCCCCGCGCTCAAGAATGCCGGCGGGCGGGTGAGTGCCGTGCGCCCGGCGGCTGTGCTGAGCGGCGATCGCTTCGAGGTCATCAGCGTGGCGATGGAAGACGGCAGCACGCGGGAGTTCGCCGCCCGCCTGGCACAGCATGCCCTCAACGACCCGCCCAAGCAGGAGGGCGGCGAGGTGGATGCGATGGCCGAGGGCAAGCAGCATGCCAAAGAGATCCTGCCGGTGCTGGTGGAAGCGCTGCAATCCAGCCCGGAGTTTGTGTACATTGCCGGCCGCTGGTTCCCCAAAGCCCTCATTGTTGACGTAGACCCCGGCCAGCTCAATGTGGCCGAGGCGATCCTGGATATGGCCGGCGGCGGCCCGCTGCCCACCAGCCAACTGCTGGGCGAGGTCGAGCTGCCGGATGGGGTCAACCCCAAGTTGGCCGAGTTCTCGCTGGACCTGGCCCTGCAGCACGACGACCGCTTCGACGAAGTCGGCTCGACCGGCGAAGTGGCCTGGTTCCTGCGCCGCCTGGAGCCGGATGCGGTGCAGAAAGTGCCCGTGCATTTGCGCTACACGCCGGTGGGCTTTGACCCCAGCCCGCTGAGCGAAGACATGCGCGACCTGGTGCGCAGCCTGGACGATGAGCTGTCCTTCCATAATTTGCTGGATGACAATGCCCCCGAAGTGGTGGATGTGGCGCTCATATTCCCGCATTGGCGGGTCGGCAGCCTGCCGCTGACCCCCAAGATGGCCAAGCTGTTCCCCAGCGCCATCGAGTCGCCCCGCGTGCGCTTCACCTTTATTGACGAAAAGAGCGGCGAGACCTTCCCCGGTTGGGTGGTGCGCCCGCAGCGTTACATCTATGGCCTGCGTGAGTGGCTGGCCAAGCACGGTCTGATGCCGGGCAGCCTGGTGCGCTTGCGCCGCGGCGAGCAGCCGGGCGAGATCATCGTCTCGAGCGATGCGCACCGCTCCAGCAAGGAGTGGGTGCGCACGGCGCTGGTGGGGGCGGACGGCGGCGTAGTGTACGCTACGCTGAAGCAGCAGGTCAACGGCGCGTTTGACGAGCGCATGATGATCCATCTGCCCGGCGAGATGGCCGCGATCGACGCCATTTGGGAGAAGCGCGCCAACCAGCCTGCCGGCCTGGAAAGTGTTGTGGCCCAGACGCTGAAGGAGCTGGCCAAGCTGAGTCTGCAGGGCAACGTGCACGCCGCCGAGGTGTACTCGGCCGTCAACCTGACCCTGCGCTGCCCGCCGGGCCGCATCCTGGCGCTGCTGGCCAGCGACGCTCGTTTTGAGCACGTGGGCCATCTGCACTTCCGCAATGCGGAGGCAGCCGAATGAGCCTGATCAAACCCATGGCCGATACGCCGTTCCAGATCGATTTCGACTGGTGGCGCGAGAATGACCGCGAGTGGCGCGTGTACCTGCGCGGCCTGCTGGGCAGCGAACAGGAAGCCAGCCTGGCCGACATCAGCGGCGAGGAGCAGGTGGACTGGGTCGACCCGGCCACCGCTGAAGTGAAGCGCGTCAATATTCTGCAATTCTTGCTGATGGGCCACTACGCTCGCCAGGGCAACGAGGACGGCGTATCCCTGGTGGAAAGCATCTTCCGCGCCTTCCTGATGAACGGCAACCAGCCGCTCAGCTCCGAAGAGCTGGGCGAGCAGCTCGGCCGCCCGGCGCAGACGATCCTGCGCACGATTTCGGGCGCCCGGGTGTACCGCGGCATCCGCCCGGTGCTGCCGGCTGAATGAACCCCCGCCTGTATAATTAAGCATACGCTCCCGTAGCTCAGCTGGATAGAGCAACGGACTTCTAATCCGTAGGTCGCAGGTTCGAATCCTGCCGGGGGCGCTCCGCACGCCCTACGGGCGTGCTTATAGAGTTTCTACTCGGCTGCGCCGAGTAACGAAACTCCACAATCCTATTTTGTCATTGCGAGCGAAGCGAAGCAATCTGGTTTAGAGCGTTACATAGACCTTGCTCGCCAGCGCGTGCATAAGTCCTCAGCCGCAATAGGCCACAGCGGATACTGGAACTCAAAGCCTTCGGCCAGCAGGCGGCCGGGCAGCACATAGCGGCTCTTGAGGATCAGCTCCGTTTCTGTTTGCATCAAGAATGATGCGATCTCCAGCATCCAGCGGGTGGAGGGCAGGCCGATGGGCATGCCCCAGGCGCGGCGCAGGGTGCGCATGAAATCGTCCATCGGCAGCGGGTTGGGCGCGGCCAGGTTGACGATGCCGCTCATGTGTTGGTTGGCTATCAGCCAATCCACCGCGGCGATGTAGTCAGCGTCGTGCAGCCACGAGACCATCTGGCGGCCGCTGGCCACCCGGCCGCCCAGGCCGCGGCGCACCAGGCTCAGCAGGGTGTCGAAGATGCCGCCGCGGTCCGGGCTGAGGGTCAGGGCGGTGCGCGTGATGACCTTGCGGGTGCGCGGCGTTTCGACCGCGTCGGCGGCCTGCTCCCAGGCTTTGGCGACATCAATGCTGAAGCGCCAGGCATGCGGCGCGTCCGGCTCCTCGCCGCCTAGGGCGCCGTCTTCATTGTTGGGACGGTTGTAGCTGTGGCCATAAATGGTGGCAGTGCTCGCCTGGATCCACACGCGCGGCGCGCGGGTGGCTTGCGCGATCGCCTGGCCGAGGACGCTGGTGGAATCTACCCGCGAATCCATGATGAGGCGTTTGTTCTTGGGCGTGTAGCGGCAGTTCACGCTGCGGCCGGCCAGGCCGAAGACTGCGTCGGCGCCCTCCAGCTCCTGGGCCCAGGGACCGAGGGTCTCGGCGTCCCAGTGTGCGGTGCGCCAGGGCATCGTGGTGGGGCGGCGGGTCAGTACCGTCACCTCGTCGCCTTTGGCGTGGTAGTGCCGGGCCAGCAAGGTGCCGACCTGTCCGCTGCCGCCTGCCAGAACGATCTTCATAGTCCCTCCGTTTGTGAATAGCGTAACGTTCGCGGTCTGCCAATTCCTCTCAGCCTAGTGGCTGACAGAATTGAAAGCTAAGCTGTATTGACTTGATAGGGCGGCGTGGTATATTGGTCTGACCAACAAACCACAATAAAGAGCCGCCCACACCATGCCCAATTCCATCCCGCGCAAATCCGTCCCCGAACTTGTCGCCGGCCGCCTGGCCTCCGGCCTGCTGCAGGGCCAATACCCGGCCGGCAGCCAGCTGCCAGCTGAGCGTGACCTCATCAAGGAGCTGGGGGTCGGGCGCTCCTCGCTGCGCGAGGCGCTCAAGATCCTTTCCGAAGCCGGGCTGCTGGATGCGCAGCAGGGCGTGGGCTGGTTCGTAAATGAGCTGAGCTCGGCGCGCATGCTCAAGGCGCGCCAACTGGCGGCCGAGGTTGCGCCGCCCGCGCCCGCCAAGTGGGCGCAGAAGCGCAAAGCGGCCGACGGCCCCAAGCGGCTGCCGGTGGCCAAAGAGAAACCGCTGCACATCCCCAACCTCAAGTCTGACCGTTTGGGCACCTTCGAGTTCATCAGTTGGTGGGAGCGCGAGAAGGTGCAGAACGCCCGTGTGATGGTGGTGGGAGCCGGGGCGCTGGGCAACGAGGTCATCAAGAATCTGACCCTGATGGGCATCGGCAATCTGTACATTGTGGACTTTGACAAAGTGGAAGCGGCCAACCTGAGCCGCTCGATTCTGTTCCGCGAGAAAGATCGCGGCCGCGAGAAAGCCCAGTTGGCCGCGGCGCGGGCAGTGGAGATCAACCCGGATGTGCGCGTGCAGTACCTGCACGGCGACGTCACCACCGATATTGGCCTGGGCGTGTTCCGCCGCATGGACGTCATCGTGGGCTGTCTGGACAACCGCGAGGCGCGCTTGGCGGTCAACCGCTTTGCGCATTGGATGAACAAGCCGTGGGTCGATGGCGCAATTCAAGAACTGCTCGGCCTGGCGCGCGTCTTTGTGCCTGGCGAAGGCGCGTGCTTTGAATGCACGCTGACCGAGCAGGCCCGCCGTGACCTGGCCATGCGCTACTCCTGCCCGCTGCTGGCGCGCCAGAATATTCTGCTGGGCAAGGTGCCCACCACGCCGACGATCGCTTCGATCATCGGCGCGATGCAATCGCAAGAGGCGCTCAAGCTGATCCACAACATGCCGGTCGAGCCGGGCAAGGTGTTGCACTACAACGGCTACACCAATTTCATGCACACCACCGCCTACCTGCCGGATGCGGAGTGCGAGAGCCACTGGATCTATGGCGATGTGACCGAGCTGCCGCTGCGCGCCGAGGCCAACACGCTGGCCGAGCTGCTTGAGATCGCCCGCGGCGACCTGGGGGCGGACACGGTGCTGGAGCTGGATCAGGAGCTGGTGCTGGCGCTCAATTGCGCCGCCTGCAACACGGTGGAGCATGTGCTCAAGCCGCTGTCAGACGTGAGCTTCGAAGCAGGACACTGCCCCAGCTGCGGCGAGATGCGCGAGGTTGACCTGACCCATACCATCACCGGCCGCGAAGACTTCCTGGAGCGCACGCTGGCCAGCGTTGGGGTGCCGCCGCTGCATATTGTGCGCGCTACAAATGGCGCAGAATTTCGTTTCTATGAATTGAGCGGTGACTTGCCCACCGCGCTGCACTTCAACGATTTTGATGAGGCCGTGCCTGGCCTGCATGCCCCGCGCGTGCGCCTGGGCGAGGCGGTGCAGGGCGAAGCACAGGCCAGCGGCCGGGTGCACCTGATCGACTAAGCCATGATGCAAGCGGTAGCGATGAGACGATTTTTACTGGGAGATGAAAGCAAGTTCGTAGACAGCGCGCTTGGGCGTATCACCCTGTGTGTGTTGTTTGCCACCCTGGTGGGGCTGGGCCTGACCCTGCTGTTCGTGCTGCCCACCAGCTTCTCGCCGTTCCTGCTCAAGTTCGTTGTCATTATCGGCATCGGCCTGGCGGCCAGCTTCATGAGCCGCCGGGTGCTGGCCGGGCGCAGCCCGGCCCTGCGGGCGGCTACGGCCGCCTTCGCCGGGCTGATCGCCCTGGCGGTGCTCAGCCCGCTGACCCTGGGCTTCGTGGGCCTGAACCTGCTGCGCAGCTATGCCATCGCCACACCGCTGGATGCCGCCATTCAACTGCTGGTCATGGGCCTGGCGGTGGGCGCGGGCCAGGCGGCCTGGGCGCCGCGCCGCCGCACCGTGATGGTGGAACCGCGCGGGGAGGTAGACGTAGAAGTCAACATTGCGCCCCGGCCGCGCGTCAGCGTTGGCTCTGCGCCGGCTGCGCCACGGGCGCGCAGCCGGCAGCCGAGCCGCGGCCAACCGCGCAGTGCAGCGCGCCCTTCGTTCGCGCAACGTGCTCGGGCTGGGATATCCAAGTTCTTTACGCCTACGCCAACCACGCGCAAGATCCGCTCGGCGCGGCCGGCTCGCAAGCGTGCGGCCCGCGGCAGCGGCATCACGCTCAGCGCGCAGGAACGCCACATGTGCCCCTACTGCCTGGAGCCGGTGACCAAGCGCGACCCGCGCGGCGTCAAGATCTGCAAGGTCTGCAAGACCTGGCACCACGCAGACTGCTGGGAGATCACGGGCGTGTGCCAGGTGCCGCACGCCTTCCAGAATTGAGTTGAGGAGAGCATTGTATGGCTGATATCGAATTGACCATCATCCTGCCAAACGGCGGCGCTCGCAAAGCCGAGCTGCCTGATGATGCCCCGGTACGTGAGCTGGTGGTGGAGCTGATCTCGCTGCTCGGCCTGCCCACGGTAGGGCCAGACGGCCGCCCGATGGGCTACCGGCTGGACAGCAAGGCCCTGGGCCGCGAGCTGAAGGAAACCGAGACGCTGGCGAGCGCAGAAGTGCCCGCCGAGGACCGCCTGATCCTGACGGCGGACATCACCGCCGGCGCGGTCAAGCTGGGCGAGAGCCCGCGCATCCGCCGTCTGAAGGCGGACTTGCAGCGCATGCAGGAGCTGGCCGCGCAGAGCGATCTCATCGAGTTCAAGGCCATCTCGGCCAATCCAAAAATGCCGCCCGAGACCTACATCGTCACCTATAAGTGCAAAGGCGTGATCGCGGTCAATCACAAAGGCGAGCCCATGCTGGGAGACAAGCACCAGGTGGAGATCTATCTGCACAACCAGTATCCGCAGCGCTGGCCGGGCATGAAGTGGCTGACGCCGGTGTGGCACCCCAACATCAACCATCTGAATGGCACAGTGTGTGTGGATGCAGCCTGGTGGACCGCCAGCCGTTCGCTGGACCGCCTGGTGCTGATGATCGGCGAGATGGTGCAGTACAAGAACTTTCACGATGACCCCACCAAGCCGCCCTTCCCTTGGGATGCCGAGGCGGCCCGTTGGAGCCGCGGCTACCGCAAAAAGAATCCCAAATTCTTCCCTGTGGATACGCGTGAGCTTTTGCGCCCGGAGCGTGTGCATCTGAAGAAGACGCCCGCCTCGGCGAAGCCGAAGCCGCGCATCAAGTTGAAGTAATCCAAATTTTTGCTAGACGCAAAGGAGATTAAGACATGCCTGACATTCCTGTGACCGTAGTTTTGCCGTCTGGGGGCAGCCGCACCGCTGAGGTGCCCAATGATGTGGAAGTGAAGGAACTGATCCCGGAGCTGGCCACCACGCTGGAGCTGCCCACCACCGGTCCTGACGGCCGCCCGATGGGCTACCGTCTGGACAGCAAGGCCCTGGGCCGCGAGCTGAAGGAAGACGAGACCCTGGAGGCCGCCGGTGTCCCCGCCGACGACCGCCTGATGATCACGGCTGACGTCACCGCCGGGTAATTGCTGATTTGGGTGGCCATGTTGCATTCGCAACATGGCCACCCGGCAGCGCAAGGCCAATGCCATGAGCACATCCACCTCCGCCTCCAAGAAGCCGCAGGGTTTGCAAAACCCGCTCGGCGCCCCGCGCCGTGCCCGCCTGCCGCTGAGCCGCTCCCAACGCTGGCTGGCGGCAGGCGAGGACAGCGCCCAGCCGGCGCTGCCGGTCTTCTTCACGCAGAGCGTGATCAAGACCATCGCGCTGCACGCCGCCAGTGACATGGACAACGAGGTCGGCGGCTGGCTGGCGGGGCGCTGGTGCCGGGATGGGCGGGCTGGCAAGGAGTTCGTGGTGGTGGAAGCTCTGCTGCCGGCGCAGCAAGTGCGCTCAGGCAGCACCTTCCTTACCTTTACACATGACAGCCAGGTGGCGATGCTCTCAGCCCTCGAAGAGCAGTATGAGAACAAGTGCGTGGTGGGCTGGTATCACACCCACCCGCGCATGGGCATTTTTCTTTCAGGCTATGACACCTGGCTGCACGATCACTTCTTTCCGCAGCCCTGGCAGGTGGCGCTGGTGGTCGAGCCGCATACCCGCCAGGCCGGCTTGTTCATGCGTAAGGATGGCGAGCTGTCGCCGCGCCGCTACAGCGGCTTCTACGAGCTGCATTCCAGCAGCATGGACAGCGTGGTGGACTGGGCTAACTTGCGGCCTGAGCCGCAGCCAAAACCGGCTGCAGCGGCGGCGCAGCCGCCGGCCAGCCCTAAGCCTCAGCCCAGCCGCGCAGAGATCTCGGATACGCGCCCGGTCGAGGTGAAAACCGTGACGGCTACGCCCGCGGCTCGCAAGCCGCAGGCGGACGCGGCCCGCAAGCCTGAGGCGAAGCCTCAGGCAGAGTCAAAGCCCCGCGTTGAGGTCAAGCCTCCCGCACATCCCAAAGCTGAGACAAAGTCTCAGGCTGAGACGAAAACTCCCGCGCAGCCTCCGGTTGCGCACGATCCCCAAACGGAGAACAAACAATGAACCGGATGACACGTTTGTATTACTACACCCTGCTGGGGGCGATCGGCGGGTTGATCGGCTGGCAGGTCAGCAATGTGCTGGGCCTGTCGTTCACCCAGAACGTCTATCTCAGTGAAGTCGTGGTGGGTGGGCTGATCGGCTTCTGCATCGGCAGCCTGATCGGCATGAGCGAAGGCGCCGCCCTGCGCAGCCCAGGTTATGCGGTGCGGGCCGGCCTGACCAACGGCCTGTTCGGCCTGGTGGGCGGCGCCATTGGCCTGCCGCTGGCGGAGGCCGCCTTCCAAACCCTGGGCGGCGAAGCCTGGACTCGCGCGCTGGGCTGGGCGGTGTTCGGCGGCTTCATCGGCGCCGGGCTGGGTTTCAGCAGCGGGGCGCAGATGTGGAAGCCCGCCCTGGGCGGCTTGCTGGGCGGCGCAGTAGGCGGCGCCCTGCTGGAGCTGGCGCGGGCGCGCCTGGCGGATGCACTCATTGGCAAGGCCATCGGCCTGGGCCTGCTGGGCGCCGCCATCGGTGCGCTGATCGCGCTGGTGGTACTGCTGCTTTCGAAGGCTTGGCTGGAAGTGGTGAGCGGCAAGCTCAAAGGCACTGAGTTCGTGCTCGACAAATTCATCCATGCCAATGGGCCTACCGCCTATGTGGGCAGCAGCGCCCTGAAGGCAGACATTGTGCTGCCTGACCCTGACATTGACCCGCAGCACGCCATGCTGAGCGGCGGCGACACCCACATGAATATTCGCGACATGAGCCAGAAGGGCACTTTCATCAACGGGCGCAAGGTGGAGCAGGCCCGCTTGCTGGATGAGCAGGCTATCCGCGTCGGTAACACTCAACTTGTCTATCACGAGAAGAGGTAAGCATGCACAAACTCACTCGTTTAACGCTTGGACTCATTCTGGCGCTCAATCTGCTGTCCGGCCTGGCCTTCGCGCCGCTGGCACAGGAGGAGGGCCTGCAAGTACGCATCACCCAGGTGGACACTTCGCAGTTCCCGCGGGTCACGTTCTTCGTTTCGGTGACGGACGCGGACGGAAACCCCTATCCGGTCAACCCGAGCCGCTTTGTCATCATGGAGAACGGCCAGCCTATCGCTCTCGACCAGATCCAGGGGGTTGGCGAAGTGGAAGCGCTGACCACCATGCTGGTGATGGATGTCTCCGGCAGCATGAACCCGGACGGCAAGCTGGATTCGGCCAAGGCGGCCGCGCACCAATTCGTGGAGCGCATGCGCCCGCAGGATCAGAGCGGCTTGATCTCGTTCAACACGCAGGTGCAGGTGGTGCAGGGGCTGACCTCTGATCAGGCCGCGCTGCATAGCGCCATCGACAGTCTGCGGGGCGATGATGACACCGCCATGTTCAATGCCCTGATGACCGCGCTGGATGAACTGGAAGGCGTACAGGGCCGCAAGGCCATCATCGTGCTGACCGATGGCCTGGATAACTCCAGCCAGTGGGCCGCGCCGGATGTGGTGGCCCGCGTGCAGAACGAAGGCGCCTCGATCTCCACGGTGGGGCTGGGCACGCCGGGCGGCGACCGCATGAGCGGTATTGACGAGCCCGGCCTGCAAGACTTGGCGGCGCAATCCGGCGGGCAGTATGGCTACGTCGAAGATGAAGACAGCCTGACCCGGCTGTACGAGAGCTACTCGTATGCGCTGCAGAGTGAATACCAACTCAGCTACATTTCGCCCGCTGCGCTGCGTGACGGCGTGAATCGCTCGCTCAGTGTGACGTTAGCGCCTGCCGGCGGCGGGGAACCGGTGGCGGAAAGTGGTGAACGCTATAATCCGGGTGGGTTGGTGCCCGAGGTTGAGCAGCCTGCGGCCAGGCCGCAGTTCGCTGCCATCGTGGGAGTGCTGGCGCTGCTGGTGGCCGTGCCGCTGATCGTTGGCGCGGTGCGCCAGGGGCAGGGGGCGGCCAATCCGAAGGCGGGCGCCGGGAAACCGCGCCGCAAGCCCTTCGGCAAGCGGCCGCGTATCAAACTGAAAGACTAGTGGATTTCGGAGAATAAAAAAAGCAGCCGCTACGTGCGGCTGCTTTTTTGTTGGGCAGGCTTGCCTGGCACCAGGAAGGCCGCGATCAGGAACAAGAACGCGCCGATCATCTCCAGCGTCTCCTCGGTCCAACCAGCCCAATGCTGGATGCGGTAGTTGGGCGTGTAGAGCATATCGTCCAGCGGGAGCAGGTTCTGGTCGATCAGCTGGGCTACAAAGATCACCAGCAGGCCAAAGGCCACGTAGACGAAAGCAGGGTGCTGGTGAAAGGCCTGCTGCGTATCGCGCAGCATCGTAATGACCGGCGTGCGCAGGCGGCCGGTCCACAATTGGACGGCCAGCCAGAGCAATAGCGCTTGCGCCATGGCCCACAACACGGGCGGCATCATACGCTGCAGGCGCACCAGATCATCCGGCAGGAAATGGAAGCTGGCGTCGATCTGGTAATACAACCCGCCCAGCGCCACCGCCGCCAGCAGCAGGCTGGCGAGCAGGGCATACCGCCCCAGCACAGCGCTGATGCGGGCTTGCAAGGCGGGCCAGCGTGCTGGCTGCTGCAGAAGCCAGGCGGCCAGGGCTGCCGCCAGCGCTAGCCCGGCCACTACCGTCAGGCGCGCCGGTGAGAAGCCGAACAGGAACGCATTCTTGGGGTCAGCCGGCAGCCATAATAGATAGCCGAGCGTGATGAGGCTGGTGAGCAGGCTGGCCCACAGCGTCAGGCGCAGGATGCGCGCCTGCCAGGCCGCCTCCTTGGCGGCCTGCAGCCCGTGGCGGGCCAGCGCCCACACCGCCAGCAGGCCCAGACCCACGCCGGCGCTGATGCGCATCAGGATAGCGAACAGCGCCGGGTTCCACCCGGCCTCTGGCAGCCACTCCTGCAGCACGCCGCTCAGGGAGCCGATCGAGCTGTGAAGATCGCGGATATAGAAGTTGTAACGCTCAATGTAGATGGGCTGGAAGTCCAGCAGCTCCACGCCGTAGGCGATCTCGTCCAGAAAGATGAAGATGCACAAGCCAGTGATCAGCCAGTACACCCAGCGCAGCGGGTGCGGCCCCATGCGCACTGTGCCAGCCAGCAGCAGGGCCGCCGCCACGAAGAACACCTGCGGGCTGAAAGCCTCCGGGTCGGGCAGGCGCATTTGAAAGACAGTGAAAATAGCAAAGAGCGCTAGGGTAGCCAGCACGGCCAGCAGGAGGTGTTGCCACCAGGATAAGGTGCGCATGACCCGGCAATTCTACACTCGCAGGCTTTCATGCCGCGGCGTGATCGCGAGTATTTTGAAGGGTAAAATATGCGTACAGGTCGGCGTCTATATTGCATATTGAGAAGACCTGAACATTAGGATAGGAGAATGATGGAACGTAACGGTTTATTGCAACTGGCAGGGCAGGATGTCACCATTGTAGGCCCCGATATTGAAGTGGGCCAACAGGCGCCTGAATTTACGCTGCGCGCCAAGGATTGGACAGTGGTGGATGTGCTGAAAGCTACCGAAGGCAAGGTGCGTATTATTGCGGCCGTCCCCTCGCTGAATACCAGCGTGTGTGAGGCCGAGACCAAGCGCTTCAATGAAGAAGCCGCCTCGCTGGACCCTGACATTGCGATCGTCACCGTTAGCACTGACCTGCCGTATGCGCTCAGCAACTGGTGCGCCGCGCACGGTGTGGAACGCGTCACCACGTATTCAGACGCGTACGACACCAATTTTGGCGAATCGTATGGCGCCCTGATCAAGGACCGCCGTATCCTGCGCCGCGCCGTGTTTGTGGTTGACCGCAAGGGCAAGGTAACCTACGCTGATTACATGAAGGCCCTGGGTGACCAGCCGGACTATGCTGCCGTGCTGGAAGCCGCCAAGGCCGCCCTGGCTTCCTAAAGCCGGCGGCCCGGCCGCAGCGCAAGTGTGCTGCCTCCTGACCGGGGCACGCCATCGCAGTACATGCACGAAACCGAAATAGACAAACTGACCGCTCGCTCTGCCTGGGGTAACCCCCAGGAAGTGCGATTCCGGCTGACGGCCATCTCACGCCAGTGGGCGGCCCGGCCGCACCTGTGGCGCCCGCCCACGGACCTGCTCGAGACCGAGCAGGCCTACGTGGTGCGCGTGGAGGTGGCCGGCATGCAGGAGGCCGAGCTCAACATTGCCATCGAGGGGCGCGAGATGGCGGTGTACGGGCTGCGCCAGCAGCCGGCCGAACAGGCCGCCTATTACCAAATGGAAGTGCGCTTTGGCGAATTCCTCAGCGCCGTGCAGCTGCCGGGTGAAGTGAATACCGACCGCATTCAAGCTGCCTACCAAGATGGATTTTTGACTGTGACGTTACCGAAAGTGAGAGCATCCTGATGGCTCGCTCCTGGTTTGATGAACTTGCCGATATGTGGGATTGGATGGAGGCCGAAGACAGCCATGCGCTGCATGATCTGATCTTCAAACCTACCATCACCAAGATCGCGCGCGGCAAGCGCGCCAAAGGGGCGCGCCCCAACGCCGATGGCGAAGAGGGCCTGCCGGAGATCCCGGGCGAGCTGCCGATCCTGCCGCTGCGCGGGCTGGTGGTCTACCCGCAAACCGGCGTGCCGCTCACCATCGGCCAGCCGCGCTCGATTCGTCTGGTCGACGACTCCGTCTCCGGCAGCCGCCTGGTGGGCCTGGTGGCCTCCAAGGACCCTGATAAAGAGAACCCCGGCCCGGAGGATCTGTACTCCATCGGCACGGTGGCCTCGGTGCACCGCCTGTTCCGCGCCCCAGACGGCACGATCCGTCTGCTGGTGCAGGGCCTGGCCCGCTTCCGCCTGGGTGAGTTCACCGCTACGGAGCCGTACCTCAAGGCCAAGATCGAGTTGGCGCCTGAGTTCGAGGAAGAGGGCCTGGAAGTGGAAGCGCTGGCGCGCAGCGCCCGCAACCAGTTCCAGCGCATTGCTGAGCTGCTCGGCACCATTCCGCAGGAACTCGTCTCCAGCATCATGGATCTTGAAAATCCGCTGCAGACCACGTACCTGGTGGCCAACTTCCAGCGCATGGAGCTGGCCCAATCGCAGGAACTGCTGGAACTGGATTCGCTGCGCGACAAGCTGCACAAGCTGGTCGAGTTCCTGACGCACGAGATCGAAGTGCTGGAAGTGGGCCAGCGCATCCAAAACGAAGCCCGCTCCGAGATCGAGGGCATGCAGCGCGACTACTTCCTGCGCGAGCAGCTCAAGGCCATTCAGCGCGAGCTGGGCGAGACCGACGAAGTCGCCGCCGAAGTAGAGGAGCTGCGCAAGAAGATCGATGAAGCCAAGATGCCGGACGAGGCCGACAAACAGGCCCGCCGCGAGCTGGACCGGCTTTCCAAGCTCAACACCGCCTCCGCTGAATACGGCGTCATCCGCAGCTATCTTGACTGGCTGATCGCCATCCCGTGGGCCAAGACCACCGTAGACAACCTGGACATCAAGCATGCCCGCAAGGTGCTGGACCAGGATCACTACGGCTTGAAAGATGTCAAGGATCGCATTTTAGAATTTCTCGCTGTGCGCAAACTGCGCTCCGAGCGCAGCGCTGAGTTCAGCAAGAAGGCCAAGGATGACTACGCCATCCGGCGTGAGCGCGAAGGCGTGATATTGTGCTTCGTCGGCCCGCCCGGCGTCGGCAAGACCTCGCTGGGCCGCTCGATCGCCCGTGCCTTGCAGCGCGAGTTCGTGCGTATCTCGCTGGGCGGCGTGCGCGACGAGGCCGAGATCCGCGGCCACCGCCGCACCTACATCGGCGCGCTGCCCGGCCGCATCGTGCAGGGCCTGCGCCGCAGCGGCACGCGCAACCCCATCTTCATGCTGGACGAGGTCGACAAGCTCGGCAACGACTTCCGCGGTGACCCAGCTTCGGCCCTGCTGGAAGTCCTCGACCCGGAGCAGAACAGCGAGTTCCGCGACCACTATATCGAAGTGGCGCTTGACCTCTCGCAGGTGATGTTCATCACCACCGCCAACTCGCTCGACACCATCCCCGGCCCGCTGCGCGACCGTATGGAGATCATTCGTCTCAGCAGCTACACCGAGGGCGACAAGCTGGAGATCGCCAAGGATTATTTGATCCCGCGCCAGCTGCGTGAGAACGGCCTGCGCAAGAACGAAGTGCGCTTCAGCGGGGAAGCCATTCGCCAGATCATCCGCGCTTACACGCGTGAGTCCGGCGTGCGCAATCTGGAGCGCCAGATCGGCGCGGTGTGCCGCAAGCTGGTCACCCGCATCGCCGAAGGCACCAGCGCCACGCCGATCCGCGTCACGCCCGAGCTGGTGCGCGAATATCTCGGCCCGCAGCGCTTCTACCGCATGGAGGAGATCGCCACGCGCACTTCACTGCCGGGCGTCGTCACCGGTCTGTCGTGGACGCCCACCGGCGGCGATGTGCTCTTCATCGAAGCTACCCGCATGCCGGGCGGCAAGGGCTTCCAGCTCTCCGGCCAGCTGGGTGACGTGATGCAAGAGTCGGCCCGCGCCGCGCTCTCGTTTGTGCGCTCACGCGCCAAGCAGCTCGGCATCGAGCCGGACTTCTTCCAGAACACTGACCTGCACTTGCATGTGCCCGCCGGCGCCCAGCCCAAGGACGGCCCCTCGGCCGGCGTCACCATGGTGACCGCCCTGGTGTCGCTGCTGACCGGGCGGCCGATCAAGGCCGATGTGGGCATGACCGGCGAGATCACGCTGCGCGGCCAGGTGATGCCGGTGGGCGGCATCAAGGAGAAAGTGCTGGCGGCCCACCGCGCCGGCCTCAAGACCATCATCCTGCCGGCCCGCAATGAGGTCGATCTGGAAGAGCTGCCCAGCGAAGTGCGCTCGAGACTGGCGTTCAAGTTTGTGCGCACGATGGATGAGGTGCTGGAGAACGCATTAGTAGCCAAGAGGGCCGCCAAACCCGCCGCAGCCAAGCCGGCTAAGAAGGGGGCAGCCAAAGCGGCCAAGAAGACGGCCAAAGCCAGCAACGGCTCCAAGAACGGGCACAAACCCAAGGCGCGCAGCAAGCGAGTGGTGCGCTAGCCATGGCCAAAACCATCCTGGTCCTGGAAGATGAAGAGATGCTGTACCAACTGGTGCACGATTTGCTCAGCATTGAAGGCTACCGGGTCAACCGGCTGACCGAGTTTGGCAGGCTGGCCGAGGATCTGCGCGCCCGCCCGGCCGACGCCATCGTGGCCGATGTGAATTTGCGCGGCGCCAACGGCATCGAACTGGTGGAGGCGCTGCGCGCCCAGCCGGGCTTCGAGGCGGTGTACGTGCTGCTCACCTCGGGCATTGATTACCGCCAGGAGGCGCTGCAACGCGGCGCCAACGACTTTTTGCAAAAACCCTATATGCCAGATGAACTGGTGAATTTATTGGCGCGCCGCCTGCAGCAATAAACGGCGCCGCCGCATTTATTACGGAGACACAGTGAGAGACAACAAGAACCGCGGGGGAGGCAAGAAATGGTACGCAATGGACCTGCATCTGCATACCCCCGCCTCAAGCGACTATCAGGAACCCAGCATCAGCTATTTGGACATTCTGCGCAAAGCAGAGCAGCGCGGGCTGGACATCATCGGCTTTGCCGACCACAACACCGCCAGCGGCTACCGCCGCATGGAGGAAGAGATCGAGCAGTTGCGCATGCTGCGCAACCTCAAACGCATCCTGCCTGAGGAGGAGGAGCGCCTGAAGGAGTACGAACGCCTGCGCGCCAAGATCCTGGTGCTGCCCGGCTTTGAATTCACCGCCACCTTCGGCTTCCACGTGCTGGCCCTGTTCGACCCCAAGAAGCCCCTGCGCGAGATCGAGCACATCCTGCTCGATTTGAACGTGCCCTCCAATCAACTGGAGGCCGGCTCGGTGACCGTGGGCGCGTCGGCGGATGTGCTGACCGCCTACCAGGCCATCCACGAGGCCGGCGGCATCGTCATCGCCGCCCACGCCAATTCCACCAACGGGGTGGCGATGCGCGGCTTCAACTTCGGCGGGCAGACCAAGATCGCCTATACCCAGGATCCGCATCTGCACGCCCTGGAGGTGACCGACCTCGACAAGCGCGGCCGCCATTCCACGGCAGCCTTCTTCAGCGGCATCAAGCCGGAGTATCCGCGCCGCATGCATGTGATCCAGGGCTCGGATGCGCACCGCATGGACAATGACCCCAAGCGCCACAACAACCTCGGCATCGGCGGGCGCATCACTGAAGTGCTGCTGCCCACGCCGAGTTTCGAAGCCTTGAAGACGTTGTTCGAGAGCAATGACTTTGCACGCACCCGCCCGGCCCAGAGCAAGCGGCAGGATGAAGGCGCTCACTTCGACTTCGTCCGCTCGGCGCGTGAGCAGGGCAGCAACATCGTCCAAGAGTTTCACGAGAGCATGGGCGGGCGCAGCAACCTCAACGCCATCATTGCGGATGTGTGCGCCTTCGCCAACACCAACGGCGGCACGCTGTTCGTGGGCCTGAGCGCCGAAACCAAGCCGATCGTCGGCGTGCGCAACTCCGGCCAGGCCATCCGCCAGCTGGAGCAGGAGATCGCCAAGCGCATCAGCCCGCCGCTGGCCTGCACGGTGGACAGCCTGCAAAGCGAGGGCAAGAGCGTGCTGCGCGTGATCGTGCCGCGCGGTGATGATCCGCCCTACGCGGTGGACGATAACCAGATCTATCTGCGCACCGAGGCCGAGACCGGCCTGGCCGTGCGCGACGAGATCGTGCGCCTGGTGGCCGGCATTGCGCCGCGCGTGGAAGAGCCGGCTGCCAAGCCGGCCAAAGAGGGCCGCCGCGGGGGGCGGCGAGGCGGCCAGGCCGCTGGCGGCCAGAACGGCCGCGGCAGCAAGCCGCAAGCCGCGGCCCAGCCGGCGGCAGAGCAGCCGCCCAAGGCGGAGCTGCCGGCCCGCGCCGAGCACGCCCCGCGCACCGGGGTGGAAGTGGTGAGCGAGGAGCAGCGCAACGGCGTGGCCTACTACATCGTGCGTGACCTGCGCAACAACATGGTGGTCAACAACGTCACTGAGAAGTCAGCCCGCAAGCTGTGGCACTACGCCATCACTGAATACGCCGGGCTGCCCAAAGTAGAGGCCAGCCTGAAAGCAGAGTGGCGCGGCGACTTTGGCATGCTCAAGCACTATGTGCAGCGCCAGCAGGATCGCTATGACTTTGTGCAGCGTGTGGATGGGGGCTTGCGCTTCTACTTCGGCGTGACCGAAGAGGGCGTGCACGGCGACTGGCGTCAGTTTGTGGCTGAGGAACCGCAGGAAAGCGAAGACGCGGCCAGCTAGCTCCGGCTACTCTACATCCAGTACGTAGATCTCTCCGTACCCACTCCGGTAGTTGCTCAGCACACGCATCGTGCTGGCAGGAATATTGTCCTGCATCTGCTCCGGGGTGGGTACGTCTCGTTTGTAATCCAGCGCATCACTGAACCATATTAGCCAGGCGGTGTCATCCACAGCCGGCCAGCCGTCGAATTCGGCCAGGGCAGTTTGCAGGCTGGCCTGGGTCTCACCGTCGTAGCGCGGCAGTCGATAGATGCGGCGGCGCAGCAGGAACCAGGCCGCGCCTTCGTTGTTGCTGTAGACCTTGTCATCCGGCTGGAACGGGAAAGTGCTGAGGTGTGCAGTGAGCTCGGATTGGCGCAGGGCGCGAGTGTTGTATAGGTTGTAGTAGCTCACATCGCCCTCGGCATGTGAGCTACGCACATAGTCCGCCGTGCGGAAGAGCGGGAACAGCAGCCACACCGCGGCCGCCCCCAGCGCCAGCGTCCGCCAGGCGCCTTGCAACCGCGGGCCAAACTGCTCATACAGTGTATAGCCCAGTACCAGCAGGCAGGGCAGCAGCACGGCATGCAGGCGCTGGCTGCCGGGTACGCGGTGCTCCGAATAGCTGATCGTGAAGATCAACATGGCCCCGTACACCAGTGTGAAGGCGGCTGCTGGCAACAACGGCGCCGCCAGCACGCGTTGCAGCCAGGCCGCCCAGCGCTGGCGCGTGCTGCGCAGCGCCAGCGCGGCCAACAGCAGGCCGAACAGAGCCAGCGGCGGCACGATCAGCAGGACGCGCTCGGGCACGAACCAGCTGGCCACTTTCTCGACCGCGGCCACGAACAGGCCGGGCGGATACGAAGGTTGGTGAGTGCCGAGTAGGATGCCGGTCAGGCGATAGTTGTGGAAGACGGCCCACAGGCCGATCGGCCCGGCCGATACCGCCCCGTACGCGATGGCGCGCAGCACCGCCTGGCGCAAATCGCTGCGCCAGGCCCACAGCACCACCAGCCCACCCGCCATCACCAGCGAGGAGCCGGCGTAGCGCAGGAAGCAGCCGGCCGCGGCCAGCAGCGCCATCTGCCAGAAATAGCGCGGGCTGCGTGTGGCTGCATACTGTTGCGCCGCCAGCAGCCACAGCAGCATGCACAACATGAACAGCGGGTCAGACGAGGCGTTGGCTGACATTTCCACCAGGGCGCGGCTGCTGGCGACCACCAGCGTAGCAAACAGAGCAAAAGTGTACTTGCCGGGCAGGGCGCGGGTAAAGAACACACCGCTCAGGGCGATGATGGCCGACCAGGTGAGGGTATTGATGACCTGGGCGATAACCATTACGTCAACGCCGCTGAGCTTGTGCAGCAGGGCCACGATGGCCGGGTACAGCGGCGGCCAATTGACCAGCGGCTCGCCGAGATAATCCAGCAGGCCGCGGCCGGCCGCCAGGCTCTCGGCGGTGGAGAGATAGCGGGCTCCGTCGGTAGACAGCCCGGGGCCCCACTGGCTGGTGGCTACGTACACCGCCAGGCCGCCCAGCACTGAAATGATGGCAAGTAAGTAATAGAAAGTGCGCGGCTTCATTGCGCTGACGATTGTAGCCCAGCGCCAGATAGCCGCCGCGCCAGCCCGGTCCAGCGTTGGGCTACTTTGTTGTTGTTGACCGCCATGCCGATCGCTTTGCGGCTGCCCACCAGCACGCACAGCGATTGCGCCCGCGTAACGCCCGTGTACAGCAGGTTGCGCTGCAGCATGATGTAGTGCTGGCTGAGCACCGGCATCACCACGCAGTGGAACTCGGAGCCCTGCGCCTTGTGCACGGTGATCGCATACGCCAAAGTCAGCTCGTCAGCCTCGCTCCACTCATAACTCACGCGGCGGCCCTCAAAATCCACCGTCAGGGTTTGCTCCTCGCTAGCGATCTCCACCAGCCGTCCAATGTCGCCATTGAAGACGGTCTTGTCGTAATTGTTGCGGATCTGCATCAGGCGGTCGCCCACCCGCAGCAGCTGGCCGTGCAGGCGGCGCTCCGGCTTGAGCGCGCTGGGCGGGTTGAGCGCTTTTTGCAGTGCCTCGTTGAGCGCCGCCACGCCCGCCTCGCCGCGGTACATGGGCGAGAGCACCTGGATGTGCTGCAAGGGGTCGAGCTTGAAGCGGGCCGGGATGCGCTGGCTTACCAGCGCTACGATCTTCTCGTTCGCTTCTTTGGCATTGTCGGTCGCGTCGATAAAGAAATCACCCTCGGCGTCCTTGCTGGTCTGCGGCAGCTGGCCGCGGTTCATGGCGTGGGCGTTGCTGACAATGTTGGAATTCTCGCCCTGGCGGTAGATCGTCTCCAGGCGGGTCACCGGGTACTGGGCGCTGGCGATCAGGTCGCGCAGCACATCGCCGGCCCCCACCGAGGGCAGTTGGTCCACATCGCCCACCAGCAACAGGTGCGTGCCGGGGCGGATGGCCTTGAGCAGCGTATAGGTCAGCTGCAGATCCAGCATGGAAGCTTCGTCGATGACGATCAGGTCAATGTTGAGCGGCTCGTCTTCGTTGTACTTAGGGCCTTCGCCGGGCGTGTAGCCGATCAGGCGGTGGATGGTGCTGGCGGGCTGGCTGCTGGTTTGCGAGAGCCGCTTGGCGGCGCGCCCGGTAGGGGCGGCCAGCGCGTAGCGCTTGCCGGCCAGCTCCAGCGCGCCGATGAGCGTCTTCATCGTGGTGGTCTTGCCGGTGCCCGGGCCGCCGGTGAGGATGCTCACTGGCTCTCGCAAGGCGGTGAGCACCGCCTTGCGCTGCAGCGTATCCAGCTGGGTGAAGTCACTCAGCGCATCGGGGTCGCGCGCCAGCGGCATGTCGGCGGTGGCGCTGTTGGGCGCATTCGCCAATGCCTGCAGCAGCTCAACCAGGCCCAGCTCAGCCGCGTGCATTTCCGACGGGTAGATGGCCTCATCCTCCAGCACTACATGCTGCTGGGCGGCCAGGCGGTCTATGGCCTCGCTGACCGGCTGCTGGGCGGTGCCCAGCAGCTCCGTGGCGCGGGCCTGCAGTTGCGGGCGCGGGGCATATACGTGACCCTCGCCGGTGAACTCGGCCAGAGTGTAGAGCAGGCCGGCTTCCATGCGGGCCGGGTGGTCGGCCGGCAGGCCGAAGGACTTGGCGATCCGGTCTGCCGTGAGGAAGCCCACCCCCTGCAGGTCACGCGCCAGGCGGTAGGGATCTTTCTTCACCACTTCCATGGCGCGGTTGCCGTATTCTTTGTGGATCTTGGTGGCCAGGTTGGCGCTGACGCCGTGGCTGCTCAGGAACACCATCACATCCCGCACCTGGCGCTGCTCATCCCATGCGCTCAGGATCTGCTTCTGGCGCTTGGGGCCGATGTCGGCTACTTCGCGCAGGCGCTCGGGCTGCTTATCAATGATCTCGATGGTTTGGGCGCCGAAGTGGTCCACGATGCGCCCGGCGATGGTGGGGCCAACGCCTTTGAGCAGTCCGGAGCTCAGATAACGGCGGATGCCCTCCACCGTGGTGGGCAGGGTTTGCTGCAGCTTCTGCACTTTGAATTGCATGCCGAAGCGCGGGTCTTTGACCCATTCGCCCTGCATTTCCAAATGCTCGCCCACCGTGAGTTCGGGCAGAATGCCGGTCACGGCCACCGTGCCATCCGCATCCTGGCTCAGCGCGTCCTCATCCGGCTTCAGGCGCAATACGCTGAAGCCGTTCTCGGCGTTGTAGTAGGTGACGTATTCAATGGAGCCGCTGAGCGCGTCAGGCATGCGCAGAATTATTACTCAAAAAACAAAGGCGGCATTGCCGCCTTTGTTTTTTATCTGCGCCGGTGATGCCAGGCCAGCAGGCCGGCAATCACCGCCAGCGAAGCCAGCAGCGCTTCGAGCACGGGCGCGTTATATGCCACCCATCCGGTCAGCGTGAGGGGGGCTTCTTTCAGGCTAGGCTCCTCGGCCATGCGGGTCTCGTCCGCCGCGGTGTTCTCAAGCGCCAGCGTTTCAACCGGGTTGGCGGGGCCGTTGCCGGCCGCCTCGCCCGCATCGTAGCTCTCAGCTTGTGGGGCCTCGGCCATCATCATTACTGCTTCCGGTGCACGCGCTGTGAGCGGAGTGGGCAGGCCGTTGACCGAGAAGTCGGTGACCAATACGAAGATCAGGGTCAGCGCGGCAATCGCGCTGGCAAAGTTGAAGCCGGACCAGGCGCCCAGCCCGCTGCGTTGGCCGGCTTGCTGCGGGGTGAGCATGAAGCTGCGGGGCACGCGGCGCTGCGGGGCGCGGCGCAGCAGCGCACGTACTTTCGTCAGGCTCGCCAGAGCCGCAGCCAGCTGCGGCTCTGCATCCAGGCGCGCCAAGAGCGCCTGCGTTTCTGCAGGCGCCAGCTGGCCGTCCAGGTGGGCAGACAGCAGCTCATAGTCACGTAGAGTGATGGCGGCTTTCATGGTTTGCCTTCGCCAGTAAGACGAAATTTATCGGGCAATAGTTCCGCAAAGCCCTGCAGGCACTCTTGCATGCGGCTGCGGGCGCGCGCCAGGCGGCTCTTCACTGTGCCGAGCGGGCGCTTGACGATCTCGGCCGCCTCGCTGTAGTCCATGCCCTGCACATCGATCAGCACCACCGCGGTGCGGAACTCATCTTCGAGCTGGTTCAGGCAGCGCTGGATGGCGGCGTTGAGCTCGACCCGTTCGGCCAGCTCGGCCGGGCTCTCGCCGGGGTCGGCCATCCAGGCCGGATCGGGCGCGTCTTCGCCATCCAGCGGCTCGGGCTCCAGCGGCAGCTGCGGACGGCGCTTTTGGCGGCGCAGCTCATCGTAGCTGCCGTTGGTAACGATGCGCAGTAACCAGGCCTTGAAGGAGCCGCCCTTGTAGCTGCGCAGATTGCGATAGGCAGAGATGAACGCGTCCTGCGTGGCGTCCTGCGCGCTGGCGTCATCGCCCAGCAGGCGGTAGGCCACGTTGTAGGCCAGGCCCTGGTAACTGATCACCAGGCGGTTGAACGCGTCAAGGTCGCCGGCTTGGGCGTCCTTGATCCATTGCTCTTCGTTCAAGGCTTCCTTTTGGCGAACACCAGCAGGTAAAGGGCGCGCCAGGCCATTAGCACCGCAGCCAGGCCGGCGGCGGTGATGGCGGTGAACAGCGGCAGGGCCACGCCGCCCAGCCAGGCGGCGCGCAGCACCGCGCCCAGCGGCGCGGCCAGCAGCATGGCCGGCAGCACCGTAAGGATGCTGCGCCAGGTGGGTACGGCCCACTGGTTGAGATAGTAGCCGGCCAGCGCCCAGGCCAGACCGAACGGGATCAGGTTGGGCAGCAGGCGGGTCGAATCGCTGTCGTGAAAGTTGAGGCCAACCAACATGAAGGCCAGGATCAATACGGCATCGCCGAGGATTAGAATGTGCTTTGGTTTCATATGTTCAAGTTTAATCCATTCGTGAAACGCGCGTTTTGAAATCAGCGCAGAGGACGTATTGACCAACGAATCCTTTAACCCCGCCGCGGTCAAAGCCATCTTTCTGGATGTGGATGGCACCTTACGCGATACAGATGACCACTATGCCAGCCTGTTCGAGCGCGCCCTGCGTCCGCTGCTGGGTCGGCGTGCGCCGCAGGCGGCGCGCAGCATGGTGATGCGCTTGGAGAAGCCCGGCAATGATGCGCTCGGCCTGCTGGATGCGCTGGGGCTCGACGGCCCGGTGGGCCGTTTGATGGAAGCCATCGCCCGCCGCAGGCGGCCGCGCCGGGTGGACCCGAACCTGATCGCGGGCATCCCGGCCGCGGTGGCTGCGCTGGGCGGGCGCTATCCGCTGGCGGTGATCACCGTGCGCGGCGCCAGCGCCACGCACGCTTTTCTGCAGGCCAGTGGGCTGGCGGCGCACATCCCGCTGGTGGTGCACGGACTCAGCACGCGGCGCACCAAGCCCGCCGCCGAGCCGGTGCACCACGCCTGCACGCAGTTTGGCGTGCAGACCGCCGAGTGCGTGATGGTGGGGGATACGGTCGTGGATGTGCTGGCGGCCAAACGGGCGGGGGCACAGGCGATTGGCGTGCTGTCGGGCTTTGGGGAAGAGGACGAGTTGCGCCAGGCCGGCGCCGACCTGATATTGCCGTCCGTGGCAGAGCTGCCCGGCGTGTTTGGGCTGTAATGTCGGCGCTCCCGATTGTGCATCCCGAGCGTAGCGAGGGATCCTCACTGCGCTAATGGATAACTCAAGCTCAGCGCAGAAGACTTGCCAGCAAGGATTCTTCCCTGACCTGGGTCCGGCGATCTGGTGTGGATGTACAAACCCGGTCAGAATGACACGGTATGGTTGGATGCACAATAGGAGGGGCACGAAGGCTAGCCATGTTGTCATTCCGAACCCGAGCGCAGCGAGTGGTGAGGAATCCGTTAAGGGCTGATTTGAATTGCAGCATATGTGCGGCAGCACAAACTATCTGTATACGGATTCCTCTTCGGCCTTCGGCCTCGTTCGGAATGACAAAATGGCGAATCGATTGAATTACTTGCTGAGGCGCTGCAAGAACTGCTGGTAGCGTTCGGGGTTGGGCGGGTTGAGCGCCAGGATGGCGCGCACGGCCACCTTGGCGCCTTCGCGGTCGCCAGCTTCTACAAGCAGCTGGCCGACCGTGTTCCAGGCTTTGATGGCGTCGCCGCGTTTGCCCATTTGCTGATAGTGCTCCGCCAGGCGGCGGTGCCCCAGAGTAAAGCGCGGGTTCTCATCCACCAAAGTGGCCAGGAAGGTGCCAGCCTCTTCGTCTCGCCCGCGGCTGTTGAGGTAGGAGAGATAGTTCTCCAGCTCGCCGTTGGCTTTGCCCTCCTGCCCAAGGCGCAGGTTGAGCTGCACCAGGTTCAGGCGGGCGGTCTCGTCATCCGGCGCCAGGCTGCGGATCTGCTCGTACACCAGCAGGCCCTTACGCCAATCCAAACGCTGCAGGTCAATATCGGCCATCTGATGCAGCACCTGCACATTCCAGGCGGCGTCCACTTCGGCGCCCTGCGCCAAGCGCAGGGCTTTCTCGTAGGTGTCGCGCGCCTTGTCGAGCTGGGCCAGGCGGTAGTACACATCCGCCAGTTCCAGGTTCTGGCTGGCGGCTTGCTGCAGCTGGCCGTTGGCGGCCAGCTGCTCGATCAGGCGCAGGCGCGCATCCACATCCAGCGGAGAGACCGAGACGATGCGCTCGTAGGTCTGGGTGGCGCGCTCTTTGTCGCCGCGGGCGGAATAGACCCGCGCCACGATGGCCAGCTTCTCGGTGGCCTGCTGCGGCCGGTCGCTGAGCAGCAGCAGCTCGGCCATGTGGACATGCAGGGGCAGGTAGCTTGGCGAGAATTCCAAGGCGCCGTAGGCTTCTTCCATGGCGGCGCGCGAGTGGCCCTGGCGCGAGATCTGGTTGATGCGCCCCAGCGCATCCACCAGGCGGGCGCTGTTGGCATGCGTCAATATCTCGGCCACCGGCAGCGGCGCATTGGCGCCGGGGCGGATGGGCAGCTGGCCGCGGGCCTCGTTGACACCGATGCGCCAGTTGGGGCGCAGCAGTAAATAGCGAATGTTCTCCGCCAGCAGGCCGGTAGCCTTGGCGTCTTCATTGGCGGCCGCTTTTTGGATCAGGGTCTGGTAGGCGCTGCGCAGGGCAGGCGCCTTGTCTTCGCCCACCACGGCGCTGTCCGCCAGGGCCAGGGCTTGCAAATACTCCAGCACGGCGTCCTGGGCCTTGCCCTGCTCGCGCAGGAAGTCGCCGATGAGCAAGCGGCAGGCTAGCGCGTAGTCAGGGTGCTCCACGGCGCGCTGAAAGCTGCGCTGGGCGCTCTCCGCCCGGCCCAACTTGTCGAGCAGGATGCCCAGGTTGAAATGCGCAGCGGGGTGGTCGAGCCCGGCGTCAATGGCCTGCTTCAACTCCTCGGCAGTTTCTTTATCGTGCTTGCGGGTTTCGTGCTCGATGGCCTTGGAGAGATGGCGCACGATGGCGCGCTCATCAAAGCCGCGGGCCAGTGAGCGCGCCAGGTTCTGCAGCCCGCCGCCGCTCTTGCGCTTGTCGCTGTCTTGCGGGGTCAGATCGAACAGCATCGCCGCCAGCGCCTGCAACGAGCGCTGGCTGGCTTCTTCGATCGGGTCGGGGCCTTCTTCGAAGGCGTGCAGGGCGGATTGGAAGGCGGCCGGCCGCGGGCTGCCCGCCGGCAGCCGCAGCGGGCCGGTGGCGGCGCCCATGCGCAGCGGCTTGGGCAGCGTCTTGAAGGCTTTGAGCATCGCCACGGCCTCCTGCGCATCCTTGCTCTTGGGGTTCAGGCGCAGGGCGTGCTCGCCAGAGGCGCGGGCGTCTTCGATCTGGCCGGCGTGCTGCTGCAGGGCGGCCATGGCGATGTATTCGGTGATGGCTTGCGGGGTGCGCCCCAAGCGCTCGTACACCAGCGCAAGGCGGCTGTGGGCGTCAATGTTCTCCGGCTCCAGGCGCACCACCCGGGTCCAGTTGTTGATGGCCTTGTCGGCGTCGCGCAGGCTCAGGTACAGCTCGGCGGCCCGCATTGAGAACTGGATGGCTTCGTCTTTGCGGCCGGTGGTCTTGAAGATCTCGGCCATCTTTTCGACAGGCAGAGGGTCCTCGGGCGCCAGCCGCGAGGAGCGGCGGTAATACTCGAGCGCCTGGTCGAGGTTGCCCAGCTCGTAGTGCGCCAGCGCCAGGCTGTTGAGGCTGGGCGGGTTGTCGGGAAATTCCTGCAAGGCGCGGGCGTAGTGCTCCACGGCCTCCTGCCAGCGGCCCTCCCAGGCGGCGGAATGCCCCTGGTTCATAGAACGGCGAAAGATATCTTCGTTACCGAGCGGGGTGACCATAGCTTGGGAAAAAAGTCTAGCACACTCTATGCCAGGCGGCACGGCGCACAAAAAAGGCGGCGCATAGCGCTCCAGACAGCAAGTAACTTGCCGTGAGTATTCACAAGCCTGGAACAGATACTGGTGGCTTATTACCGAGTGGAGCGCACGTCGCCCTTTTGGCTTACTGGGTCGGGGGTGTCCAGTCGGGGCCAACGATGACTTCAACATCCACCTGGCTGTTGGGGTCAAAGCGGCTGAAGATGTGGCTGGGGCTGACGCCCATCAACTCCACCAGGAACTGCAGGGTATACGGGTTACCGGTGTAATCGATCAGCGTAGTGGCGCCAACCTGGTTGGCGTTGCCGGTGCTGATGATGTTGAAGCCCTGGGCCTGCAGGTAGGCTCGGGTGGTGTCGGCCAGGCCGCCCACACCGGAGCCGTTGTTGACCACCACCGTGGCGGCCTCGGCCTGCATGTTGGCTTGTGAACCGCTGCTGATGGCGACCACGCTGCGCACCGAAGAGGTGTTGAACAGGTTGTCACGCAGCGTGCGGATGTTCTCGGTGATCGGCTTGAGGATCGACAGGCCGTCTGGCGAAGTGCCCAGGGTCACATACTCAGGCGGGGAGATGACGGCCTGCTTGATATTGCTGGGGTCGACATTGCGCAGGGTCCAGCCCAGGGCAAACATCTCTTCAATGGTCATGTTGGTGTTCACGCCACTGGAGAGGTCCTGATAGATCTGGAAGCCGCGCGTGATCAGCAGGTTGCGCACTTCTTCGCGCATCAGCTGGTTGCGGATGGCCAGAATGATCTCCTGCTGGCGGCGAGCGCGGTCAAAGTCGCCATCTTCACTGTGGCGGGCGCGGGCATAAGCCAGCGCGTAGGCGCCGTTGAGCACCTGGCGGCCTTCCAGCAGATGGCGCGGCAGTTCTTCGCCGATCAGCTGCACATCCAGGCTGTTCTTGATATCCACCTTCACGCCGCCGATCAGATCCACAAAGCGCTCAAAGGCGCTGAAGTCGATCTGGCCGTAGTAATTGATGGTGATGCCCAGGAACTGCTCGACGGTCTTGACCGCCAAGCCGGGGCCGCCGCCGGGCAGGCGCGAGCCTTCACCCAGTTGGTAGGCGGCGTTGATCTTCTGGTGGCCAAAGCCGGGCACATCCACCCACATGTCACGCGGGATCGAGAGCATGCCCGCCGTGCTGGAGATGGGGTCATAGGTGAACAGGATCATGGAGTCGGTGCGCGGCGGGCCGTCACCGGAGGCCCAGTCACGCGCATCCAGGCCCATTAGCAGAATGTTGACACGCGAGGTGCCGTCCCACTCTTCCAGCGAAGGGCCCAGGTTCTGGGCCACCGCTGGCGGGCCGCTCTCGGGCTCGCCTGAATCGCTTTGCATCAAGGCCAGGCCAGGCAGGCTGAACGAGGTTGTGCTGACAACGAATTGGCGCACCAGGTTGAAGGCCGCCCCCGCCGTAACCAGCGCAGCCAGGATGAAAGCTATCGCCAACCCTTTTTGCAGGCCGCTCAGTGAGCCGAAGCTCTCAGCAAGTCGTTTAAAGAATGGTTTTTTCATAGTTTTTCGCAACAAGTGGCGATTATAGCATTTGGGCTTTTAAGCCGCATGAAAGCTAGGTGAGCCGCCTTTTGCACCGTTTTGGGATGCAACTATGGTGCCATACGCGGGGCCTGCGGCCCCGCTAATGAAGTTGCTACCGAGCTTTGCTCGGTAACGCAACTTCACTGGCAGATTTATCGCTGAATGGGGCAGAGGACTATAATGTGCGCGAAATGACCTCCCCCTCAGAAAAAGCGATCGAGAGCTTGTTCGCCAGCGGCACCCAGGCGGCCCTGGCGGCCACCGGGGCTGGCTCGCTGGCCGTGCAGTGGCTGCTGGGCGTAGGTGGCGCCTCCAAGTATGTGCTGGAGGCAGTGGTGCCGTATGCCAGCAAAGCCTTGCAAGACTATCTGGGTTTTTGGCCGCAAAAGTTTGTGAGCCCCAACGCGGCCCAGGCCATGGCGGCGGCGGCCTACACCCGGGCGCTGGCGGCCCAGCCGCAGCCTGCGCCCGCGGTGGGCTTGGGCTGCACCGCCTCCATCGCCACCAATTACGCCAAGCGCGGCGAACACAGCGCTGTGGTGGCCACGCATACGGCCCGCCAGGTGCGCACCTACCAGCTCAGCATCCAAAAGGGCCTGCGGGGGCGCGAAGGCGAGGAGCAGCTGGTCAGCACGCTGATCCTGAACGCGCTGCTGGACGCGGCCGGCCAGCCGCGCCTGCCGCTGGCGTTGGCCGAGGGTGAGGACCTGCACGAAGAGCAGCAGCCGGCCAGCCAGGCGCTGGATGCCTTGATGGCGGGCACGGCGGGCAATATATTGGTCTACCCGCCGGCGGCCTATGTGCAAGATGTGGTGTTCAGCGGCGCGATCCTCTCTGGCTCGTTCAATCCGATCCACGAGGGCCACTTGCTGCTGGCGCAGACCGCCCAGCGCAAGCTGAGCCGCCAGTTCGCCTTCGAGCTCTCCCTCGACAATGTGGAGAAGCCCAGCCTGGGCCGCGAGGTGGTGCAGGCGCGGCTGGAACAGCCGCGCCTGCTGGGGCAGCGCGTGCTGCTGAGCCGGGCGCCGCTGTTCCGCGACAAAGCCGCGCTGTACCCCAACAGCGTCTTCGTCGTAGGCTACGATACGGCCCGCCGTCTGATCGACCCCAAATACACCAATGGGGAAGCTGCCATGTTGGAGGCGTTCGATTTCATCCGCGCTCAGGGCTGCAGCTTCCTGGTGGCCGGGCGCAAGGTGGATGGCCGCTACTCCACCATGGCTGACCTGCCGATGCCGGCCAGCATTCAGGACCTGTTCATCGCACTGAGCGAAGATGAATTCCGGCTTGACCTGTCTTCAACTGAGATCCGTAACCAAAAGAAGTAACGCCGCCCATGCCCACATCCTTGCCACGCGCCTCTTTCCGCCTGCTGCCCGCCGGGCTGCGGGATGTTAGCGCCATCCGTGATCTCGAGCAGCTCAGCTTCCCGCTGGATGCCTGGCCGCTGATCGAAATGATCGGCGTGCTCAGCCTGCCCAACGTGCTGCGTTGGAAAGCGGTGGAAGGCGAGCGCGACGAACTTGTCGGTTTCATCGCTGTGGATGTGCGCCGGCGCCAGAACATCGCCTGGATCGCCACGATCGCCGTGCATCCGGAGCGCCGCGGCCAGGGCATCGGTGATGCCCTGATGGCGGCGGCCGAGAGCGGCGCGGATATGCCGCGCATGCGGCTCTCGACCCGCATGAGCAACGAAGCCGCCATCGCCTTATATGAGAAGCGCGGCTATAGCCGCGTGGATGTGTGGCCGCGCTATTACGCCGGCGGCGAAGATGCGCTGGTGATGGAAAAGTGGCTGTTTCATGAGTAGAAGAAATAAAAATCCGCACGTAAGTGCGGATTTTTTGTTTATCGTCTCTTGGCTTTCGCCTTCGTTTTAGCCTTCGCCTTGGCCTTAGCTTTTGGCTTCGCCT
This sequence comes from Anaerolineales bacterium, assembly GCA_021463845.1. Taxonomy (GTDB): domain Bacteria; phylum Chloroflexota; class Anaerolineae; order Anaerolineales; family UBA11579; genus JAMCZK01. The sequence goes on along the minus strand of JAJTXV010000005.1, from coordinate 62,817 downwards.
TGGCCTTGGCCGCCGCTTTCTTGGCGGGTTTGGCCTTCGCCTTGGCTTTGGCGGGAGCCTTCTTGGCGGCCGGTTTGCCGCTGCCGCCCGCCTTGCTGATCAGCAGTTTGGTCTGCTGGATCTTCTTGTCGGATAGATCCCAGGTCCTAACTTCCCGATTGACCAGAGTGCTGTGCTTCTTGGCAATGTCGCGCAGGGCTGCGCCGATAGAGCGGCGCACATACTCGCTCTCGTCAGCGCGCAGGCCGCGCAGCAGGTTGATGGCGGCTTCGGGGTTGGTTTTGAAATAGGGGCGGGCGGTCCATACCCGCAGGCCTTCGGTCACGGCGCGGCGCACGCTGGGGTTGTCGTCACCCAGCCAGTCCTTGATCAGCGCCAGGCTTTCCTGGTAGCCGGCCCGCTCGCAGATGATGTCAAAGGTCTGGGCCAGCGCTTCCTGCACGCGCTGGTCCGGGTCACGGCTGACGCGCTGGCGCAGCAGCTTGAGTGTCTCAGGCATCTCGCCGGCCAGGTAGCCCAGCAGGTAGGTGGCCAAGATGCGAGCCTGGTATATGTGCGATTCGAGCAGGTCTTTGGCCAGATCCAGATTCTTGAGCGAGGACTCTTTCTTGATCGACTGCTCAGCCATGCGCTGCAGCTGCGGGTAGCCCACACTGGCTTTCGAGATTTTTTGGAGCAGGGCGTCTAGTTTCGTTTTGGCAACCATAAGGTTCTCTCTTCTTTATACAAGTGGCGCAGCCTAAGGCTGCGCCACTCGCATAGATGCGTACTCTATCGGTCAGCGCAAGGCGCTGTTCACGATTTCACCACCATCTTTTCGTATACAGGATAGTTCCAGTGACGGAACTCGGGCAGGCGCCCGCGCACCGCGTCGTCGTACATCTGGCGCAGGCGGCTGGCCACCGGGCCCATCACGCCGTCGCCGATCACGCGGTGGTCCACCTTGGTGATGGCCGTCACCTGGGCGGCCGTGCCGGTCATGAACATTTCGTCGGCCAGGAAGACCTCGGTGCGGTCGATCGAGCGCTCGATCACGGTGTAGCCTTCGTGGCGGGCTAACTCAATAATCGAGCGGCGGGTAATGCCCTCCAGGATGTTGTCCGTAATCGGCGGGGTGTAGACGATGCCGTCACGCACCATGAAGATGTTCTCAGCGCTGCCCTCGGAGATGTGCCCGTCGGCGGTCAGCACGATGGCTTCGTCGAAGCCGGCCCGCACCGCATCGGTCTTGATGAAGGCGGTGTTGACGTAGGCGCCGGCGATCTTGCCGCGGGCCGGGATCATGTTGTCGTCCAGGCGGCGCCAGGAGGAGAAGGTGACGTGGGCGCCGGTGTCGTTGGCTACGTATTTGCTGAACGGCACGGAGAACAGGGTCACTTCGGTCTGCAGGTCGTGCAGTTTTACGCCAATGATCTCGTCGGCAAAATAGGCCATGGGGCGCAGGTACACATCCTGGCGGTGGCCTTCCATCTGCAGCAGCTCCACCATGCGCTCCATCAGCTCGTCCGGGCCGACGGGGATGTCCATCACCATCAGCTTGGCTGAGTTGTACAGGCGCTTCAGATGGTCCTGCGGGCGGAAGATGAACAGCTCTTCCTCTGCATCATTCCAATAGCCGCGCACGCCGCCGAAGATGGCGGTGCCATAGTTCAGCGCGTGGGTCATTACCCCGATCTTGGCTTCGGAATAGGGAACGATCTTGCCTTGAAAATATGCGTAATTGGGAACTGCTGCCACAGACACCTCCAGCTGGTTTCAGACCCTAAGGCCTGGCGGTTTAGGCCCCCACAGCCGGCATTATACCGCAAAGGCGTCTTGGCACCTAATGCCTGCGCCAGGGCCGTTTCCAAAGCCCAGCTTATGGTGTTATAGCCGCTGGCAGTTCAAATGCCGGGTTTTGGCCCTAACGCTAGTAAAATCAGGCCCTGAGACGGGCCAACCCGCCGAATTTCATCGAGGAGACGCCCTATGAAGCGTGCAGTAAGCATCAGCATTGGTTCTTCCAAACGAGACAAGGCCGTAGAAGTGAAGCTGTTGGGCGAAACCGTGCGCATTGAGCGCATCGGCACCAATGGCGACATGGAAAAGGCGGCCGAGCTGTTCAAAGAGCTGGATGGCAAGGTGGACGCCTTTGGCCTGGGTGGGGCGGACCTGGGCCTGCTGGTGGACAAGAAGTTCTACCCCCTGCACTCCGTCAAACCGATCGTGCGCCACGTCAAGCAGACCCCGCTGGTGGACGGCGAGGGTCTCAAGAACACGCTGGAGAACCGGGCCGTGGGCTTTTTGCACGCCAAGACCGGCGATTACATAAAAGAGAAGAAAGCCTTTATCACCATCGGGACGGACCGCTGGGGCATGACCGACTCCTTCCTGAAGGCCGGCTACGACTGCGTCTTTGGCGACTTCATGTTCGCGCTGGATGTGCCCATCGCCATCCGCTCCGAGCAGGGGCTCAAGACCATGGCCGCCCTGGTGACCCCGGTGGCCACCCGCCTGCCGTTCAAGTGGCTGTACCCCACGGGCGAGAAGCAGGACCAGCGCACCCCCAAGTGGGAGCAGTACTTCAACTGGGCCAGCGTGATCGCCGGTGACTTCCATTACATCAAGCGCCACATCCCCAACAGCCTGCCCGGCAAGGTCATCGTCACCAACACCACTACGCCGGATGACGTCAAGCTGCTCAAGGACATTGGCATCAAGTATCTGGTCACCACCACGCCGGTGTTCGACGGGCGCTCCTTCGGCACCAATATGCTTGAAGCCGCCCTCGTCGCCGCGGCGGGCAAGGGCCGCAAGCTGACCCATGCCGAACTCAACCAGATGATCGATGAGCTCAAGCTTGAGCCGCAGATCCAGGAGCTGAATTGAAATTCGACGCGCTGCTCTCCGCCGGCGGCATCCCTGAGCCTGGCGAGTCCCTCTACGAATTCAGCCAGGGCCGCTCCAAGGCCCTGATCGAGATCGCCGGCAAGCCGATGGTGCAGTGGATACTGGATGCGCTCAGCGAAGCTGAGCACATCGGCAACGTGATCATCGTCGGCCTCAGCGAGGCCGACGGGCTGACCTGCAAGAAGCCGCTGAGCTACGTGCCCAATCAGGGCGAGATGCTGCCCAACATTCGCGCCGGGGCGCGCAAGATCGTCGAGCTCAACCCGGACGCGAAATACTGCGTGCTGGTGCCCTCCGACACCCCGGCCATCACCGGCCCCATGGTCGACTGGGTGCTGGAGCAGGTGCGCGTGCCGGATGATGAAATGCTCTACAACGTCGTCGAGAAAGAGGTGATGGAGGCGCGCTTCCCAGATTCGCGGCGCACCTTCACGCGTCTCAAAGACGCCGAAGTGTGCGGCGGCGATGTGACCCCGGTGGCGCTGAGCGTCATCCTCTCCAGCGGCGGCACTTGGGAGAAGCTGAGCGAGGCGCGCAAGAGCCCGCTCAAGCAAGCCGCCATGATCGGCTTCGATACCCTGTTCCTGGCGCTGATCCGCCAACTCACCATCGCCGACGCGGCTCGCCGCGCCGGGCGCAGCCTGGGCCTGCGCGCCCGGGCGCAGAAGTGCCCATATGCCGAAATTGGCATGGATGTCGACAAGGCCCACCATCTGGACGTCATTCGCAAACACCTGGAAGCGAAGAACTGATGACCTGGCTTGAACAAGACGCTCAAATGTCAGCGCGCCTGCGCGTGGCGGAGAAGCCCGGCTTGCTGCGCCAGCTGGCGATCTTCTTCGGCCACTCAGGCGACTCATGGTTCTGGGGCATCGGCCTGGCGTTGGCCATGTGGCGCCTCAGCCCGCCCTGGCCGCAGATCGCCCAGGCGTTGTTCATTGGCATTGCCCTGACCGCCATCGTAGTGATGGCGATCAAGTTCAGCGTGCGCCGCGCCCGCCCAGAGGGCGAGTGGGGCCGCATCTACCGCAAGGCTGACCCGCACTCGTTCCCCTCCGGCCACGCCGCCCGGGCCGCCATGCTGGCGGTGCTGGGCCTGGCGCTAGGCCCGGCCTGGTTCGGCGCGCTGCTGGCGGTGTGGGCCCCGCTGGTGGGCCTGGCGCGGGTGGCCACTGGCCTGCACTTCATCTCAGATGTAGTGGTCGGCTGGCTGCTCGGCATCCTGATGGGTTGGGTGACCTTGCAAGTGCTCGGCCTGGACGCGGTGGCGGCCTGGCTGCCGTTCTAGTTCTTGCGGCCTGCCCGCGCTTTAGGGCACAATTGCGCTTTCATGCTTAAGTCCCTGCTCAAACGCATTCCTGCTTCCCTGTTGCCCATCCTGGCGCTCGTCTTTGTGGGCGGGTATTGGCTGGGCCAGTGGCGCGCTGCGCCGCCGAGTGCGGACAGCAGCGTGGCCAGCTACACCACCAACAATGTGCGCGCTCAGGTGACTGAGATCGTGCAGGCCGGCCAGGTGGACCTGGGCGGCAAGCTGCAGAACTTTCAGATACTGGCGGTGGAGGTGCTGGAAGGCCGCTACGCCGGGCGCAGCTTTGAGATCGATTACGGCCGCCGCCAGATCGTGGCGGCTGGCTCGTACTTTTCGCCGGGTGACCAGCTGCTCATCACCGTCAGCGAATTCCCCGAGATGCAGGCCCAGGCCTATTACACCGATTACGTGCGCAGCCGCCCGTTGGCCGTGCTGTTCCTGCTGTTCGTCATCACGACCCTGTTCATCAGTGGCCGAAAGGGCGCCCGCAGCCTGATCTCGATGGCTTTCAGCCTCACCGTCATCATTGCCTTCATCCTGCCGCGGATCCTGGCGGGCGAGGACCCGGTGTGGGTCAGCGTGCTGGGCGCGTTCGGTATTCTGGCCGGGTCGCTGTACCTGGTATACGGCTGGACGATCAAGACCCATGCGGCGGTGATCGGCACGCTGATCGCGCTGCTGCTCACCGGCCTGATGGCCGACTATTTCATCCAGCTGACCCGCATGACCGGCTTTAGCAGTGAAGAAGCCATGTTTCTGAGCCAGCAATCGCAGCTGGTTGTGGATTTCCGCGGTCTGGTGCTGGGCGGCATCATCATCGGCAGCCTGGGTGTGCTCGATGACCTGGTGATCACGCAGGCCTCGGTGATCTTTGAGCTGTACCTGCTCGACCCCAAGCAGACCTGGCGTGCCTTGTACCGCCGCGGCATGCGGGTGGGGCAAGACCATGTGGCCGCCACCGTGAACACGCTGGTGCTGGCCTACACTGGCGCGGCCTTGCCGCTGCTGCTGTTGGTGACCGGAGCGGGCACCGACTGGTTCGTGTTCATCAACCGTGAATTTGTGGCCGAGGAGATCTTGCGCACCCTGGTGGGTTCGCTGGGGCTCATGATGGCCGTGCCGCTGACCACCCTGGTGGCCTGTTGGGCGGCCACCAGCATGTCAGGCTGGGGCCGCATCCGCCCGCTGTTAGGCCCGGCGCTGCAGGCCGACTTTGACCATGAGCCCCATGGTCACGGCCACCACCATCACTGAAACTAGCTGTGCACCCGCATAAATGCGGCGGTTGTTTCCACTAACTCTTTGATTGCATCAGCATCTGTGCGGCCTGAGCGCTTCAGCACCTTGAAGCTGTGGTCGGCTGCTTCGACCCAGTGCAGGGTCGCGTTGGGTAGTTGGCTAACGACCGGCTCCAGCAGGGCAGGGGTGGCCAGTTCGTCACGCGGGCCTTGCAGGAACAGCATTGGGATGCTGACCTGCGCCAGATGCTCGGCGCGCGTGGTAGCCGGCGCGCCCGCCGGGTGCAGAGGGAAGGCGAAGAACACGATGCCGCGCACATCCGGCAGCGGCGCCTGGCTGGCGGCCAGCGAGGTCATGCGCCCGCCGAAGGAGCGCCCGCCCGCGAACAGCGGCAAGCCGGGCGCCGCCTCAGCCGCCGCGGCGCAGGCCGCCCGCACCGTGGCGCCTGCCACCGCCGGCGAGTCAGGCCGGCCGCGGCCATGCTCCTTGTAGGGGAAGTTGTAGCGCAGCGTGCCGATGCCGGCCGCGGCCAGCGCATCCGCCAGGCTTTGCATGCTGGCGTGGCGCATGTCCGTGCCGGCCCCGTGGGCCAGCGCCAGCATGGCGCTGGCGCCTGCTGGCAGCTGCAGCAGGGCGGAGACTTCGCCCAGGTCGGGCGAGACTTGGACTGTGAGCGATGTAGGGTCTATTGCTTGTACTCCAAGATGTCTCCAGGCTGGCATTCCAGTGCTTTGCAAATGGCTTCCAGCGTTGACAGCCGGATCGCTTTGGCTTTTCCGTTCTTTAGTATCGAGATATTTGCCATTGTGATACCAACTTTTTCGGCAAGCTCGGTCACGCTCATTTTCCGTTTCGCCAGCATCACGTCAATGTTAATGATGATCGCCATATTTTTAGACGGTCAATTCGTTCTCAGATTTTATGTCCACGGCGCTTTGCAGAGTTCTTTCAAACACGGCTGCGACCGCGGCGACGACGGCAGATACAAAGATGATGAGGAAACCCAGCATGACACCGCCGGCAATGTCATCCTCCCGGCCGCGCTGGACGATGTTGAAGTAGGCTTGTGCTCCCAGAATAAAGACGATCAGGGTCAGTGCGCAATATTTTATGGTTCGTAGACACTTCACCGCACGCGTAGAAAATACTTCATTGCGGCCTATGAGCCCCAGCAGCTTGAACGCCTGATATAGCGCCACGAAGAAAGCAATGGAAGCGGTGTACATGTAGGCTAGCAGTGGGTCATTGAAATAGATTTGAAAAAGCGTCGCATTGGCATTCCTGCCCTCCAGGTGAGGTTCCCACAGCATGAGGACAAGCGCGCCGATGCCGACAAGCACGATGACTGTCTGAAGAAATATGATCGAGCTTCTTTTTATTGATGGAGTTCTTAAATTGCTCATATTGCCATAGTAGCCCCTGATTTATCGTTTGTCAATATATATTTATTGTTATTAATAATGCCTGCTCAGGCCTTGTGTTGAGCTCACGCTTGCTCGTGGGGCAGTCTAAAGTAAAACGCCCAGCCATTGGCTGGGCGTTTTGGTGTTGGTTTGCTTACTTGCGTTTCGTCTTGGCCGTCGCCTTCTTGGCTGGCTTCTTCGCAGTTTTGGCCGCCGCATTCTTGGCTCCGGGTTTCTTTGCGCTGGTTTTGCGCGCACCAGTCAGCCGCAACGTGTTGCTGGGGTCGCTGTGGGCGCCGCCGCTGTTGACGTGCTTGTCGCTGATGGTTACGCCGTTCTTGATGACGTGCACCAGCGCCATGGCATGCCCACGCCCCAGGTCAAAGTCGTCTTTCAGCCAGGCTACGATCTCGCCGGCTTTGGTGTCCGGGCCAAAGCCTTTGGCCTTGGCCAGGCCACGAACTCGTTGGGCGTCTTGCCGGTCTTGGCTTCGATATTGTCGAGATAGGCTTGGAAGGACATGGCGCTTATTTTGCCAGAAATTCTTCCAAACGGTCCCAGGTCTCAGTGATACCCTGCTCCACGCCCATGTCCATGATGGCTTGCAGCTCCTCGGCGGTGGAGTAGGTGGTGCGGCCGACAACTTTGGTGCCGCCGTCCACCTCGATGAACTCAGTGGACAGGCCGGCGACCGGCATGCCGGGGGCGGCGTTGCCGTCCTTGTCAGCAAAGACATCCGTGCCCTTGAAGTGCTCAGGGGCTGAGATGGCTTCAAAGGTTTGCAGACCCCACGACTCGATCGTTTCGCCGTTCTCGCCCTTGCCGCTCATGCAGTAGTGCCAGCGCCCGCCGACGCGGAAGTCCATGTTGCAATGGGTCAGGTCCCAGCCTTTGGGGCCCCACCAGTGCTTGAGATGCTGGCACTCGGTGAAGGCGGCCCACACCCGCTCACGCGGGGCGGCGAAGGTGCGCTCCAGGTACAGCTCGGCGCCTTTGGCCGTGATGATCATTTTGTCGCTCATTTCTTTCTCCTTGGGGATGGTTTTGGTTTTTTGGGTTTGTGAGCCGGCCGCTTGGGCAGCTCGTCATCTACCTGAAGCTGTTTCAGGTAGTCATCCAACTTGTCAAAGCTCTCGTGCCAGTTGCGGCGGCAGCGCTCCAGCCACTCGGTGACCAGCGCCAGCTGGGCGGCCTCCAGGTGGGCCGGGCGGGCCTGGGCGGCCCGCCCGCGGCTGATCAGCCCGGCCGCCTCCAGCACCTTGAGGTGCTTGGAGATGGCCGGCTGGCTGATGGCGAAGGGCCGGGCCAGCTCGCTGACCGAGGCGTCGCCGCCGGCCAGGCGTTCAAGAATGGCCCGGCGGGTTGGGTCGGCCAGGGCGGCGAAAGTGAGGCTGAGTGCGTCGGTCATATATAACCTTATCTTTATATAACTATATAGTTATATATCAGAAGGTAGCCGTGCTTGTCAAGGGCCAGTTAAACGCAAACGGCGTACTACGGACGCTGCTATGCGTGGACGGGCTTGCTCACTCAGCGCTAAGCGGCTCGGCCAGCCCGATCAAAAGCCCTTCCGGGCCTCGGATGTAGCACAGCCGGTAGGAGTCTTCGTACTGCACAACCTCGCCGACCAGCTCAGCGTGTTGTGGGATCAGCCGGGATAGCACCTCATCAAGGTTGTCCACTGTGAACATGGCCCGCAGGTAGCCGAGCGCATTCACGGGGGCCGTGCGGTGGTCAGCAATGGTGGGCGGGGCGATAAAGCGCGAGAGCTCAAGCCGGCTGTGCCCATCCGGCGTCACCATCATGGCCACCTCAACCGTCTGGTTGCCCAGGCCGGTGACGCGGCCGGCCCACTCGCCTTCGATTGTGCCCCGGCCTTCGAGCGTCAGACCCAATTCGGTAAAGAACGCGACGGCAGTGTCCAGGGATTCAACGACAATGCCGATATTGTCCATGCGCAGCAGCTTGCTCTTAGTCATATCTGGCCTCCTGAAAATACAAACGACGCCATGCCGGCGTCGCTATGCAGTGGAACTATGCCTGGAGCGGAGAGGGAGGGATTCGAACCCTCGATACCTTGCGGTATACGCGCTTTCCAAGCGCGCGCACTAGGCCAGACTATGCGACCTCTCCAGTAAGGCGCACATTATAACGGGTACTTTTTGCTCAGTTATCGACTATTCCGGGGTAGAGAATGGAGATTGGAGATTCAAATCTCCAATCTCCATTCTCTATTCCTCAACTCCCATCCCTTATACTCTCACCCCATGACTGGCACTACCATCTACCTCGGCCTGGGCAGCAACCGCGGCGACCGGCTGGCCAATTTACAGGCGGCCAGCGCCGCCCTGGCGCCGGCCGTGCGTGTGCTGCGCCACAGCGCCGTGTACGAGACCGAGCCGTGGGGCTATGTGGAGCAGGCCCGCTTCCTTAACATGGCGCTGGAAGCCGAGACCGAACTCTCGCCGGCGGCGCTGCTGCAGCACATCAAGCAGGTTGAGCAGCAAGTGGGGCGGGTGGCCAGCTTCCGCTACGGCCCGCGCGAGATCGACATCGACATCCTGCTGTACGCGGATTTGCAGCTAGAACTGCAGAGTGTGCTCGGCTCCGCCGAGCACACTCTGCAAATTCCCCATCCGCGCCTGGCCGAGCGCGCCTTCGTGCTGGTTCCGCTGGCTGAGCTGGCGCCCGAGCTGCCGGTGCCCGGCAGCGGGCGCAGCGTCAGCCAGCTGCTGGCGGCGCAAGATGCCAGCAGCGTGCAAGTCTTTCAAGCTGGAGCAGACGAATGAAGATCGGCAGGCATGAATTCACCTGGGGCAGCCGCACCTATGTGATGGGCATTCTCAACATCACGCCGGATAGCTTTTCCGGCGATGGCCTGTTCGAGCAGGCCGATGCAGTCGAAGCCGCACTGGCCCAAGCGCGCGGCTTCGTGCAGGCTGGGGTAGACCTGCTCGACGTGGGCGGCGAGAGCACGCGGCCCGGCAGCCAGCCGGTCAGCGCAGATGAGGAGTTGCAGCGCACCATTCCGGTTGTCGAAGCGCTGGCCGCCGAGTTCGATACCCCCATTTCCATTGACACCTACAAAGCCAGCACGGCCGCCGCCGCCTTGGACGCCGGCGCGGCCCTGGTGAACGATGTGTGGGGCCTGCGCGCTGACCCGGCTCTGGCGCCGCTGGTGGCCGCCCGCGGCGTGCCGGTGATTTTGATGCACAACCGCAGCCAGCCGGCCAATGCCGAGGTGCGCGAGCGCCTGGGCGGCCGCTACGTGGGTGTGGAATATAGCGAGCTGATCGAAGACATCAAGAAAGAGCTGGCGCACAGCCTGGAGATCGCTCACGCGGCCGGTATCCCCGATAGCAACATCATCCTTGACCCCGGGATCGGCTTCGGCAAGACGGTCGAGCAGAACCTGGAGCTGCTCGACCGGGGCGGCGAGCTGCGCAGCATGGGCTACCCGCTGCTGGTCGGCCCTTCGCGCAAATCGTTCATCGGTTACACGCTCGACCTGCCGCCCGACCAGCGCATGGAGGGCACCGCCGCGGCGGTGGCGGTCAGCATCCTGCGCGGCGCAGACATCGTGCGTGTGCACGATGTTGCGCCGCTGGTGCGCGTGGCGCGCATGACGGATGCGATCGTACGCAGGAAATAAGCGTGCGGTATAAAGGGCATATGGCCGCAGGCAGCCCGAACACTCTCTCTCGTGACGATCTAATGCGCTATTCGCGCCACCTGCTGATCCCCGAGGTGGGGCTGGCGGGCCAGCAAAAATTGCGCAACGCCTCCGTGCTTCTCATCGGCACTGGCGGCCTCGGCTCGCCGGCCGCCATGTACCTGGCGGCGGCGGGCGTGGGCCGCATTGGCCTGGTGGACTACGACGTGGTGGATGCTTCCAACCTGCAGCGCCAGGTCATTCACGGCACGGCTCAACTGGGCACCCTCAAGGTCGAATCGGCCCGCCAGCGCATTCTGGATATCAATCCCACCGTGCAGGTGGACGTGCACAATGTGTTGTTCACCTCGGCCAATGCGCTGGAGATCGCCCAGGGCTATGACCTGATCATTGACGGCACGGACAACTTTCCGACGCGGTATCTGGTCAATGACGTCAGCGTGAAGCTAGGCATCCCCAATGTGTACGGTTCCATCTTCCGCTTCGATGGGCAAGTCAGCGTGTTCGATGCCCAGCACGGCCCGTGCTACCGCTGCCTGTTCCCCGAGCCGCCGCCGCCCGGGCTGGTGCCCTCCTGCGCCGAAGGCGGTGTGCTGGGCGTGCTGCCCGGCATCATCGGCAGCCTGCAAGCCAGCGAAGGCATCAAGGTTTTGCTGGGCATCGGCGAAACACTGGTGGGGCGCCTGCTGCTCTTCAATGCGCTGGATATGCGTATAGAATTCGTCAAGCTGCGCAAAGACCCGCACTGCGCGGTGTGCAGCCAACCCGCAGACAAGATCGAGTTGATAGACTACGAAGCCTTTTGTGGTCTACCCGCTCATGACCACGAAGAGGCAAACATGGACAAAAAATACGAGATCACTCCCAAAGAGCTGGCCGAGCAGTTCAAGAGCGGCGCGCAGGTCAAACTGATCGACGTACGCGAACCGCACGAGCTGGCCATCTCGCGCATTGAGGGCAGCATTGACATCCCGCTGGGTGAGGTGGCGGCGCGCCTTTCGGAGCTCGACACGGCCAACGAATACGTGGTGATGTGCCGCGTGGGCGGCCGCTCGGCCCGCGCCGTGGAGCTTATGCTGGCGGCGGGCTTCGGCAAGGTCAAGAACCTGGTCGGCGGCATCAACGCCTGGGCCGAGCAGGTCGATCCGGATCTGCCGACGTATTAATTGACAATTGCCCGTCATGGAGTAATCGCGGGTAAGCACTCTACTCTGTCATTGCGAGGAGCATCCGAACGGCTTTAGCCGGGCGGAGCGGACGAAGCAATCTAGGCTTTAGTCCATATGTAAAACAGATTGCTTCGGGCTGAAAGTTGCATGTTCATGCAACTTTCAGCACCTCGCAATGACGGATAGACTTTGCTCAACTGAAGTCTACTGATTACAGGACTATAATCACCCGCATTCGCCATGTCTGCTGACACCAATCCCCGCAAGACCGTATTGATCGTACTCGCCCACCCAGACGACGAGTCGTTTGGCATGGGCGGCGCCATCGCCTACTGGGACACCCAGGGTGTTGATGTGCACCTGGCCTGCGCCACCCGCGGCGAAGCTGGCACGGTGGACGCCGAGTACCTGACCAAGTACAAGACCATCGCCGAGCTGCGCGAAGCCGAACTGCTGTGCGCTGCCGATGCACTGGGCTTGAAGAGCGTCAATTTCCTGGAGTATCGTGACAGCGGCATGGTCGGCTCCGAAGACAATCAGCGCCCCGAAGCTCTGGTGCAGGCGCCGCTGGACCAGGTAGCCGGGCGCATCGTGGCCCTCATCCGCCGCCTGCGCCCGCAGGCCGTCATCACTTTCGACGAGACCGGCGGCTACTACCACCCTGACCATATTCACATTCACAAGGCCACAGTGGCCGCATTTCACGCGGCCGGTGATGCCAGCCAGTTCCCCAACGCTGGCCAGCCGTACCAGCCGGCCATGCTATACGTCAACGCCCGCAACCGCGTTCGCCTGCGCCGGGCGGTGTTCTTCATGCGCCTGCTGGGCAAAGACCCCTCCAAGGTCGGCCGCAACAAGGATATTGACCTGACCGTGCTGGCCCGCGATCTCGACACGCCGCCGCACGTCACCATCAACTATCGCAGCGTGCAGGCCCGCAAAGACAAGGCGGATGCCTGCCACGCCAGCCAGGGTGGGGGGCGCTTCATCGGCTCCAACCTGCTGGAGATCGTTGCCCGTTGGCTGGGCAACAAGGACCGCTTTACCCGCATTTACCCGCCCACGCCCGACGACTACCGCTCCACTGACCTGTTTGCCAACTAAGCGGCGTGTGGTACAATCTGCCGCTGTTTGTGAAACCTGATAAGGAACGTACATGTCTGACTTGCTGAAGGCCGTTGAGGCCAAGAAAAACGAAAATATCCCCGCCCTGCGCCCCGGTGACCTGGTGAGCGTTCACGTCAAGATCAAAGAAGGCGACCGTGAGCGTATTCAGGAGTTCAAGGGCACCGTGCTGAAGGCTGGCGGCTCTCGCAACAACCGCAACTTCACTGTGCGCCGCGTGGCCAGCAATGGCATCGGCGTGGAGCGCACCTTCCTGACCGCCTCTCCGCTGATCGAGAAGGTGGTGGTGGAGCGCCACTCCAAGGTGCGCCGCGCCAACCTGCGCTACCTGCGTGATGTGAGCGGCAAGAAGGCCCGCCTCAAGCAGAAGTTCGACAACTAAGAATCCGCATCTGGTATAACCAAGAGCGCAGCCACCGCTGCGCTCTTTTTATTGCTTATGACTTCTTCCCAGCCGATTGGCGCATTTGACTCCGGTGTTGGCGGCCTCAGCGTGCTGCGCGCCTTGCGCGCCCAGCTGCCGGCCGAAGACATCCTCTACTTTGCCGACCAGGCGCATGTGCCCTACGGCCCGCGCGGCCTGGACGAAGTGCGTGGTTTCTCTGAGGCCATCGCCCGCTATCTGATCGCCGAGGGCGCCAAGCTGATCGTCATCCCGTGCAATACCGCCTCCGCCGCGGCGCTGAAACCGCTGCGCCAGCTGTATCCAGAGCTGCCCATCGTGGGCATGGAGCCGGCCGTCAAGCCGGCCGCCGAGCACACCGAAAGTGGGGTGGTGGGTGTGCTGGCCACGCCCACCACCTTTGAAGGCGAGCTGTACGCCTCGGTCGTCGAGCGCTTTGCCCAGGGCGTCACCGTGCTGCAGGATGCCTGCCCGGGCCTGGTCGAAGAGATCGAAGCTGGCCGCGCCAACGGGCCTGAGGCCCGCCGCATCCTGGAAGCCGCCCTGCAGCCCATGCTGGCGTGGGGCATGGATACGGTGGTGCTGGGCTGCACGCATTACCCCTTTGCCTTCGATACGATCCGAGACATTGTTGGCCCGGCGGTGCGCCTGGTCGACCCGGCGCCTGCGGTCGCCCGCCGCGTCGAGAGCCTGCTTGCCGAGCACGCCCTAGCCGCGACTGGCGAAGCTGGCGTCACGAGCGAGCGCGGGTCTACGCGTTACGTGACCAGCGGAGACCCGGCGGCCTTGCAGCAGCGCGTCCGCGAGCTGCTGGCGGAGGATGCGGTGGTTGAAGGGGTTGTTTGGGACGATGGGGAAGTGATTACCGCAGATGAACGCGGATGAGCGCAGATTTCTAGAAGCCTTTGACTACTCTTTGAATCTCAACGCGAGACTTTGCAAAGTTTAGCAACAGTCCGAGCGTCAAGTTTGCTGCTTTTAGGTAATTTAGACACTGAGCTACGTGGGCTTTATCAAAGCCGCGCGCAACTTTGACTTCAATGAGAACTTGGCTTTCAACAATAAGATCAGCAAAATAATCGCCTACAACCACTCCTTTGTAGGTGATCTTGAAGGGAACTTGCTGAGCAATTTGCAAGCCCTTGCTTCGTAGCTCAATGGCGAGAGCGTTCTCGTAGACCTTCTCTAGAAATCCTGCCCCCAGTGTGTTACTGACCTCGTAGGCGCAGCCTATGATTGATTTCGTAAGTTCATCACCATTTTGCAATTCCCACCTCTTTGAAATCATTTATCCGCGTTTATCCGCGTTCATCTGCGGTTAAAATCTGCTTTTACTAAGCTCCCCCATCCGCGGAACGAATACCCGCTCGCTGCAACGACACCTCGATCCCGCTGAAATTATTAAATGACAGGTCAGTAAAGCGCAGCCCGTACAGGTCCTTCAGGCGGCGAAAGATGCTTATGTAGGTCTCCGGCAGGCGCTGCTCCCAGGCCAGGCCCAGCTGCTCTGCGGCCGCCTGGATCGGCTCCGGCTCCGTGCCCTCGATCTCGATGAAGTTGCCGTACGGCATCTCATCCAGGGTCACCTTCAACCCATTCATGCCGTAGGTCGTGCGGTACTTCTCATACATGAACTTGGAGCCAAAGCCCAGCGCCTCGATCAGCTTCTGGGCCTGGGTGAAGTTCGAGACATCGAACTCGATCTCCTGCCGGGCCAGCACCCCGCCCAGCGTCGTGCTGGGCCCCTTGAAGGTCATGTGGCTGCTGCTGTCGCGGCGCAGGCGCAGCATGCACTGCGCCTGGCCCAATACCCCGTTGGGGCTGTCGAAGCGCAGGTTGAACTCGTGCATGCGCGGCTGCAGCAGGGTCGCGCCGGCATCCACCAGGCGGCGTTCCATCTCCGCCAGGCTGCTTATATGGAATTTAACTTCAAGTTCTTTATCGCCAACTTGCGTAACCATGACTTACTCAACACTTATCATGCTCTGGCGTTGCTCTACACTGTCACCAGCTTTGACTTGAATACGGGTCACCTTGCCATCCCGCGGTGATTTCAACTCGTTCTGCATCTTCATCGACTCAAGGATAACCAATACCTGGCCCTTCTTGATCTCGTCGCCCTCGTTCACCGCCACCTTCACGATCAGGCCGGGCATGGGCGCCTTGAGCACAAACTCGCCGCCCTCGCCGCTGCCGCCGCCAGCCGCGGCGCGCAGGCGCTTCTCGCGCTCGTCCTCCACCTTGGCGGTGTGCAGCACGCCGCGCAGCAGCACCTGCAGGTCATCCTCGTCGCCCGTGTACACGTGCGCCTGGTATGACTTGCCGTCCACCAGCAGCGAATAGATCGGCTGCCCGCTCACGGACTTGAAGTCGACCTCCACCACTTTGCCATTGATGCTCACCTGGCGCGGGTTGAGGATCTCAACTTCGTATTGCGTGTCATCGATCGTGGTTATGTATTTCATCAGCGGTGCATCCGTTCCCAGCGTGAGACCCACTTCCAGTTGCTGGTGTCGCGCTTGCCGCGCGAGATGATGTGGGCCGAGCGCTGTGTCTGGTCATTGGCTACTAAAGTTGCCACGATCGCGGCGATCTCAGGGTGGGTTTCCATGCCCTCTTCGGCTTTCTCGAGCGAGAAGCGTTCTTCCACGAAGCGGGTATCGAAGTTGCCGGCAATGAAGCGGGCCTGCTCCAGAATGCGCTGGTGGAAGGGGATATTGGTCTTGACACCCACCACGTGGTACTCCTCAAGGGCGCGGCGCATGCGCAAGATCGCCTGCGCCCGCGATTCGCCCTTGACCACCAGCTTGGAGATCAGCGAGTCGTAGTAGGGGGAGATGTTGAAGCCGGCGTACACGCCGGTGTCCACGCGCACGCCCGGGCCGGTCGGCACCGTGAGGTGCGAGATGAAACCGGTGGAGGGCAGGAAGTTGTTGTGCGGGTCCTCGGCGTTCACGCGGCACTCAATCGCCCAGCCCTGCATGCGCACTTGCTCCTGCGTCAGGCTCAGCGGCCTGCCGCGGGCAATGCGCAGCTGCTCGGTCACAATGTCGAGCCCGGTCACTTCTTCAGTGATGGGGTGCTCCACCTGCAGACGGGTGTTCATCTCCAGGAAGTAGAAGTTCTTGTCCTTGTCCACCAGAAATTCAATCGTGCCGGCGTTGACGTAGCCCACGGCCTTGGCAGCCTTCACCGCCACCGCGCCCATCTTCTGGCGGAACTCTTCGTCTTCATCAATAAAGGGGGAGGGCGCCTCCTCCAGCAGTTTCTGGTGGCGGCGCTGCAGCGAGCATTCACGCTCGCCCAGGTGAATGGTGTTGCCGTCTTCGTCGGCAATCACCTGGAACTCGATGTGGCGCGCCCCCTCAATCAGCTTCTCAAGGTACACGTTGCCGTCGCCAAAGGCGGCCAGCGCCTCGCGGCGGGCGCTCTCCAGCAGCTCGGGCATCTCTTCCAGGTTGCGCACTTCGCGCATCCCCTTGCCGCCGCCCCCCGCCGTAGCCTTAATCAGCAGCGGGAAGCCGATGCTCTGCGCTGCCTTCAGCAGTTCTTCGTCGGTCAGGCTGCCTTCGCCCTCGGTGCCGGGCACCACCGGCACGCCGGCCGCCGCCACGGTGGCACGCGCGATGGCCTTGTCACCCATGGCCGCGATGGCCGAAGGCTTGGGGCCAATGAAACTAATCCCGGCGTCCACACAGGCTTGCGAGAAATCCGAACGTTCAGCCAGGAAGCCGTAGCCCGGGTGAATACCGCCCGCGCCGGCCTTCTTGGCCACATCCAGAATATGGTCCATGCGCAAATATGATTCGCGCGAAGGCGCCGGGCCGATGTAGTAGGCCTCGTCGGCCAGGCGCACATGCAGCGCCTGGCGGTCAGCCTCAGAGTACACGGCCACGGTTTGCATACCCAGTTCACGGCAGGCGCGGATGATGCGCACTGCGATTTCTCCACGGTTGGCGATGAGAACTTTATTGAACATGGCGGCCTACAGGGGGATGTTCCCGTGCTTGCGGGCCGGGTTGCTGTCGCGCTTATTGGTCAGCATTTCCAGCGCGTTGATCAGGCGTGGGCGGGTGTCGCTCGGCTCGATGACATCATCAATGAAGCCGCGCCCAGCCGCCACGTACGGGTTGGCAAATTCCTTGCGGTAGTCGGCCACCAGCTCGGCCTTGCGCGCCACCGGGTCTTTGGCTTCGGCGATCTCCTTGCGGAAGATGATGTTGACCGCGCCGTCCGGCCCCATCACGGCGATCTCAGCCGTGGGCCAGGCCAGGTTCACGTCACCGCGGATGTGCTTGCTGCTCATCACGTCGTAGGCGCCGCCGTAGGCTTTGCGTGTCACCACCGTTAGCTTGGGCACGGTGGCCTCGCAGTAGGCGTACAGCAGTTTGGCGCCGGCCCGGATGATTCCGTTGTGCTCCTGCGCCGTGCCGGGCATGAAGCCGGGCACATCCACCAGGGTCAGGATGGGGATGTTGAAGGCGTCGCAGAAACGCACGAAGCGGGCCGCCTTGTCGGATGCGTCGATGTCCAGCACGCCGGCCAGCACCATCGGCTGGTTGGCCACGATGCCGACCACATGCCCGCCCAGGCGGGAGAAGCCCACCACAATGTTCTGGGCGAACTGGTCGTGAATTTCATAGAAGGCGCCTTCGTCCACCACCATGCGGATGACTTCTTTGATGTCATACGGCTTGGAGGGGTCATCAGGAATGAGGGTATCCAGCGCCTCATCGCGGCGCAGCGGGTTGTCCTTGCTGGGCTTGAAAGGCGGGTCCTCCAGGTTGTTCTGCGGCAAGTAGGAGAGCAGCTTGCGGATCAGGAACAGCGTGTCCGCTTCCGAGTCGCCCACCACGTGGCACACACCCGAGGTGCTGGCGTGCACGCTGGCCCCGCCCAGGTCCTCGAAGCTAACTTCTTCGTGGGTCACGCTCTTGACCACTTCCGGCCCGGTGACGAACATGTACGAGGAGTTGCGCACCATAAAAATAAAATCGGTTAGGGCGGGGGAGTACACCGCGCCGCCCGCGCACGGCCCCATAATGGCGCTGATCTGCGGGATCACGCCCGAAGCCATCGTGTTGCGCAGGAAAATGTCGGCATAGCCGCCCAGCGATACAACGCCTTCTTGAATGCGCGCGCCGCCCGAGTCGTTGAGGCCAATCACCGGCGCGCCGTTCTTGATGCCCATTTCCATGACTTTGATGATCTTCTCGGCGTGCACTTCGCTCAGGCTGCCGCCGAAGACAGTGAAGTCCTGCGAAAACACGTACACCAGGCGGCCGTCCACCGTGCCCCAGCCGGTCACCACGCTATCGCTGAGGATCTGCTGCTTCTCCAGGCCGAAGGCGTGCGTGCGGTGCTTGACGAAGGCGTCCACCTCGCGGAAGGAGCCCTTGTCGAGGAATAAGTCCAGGCGCTCACGCGCCGTAAGGCGGCCTTGCTTGTGCTGCGCTTCAACGCGCGCCGGGCCGCCGCCTTGCTGGCTTTGAATGCGCAGCGCTTGCAACTCTTCGATCTTTGAGGGCTTTGTCATCCTTCACTCCTGATGGCGTTCGTCATAGTAGGCCTTTGCATCTGGCGAGGCCGTGATGGCAAAAAGGGACCCTAGCAGAATCAATCCCAGCGCGGCTTCAAACATCCAACCGCTGTTGTGCGGGCCTGCCGCTTGCAGCAGCAGGCGGTCAGCCCAGAAAATTGCGGCGTACGCCAGGCTGGCCCAGCGGGCCAGGCGTGGCGCCCAAGCCCGGCGCAGCGCCAGGCCGTACAGCAGCCCGCCGCCCAGCGCCGCCCACAGGGCGCCGCTGGCCAGCAGGTAGGCTGGCGGCACTTGCAGTGGCAGGCTTGTGAGCACATCCCAACTGCGCAGGGCGGCCCATACCCGCAGGATCTGCAGGCCTGTGAACATTAACACTAAGCCTATAAGCACGGTTACGCCCCAGGGGCGATTGGGTGTGGTTGTAGGCGTCATTTCTATTATTAGATATCCTGCTGCAGGCTGTGGAACACATAGCCCTGGGCCGCCAGGGCCGGCAGCAGCTGCTCTACGGCCGCCACCGTCTGGCTGCGGTCGCCGCCGCCATCGTGCAGCAGCACGATCGCGCCCGGCCTCACCTCCGCCAGCACCTGGCTGACGATGGCCTCGGTACCCGGTTGGCTCCAGTCCTCGGGGTCAATATCCCACATCACCATGGCGTAGCCCAGCGAGTTCGCCCGCGGCTCGGTGTGCTCATCGTGGCTGCCGTAGGGTGGGCGCATCAGCTGCATGCGCCCACCGGGCAGCAGCGGGCCGGCCGCCTCAGCAGCTGCGGCGGCGGTCTGCTTCATCTCCACCATGAACTCGGGCTCAGGCATGCCGCCCAACCGCGGATGGGTAAAGCTATGGTTGCCCACCACATGCCCAGCTTGCAGGGTGCTGCGCACTGTCTCCGGCAGCTGCTGCACGCGGCTGCCTACTATAAAGAAGGTGGCCTGCGCTCTGTGGCGGGCCAGGGCGGCCAACACGCCCGGCGTGTCGGCCGCCGGGCCATCGTCAAACGTGAAATACGCGATGGGCTGCCCGGTTTGGGTGTGCGTAGGCCGCCCGGCGACACTGAGTGCCGCCACGCTACTTGCTCTTCTTCAGGCTGTTTACGTAGCGCTCCAGATCAGGCTGGTGTTCCGCATAGTGCTCGAACGAGTCGGTTACCAGCAGCCAGTAGGGGGCGCGGCGCTTGCCGCGGGTTACGTTCAGGGTGGTTTCGGTGAGCGAGAGGCACAGCGCGCCGAGGCGTGGCAGATTGCTGCGCCAGGCCGCCAGCACATCCTCCAGCGCCAGGTCTTTGTTCATCGCAAACACCTGGGCATTGATGGCGTCAAAGTCTTTCAGCTTCACGGTCTCTTCGCCCGCCAGCATCAGGGTGCTGCGCTCGAGGGCGTAGTTCTCCCACCAAGTCAGGTGGGCGATCTGGTCTTTGACTGACCAGTCCTTTTGCGGGCCAGGGCGGCGGGTCATTTGCTTCTCGCTCAGCCCGGCGTACACCGCGTCGTAGGCGGCGCGGCCTTTCTGGATGCGGGTCCACAGCTGTTTGGGGGTCATGCGGTTGGGAGTGTCCATAGTCACCTGTCTAGGGAGGCGTGCATAACATTTTAACGGACTTGCAGTTATTACATAGAGTTAACAAACACAGTGGGCTACTGTGTTAAACTAACTTAAGATGCCTGTCTTCAGGCGAAACATGTAAAGGTAAGGAGACAAAAACATGGGTATTTTTGACAAGATTCTTAAGGGTTTGGGCATCAAAAAGGACGAGGCCCCCAAGGCTGACGCCGGCGCCACCGCCGCCCCCAAGGCCGGCGTGAGCGCCGCCCCGCGTGGCAAGCTATCCACCGGCTTGAGCGCCAACAAGCCCGCCGCCATGGACGCGGTGGACGTGGCCGCCAAGCTGGACTCGCTGGCCAAGGCCAACCCGCAGGAGCTCAACTGGAAGGTGTCCATTGTGGACCTCATGAAGCTGCTCGACATCGACAGCAGCTTCGAGAACCGCAAGGAACTGGCCATTGAGCTGGGCGTGCCCACCGAGTACCTCGAGGACTCCGCCAAGATGAACACCTGGCTGCACAAGACCGTCCTCAAGAAGATCGCCGAGAACGGCGGCAGCGTGCCCGCCAGCCTGCTGGACTAAGCACACAAGCCAAATAAAAAGCCCCGCCATTCGGCGGGGCTTTTTGTTGTGCTCAAAGCTCGGCAATGCTAACTGAAGAAACATTACCCTTATAATCCAGCGCTACTTTCAACTTTTCGCAGGTATGGAGCAAAAACATGGCCAAGCGCTCGGTGACACCACAGCCTACTCGCCGCAAGGGGAAAAGCTCTTTTTGGATTTTTGTTGCGCGTCTGATCACCCTAATTGGTATGGCCAGCAACATCGTACCTACACTCATGGGCCTACCCATCATGCTGCACAAGTTGCAGCAGGACGGTGCTGCGCTGCTGCCTGATAGCTGGGAAGCTTCTACCTTGCATTCGGCCGCGCTGGCCAATGGCTACAGCCAGGAGATATGGGCCGATACAGTCGTAGCTGCTGATCTGCTAATTCTTGTTTGCTACTGGTCTGTCGCCTTTTTGTTGTTTTGGCGCTATTCTGATCGCTGGGTAGGATGGCTGGTTCCCTACATTCTTACTGGCCTAGGCGTTGGCACGTTGCTAGTGGATTATTGGAACAGTGGCCTGCAGTTTGTGGCCCATGGGTTGGTAAGTATTGTTGAAGTGATTGCCGTGTCCATTTGGCCAGCTTTCATGGCATCGCTGTTCCTTTTTCCAAATGGTCAGGCAGTGCCGCGCTGGACGCGCTATCTGCTTGTACTGCCTGCACTCATCTTTACCGCAACGTTCCTGTACGATTTCAGTTCAGATGCTGAAGTGCCTGCTATTTTCCAGGTGATCACTTTTGGCATTCTGCTGGCTGGCGTTGGCAGCCAGATCTACCGCTATTTTAAAGCCTCCACAGTGGGGCAGCGTCAGCAAACTAAGTGGGTGCTGATTGCGCTGGGCATTCTCGTGGTTTCCTTTATGCTGCCTACCGTGCTCCTGCGCGCAAGCCTGGAGAGTAGCTTCTGGGGCACAGTGGTGCTGGCGTTCTTGCCGCGCGTGCTGGCAACCATGTTTCTGCCGATTGCTATGGCCATCAGCTTTACACGCTACCGTCTGTGGGATGTGGATTCGTTGGTCAATCGTGCGCTCATCTATGGCGCACTGACCACGGTGCTGGCAGCGGTCTTTGCTGCCTCAACAGTCATCGTCAACCAATTGCTAAGCAGTCTCATTGGCCAGCAAAGCACATCCTATTCGCCGGTGATCTCCGCCGTGTTGATTGCAACGATCTTCCAGCCCACACGCAAATGGCTCGAAGAGCGTATTGAGAAGCGCTTCTATCCTCATAAGACTGATCTATCTCAAGGGTTGGTGGAGGTGGGCTCAGATTTTTGGGGTTTCATCGCACAGCCAGATTTGCTCTCAGCCAGTGTCCGTCACGTGCATGAGAAGTTGGGCGCTACACCAGTGGTGGTATATGTGCCAGACAGCAAAGGTATCTTGCGCCGTGGTGAACTGCGCGGGGCGGCGGCAGCCAACCTGCCTGCAACGCTGACGCCAAGCAAGGATACGCTGAAGGAGTTTAACAACAAGCACGTCGACACCTTGGAGGCGGCAGCGCCCTTTGCTGCACTGGTTCCGTTGTATGTTGCCGGTCGTCAAACACTTGAACTGCGCGGCGTGCTGGCGCTAGGCGCGAAGAAGGATGGCCGCGGTTATTCAGGCGATGAGTTGAAGGCGCTGTATGAGCTAGGTGGCAAGATTGGCCTAGCCTTGTTAGCCGTAGCACTGCGCCAAACTAGAAAATCAGCTAAATAACAAAAAAAGCCCCGCCATTCGGCGGGGCTTTTTTTGGCTTGGAGTGATGCGTGAACAGCGAAGAGTGAACAGTCACTTGGCTTGGTTAGGGACGGGTCTTGTCCACAACCCGTCTGTCATTGCGAGGAGTAGGCGCTGCGTAGCAGCGGCAACGGACGAAGCAATCCCCAACACTGGGTACAAAAATCGGCTTGGGGATTATGCAATCTACGTCACCGTCGGCAATTGTCAGCTAGCAATCCCCTACAGGCCGCCTGCTCCCTGTTCACCAATCACTGCTCACTCGATGTTCAACACGATCTTGCCCATCTGCCCGCCGGCTTCCATGCGTTCGTGGGCGGCGCGTGCTTCTGCCAACGGGTAGCTGCGGTCCACCACTGGCTTGAGCTTGCCAGCAAACACCAGCGCCATCACATCGGCGAAGTCCTTGAAGGTGCCCATCGTCGAGCCGAGGATGCTGAGATGCTTGCTGAAGATATAGCGGTTGTCGATCTCAAACGTAGGTGCGCCAGTGTTGCCCACGGTGAGCAGGCGGCCGCCCTTGCGCAGCGCGCGCAAGCTCTGCATAAATGTGGTGCCGACATTGTCCACCACGCCGTCCACACCGCGCTTCTCGGTGAGCAGGTAGGCGGCCTTGCTCCAGTCAGCCTGGCTGCGATCGATCACCTCGTCCGCGCCCAGCCCGCGCGCCAGCTCCAGTTTGCTTGCATCCGAGCCGACTACGATCACGCGCAACCCCAGATACTTGCCGATCTGGATGCTGGCCGTGTTCACTCCGCCCGAGGCGCCCACGATGAGCAGCGTCTCGCCAGCGCGTAGCTCACCGCGGCGCACCAATGAGTGCCAGGCGGTGACGTACACCAGCGCCGCTACAGCGGCATCCGCCGCGGGGAAGCTGCCGGGGATCTCCAGCAAGTTGCTGGCAGGCACGCACACATATTCGGCATAAGTGCCGGGCAGGCTCTCGCCCAGCAGCTCCCAATGGCGGCACTTGTTCTCTTCACCCGCTTTGGTGAATTCGTCCTCTTCCATACAAATGCTGGCGTTGATCACCACGCGCTGGCCAACCTGCCAACGGGTCACGCCTTCGCCCAGCCCGTCCACCACGCCGGCGCCGTCGGCGCCCAGAATGTGCGGCAAGGCCAGCTTGATGCCCGGCCAGCCGGCCCGCACGAACAGGTCGGCGTGGTTCAGCGCGGCGGCCTCCACGCGCACCCGCACCCAGCCGGGGGCGGGTTGGGGGGTGGGGCGCTCGCCATACTGCAGCACCTCCGGCCCGCCGTGTTGTTCAAAGTAGACTGCTTTCATGCTGGGATTATATGCGACCCGGAAAATTGACCACAAAGACACAAAGAGCACAAAGGAAAATTTCTTCGTGCTCTTTGTGTCTTTGTGGTTAAGCTACTTAGTGATTAGAATACGAGTCAAAACAAAGGAGCACCATGGCCGATTTTGTAGTTCGCTTGCATGAAGGATTGGGTTCAACCTCGCTGTACTATTTCCTCATCCTGTCTGTGTGGGGTTATATACGCTTCTTTCGCAAGCAGGGTATCGATTCGGCCTACTGGGGCATGCTGGTCATCGCCGAGCTGCTCGTCATCGTCCAGTGCTTGCTGGGTGGTTACTTGTGGCTCGAAGGCTCGCGCCCGATGCGCAGCATCCATGTGCTCTACGGCATCATCCTGCCGCTCATGATCCCCGCCGCCTACCTCTACACCAAGGGGCGCAGCTCCCGTGCCGAGATCTTGATCTATGCCACAGCCACCATCATCACGGTCGGCCTCATCGTACGGGCCATATATACGGCTCAAGTGGCCCTGCCGGGCTAGGTGGCGGCATGCTGCGTGTATATGCTTGCCCTGGGTTCAATAGTAGTGATAAAATACGCAAATACGGAATCATCTGTTAGGAGAGCCGAATGACGCAAGCTGCCGTTCCCACCGGCCAAACTGAAAACGTTCCACCGGAAGAGCAAGCCAACCCGCCGTTGAACCGCCGGGAGTTCCTGAACATTGCCTGGCTGGCCTCTTTGGGCTTCCTGACCGTAGCCCTGGGTGGCGGTGCGGTGATCTTTGGTATCCCGCGCTTCCGTGAAGGCGAGTTTGGCGGCATGTTCACTGTTGGGCGCGTGGCGGACCTTCCGCCGCAGGACGCCAGCCCCGCCAACTATCCTAAAGTAAAACTGTGGATATCCAACAGCGCCGAAGGTCTGGTTGCGCTGTACAAGGTGTGTGTGCACCTGGGCTGTATCTACGGCTGGAGCGACCAAGAGACCAAGTTCATCTGCCCCTGCCACGGTTCCCAATATGCTTACAACGGTGACTACATCCTCGGCCCGGCGCCGCGCAGCCTAGACCGCTTCGTCATCACCATCGAAGACGAGAACGGCAACGTGCTCGCCCAAACCCCTGAGGATGGCGGCCCGGTGGCCATTCCTGACAACCCGAATGCGATTGTGCGTGTGAACACTGGCGCCAAGATCCTTGGCGAAGTTCACGGCTAAGAGCGAGAGATATGACCTTCATCAATAACATTCTCAAGCGTCTCAATTACACGCAGTTGCCGCCGCGCGGTGAGTGGAAAGAGTTCATCTTTAAGCTCATTGATGACCGCATCCGCATCATTACCGCCGGTCTCAACCTGCGTGAGCTGCGCGCCATCATGCGCGGCGACCCGCCAACCGAGAAGCCCAACCCGCGCTACAAGGTCATCACCACCAGCTTCGTGGCCCACCTGCGCCCGCGTTACTACCCGCAGGCGGCTACCTGGTTCACGCACACCTTCCGCCTGGGTTTCTTCGTCACCTTCTTCTTCATCGTTGAAACCATTACGGGCATCGTGCTCATGGCCTACTATGTGCCGTACCCTGACCAGGCCTACGGCTCCGTACTGGCCATCGAGAGCAACGTCTTCTTCGGCGAGCTCATGCGTGACATCCACCGCCTGGGCGCTGAAGCCATGGTGGCGTTCAGCTGGCTGCACTTGCTGCGTACGTACTTCACCGGCTCCTACAAGGGGCCGCGCTCCTTCACCTGGCTCACCGGTGTCATTCTGCTGGCCATCACGGCCTGGCTGAGCTTCACCGGCTACCTGCTGCCTTGGGACCAGCTGTCCTACTGGGCGGTGACCGTGGGTACCTCCATCACCGAGTCCGGTCCCATCGTTGGCCCGACCCTCAACCTCGTCATGCGTGGCGCGCCAGACATCGGCGCGGGTGGTCTGCTGCGTTTCTATCTGCAGCACGTCATCCTCTTCCCGTTGCTGGCGATCTTGTTCATCAGCATCCACTACTACAAGGTCTCGCGTGAGCACAGCATCTCGCTGCCCGCCGTGGTGGAAGAGCTGGAACTGCCGGCTGACAAAAAGAAGGAATACAACCGCCGCATTGACCTCATCCCCGATCTGCTCAGCCATGAGATCTTCCTCATTGCGCTCGGCACTTTTGTGATGCTGGCCATCCTCTACTTCCGCTGGTTCCACTCCCCGCTGGAGACGCACGCCAACCCGCAGAGCACGCCGCTGGATACCAAGGCGCCGTGGTACTTCTGGTGGCTGCAAGGCATCCTCAAGATCGACCCGGCCAACATTCTGGAGAACTTGCTCAATCCTATTCTCCAGCCGCTCCTGGGCCTCTTCGGCATCGAGTTCACTCTGGAGCTCAGCAAGCTGCTCGACTCCAAGTTCATCATGGGTCTTATCGTCCCGCCGGTGCTGGTGGTCATTCTGGCCTTCCTGCCCTACATCGATAAGAACCCCTCACGCCTCTCCAGTAAGCGACCCTTCGCGATCATCTGGGGCATAAGCTGGATCTTCATCATGCTAGCGCTCAGTTATATGGGCTTGCCTGAATACGGCATCGAAACGCCTGCCGCCACTCGCGTGATCCAGGACCTTGCGCCTGAAGAAGGCGAAGGCCCCTTGCGAGAAATACCCTACGCCGAGCTTCAATATGCGCACGGCGTCTACACCGTGGGCGAGGACTACGGGCGTGACCTATGCCCCGGCCTGGCCTACCAGCCTGACCACGACAAGCCTGACAACGTCGTGATCGGCTGCCCGCACCTGACCGCGGTCTTCAACCAGTTCAGCGAGCGCCTGCGTGTGGCAGAGGCCGATGGCCGCCTGCCTGACCTGGTGGCCCGCATCGTCGTGGAGCAGTTCCAGCCCGGCATGGTGCGCGTGACCCCGCAGGTGGAGTGGTCTGACCCCGAAACGGGCGAGGCCAAGGCCTACGAACACACATACTTCTTGCATGAGAACCGCGTTCTGGGTTCGCATTAACAGGGTACGAGGAGAGTAAGCACACATGAAACGCGTTCAACTCGAGATCGTACTCGGAACCATCTTCGTCCTGCTCAGTGCGGCCATCGTCATCATCCTGGGCATCCGCGAGCCGCAGCGCCTGGCAGACTACGTTCTGCAGCAGCGCGGCCGTCAGATCGAATTTGGCGCCGCCGTGTTCCAGAACAACTGCACCGCCTGCCACGGCAGCCAGGGGCAGGGCATCACCGGCATCGCCCCCAGCCTGCGTGACGAACACTTCTTCACTGAGCGCTTGTCTGAGATCGGCTGGGGCAGCACCCTGGAGGATTACATCGTCTCCGTGGTGACCACTGGCCGCCAGGTGTCCACCCGCCCGCAATATGTGGGCGGCGGCACCCCGGCCATGCCCACTTGGTCCGAGCGCTTCGGCGGCCCCCTGCGTGATGACCAGATCCGCGCTGTGGCCGCCTTCATCATGAACTTTGAGCAGTACGCCCTCGGCGAGCTGCCCACGCCGGTGCCCATCGGCCCCGTCGTGGACGAGTCCACGCCTGAAGGCCGCGGCCAGGCCCTCTTCACCCAAGCCGGCTGTGTCGCCTGCCACACCATCCAGGGCATCAGCACCGCCACCGTTGGCCCGGCCCTCGACGGCCTGGCTGGCCGCGCCGGCAGCACCGTCTCCGGCCTCACCGCTGAGGAATACATCCACGAATCCATCGTGGACCCGAATGCTCATATCGTCAGCGGCTACAGCCCGGATGTGATGCCGCAGAACTTCGCTGAGATCCTGACCGAAGAGCAGATCAACGACCTGGTAGCCTTCCTGCTGGACCGCACGCAGTAACCTGCTACCAAACCCTTACCAAGCGCCCCTTCATATTGAAGGGGCGCTTGTGTATGTGCCAAAGAACCAAAAATCACGGATGTTATACTGGCTGTTCCCGCTGCAATGAGACGCATTCTGGCCTTTACCTTCTTTGCCTTGCTGGCTGCACTCTGCCTGGTAGCCGCCGGGCGCGCCTGGGATGCCCAGGTGCTGGGCGATGCTGTGCGCGGCGGCCGCATCTACGATAACTGGATCGTTGTCGTAGGCCGCCAGGCGCCAGCGACCAACCACCCCCTATGGGACACGCAGGAGAGCAACCGCCGCAGCGGCGCCGTCACCTGGCTGTGCACCGAGTGCCACGGCTGGGACTACAAAGGCGCGGATGGCGCCTATGGCGTGTTCTCCACGCACTACACCGGCTTCATCGGCACACTCGGTGTGGTGGGCGCCAGCCAGCAGGATGTGCTGAGCTGGTTCAACGGCACCCGCAACACATCGCATGACTTCACCGCGTATTTTGATGCCGTCGATGTGATGGACCTGGTGGCCTTCTTGCGTACCCGCCAGATCGATACCAATCTGCTGATAGACCGCTTTACCGGCCGTTCGCTGGGTGACCCGCAGCAGGGCAGCGGTTTATACGAGAGCACCTGCGCCAGCTGCCATGGGGATGACGGCGCCGAGATCAACTTTGGCACCCTGCAAGACCCGCTGTACCTGGCCGATATGGCCGTCGTAGACCCCTGGCGCAGCGTGCACAAGATCCGCTTCGGCACGCCGCTCAGCGCCGCCATGCCCGCCGCCGAAGACCTGGGCTGGTCACTCACCCGCGTGGCGGATGTGCTGGCCTACGCCCAGACCCTGCAGCGCGGCAATCCCTCGCTACGCCCCTTCAGCGCGGTCGCCACCGGCCCGGTCCTCGAGAGCCAGGGCAACATTGTGCCGCTGGTGTGGGCTTCGGCCATCCTGCTGCTGATCGTGTTGGCTGGCGTGGCCTACGACTATTACCAACGCCATTCTCCACAGCCTGGCCCGCGCAAAACCCCCAATGGCAGCGGCCAAGCCAAGAATGGCAAAACCAACCACAAACATTGAGCCTGCTCTAAGCTGGCATGGGTACACTTTCCTGACATGAAGTTAAAACGCATTCATTGGCTGGCCCTGGCTGGCCTGCTGCTTGTGGCCCTGGGCGCGGTCTACGCGTCGCAGACCCGCCAGGTCACCGTGCTGGCCGATGGCCGCGTCCAGCAGGCCAGCACCCGCGCCCTCATCGTCAGCGCGGCCCTGGCTGAGCTTGGCATCCAACTGCATAGCGAGGACGCGGTCGTGCCCGCCCGCTGGCTACCCCTGCAGGACGGCATGGTCATCGCCGTACAGCGCGCCGCCCGCGTCCAGGTCTATGCGGATGGGGAGCGCTATACCGTCACCACTAGTGAGCAAGACCCCGCCGTGGTCCTCAACGACCTCGATATTGAGCTCGGCCCGCAGGATAGCCTGCTGCTGGCCGGGCAGCCGCTGCCAGCCGGCAGCCAGCTGCCGGCAGCAGCGGTGCTGGTGCTCGAAGTGCGCCGCCCGCATGCCGTCACCCTGCGGGTGGACGGCCAGACCCAGCAGTTCACCAGTTCGGCCAATACGCTGGGCGAGGCGCTGGCGGAGAACGGCATTGAGCTCAACAACGCCGACCGCCTGACCCCGGCGCCTGAAACCCGCCTGGATGGCGCCCTCAGCGCCACGTTGCTGCGCGCTCGCCCGCTCACCATCGCGCTGGGCGAGCGCAGCCTCTCGCTCCACAGCGCGGCCAGCACCGTGGGCGAAGCGCTGGCCCAGGCCGGCATCGCCCTGGTGGGCGAGGACTACAGCCAGCCCAGCGAAGACCAGCTGGTCCCCGAGGACGGCAGCATCC
The DNA here is from genome assembly GCA_021463845.1 of Anaerolineales bacterium. Classification (GTDB taxonomy): domain Bacteria; phylum Chloroflexota; class Anaerolineae; order Anaerolineales; family UBA11579; genus JAMCZK01. The sequence goes on along the minus strand of JAJTXV010000005.1, from coordinate 33,224 downwards.
GCGTCGTGCGCGTGATCGAAGCCGTACAGTTAGTGCAGGATGTCATCGCTCACGAAACCCAGTGGCAGCCCGACGACAGCGCTGACCTCGATACCATCTCGGTCGTGCAGCTGGGCCAGGATGGTGTGCTGGCCAGCCGCGTGCGCGTGCGCTACGAGGACGGCGTGGAAGTTGACCGCCAGACCGAGGCTGAGCGCGTACTGGTGGAGCCGCTGACCCAGATCAACGGCTACGGCACCAACATCGTCATCCGCACCGCCGTGGTGGACGGCATCACCATTGAGTATTACCGCGCCGTGCAGGTCTTCGCCACCTCGTATTCGCCGTGCCGCTCGGGTGTACCCAACCAATGCTTTCACGGAACCTCTCACGGCTTGGGCTCGCCTCGCCGCGGCATCATTGCTACCTGGTACAACTGGTACATTGCTTTGGGTGGGCACACAGTCTATGTGCCCGGCTACGGCAGCGGTGTGATCGCCGATGTGGGCGCATATCGTGACCGCAGTGTCCCGTGGATCGATCTGGCCTATACCGACGCCGACTACGTGCCCTGGGACTCCTACGTCACGCTCTACTTCACCACCCCGGTTCCGCCAGACGTCCCCATGGTCTGGCCGCCCTAATACCAACCGTCATTGCGAGGAAGTGAGGCGGCGTAGCCGCTGAACGACGAAGCAATCCCCAATCTCCAATCTCTGCAATCCCTCATCCCTCATCCCTCATACTTCATCCTTGTTACACTAGCCCCATGCTCCCGCCCCTCAACGTACCCGCGCTCCTGCGCGCCCACGGCCTGCGCCCCAACAAACGCCTCGGCCAGAACTTCCTCGTAGACGAGACCCACCTGGCCCACATCGTTGCCGCCGCCGGGGTGGGGCCGGGCGACGATGTCCTCGAGATCGGCGCCGGCCTCGGCTCGCTGACCCGCCACCTGGCGGCCGCCGCCGGCCGCGTGGTGGCGGTCGAGCTGGATGCGGCCCTGCTGCCCGCCCTGCACAGCAGCCTGCACGGCCTCGAGAATGTGCAGGTGCTCCACGCCGACATCTTCGATGTCGCCATCGCCGATCACTTCACCCAGGATGGTTTCCTGGTGGTCGCCAACATCCCGTACTACCTGACCTCCAACCTCATCCGACATTTGCTAGAGAGCCGCCCGCGGCCGGCTCGCATGGCGCTCACAGTCCAGCTGGAGCTGGCCCAGCGGGCCTGCGCCAGCGCGCCCGACCTTTCCCTCTTGGCGCTCAGCGTGCAGCTGTACGGCAAGCCGCGCCTGGCCCATCACATCCCGGCCGGCGCCTTCTACCCAGCCCCCAATGTCGACTCAGCCCTCCTGCTGGTCGAGCTTTACGAGCAGCCCATCCTGCCCTGGGAGCAGATCGACCCTTTCTTCCGCATCGCCAAAGCCGCCTTCGCCCAGAAGCGCAAAACGCTGGCCAATTCATTGGCCAGCGTATGGGGCAAGGCCGAGGCCGCCAGCCGCCTTGCGGCGGCTGGCCTCGACCCCATGCGTCGCCCGCAGACCCTGACCCTCGAAGAGTGGGGCAGGTTAGTAGCCGTTAGTTCCTAACACTAGCTCGCTTCTAAAATCCGCCCAATACAAAGTGCCATCCTGAGCGGGTTAATAAATCCCCATCAGGACGCTGGCGCCTGCCCAGCGAAGGATCCTTGCTGGCATGTCTTCTATGTAAGGCTTGAGTTATCACTACGCGCAATGGGGATCCCTCGTTGCACTCGGGAAGCACGATGAATCGTCCGTGTACGCAGCCAATGGAACTGTGTGGCATCCCTTCTGCTATTCGATTTGCATTCTAAGAATGCAAAGCCTTATAGATCGGCGACGCGGGACCCTCAGAACACATCACGGGTTGCAAACACCAGTCCGAACGTTTTGTGAAGGGGGTTTGGGGGAAACAACTTTGTTTCCCCCAACGGGGTGCGGGGCGGCGCCCCGCAGAAGAGAAAAAAGGGCGATCACAAGCGTATTTGCTAACCTAGATATTCGTGAGAAATAACGGATGTGCGATATGCTTCGCCGCAGAGCGCAGCACTCACCCGTAGGGGCGAAGCATGCTTCGCCCACTACTGCGCTTCCTTGTAACTTTGCCTATTTGGAAACTAAACCGCTGACAGCTGACCGCTAAAACCACTGACGCTTACTCCTCGCCCGCCGTCTCGCGCAGAACCCCCAACATCTCCGCATGTAATCCCGCGCTCGCCGCCAGCACCCCGTTCTGCTGGCGCAAAATCTCCGTCTGGCCCAGCACCCCGGTCGCCACGCCGCCCGCCTCCTGCACCAGCAGCGCCCCGGCCGCCAGGTCCCAGGCGCTCAGCTTCAGCTGCCAATACCCGTCCAGGCGGCCTGCGGCCACATAGCACATATCCAGCGCCGCTGACCCCAGGCGGCGCACGCCCTGACTCAGGCGTGAGAAGCGCTCAAACTCGGCAAAATTGTTGCGCGGGCTGGTGCGCACATCGTAGGGGAAGCCGGTCACCAGCAGGCTCTCACGCAGCGAGGGCGGGTTGCTCACCCGGATCGGCTTGCCGTTCAGCCAGGCGCCCTGGCCGCGTTCGGCGCTGAACAGCTCATTGGCCATTGGGTCGTACACAGCGGCAAACTGCAGGGCGCCGCTGTGTTCATAGGCGATCGACACACAGAACGCCTGCATGCCGTGCGCGTAGTTCAGCGTGCCGTCCAGCGGGTCAATGAACCACACATCCTCGGCGTTGCCTGCCCGTTCGCCGCTCTCCTCGCTGAAGATGCTGTGCTCGGGGAACTGGCGCATCAGCTCGCCCAATATCAGGGCCTCAGAAGCGCGGTCCACCTCGGTCACCAGGTCTGCTTCGCCTTTGTAATCGATCTGGTGCTGCTGGCCGTAGCCAGTCCGCAAGATCTCGCCGGCGCGCCGCGCCAAGTCTTCAATGTATGCCAGGGTAGGGTGCATGGGGCTGGTTATACCACCCATGTTGTCCAGCAGCTTGACGCGTCGCTCGATTTTGGTGTGTTGTCAGGGATTGCGAATATGATGCCAGCCACTTATCGGCGGGGAGTCAGCTCAAACCGCACAAAGGAGAGAAAGTTGTTAGTAATAAGCAATAACCCCCACCCAGTGTTTAACATAACTTCTCAGTTTGCCGCTCACCGGGCTGTCAAGCCCGCTTGAACCATTAACGACCATGCCCCCGCCATTTTTGATCGTGATGATGATTAAAGGTTTTTCGACACTAAGCGTGCCGAAGCCACACTGTGCATCCCGAGCGAAGCGAGGGATCCTCGCTGGCAGATAACTGAAACGAACCTATCTTGGAAAGGGACCTAAAGCAAGCTTGGTATTACGCTCCAGCGTGGAGTTTTTGCGGCTTGCCGCAAAACTCCAGAGTGCGGCGAAGCCGCACTAAAACTGACCGCGCGCTTCTTTGGCCAGCTGCACAAAGTACTGGTTCAAGAACTCCTGGCGCTGCGCCCCGATCGCCTTGGCCGTCGGGGTGTTCAGGCGTTCAATGATCTTGCTCAGCTTGAATATGTACTCATGATAGGAGCTGTGCGTTTCGCCTTCAGCCTTCTCGCCGGTCTGCATAAAGTGCTCAGACGGCTCGGCGAAGAACGGCCACTCCATCACTACATCGTAGGCCAGCGTGCGCGCCACACCATAAGCGCCGATCACATCCAGCTTGTCGGCGTCGAAGACCACCTTGGCCTCCAGCGTCTCGGGCCGCTCCGTGCCGCGGAAGCGGTGAGCGCGGATGCAGTGCTGCACCGCTGCGATGCGCTCGGACGGCCAGCCTTCGGCCGCCAACACCTCGGCGGCGAACTCGGCCCCGCTCTCCTGATGGTCGGCGCGGGTCTCGCCGCCGGTCTGCCCGCTGGCGTCGTGCAGCAGCACGGCGGCGCGCACGATCTCGAGGTCGGCGCCTTCACGCTCGGCCAGGTGCTCGGCCGCCCGCAAGACGCGCAAAATATGATCGAAGCCATGCACCGGGTCGTACGCAGGGTACCAGGCGCGGGCTTGATCGATGGTGGGCATGAAGAGGGGTCTCGTTTCTTAGCGGGCGATGTAATAGATAACGCCCAGCAGTATAACGCCAACCACTCCAAAGAATACGGCGCGCATGGCCAGTTTGATGATGGCGCGCAACACCACCACAGACAGGCCAATGATCAGGATCAAGGCCAGCAGGGCGTAGGGCGCGGGCATGCCGCTAAACAGGTTTTGAAGAAGGCTCATGTTGCCAACTGTGCACCGGGTACGGCGCTCCTTTCTTGTACACACTATGTACAAGATTGGTGCCAAATCGGTAGCCAAGTTGGCGATAGTCGGCCACATCCAATATCAGCAGGTCGGCTTGCTTCCCGGGCTCCAGCGAGCCCAGCCGCCCTGCCGCTCCGATGGCGGCGGCGGCGTTGATGGTGGTGGCGGCGATCGCTTCGGCCTGGGTCAGCTTGAGCTGGCGGCAGGCCAGCGCCAGGGTGAACTGCAAGCTCTCACACCAGGCCGTGCCCGGGTTCAGGTCACCGCCCACGGCCAGCAGACCGCCGGCCTGGATGATCTTGCGGGCTGGCGCAAAATGGGTCTCGGCCAGGCCAAACGGGGTGGCCGGCAGGGCCACGCCCACCGTGTCGCTGGCGGCCAGCGCGGCGATCTCGGAGTCCGAGATCGCCACCAGATGGTCCACCGACGCCGCGCCCAGTTCGATCGCCAGCGCCGTGCCGCCCAGATTGTCGAACTCGTCGGCGTGCACTTTCAGCGGGAAGCCGTGCGCCTTGGCCGCTTCCAGCATCAGGCGGGTCTGGGCCAGGTTGAAGGCGCCCGTCTCGCAGAATACATCGAAGAAGGGCAGCGGCCGCCCGGCGGCGTGCTGCTGCCACCACTGCTTGAGCTCAGGCAGCCAATGCTGAGCCAGCTCCTGCGCATAGTCGCCGGCGCGGTCTTTGAACTCGGCTGGGATGGCGTGCGCGCCCAGGAAGGTGATCGCCAGTTCCCACGGGCCTTGCGCGTCCAGATCCAGAAGGACCTGCAGCAGGCGCAGCTCGCTCTCCAGGCTCAGCCCATACCCGCTCTTGGCCTCGATCGTAGCGCTGCCGTGCGCAAACATGCGCTGCAGGCGCGCCTCGGTCTCGTGGTGCAGCTGCTTGGGCGTGGCGGCGCGGGTGGCCCGCACCGTCGAGAGGATCCCGCCGCCGGCCGCCAGCACCTCCAGGTAGCTTTTGCCCTGCTGGCGCAGCTCGAACTCGGCCGCCCGGTCACCGGCCCACACCGGGTGGCTGTGGGCATCTACGAAGGCCGGCATCACCACCCGCCCGCTGGCGTCGTAGAGCGGCTCGTCGGGGTGGGCCGCCAGCAGTTCGGCGCTGGGGCCAACTGCGGCGATAACACCCTCACGCAGCAGCACCGCGCCATCTTCGACAATGCCCAGGCTGCCGAGCTGGTTACCGCGCTGCGGGCCGCCCGCCAGGGTCAGCACTTGGGAGGCAGAATGGATCAGCATGAATGGGAGTATACGACGAGGATAGATTGCCTGGGAGGGTTGGTAATTAGTAACTGGAGATTGGAGATTGTTTCCCAATTACCGTTGCCATTTACTAATCTCTATTCTCCAATCTCGTCTTCTTCTCCCTTTCTTGACACCCCTAATTCGCCGTGCTAGAGTTACCCGTCTTTAGCTATGAGCACCTCACGTACTCAAAAACTCAACGAACGCTTGCACGAGCTGCTCGCCAGCACGCCTGAGATCGAAGGCGCCGCACTGGTGAGCGATGATGGCCTCATCATCTCCTCCGTGCTGGCGCCGCCCGCCGACGAAGACCGCGTGGCGGCCATGTCGGCGGCGATGCTCTCGCTAGGCGAGCGCATCGCCCGCGAGCTGGGCCGCGGCGCGCTGGAGCAGGTCTACATCAAGGGCGGCAACGGCTTCGCCTTGCTCACCGCCGCCAACCCGCACACCGTCCTCACCATCATGGCCAGCAACGAGGCCCGCCTCGGCTTGCTGCTGTTGGAGCTGCGCAAAGTGGTGGCTGACCTGCAGCCTTTGCTCTAGGCTCGCATGCAGGCCACGCACACTCCCAGCGGCTACTACCTGCCCAACCGCTTTGCCCGCATTGCCCTGGAGACCACCGAAGAGTTGGTCTCCGGCCGGGCCGTGATGCAAGCCCTGCTGGAAGGCGCCGGCCTGGCGGAACTTGCTCAGAACTATCCGCCCGCCAACCTGGAGCGCGGCTTTGACTTCGCCCAGTTTGCGGCTCTCAACCTGGGCATGGAAGCCCTGTACGGCCCAAAGGGCGGCCGCGGCCTGGCGCTGCGCGTCGGCCGCCAGACCTTTGAACGGGCGCTGAGCAACTTCGGCGCTCTGGCCGGCACGGCCGATGCGGCTTTCCGCGTGTTGCCGCTGGGCCTCAAGCTGCGCATCGGGCTGGGGGCGCTGGCGCGCATCTTTAGCGAGATCAGTGACCAGGCCAGCAGCCTGCACGAGCGCCCGCACGAGCTGCACTTTGTGGTGCAGCGCAATGCGGTATGCTGGGGCCGCTCTGGCGAGGAGAAGCCGGTGTGCTTTTTCATGGTCGGCCTGCTGCAGGAGGCCGCCCACCACCTCTCCGGCCGGGAATTGCGCGTAGACGAAGCGGAGTGCTGCGCCCAAGGCTACAAGGAATGCCGCTTCGTGATCTACAAGGACTCATCCAACTAGCATGAAGATCACCATCATCATCCCCACTTATAACGAAGCCGAGAACCTGCCACTGCTGGTCGAGGCCATCCAGGCCCAGAAGGTGCCTGGCCTGCACATCCTGATCGTGGATGACATGAGCCCCGACGGCACCGGCGAGATCGCCGATGGGCTGGCCCAGCAGTACAAGAATATGGAAGTGCTGCACCGCGAGGGGCCGCGCGGCCTGGGCCGCGCTTACATCTATGGCTTTGACCATGTGCTGCGCGGCGACAGCCAGATCATCGGCCAGATGGATTGCGATTTCTCGCACCCGCCTGACAAGCTGCCCGAGCTGGTGGCCAAACTGGCCGAGAGCGACCTGGCGCTGGGCTCTCGCTATATCCCCGGCGGTTCGGTGGACCAGAAGTGGCCGCTGTGGCGCAAGGCGCTCTCGCGCTGGGGCAATTTCTACGCCCGCACCATCCTTGGCCTGCCGGTCAAGGATGTCACCGGCGCCTTCCGCCTCTGGCGGCGAGAGCTGCTGGAAAAGGTTCCCTATCAGCAGGTCGTTTCCAGCGGGTATGTGTTCCTGTATGAGATCTTGTATCTGGCGCACCGCGCCGGCGCCCGCTTTGGCGAAGTGCCCTTCTATTTTGCTGACCGCAAGTTCGGCCAGTCCAAGATGCGCTTCGGCGTGCAGATAGAGGCGGCTTTGCGAGTGTGGCAGGTGCGCTGGCGCTACCGCAACTGGCGGCCTGGCGTAAAGATCTCGGCTACTCGTTGACGGCTTCCAGTGTCAGCATCGTCCCGTTGGGATAGATAAACGCGAAATTCTTCCACCAGGCCAGGAGCTGCTCGTCGCTCCAGCGCTTGGGGTTCTGCTCACGCGGGAAGCCAGGGTCGAGCACCAGCCAGTGGGGGGCCGTGTACTCCAGCGGGATGACGGCGTGCGGGATGCCGGTGCTGCCCATGCCGTAGATCATGGTGGGCTGGCCGACGGCCAGCGCGGCGCGCAGGTCGTCTGGCGTTTGGCGGGTGCGCAGCACCGGCCGCCACGGGAAGCTCAGCCCGTCCTTGCGCAGCTTGCGGGCGTAGGCCCGCAAGCCCCACAAAGCGGCCAGCGGGTGCGTGGCGCCGCCCGGCCCGGGGAACCAGGCCGGGAAGCGTGGAAAGCGGAACGGGATGCGGTCCAGAAAGCGGCCCAGCTGCGCGGCCGCCAGACTAAAGCCTGGCTGGCCGCTGCGGCGGGCCGCTATGGTGGTGAGGGTGGTCATGGCGCACAGGGCGCACTCGTTGGGGTTGCTGTGGCTGCCGTCGTACTGGTATTGGTGCAACTGCAGCACTTCGGGCAGGCTGAGTGGGGCTGCCGCCGGATGCAGCGTAGGCGCGCGCATGCCGCGGCTACTCCTCGCGCAGTGATTGTTCCAGCTCGGCGAAATCCACGCGGGCGGTCAGATCCAGGCTGATCGGGGTGACGGCTACTTTGCCTTCTACCAGCGTGGCATGCACATCAGTGCCGGGGGAGAACACGCTGGTGTCGGTGGGCTCGGCATAGCCGGTGGAGCCGCGCTCGTTCCATGATTTGCGCTGCGGTGCGGTGGCGGCGTAGAAGCGCATGCGCGAGAGACGGGTCAGCTCCCACGGCGTGTGGATGCTGGCTCTGGCCGGCACTTCGATCTTGAGCACCTGCATGTCCTCGGCGAATTGCCGGGTCAGCAGCTTCTGCGCGAAGTAGGCGGTGAAGTAGGCCGCCGGTTTGAAGTCGATCTCGGTGGAGTGGGTCAGGTGGTACTTGTGCTCGGTTTCCAGCGAGACGGCCAGGGCCGGCACGCCATAGGACGCGCCTTCCAGCGCGGCGCCAACCGTGCCGGAGATGGTGACGCCGGTGCCGAAGTTGGTGCCGTAGTTGACTCCGGCCACCACCAGATCAGGGGTGAAGGGCGGCATGATCTCGAGGATGGCGTGCTGCACCACCTGGGCGGGCGTGCCGCCGACCGCATAAATGGTCCAGTCGTTGCCGTGGACATTGAGGGTCTGGGTGGTGATAAGGCCGTCTGAGCTGTTGGGCATGCTGCGGCCCATGCCAGAGGATTGCTCACGCGGAGCGGCTACCCACACATAGCCGAGCGCAGACAGCGCCTCGGCGGCGGCCCACAGGCCGGGGGAATTGATGCCGTCATCGTTGGTCAATAAGATTTGGGGTCGGTCTTTGTTTTCCATGAACGTTGAATTGTAACAGCCGCGGCGCGGCAGGCTGTTTGCGAGTTGTAAGGGTTAGGGGAGCGAATTGTTATTGGCCCAGTCGCTGCCGAGGCGAATCTCGACCTCGTAAGCGTGGCTGGGATCGAATTCGTGCAGGATGCGGCTGCTGGGGATGCCCATGAGCTCGGCCAGGAAGCTGAGCGTGTGCGGATTGCCAGTGTGATCGACCAGCACGGTTTGGCTGCTGGCCGGGCCGCTGAAGACCTGCACGACCTGGGCGCCGAGGGTGTTCAGGTACTCCTGCGTGCGGGCAGCCAGGCTGCTGCTGCCGCTGCCATCCTGAATGCCGATCACGGGCGCCTCGGCGGCCATGCGTTCGGCCGGGCTGCCGGGCGTCAGTGGGCTGAGCGCCCCGTTGGTGAAAATGCTGTCGCGCAGCGCATGGATCCGGTCTGGAACGGGGATCAGGATGGCCAGATCATCCGGCGATCTGCCGTAGATGATGTCCTGCTCGCCGATCACGCCATAGGCGATCTCGGCGCGCGGGATCTGGGCAGCCAGAACGGCCAGCTGGATCGCATCCGTCAGGCTGAGGTTGGTGCGGATCCCGCTGGAGAGTTCGGCGTAGATGGCGGGCGCATTGGCTACCAAGCCGGGCAGCAGGTTGAACTCCATGATGCGGTCACGGATGCCAAGCACGATCTGCTGCTGGCGCTGGGCACGAGCGAAGTCACCTCCGCCGGAATAACGGTCACGGGCATAGGCGAGCGCCAGATCACCGGGGAGGACTTGGATGCCGGGCTGCAGATGCAGCGGGGCGCGCTCCCCAAGCGGGTCGATGAGAATGCGCTCAGGCACATCTATTTTCACGCCGCCAAGCAGGTCAATGAAGCGGATGAAGGCGCTGAAGTCGATCTGGGCGTAGTAGTCGATCGGCACGCCGATGGTTTGTTCGACGGTGCGGCGGGCCAGCTCGGGGCCGCCGCCGGGCACTTTGTAGAGCTCGCCGAAGTAATAGGCCGTGTTGATCTTGTTGGGTGTGAAGCCGGGGATGACCGCCCACAGGTCACGCGGGATCGAGAGCATGCCAGCGGTCTTGCTGACAGGGTCCACGCTGAGCAGCATCATCGAATCGGTGCGCGAGGGGCCTTCACCGGCTGACCAGTCGCGATAGTCGAGCCCCATGATGAGGATGGTGACGCGCTCAGCGCCATCCCAGGCGGGAGGCAGCACAATATCCGGGCTGCCCTGGGCGATGTCCTGCGCGTCCACCTGTTGCTCGGTAGTACCGGCGGCAATGTTGGGCAGGCCGAACAGACCCGTAGGCGCGGAGCCAAAATACAGTGACCACGAATAGGCGGTGGGGATCGCGACCGCCGCCAAGGCGATGAACAGCATCAGGCCGATCAGTGCGACGCGGCGGTTGGCGCGGATGAACGGGAGTGGATTAAGACGGCGCATCATGGCGTTGCGGTCGGCGGTTCAGGCGTGAGCGTGGGCGATGGCGTGAACGTCATTGACGGCGTGAAGGTGACGGTGGGCGTTTCGGTCATCGTGGCCGTGTCGGGGACGGCTGGCGTCTCGGTGGCCGTGGCCAACCCGGTAGCCGTCGCCAGCCCGGTGCCGGTGGGAGTGCGCGTAATCGTGCTGGTGGCGGTAGGCGTAGCGCTGGGGCCAAGACACTCCAGGTAGGCGTATTCGGCGGTGGGCTGCAGGCCGGCATCATTGCGGGCGGCCAGCGCCTGCTGGTAGGCTTCGCTGGCTTCGCACCAGGTGTCTTCGGTGGCCAGGCTGTCAGCCCAGTGCACCAGTGACTGCCAGTAGCGATAAAAGGCAGAGTTGCCCTGGGCGTCACGCAGGTCAGGCGCCATGCCGACCAGTTGGCCGTAGTAGTAGGCCGCGTCCTGCGGGTAGGCGAGCCAGAAGGCATTGCCATACAGGTACAGACGCGCCCACTGGCGGTAGTTGTTGGCCTGGGCATCCAGCGGGCCGAAGTTCTCGGCCAGCGAGAAATCATATAGACCTGGCTCGAACAGGCCCTGCTGGGTGATGTGCTGAACGCCGCGGTTGCGCAGTGCGGCGTACAGCATGCCGTCTACGTCGGCGGTGAAATAGTTCGGATCAGCTTTGCGCAGGGCCAGCAGCGCGTCAATGACCGCGCTCCACTCGCGGGCTACAAAACTCTGGCGGGCGGCCTGGAGTAGCTGCTCCTTGGGGCGCGGGTCCACCGTGGGAGTGGGGCTGGCCTGGAAGGGCGCGGCGGTTGGCGCCTCGGGCGTGCTTTGCAGGATCTGCAGGACTTCGATCAGCTTGACACCCGTATCGAGGAAGCGCTGGTTCTGTTGGTAGATGAATTCCAGACGCTGGCGGGCCAGGTCGTAGCGGCCGGCAGTCATGTCTTCCATGGCCAGGTTGTACTGCTCCAACATGTACATGCCGGCCTGCATGGTGGCGGTGGCGTGCATGATGGTGCGGCCCTCGCTCCAGCCGACGGCCGCACTGGCCGAGCTGACGATCAGCAGGGCGGCCAGCAGGCAGAGCGCAACGGCCACCCAGGGGGCGCGCAGCCAGGCGAAGCGCTGGGCCTTGTCTGGCTTTTGGCGGCGAGGTGGCTGGCCGCCACTGCCGGGGCGCGGCCGGCCGCCAGGCTGCGGGCGGGTGGGCGCTATGGGGCTGCGTCTGATCGGCTGGGTGGGTTGGGAATCGGAGCTGAAGGTCATACAGAGTTGACTCGATTGTACAGTCTTTGGTTCCCAATTGCAGGAAGCCTGCCAAATGGGCAGTTAAACCAAAAACCGCCGTTGTACGGCGGTTTTTGGCGGTGTAGATTGCGCAGCAATCTACAAAGGCTTGCATCACGAAGTGATGCAACGGACGCTGTGCGTAGCAGCGTAGCCTATCATGATTGTTAAATCAAAAGCCGCCGTTATACGGCGGCTTTTGGCGGTGTAGATTGCGCAGCAATCTACAGAGGCTGCATCACTTTGTGATGCAGCCTAGCGCTCTCGGCGCGACTCGAACACGCGACCCCTTGCTCCGCAAGCAAGTGCTCTATCCACTGAGCTACGAGAGCTAGCGTGAGGCGGTTTAGGCCTCATTTTCTACAAGTCTCAAACCGCCTCACGCTTTGCAGTTTGCTGCGCAAACTGCGCGCTGCGGTTGATCAAGTAGGGAGGCGTTTTAGACCTCACATTGGTTGTTAAGTCAGACCACTGCTTTTCTGACTCGGCGGCGAATTGTACCGCTTCACGCGGACAATTCCAGGCGGGGAGGGAGGGATTTGAACCCTCGTCCGGAGAAACCTCCGGAACCCACTTAGCAGGCGGGCGCACTAGACCGGGCTATGCGACCTCCCCGTTATGTTTGCTCAGGCGGAGGGAGAGGGATTCGAACCCCCGGTAGATCGGAGATCTACAACGGTTTTCAAGACCGCCGCCTTAAGCCACTCGGCCATCCCTCCCAAACCACAAGAACGGTTGAGCGGCACATTTTACCATGTTCACGGCGAAAGTTAAGAGCTGGAGGGAAATGGCCTGCGAATTTGCAGGAACTGGAAGCTGAGGAAGCCAAACAGCAGCGGCAGCCAGAAGGTGAGCACGCGATAACTGAGCGTGATGACCGCGGCTTGCTCGAGCGGCACGAACATGGAAGACAATGTCAAGGTCAGCACGCCTTCGACCACGCCGACCCCGGCCGGGGTCGGCGAGACGATGAGAAACAGATAGGCGATGGCAAAGCCGGCGATCAACGTGCCGATGGACAGCGGCACTTGGAAGGCCAGGAATACAGTTGTCATCACGCACAGCAGCATGCCCTTGCTGAGCAGCGCGTAAAAAAGCGGCTTGAGCAGCTTGCGCGGCTGGCGGGCGGAGTGCAGGCCCTCGGCAATGTCGTGGGCGAATTTCTCGGCGCGCTCTTCAGAGATGGCGTCACGTTTGGTGACCAGCCCGCTGAGCTTGTTGGTGGTGCGGGCGATCCAGCGCAGAAAGCGGCCCAGCGCGTTGGGGGCGCGCATGCCCAGGTAGAGGATGACCAGCAGGATGGCGGTCATCACGGCCAGCACGCCAGAGGCGGCCAGCTCCGGGCCGGTAATGTCGTCACGGCGGAAGAGCACGATCAGGCCCAGCACCAGGTACAGCGCGAAGCCGGCGTACTCGAAGAGAACGAACAGTGCCCCGGCCACGGTGGCGTGGGCCGGCGGCAGGCGGCGGCGCCGGGCGTCTGAGATGAGCACGGCCATGCCGCTCATGCCCATGGAAGGCGCCACTACATTGACGAAGTTGGCGGCGGCCGCCAACGGCACCAGTGGGGCCACCGGGCGCTCGACGCCCAGGGCGGCGAAGACGGCCTGGTAGGTGGCGGCGGTGCACAGCAGCCAGGCAGCGATGAACAGCAGCGCCAGGCCGATGAAGCGCCAATCACTGCGCTGCAGCACTTGCAGAATGGCGTCCAACTGGGTGAAATGGTTGAGGGCGAACAAGACCCCCAGGAGCAGCATGAGCCCGATGAACAACTTGCGCATGACGCTGTGATTATACTGGCCGCAGTTTTTAAGCGCAGATTTAGCCGCAGGCCGCCGTGCGCAGGCGGGGATGAGTGCCTGAGCGTATAATAAGAATTGTCACAAGCGCGCGTCGCAACCCTACGGCGCGAGTTTAATCTCATATAGATGAAGGAGCTCAATGGCCGATACGCTTGCCTGGATAGGTGAAGAATTGCAGGCCCTGCGCGAGGCAGGCCTGTACAACCATATCCGCACATTGGGCTCCCCCCAGGGTGCCTGGCTACAGGTAGACGGCCAGCGCGTGCTCAACTTTTGCTCCAACAACTATCTGGGCCTGGCCAACCACCCGCGCCTGCTGGCGGCGGCCGAGGCGGCCATGCGCACGCATGGCCTCGGCCCCGGTGCAGTGCGCAGCATCGCCGGCACCATGGATCTGCATGTGGAGCTGGACCGGCGTATGGCCGCCTTCAAGGGCGTGGAAGCCGCCATCACACTGCAGTCCGGCTTCACCGCCAATCTGGCGGTGCTGCCGGCCCTGGTGGGCAAGGGCGACGCCATCTTCTCTGACGAGCTCAACCATGCCAGCATCATTGACGGCAGCCGCCTTTCCGGCGCCAGCATCATCCGCTACAAGCATTGTGACCCGGCCGACCTGCAGCGCGTGCTGGCCGAACAGCGCGGCGAGTTCCGCCGCGCCCTGGTGGTGACCGACGGCGTGTTCAGCATGGACGGCGATGTGGCTCCGTTGCCGGATATCTATGCGGTCACCAGCCAGGCGGACGCCATATTGATGGTGGACGATGCGCATGGCGAAGGCGTGCTGGGCAAGGGCGGGCGCGGCATCGTCGACCACTTTGATCTGCACGGCAAGGTAGACGTCGAAGTCGGCACTTTCTCGAAAGCGTTCGGGGTGGTGGGCGGCGTGGTGGCCGGCAATGCGCGCATTGTGGAGTGGCTGCGCCAGCGCGGCCGGCCGTTCCTGTTCTCCTCGGCCATGACGGTGCCGGATGTGGCTGCCTGCTTGGCGGCGGTGGACCTGCTGGAGGAATCCAGTGAGTTGGTTGACCGGCTGTGGGCTAATACTGAGTTCTTCAAAAAAGAGATGCAGGCCTTGGGCTTTGACACCGGCAAGAGCGTGACCCCCATCACGCCGGTGATGCTGGGCGACGAGCAGCTGGCCCAGCAATTCAGCAAGGCCATGTTCGAGGCAGGCGTGTTCGCCATGGCGATTGCGTATCCGACTGTGCCGCGCGGCACAGCCCGCCTGCGCGTAATGATCTCTGCGGCGCATAGCACCAGCGACCTGGAGCACGGCCTGCAGGCGTTTGCGGACGTGGGCCGCAAACTGGGAGTGATCAGCTAATGGGCGCCTGGCCCGGCAAGTTCGTGATTGGCCTGACTGGCAACATTGCCACCGGCAAGAGCGTGGTGCGCCGCATGCTGGAGCATGCCGGCGCGTTCGGCATTGATGCCGATGCCCTCTCGCACCGGGCCATCGAACAGAACGGCCCGGGCTATGCGGCAGTGGTGCAGAGCTTTGGCAAATACATCCTTAAAACTGACGGCGAGATCGACCGCAAGAAGCTAGGCCAGATCGTGTTCTCAGATCCGCAGGCGCTCAAGCTGCTCGAAGGCATTATTCACCCCATCGTGCGCGAGGGAGTGGCGCATCTGGCGCGGCTGAGCCCGCACCAAGTCATCGTCATCGAAGCCATCAAGCTGCTTGAATCACCGCTGCGCGAGGCCTGTGATGTGATCTGGGTGGTGACCGCGGATGAGGCCGTGCAGCTGGCGCGGCTGAAGCAGAAGCGCGGCATGGACCTGGACGAGGCGCGCAAGCGCATGGCCAACCAGTCCTCGCAGGCCGAAAAAGCTTCCCAGGCCGATACCGTTATCGACAACAGCGCTTCGATCGAGCAGACCTGGCAGCAGGTCAAGGACGCCTGGCGCAAGTTGTTCCCGCAGGCCACGGGCGAGACGCTGCCGACCCGCCTGCGCGGGGCGGTGACGGCCGGGCTGGCCAACGGCATGCAGGTCATGCGCGCCCGCCCGCGCCAGGCCGAGGACATTGCCGGCTTCATCAATGCCAACAACGGCACGGGCAAGCTGCAGCCCAGCCAGGTGGTCAATGCGTTCGGCGAGAAGGCCTTCCTGCTTCTGCATACGTTGGATGGGCTCAAGGCACTGCTGGGTTGGAAGGTGGAGAACCTGGTGGCGCGGGTGGATGACTTTTATCTCGAGCGCGGTTTGCTGCACGGTGAGTATGTGCCTTTTCTGGTGAGCGAGGTCGAGCAGGCTTCGCGTGAGCTGCAGTGTGAGGTGATCCTGTTGTTCGTGGCCCCGGCGCTGGCCGCCCAGCGCGACCTGTGGCTGGGCCTGGGCTACGAGGAGCGTCTGCCGAGCGAACTGAGCGTGGGCGCCTGGCAGGAAGCTGCGCAAGAGTCTGCCACGGCAGGCAGTGTGATGTTGTTCAAGCAACTACGGGCCGACAGGGTGCTGCGGCCGATCTAAGCTATGCGTAATCTTTTTGACGAGCTCACTTTTATTCTGCAACGCCTCAGCCTGGCCAGCTTTGTGGACCTGGCGCTGGTGACGCTCATCATTTTTGCGGTGCTGCTGTTCATTCGCAATACGCGCGCCATGGTGCTGCTGCGCGGTTTCCTGCTGCTGTATGTGGTCATCAGCCTGTTCACCGTCATATTCGAGTTGCCGGCCTTCTCATGGCTGGTGCGCAACTCGGTGCCCGCCATCCTGGTGGCCATCCCAGTCATCTTCGCCCCCGAGATCCGCCGGGTGCTGGAGCGCTTTGGGCGCGCCAGCACCATCCTGAGCGGCCGCAACCGCCAGGGGGCAGGACGGGATGTGATCCAGTCGCTGGCGCACGCTGCCATCCGCCTCTCCGAGCGCCGCTTCGGCGCGCTGATCGTGCTGCAGCGCCTCGACAGTCTCGAAGAGTACGTCGAGACCGGCGTGGCGATGGGCGCCCAGGTGACGCCGGAGTTGCTGCTGCAGATCTTCTACCCAAATACGCCGCTGCACGACGGAGCGGCGATCATTGCCGATGACCGCGTCATCGGCGCTTCGTGCGTGATGCCGCTCTCCTCCAGCGGTGTGCTGTCGGAGAGCGCCGAGCGGCGCATGGGCCTGCGCCACCGCGCCGCCCTGGGCACCTCGGAGATCAGCGATGCGGTGGCGCTGGTGGTCTCCGAAGAGACCGGCGCCATCTCGGTAGCCTTCGGCGGCCGAATGATCCAGCGGCTAGGCCGCGAGCGCCTGGAAGGCGTGTTGCGCGCCTTCTATCGCCCGGTGGAATCGGAGAGCGTGCTGGAGCGCTTCCTGGCCCGCTATTTGCCCTTCCTACTGCCCGAACCGCCTGAGGAGTCGGAGAGCTGATGCTGCGCCTCTTGCTGCAACGCCTGTGGTCCAACATCGGCACGCTGACGCTGGCGTTTCTGCTGGCGTTCGCGGTGTGGATGTCGGCCGTGGTGGCGGCGGACCCGAATGAGGTGCGTGATTACCCGGCGCCGCTGGCGCTGGAAGTGCGCGGGCTGGACCCCAGCCTGCTGCTGATCGGCTCGCCGCCGGCCGAGGTCAGCGTGCGTCTGGGCGCGCCCAGCTCGCTGTGGCAACAGCTCACGGCGCAGCCGCGCCCGCTCAGCGCGTATATTGATCTGACCGGGTTGACCGAAGGCGAGCACACGGTTGAGATCGAGATCGAGTCAGACCTGCGGCCAATACGCGTGGTCAGCCTCTCGCCCATGCAGGTGCAAGTTACGCTGGAACCGCGGGCCGTAAGGGATGTGCCCATCACGGCTCAGCTGCAGGGCCAGCTGGCGCTGGGCTTCCAGCTTGATGGCGTCACGCTGGAGCCGACCAGCGCCACGGTGATCGGCCCGATGAGCCTGATGGCCCAGGTGGCCGGGCTGCAGGCGCCGCTGGATATCAACCAGGCGCGCGAATCGATCAGCGTCAATGTGCCGCTGCGCGCGGTGGACGCCAACGGCGTGGTGCTGAGCGGCCTGACCATCGAGCCGGCTGAAGCCCGGCTGGAAGTCAGCATTCTGCAGTCCGGCGGCTACCGAGATGTGGCCGTCAAGGTCGAAACGATCGGGCAGCCGGCCAGCGGCTTCCGCGTCACGGATATTTCTGTGTCTCCACCGGTGGTGACGCTGTTCTCGGCTGACCCGCAGGTGGTGGCCGATCTGCCTGGCTTTGTCAGCACGCTGCCGCTGGACTTGACCAACTTGAACGATGACCTGGAGACGCGCTTGCTGCTGGACCTGCCGCCGGGTGTGATCGTGGTCAGCGAAGAGCAGGACGTGCAAGTGACCATTGGCATTGCGCCGGTGGAGAGCAGCGTGCTGCTCAACCTGGATGTCGAAGTGGTGGGGCTGGCCAGCAACCGCACGGCGACCCTCTCGCCGGAGAGTGTAAGCGTTATCATCTCCGGCCCGCTGTCTGTCCTGCAGAACCTGTCGCCGGCCGATATCCGCCTGGTGGTGGATGTGAACGGCCTGGCGCTGGGCACGCACTTGCTGGAACCAGAGGCAGCCGAGCTGCCCAGCGGAGTACAGATCCTGTCGATCACGCCTGGCTCCATTGAAGTGGTGCTGGCGCGCAGGTAAAACGAAAGAAATTCATGCCAAAACCTGTTGTAGCTATTGTGGGCCGCCCCAATGTGGGCAAGAGCGCTCTATTTAACCGCCTGGCTGGGCAGCGCCTGGCCGTAGTGGACGATGTGCCGGGCACCACGCGTGACCGGCTGTATGCCGAGTCCGAGTGGGTAGGCACCCAGTTCCTAATTGTGGACACGGGCGGCATTGACCCAACCACCGTCACCCGCGGCCGCGAGCCGCTCTCGATCGGCTCGGCTGAATTCATCCAGCAGATCCGCGAGCAGGCCCAGCAGGCGGTCAGCGACGCCGACCTGGTCATGTTCGTGGTCGATGTCGAGAGCGGCGTCACCCCGGCTGACCGCGAAGTAGCCAGTATTCTGCGCCGCAGCCAGCGTAAGCAGGGCGATGCCCTGCTGCCGCCGGTGCTGCTGGTGGTCAACAAGGTCGACTCCGTCCAGCGCCGCGACAACCTGGCCGAGTTCTACGAGCTGGGAATGGGCGAGCCGCACCCGGTATCCGCGGTGCACGGCTCGGGCACCGGCGACATGCTGGATGCGCTGGTGGCCGCGCTGCCCCCGCAGGTGGAGGACCCCGAAGAGGCGGATGCCGACCTCTCGGTGGCCATCGTGGGCAAGCCCAACGCCGGCAAATCCACCCTGCTGAACGCGCTGGTGGGAGAGGAGCGCGCCATCGTCAGCGACATCCCGGGTACGACGCGTGACACCGTGGACAGCTTCATTGATTTTGAGGGCCAGCGCATCAAGCTGATCGATACGGCGGGGCTGCGCCGCCGCGGCAAGATCGAGCCCGGGGTGGAGAAGTACTCCGCCATCCGCTCGGTGCGCGCCATTGAGCGCGCCGAAGTGGTGCTGTTGGTCATCGACGCCACCACGGGCATCACCGCCCAGGATGCGCACATTGCCGGCTACGTGCAGGACGCCTGGAAAAGCGCCATCATCCTGGTGAACAAATGGGATGCGGTGGATAAAGACACCTACAGTATGGAGCAGTACACGCGCAATATTCGCTATGTGCTGAAATTCATTGACTACGCGCCCATGCTATTCATCTCGGCCATGAACGGGCAGCGCGTCAAAGAGGTGCTGCCGCTCGCCGCCAAGGTTGGCGCAGAGCGCATGGTCAAGCTGAGCACCTCGCAGGTCAACCGGGTGCTGGAAGATGCGCAGGAGCGCCAGCCGGCGCCTAACCGCGCCGGCCGCAACCTGCGCATCTACTACGGCACCCAGGTGCGCAGTGACCCGCCGACCTTCCTGCTGTACTGCAATGACCCCAAGCTGCTGCACTTCACCTATGAGCGCTACTTGGAGAACCGCATCCGTGAGGCCTACGGCTTCCTGGGGACGCCGATCCGAATCGTGGCGAAGCAGCGCGAGTAGGGAGCCATCAGCTGTTAGCGATTAGCCCTCAGGCTTTGTGTCGTTCTGAGCAAAGCGAAGAACATCTGCGGCGCGTAGTTTCAAACGTGCGTAGTGTGGAATAAGTGCCAGTAAAGTTCCTTCGCTGGTGCAGCTTCGGCGTCCGGTGTAGTGATACAAACCGCTCAGGATGACACACAACTAAAAAAAACAAGCCGCACACTGTGCGGCTTGTTTGCTTTTGACCCTTGTCTTAGCTTATTGCTGACAGCTGTCAGCTGTTTTACTTGACCGCCAGCTTGGACAGCGCGGCCGTCACTGACTTCAGGTCGGCGGCGTGAGTCTTGAGCTTGTTCACATCGCCGGATTGCAGGCCGCTGCGCACCGAGTTGACGGTGGCGGAGGTCTTGGCTTCGCTGTCGATGATCATCTGGGTCCACTTCTCCAGGTTGACCAGCATGGTCTGGGCGTTCTTGGGCACGATCGGCAGGTTCTTGACGATCGGCACGATCACATCCAGCACCTGGTTGGCGCTGCGGGCGTATTTGACGGCCACGGTATGCAGGCTGCCAAAGGTGGTGGTGAGCTCCAGGGCGACCTCTTGGATCGAGTCGATCATCTGGGCGTTCTCGCGCACGCTGTTGGAGATCTGGTCGAGCGAGGTGGAGAGCTTGTTGGAGAACTTGACATAGCCGGTCTTGGAAGGCACGGCCTTGGTGGGGCGAGGGTTGCGCATGGGTAGCTCCTGTAGAAATGAATGAAATTTGGCGGCAGTATACAACGCTTGCCAGATGCTTTGCGGGGATGAGGTTAAGAATTGGTAAAGGCTGGCTGGGTGGTTGGCAGCTGGCTATATAATTGCGTCAATGAGCGTAAATATTCACGCCAACCGCTACACACCGGCCGAAGAATGGGCCAACAGCATCTCGCACGGCATCGGGATCGTGCTCTCGATCGCCGGGCTGGCCGTGCTGGCCAGTTTCGCCAGCCTGCTGGGCACCACCTGGCACATTGTTGCCTGCAGCATCTATGGGGCCACCCAGATCCTGCTCTACACCACCTCGACCCTGTATCACAGCATCCCCATCGAGCGCGCCAAGAAGTGGCTGCGCACCCTGGATCACTCGGCCATCTTCTTGTTGATCGCCGGCACCTACACGCCCTTCCTGCTAGTCAACCTGCGCGGGCCGTGGGGTTGGAGCCTGCTGGCCGTGGTGTGGACCCTGGCCATCGCCGGCATCGCCATGCAGGGTGTGATGCTCAAGCTGCCGCGCTGGGTCAACGCCATTCCGTACATTGGCATGAGCTGGCTGGTCGTGGTCGCCATCCGCCCCATGCTGGAGAGCGTGGCGCCGGGCGGCCTGTGGCTGCTGGCCGGCGGCGGTTTGGCTTACATGGTGGGTGTGATCTTCTATGTATGGAAGCGGCTGCCTTTCAACCATGCCATCTGGCATGGTTTCGTGCTGGTGGGCAGCGCCCTGCACTATTTCTCAGTCCTCTTCTATGTTATTCCGCTGGCGCCTGGCGCCTAACTGCTCGTAGGCAACAAAAAGCCCGCCATTCGGCGGGCTTTTTGTTTTGCTCAGGCTACGCCACAGGTGGGCGGCGGCCAAAGATGAGCGAGATGACGAACAAGACCAGGAACACGATGAACAGGATCTGGGCGATGTCCGTGGCGGTTCCGGCGATGCCGCCGAAACCCAGGGCGCCAGCGATCAGCGCAACGATCAGAAAGGTTAGGGCCCAATTAAGCATACATCCTCCATTTCTAGCTGGCCCTTGCCAACTGTTGGGGTGAACGGGTGAGGGTTGCCCAAGTTATCCAGGGGGCTTGACTCACATCTGGCTTTTAGTTATTCTTATAAGGCTAGAACATGTTGGAATATGTTGGAACAGATGACAAGACTCCAAAATAGCGGCAAGCCGCTGTACGAGGCCATGGCAGACGAGCTGCGCGAGCAGATGCGTAGCGGCCGCCTGCAGCCCGGCCAGCGCATCCCCTCCGAGAGCGAGCTATGCGAGCTCTACGGGGTGGGGCGCAACACCGTGCGCCACGCCATTGCTGACCTGACCGCCCAGGGCTACCTGCGCACGCTGCAAGGCGTGGGCAGCTTCGTTACCGAGCCGCGCGTCAGCAAGACCGTTGAATATTTGCTGGGCTTCACGCAGGAGATGCAGATGCAGGGCCGCCAGGTGGGCAGCCGCGTGCTGGAGGCCAGCCTGGTGCCAGCGGATGCGTTCCTGGCGCGCCGCTTGCAGGTACAGCTGGGCAGCCCGGTGGCCTTCCTCAACCGCCTGCGCTTCATGGATACCGAGCCAACTGCGATCGAGCGCGCCTACCTTCCGCACGAACTCTTCCCCGGCATTCTGGAACATGACTTCTCCACTGCCTCGCTGTATCAGGTGCTGGCCGATGAATACGGCCAGCGGCCTGACCACGCCGAGCAGGAGATCGAAGCCAGCCTGGCCACCGAGCAGGTGGCCCAGCTGCTCGGCCTGCCGCAGCCAGCGGTGGTGTTCGTCTTCCATCGTGAGACCCGCACCGCCGAGGGCCGTGTGATCGAGTATGTCGACTCCGAAGTGCGTGCTGACCACTTCCGCTTCTATGCCAACCTCAAACTGCACGCCCCCGTGCAGGACTTTGGCTTCCGTCGTTTGCCGATCCCCGTTGGGGGCGGGCGAGGGTAAGCGGGCTCGGCCTGTTACCCCTATAATCCACCTATGGCTCCCATCTCAGACGCCGAGATCCAGCAGATCGTGCAGCGTGTGACCGCCCAGTTGGGCGGCATGGCGAAGCCAGTTTCGCCCGCGCAAGCAATGCAGAAACCGCAGGTTTCTGCCGCGCAACCGAAGGTTGCGCACGATCCCGCCAGCGGCCGCGTGGTGGCCGTAGGCGCCGACCACGGCGGCTACGCCATGAAAGAAGTGCTCGAAGAGCACCTGAAGGCCAACGGCTACACGGTGATTGATTGCGGCACCAACAGCACCCAAGCCGTGGATTATCCCGACTTTGCCGAAGCAGTGGCCCGCAAAGTGGCCAGCGGTGAGGCATGGCGCGGCATCATTGTGGATGGGGCCGGCATTGGCAGCTGCATGGCCGCCAACAAAGTGCGCGGCGTGCGCGCCGCCTTGTGCTACGACTATGCCACAGCGGTCAACAGCCGTGAGCACAACGACGCCAACGTGCTGACTCTGGGCGCCGGCCTCATTGGTCTGGCGTTGGCTAAGCAGATCGCGGACACCTGGCTCAGCACCGAGTTCGGTGGCGGCCGCCACGCCGGGCGCGTGGACAAGATCATGGCAATCGAAGGGCGATTGGCCATCGAAAAAGAGGCATCCCATGGCATACGATAGCGAACAAGTCCGCAAGATCGTGGAGATCGTCACGCGTGAAGTCTTGCATGCGCTGGCTGAACAGGAGCACGACCACAGCCATGACAACTGCGAGCACTGCACGCAGGAGTGTGCCGATGGCATCTGCGTCAAGACCTGTTTCGACCGCGTCGGCCATGTCATCAACGCTGGCGCCGAACGCCTGACTTCTTCGCTCGGCGGAATTCCCGAGGACCCCAGCGTGGCCAAGCTGATCGATCACACGCTGCTCAAGCCAGACGCCACGCCAGACCAGATCGCCCAGTTGTGTTACGAGGCGCGCAAGTACGGCTTCGCCTCGGTGTGCGTCAACCCGGGCTATGTAAAGCTATGTGCCGACTTGCTCAAGAATACAGACGTCAAAGTCTGCACCGTTATCGGTTTCCCGCTGGGCGCGGATGCGCCGGACGTCAAAGTCTTCGAGACCGAGACGGCTCTGCGTGACGGCGCTACCGAGATCGACATGGTCATTAACATCGGCGCCCTCAAGGGGCGCGACTTCACCTTAGTCGCCCGTGACATTGCCGGGGTGGTACACATCTCGCATGCTGCGGGCGTGCTGGTGAAAGTCATCATTGAAACCGCCTTGCTGGAAGAAGAAGAGAAGGTGACCGCCTGCTTGCTGGCCAAAGAAGCTGGCGCAGACTTCGTCAAGACCTCGACAGGCTTCTCTGGCGGCGGCGCCACCGCCGCCGATATTGCCCTGATGCGCCGCGTGGTTGGGCCTGACATGGGCGTTAAAGCCAGCGGCGGCGTGCGTGACTACGTCGACGCCAAGACCCTGGTAGATGCCGGCGCCACGCGCATCGGCGCCAGCGCGGGCGTCAAGATCGTGGCCGGCGAAAAAGAGATGAGCAGCACCCGCGTCAGCGTGGCGGCTGCCCCTGAACCGGCAAAGGCGTATTGATATGTTGATCGCAAAAATCATTGGCACCACCGTCGCCACTATCAAGGATCCCAAGCTGGAAGGCCGCAAGCTGCTCATCTGCCGTGAGGCGGATGAGACCGGCAAAGCCACCGGCAAGCCCTATGTCGCCATCGACACCGTCAATGCCGGCGTGGGCGACCTGGTGCTCACTGCGCACGGCTCCAGCGGCCGCCAGACTGACATCACCAAGGACACGCCGGTGGACGCGGTCATCATGGCCGTCATCGACTCGCTGCAGGTGGATGGCGCAAACACGTATAAGAAGTAACCATGGCTGAACTCGACAAAGACCTCCAGTCCATCCAGCAGGCCCGCCACATGGTAGAGGCGGCCTATGCCGCCCACCGTATCTGGGCCAGCGCCACGCAGGAGCAGGTGGACCGTGTGTGCCAGGCCATGGCGGACGCCGCCTATCAGGCCTCGGAGCGCCTGGGGCGCATGGCCAGCGAGGAAACCGGCTACGGCGTGCCCGAGCACAAGAAGCTCAAGAACGAATTCGCGTCCAAGCATGTATGGGAGAGCATCAAGCACATCAAGACCGTGGGTGTGGTGCGGCATGACCCGCAGACCCGCGTCTATGAAATTGCCTGGCCGATGGGCGTGGTGGCGGCGCTGGTGCCCAGCACCAACCCCACCTCCACCACCATGAACAAGATCCTGATCTCGGTCAAGGCCCGCAATGGGGTGGTGGTTGCGCCGCATCCCGCAGCAGTGAACTGCTGCGTGGAGACGGCGCGGCTGATGGCGCAGGCCGCTGTGGCGGCCGGCGCGCCCGAAGGGCTGGTGCAGTGCATGTCGCACATCAGTCTGCAGGGCACCAATGAACTGATGAGCCACCGCCGCACGGCGGTCATCCTGGCCACCGGCGGCAGCCCCATGGTGCGGGCCGCCCATTCGCAGGGCAAGCCAGCCTACGGCGTTGGCCCCGGCAACGTGCCGGTGTATGTGGACCGCAGCGCCGATATTGAGCGTGCGGCCCGCTACATCGTCGCCAGCAAGTCGTTCGATTATTCCGTGATCTGTGCTACCGAGCAGGCGGTCATCGCCGACCGACCCATTGCGGCTCGCCTCCAGCAGTTGATGGAGAACGAAGGCGCGTACTTCATGACCGAAGCGCAGACCCAGGCCATGCGCACCACGCTGTTCCATCCGGATGGCAGCATCAACACCGCCACCGTGGGCAAGTCGCCCCAGGCGCTGGCCAGCCTTGCAGGGATTTCAATCCCTGCACAGGCACGCATCCTGGTGGCCAAGCTGCGCAAGATTGGGCGCGAGGAGCCGCTCTCGCGCGAGAAGCTCACCACCGTGCTGGGCTGGTACGAGGTCGACGGCTGGGAGCAGGGCTGTGACCGCTGCGTCGAAATGATATTGTTCGGCGGGCGCGGCCATAGCGTTATCCTGCATACGGGTGACGACAAGATCGCCATGGCCTTCGGCCTGGAGAAGCCGGTGTTCCGCATCGGCGTCAACACCATGGGCACTCTGGGCACCATCGGCCTCACCACCAAGGTGATGCCTTCGCTGACCCTCGGCTCCGGCGGCATCGGCGGCGCCATCACCGGCGACAACATCACCGTCTATCACCTCTTCAACATCAAGCGCATGGCCTACGAAACCACGCCGCCGCCCGAGGCCGCCATGCGGCCCGGCAGCGTGCCGGTCGGCCCTGCCCATGCGCCGTCGGCCAATGAGATCGAAAAGATCGTGGCAGACGTAGTCAGTGAGATTTTGCGTAACTCCTAAACGGAGTGCGATATGAAATCAACCAAAAGGACAAGAGTTCCGAAGGAGAAAGAAATGGCACAAGATTTGGGTTTGATCGCTTTGGGAATGGTGGAAACCCGCGGCCTCATCGGCGCGGTGGAAGCCGCAGACGCCATGGTGAAGGCGGCCAACGTCGTGCTCATCGGTTCTGAGTACGTCGGCGGCGGCTACGTCACCGTGATGGTGCGTGGCGATGTGGGCGCGGTCAAGGCCGCCACTGACGCCGGCGCCGCGGCCGCCAAGCGCATTGGCGAGCTGGTGTCCGTGCATGTCATCCCGCGCCCGCACGAGAACGTCGAGATGATCCTGCCGCAGCAGACCCGCGGCACTCTGGGCGGCCGCTCCGGCGCTAAGTAACGAGAGCGGGATTGTCCGCTTCGCCGATCGCCGTTAGGCGTGATCCGGCTGCCGTCTTGGCCCGCGCCGCCGAAGTGCTGCGCTGGCTGGGCGACCCGGAGCCTGCGCCGCTGACTGAGCCGCCGCAAGGCGCGCTGTATGTCGGCGCGGATTTGGGCACTGCCTACCTGACCCTGGTGGTGCTGGATGAAAGCGGCACGCCGGTGGCGGGCGAGTACCAGTTCGCCCAGGTGGTGCGTGACGGCCTGGTGGTGGATTATGCCGGCGCGGTGGAGCGCTTGGCGGGCATGAAGGCCCGCGTGGAAGATCGTATCGGCCGCCCGCTGGAGTACGCCGCCAGCGCCTATCCACCTGGCGTCCCGTTGGCTGAGGTGCGCGCCACTGCAAACGTGGTGGAAGCGGCTGGCCTGCGCTGCGAGACCCTGGTGGATGAGCCCAGCGCCGCCAATGCGCTACTGGGCATCCAGAACGGCGCCATCGTGGATGTGGGCGGCGGCACGACCGGCATCGCCATCCTGCGCGACGGCGAGGTGGCCTACACCGCAGACGAAGCCACCGGCGGCACGCACTTCACGCTGGTGATCGCCGGGGCGCACGGCGTCAGCTTTGAAGACGCCGAGGCGATGAAGACTGACCCGGCGCAGCAGGCTCGCTTGCTGCCCGTGGTGCGCCCGGTGATGGAGAAGGTTGCCAGCATCACCGCCCGCCACATCGCTGCCTACGAGCAGCAGGGTGGGGGAACGGTGGAGCAGCTCACCTTGGTGGGCGGCACGGTGACTTTTCCCGGTATGGCGCAGGTGGTGCAGGAGTACACCGGCATCGCCACCAGCATTCCGCCGCACCCGGTCTTCGTCACACCGATCGGCATGGCGTTGCACAGTAAATAGGAGTTGTATGGCACAAGAAAAATTCTCATTACGCTGCTACTGCTATCTGGACCGCATGCAGCCGCAATACGCTGCCTTCGTCGGCACCATCACCCAGGGTGACCTGCCCACTGAGGGCATGGCCTCGCTGTATGTGGAAATGGCTCCCGGCAACGAAGCCTTCCGCATGGTGGACATCGCCGTCAAGGCCACCGAGGCCCGCCCCGGTGCTCAGCTGGTCGAGCGCGAGTTCGGCATGTTCGAAGTGCACTCTATGAACCAGGCCGCGGTCAAAGAAGCCGGCCAGGCCGTGCTCGACCGCCTGGGTCTGACGGTGCAAGACCGCATCAAGCCCAAGATCGCTTCGCAGCAGATCATTACCAACGTGGACCCGTATCAGGCGCAACTTCTCAACCGCTTCCGCAAGGGCAGCATGCTGGTGCCCGGCGAGACCATGCTGGTGATGGAAGTGGCCCCGGCCGCTTACATTAACCTGGCCTGCAACGAAGCCGAGAAGAGCGCCAATATCAAGGTCATGCACGTATCCTCGGTGGGCCGCTTTGGCCGCATGTGGCTGGCCGGCAGCGAGTCTGAGATCGTCACCGCCAGCGAGGCGGCTACCAAGGCGCTGAACGCGCTGGACGGCATCGAAGGCTAAGGAGTAGGTATGGCCAAGGTCTTTTACACCGAGCGAGACATTGAAGACCTGGCGCGCCAGGGCGTGACCTCGCTCACCATCACGGAAGACACCGTGCTGACCGAGCTGGCTCGCGAGAAAGCGCGCCGGGCGGGCATCACCCTGGTCGACGAGAAGGACAGCCGTCCTTCTTCGGCGCCGGCTCGTCCGTACATCTCGGACGCGGCTTCGCCCGCTGCCAGTGCGCCGGCCAAGCCGGCGGCCGCTGGCGGCGAGCTGGAAGCCCGCGTGTTCACCGCCGTCAAAGCCAAGCTGGGCGGGCAGGTGGATGAAACCCTGCTGCGTACCATCGTGCAGCGCGTGATCAAGAGCCTGGGCAAGTAATGATCTTCGGGCGTGTGCGCGGCGTCGCCATCAGCACCATCAAGTATCCCGACATGGCGGGCTGCCGCCTGCTGGTGGTACAACCGCTGAACAGCAAGCTGGAGCCTGTGGGCGGCTTGCAGGTGGCGGTGGACGTGGTCGAAGCGGGCGAGGGCGATCTGTGCGTGATGGCCCGCTCGCGGGAAGCTGCTTTGGCCTTGCCTGACGTCAAGTTCGTACCCGTGGATCTGGCGTTGGTGGGCCTGGTAGACGAGCTGCAAGTGCGCCCCGACGGCGATTTTGATTTCACCCTCAAAGCGGGCACGGCCCGTTACAGCTGATGATCATTGGCAAAGTCACCGGCACCGTGGTCACCACCCTCAGCCATGCGGCGTTCAAGCATCGCCGCCTGCTGGTGGTGCAGCCGCTGACCCTGCCAGGTGAACAGCCCACTGGCGATTTCATCGCCCTCGACAATACTCAGGCCGGGGTGGGGGACACCGTGCTGGTCAACCGGGAGGGCAATGGCGCCCGCCAGGTGCTGTCTAACCCGGATGCCCCGGTCACATCGGTGATCGTCGGCATTGTTGATTCGGTATCGATCCCAGAGCTCGATTAAGTTCCCAACTGCGGTTGTATAATCGCAGCTTCGTATGGCACTCCCTCCCACACCCCAAAATCCCTTCGAAGACGTTGGCCCGCTTGACCGCCAGAATGTGGTGGCGCTTGAGGCGCCCGCTCCCTCCAGGGCGCGCCGTGCTCTGCTCGAGATCATCGAGACCATCCTGCTGGCCCTGTTCCTGTTCCTGGCCATCAATTTTGTCTCGGCCCGCATCCGCGTGGACGGCGTCAGCATGGAGCCCACTTTCCAGCTGGGTGACTATGTGGTCGTGAACCGCCTGGCCTACCGCGCCGGCGATATTGAGCGCGGCGATGTGGTCGTCTTCCCCGCGCCCAACAGCCCGGAGATTGACTACATTAAGCGCGTCATCGCGCTGCCGGGTGACCGCATCGCTGTCTACAACGGCGCGGTAGTAGTGAACGGCGCTACCTTGCAGGAGCCATACATACTTGAGCTGCAGGGCGGCAACTACGCCGAGCGCGTCGTGCCGGCTGGCTATGTGTTTGTGATGGGCGACAACCGCAACAATTCAGATGACTCGCGCAGCTGGGGCTTCCTGGCGGTTGAAGACATCATTGGCAAAGCCATCTTCCGTTATTGGCCCTTCAACAACATGACCGTGGTGGATCACCCGGTCTTGCTGGCCGGCCAGCCCTAAACTCATGTAAATTTCCCGCGCAGGCATGGTAGAATGCCGCCTGCTCTAAAGCCAGTGGACGTTGCGTTACTCGGCGAAGCCGAGTAGCAACGCCAAGAGCAAGTGCGCAGCACTTGCGACGCCCCCATCGTCTAGAGGCCTAGGACGTGGCCCTTTCAAGGCTAAAACCGGGGTTCGAATCCCCGTGGGGGCACCTTGCAAGACCCAGCAAGAAACTGTAAGTTGGGAAAGGCATGATTTCTTTAGAAGTTTAAATCTTCAGAAACGTGGCTTGTTAGCGTTACTGACTCGGGGGCAAGAAGTAAACTTTGTTTTGAATCTCAAGACCGGATGCTCGAAGTCCTAAAATATTGGAACTTTAGAAACTAATCCATGGTTGCCTCGACGCAAAGCTTAATCACTTCCCACTTATTTGGAATGTTTTGCAAATAGTAATTTTTCCACTTACTCATTAGCGTTCCAGAACTAGACATCTTTAATGCACTCTCGTCAACCTAGCCTATTTGCAAGATCTCAACTTTGATGACTAATGAGTAATTTGCGCCAAAATCATAGAACCCGTGTCGATCAGTATTTTGATACCAACATTTCCTGGAAATAATTCATTTGTAGAAAATGAAGCAATTAATGGACCTGCGTCATCTTCGGCATAATCAAAGCTCAAGAGAAGACCTTCGTCCCAAGGCCAAAGCAGTTCAGACATTGGATCTACACGGATACCCATTAACTGTATTGCATTATCTTCGGAGCTTGTTATTGCAAGGACTCCGCGGAATGTTTGGCTTTCCACTGGTACGGAATACCAACGTTCAGTATTGGGTTCTAGCTTAAGCTCCAAAATCCACGCATTTTCCTCAGCTATGTATAAGACTTGTGCACCATCCTGATATTTATCTGTCTTGACTAGTATTTGCATGGAGCCAAGGTTGACTGGGTCCTCAAATCGAAGGTAGAGAGGTTCTTCGGTTCTTGTCAAGATAGAACCATGTTCTTGAATAGAGGTGCCTTCTTCCCATGGCCAGAACTCTTTGGTTAAGTAAGTTACTGGATTCCATGTAACTAAAAACTGCAAATCACTATTCTTGTGTACAAATAGCTGCTCTTCTTCGGTGCCTACTATGGCGGGATAGAAGACAGCACCTCTAGTTAAGGCCCCATTTGAAAAGAAAAAGTGCATCAGTATTTCATCGGTGTACAAAACGTCGTCACTTGGTAGAGACAACTTAAGCAGCGTATGTACCTGTGAGATATCCAAATTCACTTGCCCCTTGTTTGTTCGATGTTCGATAGTATATATATAGTTCCGGAAGTTGTAGGAAAAGTATTGAAACATGCTTAATGAAAGAATTGCGACCACCAACAAGCCCTCCCAAAGTGCTGGATGGTTTGGGGTATTGAGTATTTGCAAATCTGAAAGAGCTTGAATTAGTCTAGGGGCATAATTTTTAAACCAGCCCCAAAGCGACATGCCTATTATTGAGCACATCATTGCTGCAAGAAGAGGCCAGATATTTTCAAAAATGTATCCGGGATATCCTGGATGATAGTAAAACAAACTTGCGATCAGGAAGACAGATAGTC
Organism: Anaerolineales bacterium; assembly: GCA_021463845.1. Taxonomy (GTDB): domain Bacteria; phylum Chloroflexota; class Anaerolineae; order Anaerolineales; family UBA11579; genus JAMCZK01. Next base: position 2,739 of record JAJTXV010000005.1, on the reverse strand, counting down.
CACCACCATACAAAATAACTTGCTCCCTGACAACTTTGCTAAGCTGAAGGAAACCATAAATTTGAGTAAAGGTTACTAGTGTTAAAGGAACCAGCAACAAGAACCCCTTTGAGAATGGCCAAAATGTTGTAATCCAATTTTGAACTCTGCTTGTAACCGTTCTCGCATTTTCGACAAATCCTTCAAGTAAACCTATTTGCCGACCTGTTTCTTCTGTCGAGAAAACATTCATTTCTGGCCTTTCAACCAATATGCCAAGTATGAATGGCAGAACAATCACGATAAGAGTTAGGTAAATTAATATAGACTCGCGCCATGGCCAAACTTTTTGGCTGCGCTTATACTCAAGGATATAAAGGCCTAATGTCAAAATGGAGTAAATCTGTCCCATGGGGTGCAAAAGCACCATTATTAGGCTGGCCGCGGGGAGTGCCCATAGCCTCACATGCTTTTGTTTGCGAAGCATCCACGACCAGAAGAATAAGGCTATTAGCAAAGCCATGGTTTTTGGCAACATTAAGCTTAGTCCTGGACCGTGGGGAACATAGATGCTTAGTAGGAGTAGGCCCAATCCTGTTCCTGCGTTACCGAAAAAATGAACTAGAAACAGTGCGGATGCAATAGATAAGAGAATGCTACCAGCCAGAAGAACTAGGTTAAAAGCAGTTTCCCAAGACAGCCCTGCTTGATGAAATAAAGAGTAAACAACTTGATAAAGCGGACCATAGACTAAGAATGTGCTTTTATACTCCCGAAATCTAATAGAAGACTGACCTTCGTAGGCTGCGTCAAGATGCAATTGATGTCGCAAATCTTCTAGGGCATGGCAATCTTGCAGAAAACACGTTTCTATTTGAGCGGATTGTGCAATCAGTGTATATGCGTCATCGACTTCAAAGGGAACTGACCGGTGCAGGATTGGTGCAAAGTTTATCCAGAAATTTGAAAAGGTAAAAACCAATAAACCAAACCAAAAGACCAGTTTTTCTGCTTCTGGACCAATTAATTTTGAGAGGCTATTTTTTTTCATTTTATCCTGAATCTATACCGATTGAAGCTTGATTATACAACTAGATTGACCGGGCGTCTTTTTAGGCTGGGCTATAGATCGGCATAGGATGGCGAATTGGCTATGCTGCTGCAACAACCATTCATTCTTTACGCCCAAGAAGTTGATTTGTCAGGCTGGTGCCTACCAGCCTGCACAATCCCTCTAAGTTGGTGAATGGGCAGATGGTCGACTTTCTTCCAAGGCATTTGAGATTGATGCAGACTTGATTGTTGAAATCCGCAGGGCTTTATGTTAAGAATTCCAGCAATTCACCAACCAGAACTGGGGCAAGCGCGTGGCCGATATGCGCTGGCGGCAGTCTGCCTTTAATGAGGAAGAGGCGCGGTTAGGCGTCTTCTGATTACGGGCAAGATCACTGAAGAAGCCTATGATGAGCTCCGCTTTGAGTAGCAAAGATTAGCTACGGAATGTAGACCTTTGGTTTAGTCGAGCTGGAACGGGATGCCAAAGTGTACTGACGACCTGGACTTGGCAATTGGGCCGCTGAGAGCTGGCGGATTACTACTTTTTGGCTGAGAACAAGCAAAAAGAGACGTTACTTCAAATCTTGTTCAATGTCAGGTGATTAGGTACACACATTTGCGAAGGGCACCTAGCAAGAACTGTCACGAATTATCGAGAGATAATGAGACAGCTTTTCCTTGCGCGTTTGCCTTTATGTGCGAATCAAGCTATTTCTTCCTCGTGATTGAGCACCTCTAAAAACGCTAAACTGTTCCTGTGCTTTTAAAGTATAATTTTCTGGGTGATCAGAAATGAAACGTTGTTTGAACTGCGATGCTCTTTTTGACTCCGACTCCTGGCTTTGTCCAGAGTGTAATTATCATCCAGTAAGGCATCGAGGCTTTATTTGCTTTGCTCCCCAATTACTCGATCTCGGGGACGACTTTTCTCCTGAGTTCTTTGCCGAACTAGCTCCGATGGAAGGCGGGAATTTTTGGTTTAAGGCGCGTAATGAACTTATCTTGTATGCATTTAGGCGCTTTGCAAAAGAAGCAACTAGTTTTCTGGAAATTGGGGCCGGGACTGGTTACGTACTTTCGGGTGTAGATCGCGAATTTCCCGAGTTAGAACTCACTGCAGGAGAATTGCTGTTAGAGGGGCTTTCGTTTATAGGCTCACGAGTGCCCACTGCAATGCTGTACCAGATTGATGCGCGGTCCATTCCTTTTGAAAGGCAATTTGATGTGATTGGAGCCTTTGATGTTATTGAGCATATTAGTGATGACACCGTAGTTTTGCGCCAGATCCTTCGTGCTCTAAAGCCAGGTGGTTTGATGTTTATTACCGTACCACAACATAATTTTCTTTGGAGTCCCATCGATCAGATGAGTGGTCATAAACGGAGATACAGCCGGCGTGAGCTACTTTGCAAGATAAGAGAGGCTGGTTTTAGCCCAGTTTGGGCTACTTCCTTTGTTGTACTTCTGTTCCCTGGTTTGTTATTTTCTCGGGCATTGAAGAGTGCTCGCGGCGAACAAGACTGGCAGACTGAATTCAAAATCGGGCGATTCGTGAACTTTGTATTCACCCAAGTGATGGCTATTGAGCGTAGCCTTATTCAGGCTGGAATGAGGTTTTCATTTGGTGGTTCATTACTCTTGGTAGCTCGTCGTATTTAACGGATTATTCTAGGTGGAGTGCTTTTTTGATTTCCCCCCAAAAAA
>JAJTXV010000004.1 GCA_021463845.1 Anaerolineales bacterium | reverse complement strand
GTTGTCGCTGTTGTCGCTGTTGTCGCTGTTGTCGCTGTTGTCGCTGTTGTCGCTGTTGTCGCTGTTGTCGCTGTTGTCGTTTGGCGTTGGCAGTTGAGCGCTCAACTGCCTTTTAGCCAATCTCCGATAGTTTCCTCCTTTATGTGCTCAGCAGCCGGCACGCTGCAGGTAGCTGGCTGTACTGGCGGCGCAAGCAGCCGGCCGTGCGCGTGATGGCAGCATAGTGCCACAGGATGGCGTGGGGCATGAGGATTCCTGAGGAAATCAAGGGATTGGACAAAAGGCAAGGAGAATTGATTTTTAAGGAAACAACTGTCATTCCGAAACGAGCGAAGCGAGTGAGGAATCCCTTCGGAAAGACGTTCTTCGTTTTGGGCAACTATTGGCTGAAACTACTTTGAGGTTGCCCCCTCAAATCTTGGTGTCAACCGACATTGTAAGAATGCTTCTAATAAGTTTAGTGCTAAAGGCCCCTTGTTTTCGTGTAGCAGGAAGTTCAATCGGCTTGTATTTGTAAGTATCCAGTTCCTTATATTCTCATCGCTGGGAGTGAGAATGCCAAATTCGTTCGAATGCCTGAGAATAGACAAGGCTAAGCTAGAGCGGGCTCGTTTGGTGCCGTAATGATGGTAAGTGTACCTGGCTTGACTCTTTATGTTTACTTTTCCCACTTTCAAACATAAGTTATCTTGGGCAAATACATACACGGCCATATGGCCCTTCGGCAGGCGTTTGGGTGGAGTATGAGGTGCCTGAAGAAACTCTACTTGCAAATCATCTTGTCCCACGTCAATTCCTGATATCTGTGCTACTTTTAGAAAATCTGACACTAGTTGGTCAACTTTGATGATCATATTTCCCTCCAAGGTATTATAAAGAACAGCCCCGCCAATTGGCGGGGCTGTTCTTTTGCAGTCTAACGTGCGCCGAGTTAGCGGCGGCCGCCGCGGAAACCACCACGGTCGCGACCGCCGTCTCGGCCGCGGCCGCCATCGCGGCCACCCCGGCCGCGGTCACCACCGCCGCCGTTGCGGGGGCGGCTGGCGCCGCCCTTGTCCTTCTCGCGGGCTTCTTCAGCAGTCCAGCCTTCGAGCACGGCCTGGCGGCTGAGGCGGATCTTGCCGCTGGGGTCGATATCTGTGACCATGACCGTCAGCTCATCGCCGACCTGTGCCACGCTCTCCACGCTCTCGACGTGGTTGCTGTCGAGCTGGGAGATGTGGACCATGCCGTCCATGTTGGGCAGGATCTCGACAAAGGCGCCGAAGTCGGTAGTGCGTACAACCTTGCCGGTATAGACCTTGCCGATCTCGGCCGTCTCGGTGAGGGCTTCGATGCGCTCGCGCGCAATGCGGGCCTTCTCGCCGCTGTCTGAGGCGATGAAAACGGTGCCGTCGTCGGCGATGTCGATCTTCGCGCCGCTCTCTTCCTGAATGGCGCGAATGGTCTTGCCGCCTGGGCCGATAACCGCGCCGATCTTCTCGATAGGCACCTGGATGGTTGTGATACGCGGGGCATGATCCTTGAGGTCAGCACGCGGGGCAGCCAGCACTTCCAGCATCTTGTCGAGGATGTGCTTGCGGCCTTCCTTGGCTTGGCCCAAGGCTTCGGCCATCATGGCGGCGGTCAGGCCGGAGATCTTGATATCCATCTGCAGGGCGGTAATGCCCTTGTCCGTGCCAGCGACCTTGAAGTCCATATCGCCCAGGTGATCCTCGATCCCCTGGATATCGCTGAGGATCTGGTACTTGCTGCCATCGGTGATGAGGCCCATGGCGATACCGGAGACGGGCGCCTTGATGGGCACACCGGCATCCATGAGGGCCAGGGTGCTGCCGCACACCGAGCCCATGGAGGTGCTGCCATTGGAGGACAAGCACTCGGAGACCAGGCGCAGCGTGTAGGGGAAGTCTTTCTCGTCAGGGATGACGGCCAGCAGGGCGCGCTCGGCGAGGGCGCCGTGGCCGATCTCGCGGCGGGAGGAGCCGCGCAGCGGGCGGGCCTCACCGGTGGAGTACGGCGGGAAGTTGTAGTGGTGCATGTAGCGCTTGGTATTGATAGGAGTCAGGTTGTCCAGCTCCTGCGCTTCCTTGGGGGTGCCAAGGGTCGTCAGGGTCAGCACCTGGGTTTCGCCACGGGTGAACAGGCCGGAGCCGTGGGCACGCGGGCTGAGGTCAACCTCGCACCAAATGGGGCGGATCTCAGTAGGCTTGCGGCCGTCTGGGCGCTTGCCGTCGTTGATGATGCGGCGGCGGACGACAGCTTTCTCGGCTGAGGTGTAGGCTTCCTTCACCTGGCCGGCCAGCACGGCGTCATCGCCGCCCAGCTCTTCCACGATGGTGTCACGCAGCAGGTCAATAGCTTCATACTGGGCAGCCTTGCCCTTGGTGTTCTCGAGAATGTTCTCCAGCTCGCTTTCGGCGCGGGCCAGCACTTTCTTCTTGAGGTCTTCGTCGATGCTGAACTTGGGATAGTCGCGCTTGGGTTTGCCAACGGCGGCGGCCATCTCCAACTGGATGTCGATCAGGGGCTGGAGGGCCTTGTGGCCGAGCTCGAGGGCGGCGGCCATGGAGTCTTCGTCCACTTCGTTAGCGCCGCATTCGACCATGAGGATCGCCTCACGCGTGCCGGCGATGCGCAGGTCGAGGTCCGACTCGGGCAGCTGGCTGTAGGTGGGGTTGACCACGAACTCGCCATTGATGCGGCCGATGCGGACAGCGCCGACCGGGCCGTTCCAGGGGATGTCTGAGATCATGATGGCGGCGGAAGCGGCGTTGACGGCGATCACATCGAGCACGTTCTCGGTGTCAGCCGAGAGGGCGGTCATGATGACCTGGACGTCATTGCGCAGGTCTTTGGGGAACAGAGGGCGCAGTGGGCGGTCGGTCAGGCGCGAGGTGAGGATGGCTACCTCAGTGGGGCGACCCTCGCGACGGAAGAAGGAGCCGGGGATGCGGCCGCCGGCGTACATGCGCTCTTCGAAATCCACGCTGAGCGGGAAGAAGTCAATGCCCGTGCGCGGCGACCCGCTCATGGTGGCGGTAGCCAGGATGAGCGATTCGCCAATGCGGGCGGTGACGGAACCGCCGGCCAGGTTGGCCAGCTTGCCGGTCTCAAGAGTGATGCTTTGGTTGCCGACGGTGGCTGTGTAGCTGTGTACTTCTGGTTTCATATTTCTCCTATAGGCGCACTTCACCTACAGGTTGCGCGTTGCGCTTAGAGGCGGTGTGCACCTTGCCCGCCTGTTGAGGAACTGGCAACTGCTGGCAATCTGTGCTGCGATGATTGCCCTCACTTGCCAATGCCCCTAACGGACGGGTTGCTAGTTTGTATGGGCTAAGTGTATCCGCAAACAGCCCGCCTGCCCATTGTGAGCGGGCCAACAAAATAGTGGATATGCTTGCGCATATCCACTATTTGGGTTGCTACTTGGTTTTGCGGCGGATCTTGAGCCGGTCCGCCAGCGCAACGTAGGCATCGTAATCCTTGTTGCGCAGGTAGTTCAGCAAGCGGCGGCGTTGGCCGACCAGCATCACCAGGCCGCGGCGGGAAGCCACGTCTTTCTTGTGGGTCTGCCCGTGGGCGGTGAGCTGCTCAATGCGGTTGGTGAGCAGGGCAATTTGCACCTCAGTGGAGCCGGTGTCGCCCTCGGCGCGGCGGTAATCGCCAATGATCTGGGTTTTGGTGTCTTTGTTTAACGGCATGACGTCTGCATCTCCTTTGTATTAGCAGGTCTCCGAGTAGGCAGGTGGCCCGAATGGGTTTGCCGCCTACTGGTCGAGTCAGGGCGAGATTATATCAGGCACAAAGGCTTTTATCCACAGATAAACACAGATGGACACAGATAAGCCCTGCGTATTTGCCTGGCGTTTGGAAATAGGCTTGGAGATTGCTTCGCCGGCTGAATGCTGATAGCTGACAGCTAGTTGCTACTTTGCCAGTTCGCGCAGGCTGGGCTGCATCTCAGCCGGCAGCTGGCGCAGCGTCTGGCGAGATACCCAGCGGGCGCCTTCGGAGGGCTGGGCAGCCAGCAGCTGGCTAAGGAAGTAGGCGGTCTCTTTGGGGCTGCGCTGGGCCAGGGTGGAGAGCAGATCGGCCAGGAACGGCTGCAGCTTGCGGGGGGGATCCTCGCAGAATTGCATCAGCAGCGTGAACAAAGAGGGCAGATTGGGGAAATCCCCAGTAGTGAGCAGGGTTTGTAGACAGCCAAGGCCGAGGACCTGCTTGCGGTTTTCATTGGTGGCCAGCAGACGCTGAGCAAAGTCGATCAAGGTGGCGGCATGCTGCTGGACCAGGTTGCGCGGGCCGCGCTGGTAGAGCTCGGTAACCAGCAGCTCCTCTTGATTCTCAGCAGCCCAGGCTTCGAGGCGGGCGGTGACTTCGGCGGCTGGGGCGGGCGTGACGCCTAGCATGCGGATGGCCAGCTGGCGCGTCTCGAAGCTGCGCCGCTCCCATAGCGCGTCGGCGACGGCAAGGGCGGCGGTGGGTTGCTGGCTGGCCTGGAGCGCCATTTCGAGTTCCAGCCGTTTGAGCACAGGCGGCGGCACCTCGAAGCTGAAGATGACGGGCCGCAAGCCTTTGATGCGGCCATGGCGATGGGTAGGCGTGGAGTAGGTGAGTAGCAGACGCTCCAACTGTTTGAGATAGGCCTGCGGGTCCGTAAAGTGGTCAGAAAGATGGGCCGCTTCCTGCTGTAGCTGCCCGAGCGGTACGCTGGGCATCAGGCCGCCAACGCCAGCACCAGCGTTGCGACCGCGCTGTCAATGTCAGTGGCGTAACTGAGCAGCTCGCGGTGGGGCGGGCGGATATGCTCGGCTTGGGCTTCGATCAGCGCAGTCATGGTGCGGCGCCAACCTTCGCCGATCAGGATCAGCGGCCGGGTGGGCATGGCGCTGGTTTGCATCTGGCTCCACATGGTGACAATTTCATCCAAGGTGCCAATGCCGCCGGGCAGAGCCAGGGCGGCGTCACACGAATCGATCAGGCAATACAAACGCTCACGCAGGGTTGGGAACTTGCGCTCCTCGAGCACCCAGGGGTTGTGCTTGGCTGCACGCCAATCTTCGATCTGCTGGCAAGTTACACCGACCACGTGGCCGCCGGCTTCGGCCGCGCCGCGTGAGGCGGCTTCCATGGTGCCCATGTAGCCGCCGGTGAGCACGGCGTGCCCGGCGCGGGCCAGAAGCTCGCCAAGGCGGCGAGCTTCTTCGTAAGCGGGTTGGCCGGGCTGCGGAGAAGCCGAGCCGAAGACAGTGATGTTCATGCTGAGTATTTTACTGAGCTGCGGCTAATCGACAATAGTGAGGGCAAAGCCGTCATAGCCCTTGCTGCCCACGGTCTGGATGACGGCGCTGTTGGTGGATCTGCCGATCGTCTGGAGTAGTCTGCGTGCGCCGGCACTGTTGGCGTCATCCCTTTGCACTACCTGTCCATTGCGGATCACATTGTCGCTGATGATGAGGCCGCCTTTGCGGGTGAGCTTAAGCGCCCATTCAAAATAGCCGGACAGGTTGGGCTTGTCGGCGTCAATAAAACAGAGGTCGAAGCTGGCGGCATGTGCTGGCAGCAAGGTGGGCAGTGTGTCCAGCGCTGAGCCAAGGCGCAGGTCAACCCGCTCGGCAACGCCCGCGGCAGCGAAGTTGGCGCGGGCGACCTCGGCATGCTTGGGATCGGCCTCCAGAGTCACCAAGAGGCCGTCGGCCGGCAGAGAGCGGGCGAACCATATGCCACTGTAACCCGCCAGGGTGCCGATCTCCAAGATGCGCCGGGCGCCGATGGCGCGTGCCAGGATGTGCAGGAACTGGCCCTGCATGGCCGAGACCTGAATGCTGGGTATGCCGGCTTGTTCGGGGGCGCGCAATGCGCCGGTCAGCACGGGGTCTTCAGGGGCCAGCAACCCTTCCAGAAACGAATCAACTTGCTGCCATATCTTTTCCATGTTCATTACTCCTTGTAGCCATAGATGGCGCTGGCGCAGCCGAAGATTAACTCGGCATAGTGTGTGTGCAAGCCCGCGGCTTGAAAGGCAGACTGGGCGCGCCTGGCGTTCTGAAACAACTGAGTGTATTGTGCCAGAAAGCGATAGTTGTCTGGATTTCCAAGGCAGAGCTTGCCGATAATGGGGATGCAGTAGCGCAGATAGAACATGTACGGCCACAGCAGCAGCTTTGAAGCCGGGGTGGAGATCTCTACCAGTGAGAATGTGCCACCAGGCTTCAGGACACGGCGCACTTCTTGTGCCAACGAACGCATCTGGTGCTCAGACAGGGTCTTTAGACCGAAGCCAGCGACCACGGCATCCAAACTGTCGTTCGCCAATGCTGTGTGCAGTGCGTTCTGCTGGCTGATGTGGACTTTGCCTCTGCGTGTCATCGGGTTCTGAGCAGACAGAGTGACCATGCCTGATGAAAAATCAAAGCCAATAATTTGGCCGTGTGCCCCAATGGCTTTGTGGATCTGGTGCCAGGTTTCGCCCTGCCCTGACATGAAATCGCCAACGCGGGCGCCGTGCTGCAACTTCGCCAGGCGAATGCACTGGCGGCGCCACCACCAGGTGAACCCAAAGGAAGAAAGCAGGTTCACCCAGCCATAGGTGGCTGACATCTCATTGAAGAGCTTTTGTACATATGCCGAGTCGTACAGTGTTTCAGGCGCTGTTTGCATCCGACCCCTGAGTGATGCGTTTCTGTGCCAGTTTGATGTACTTCTTGTCCAACTCATAGCCAACGTATGTGCGATCTGCTTTGGCTGCGACTAGGGCGGTAGTGCCGCTGCCCATGAAGGGATCGAGCACAACTTCGCCGGGGAAGGTGTAGAGCTCGATCAGGCGTCTGGGTAATTCTTCCGGGAAGGGCGCGGGATGGCCGATCTTGCGAGCGGAGACGGTGGGGAAACTCCATACGCTTTTGGTGTTTTGCAGGAAGTCATCACGCTCGCTGGTGAAGCGCTTGGCGCCCTCAGGCGCCGGGCGGCCGAAGCGGTCTTTACTGAAGACGAGGATGTACTCGTGCACATCCCGCAGGGTCGGGTTGCTGGCGCTGCGCCAGGAACCCCAGGCGGTGGAGCCGCCGGCGGAGCTGGCCTTATCCCAAATGATCTCGCCGCGCATGAGGTAGCCCAGAGACAGCATATCGTGGATGATGAAGGCGTGCAGCGGGATGTAAGGCTTGCGGCCGAGGTTGGCCACGTTGATGCAGGCCCGGCCGCCGGGCACCAGCACGCGCAGGGTTTCGGCCCAGACGCGGTGCAGCAGGCTCAGGTATTGCTCGAGGTCCAGATCCTGGTCGTACTCTTTGCCGGCGTTGTAGGGAGGTGACGTGACCATGAGGTGCACGCTGTTGTCTGGCAGCTCATGCATGTCCTCACTGCTGTGGGCAAAGATCTGGTTGCGGAGCTGGTCAGGCAGGTCAGTTTGGCTGTAGGGCGTGTTGCTCTCGGTGGGCAATTTGGCGTACAACGAACTGTTGTAGAAGCCACTGGCATCGTGGTTCTCTCGGCTGGAGGAGCCGAAGGCGCGGCTTTGTGTGCCCTTGGTGCGCGTGCCTTGTTTTGAGTTGCGGTTGCCGGTGGGCATGGGGGAAATGTAACAGAAAAACCGAAGAGACAGATTGCTTCGGTCGGCTGCATGCCATGCAGCCTCGCTCGCAATGACCGGCTAAGAGGGCCAGATGGCTCCGGCGCGCACGACGCCGTTATCTGGCACGCTGTCTTTGACCGTAGCGCTATTGCCGATGCGGGCCATGCTGCCGATGCGCACATTCAGGTTGATGGTGACCCCCATGCCGATCAGAGTGCCGCGGCCCACTTGCACGCCGCCGGCGAGGATGCTGCCCGGGGCTAGGTTGGCGTAGTCTTCCAGCACGCAGTCATGCGAGACGATGGCGCCGGTGTTGATGATGACGCCTTTGCCAATGCGGGCGTCTGAGCCGATATAAGCGTGCGGGAATACCTGCACGCCGGGGCCAAGCTGGGCGCTGGGTTCAACGACTGCGCTGGGATGCACCAGGGTGGGTAATTCAAAACCAGCTGCTTCGAGACGGTCGAAGACCGCGATGCGCGTGCTCATGGCGCCGATGCCGCCCACGGCATTGAGAGCGCGGGTGCAGCCAGCGGCGTGCAAGGCGGCAAGCGCACCTTCGCCGCCAATGACGGAAGCATCCAGGACACGGTCGCCGGGCTGGCGGCTGTCGTCGACCACACCGGCCAGCGTGTATCCGCCAACAGCGCGCAGCAGATCGATCACGGCTTTGCCGTGCCCGCCGCCGCCATAGATGACGACGGAGTTAGGCTGGCTGGCCGCGTCTGGGATGGCGAAGGCAGCCTGGCCCGATTTGGCGGCCAGTTTGGCAACATGATCTTCGGTGATGATGGGGCCAACCGGCAGGGAGGCAAGTGCAATGCCGTGCTTTTGCGCCAGGAGTAACGCGGGCTGGGTTATGCGCAAGCCATCAGGCACTGCCGTGGATGTTTCAGATTGTTTTTGAGGCGCCTGCCAGTCTTTGCGTGGCGCTATGTAAAGGAAGATCTGCCCGGCGGGCAGCATATCGCCCTGTTTGGCTTGCAGACCGGCTACATAACCCTCAGCATCAGCCAATAGTTCAAAGGTGGACTTGGTGGTTTCCAAGGTTGCGAGGGTATCGCCCTTGGTGACCTTGACCCCGTTGGAGACGGGCAAGCCTATCAGGCGAGCCTCAGTTTCATTGGGATTGATCAGCGGGACGTGAACTGCTTTTGCAGTCGCTTCAGCCATCACGGCTTTATACCATTTCCCGCGCGGCCGAGATGATGTCTTCGACACTGGGCAGGGCCGCGTCTTCCAGGTTGCGGGCGGCGGGGATGGGCTGCTCGGCGGCGGCCACCCGGCGGACGGCCTGCAAGCGGTTGCCGAGGTGTTGGGCGGCGCGGGCAAGCTGCTCGGCGCCCCAGCCCAATGAGAATGTGCCCTCTTCGGCGGTGAGCAGGCGCCCGCTGCGCTCCAGGGATGCAAGCAGGGCGGGCTCCAGCGCGCCGTTGGCGGGCAATGGAGCGAGCTGGGTGGGGACGACAAGCTCGCAGAAGATCTCGTGTTCAAATGCCAGCCGGGTCAGCGCCTCGCGGGTCAATTCCGCAATGTAACCATAAGCGCTCAGGGTGAGCACTGGGGCCGGTGTGCCTTTGAGGCGGAGGGTATGTACCGGTGCGAACTCTGTTTGGGTTTGCTCAACCTCAAAGTCCTTGAGGGTCTCGGCAGTTTGCACCGCTTTAGGGTACAGCACCTTGTTTTCAACGAAGAGCACCGGGTCATCTTGCTCGAGGATGGCGCGTTTGAGCAGCTCGCCCGGGTCGCTGAGGGTGTTGGGGGCCAGCACTCGCAGGCCGGGCACGCCGAGGTAGAGCTTCTCAAGCGTTTGGCTGTGGGTGGGGCCGTAGCCGCGCCGCCCGCCCATGGGAGTGCGGATCACTACTGGCACCTTGGCGGCGCCGTTGTACATGGCGGGGAACTTGGTGATGCTATTAATGAGCTGGTCAGCCATGAGGGTGCTGAAATCGCCAAACATCAGCTCCACCACCGGGCGTAGGCCGCGCAGCGCCATTCCAGCACCCACGCCAACGATGGCCGCTTCGGACACGGGGCTGGTCCAGACCCGGTCTGGGTATTGGGTGGAGAGACCACGGCTGACTTTGAAAGCGCCGCCGTAGGGGTCAAGCAGGTCTTCACCGATCAAGTAGACGCGCTCGTCTTCGGCAAAGGCGGCATGCAGGCCGCGGTTGAGCGATTCGAGGACACTGGTCATGGCAGGGGGTCGGCTTCAGCCTGGGCGTAGGCGGCGGCGATGGTTGAATGTATTTCAGCGTCAATGGCGGTGCGCTCGGCGGCATCCAGGCGGGTGGCATGGATGGCCAGAGGGTCACGCGTGGCGCGCAGTTCTTCGATGGCGGCAGGGTCACGGGTGTCATCGCCTTTGGAGTGGGGACCGAAGCGGGCCGTGTGCAGGATCAAGGCGCGCGGACCGGGCGCAGAACGCAGGTTGGCAAATTCGTGCGCGGCGGCGGTGTAGGTCTGGCGCACATCGCTGCTGTCTAGCTCCGCGGCAGGGATGTTAAAGGCCATAAAGCGGCTTGCAAGGCTGCCAGCCATGGCAAGCTCCGTGGGCGTGGTTTGAGCGATGTGATTGTTCTCGACGACGAAGAGGATCGGCGCGCCCCACAACGAGGCAATATTGAGGCTCTCGTAGACTACACCCTCGCCCATGGCGCCGTCGCCAAGGAAGAGCACCACGATGGCCTGGCTGCCCTTGCGTTTCTCGGCGAGGGCAGCGCCAACCGCGATGGGCGCGGTGCTGCCCAGGACACCGTTGGAGTAGAAATCTTTCCAGTGCAGGTGCTGTGAACCGCCGATGCCTCCGCACACTCCAGTGGCCTTGCCCATCAGCTCGGCAAACAGGCCGCGGGCGTCGCCGCCATAGGCCAGGAAGTGGCCGTGGCAGCGATGATTGCTGAACACGATGTCGCCTTCGTGCAAATGGGCCAGCACGCCGACGGCGTTGGCCTCCTGCCCGATGTAGGTATGGGTGGTGCCGTAGAACGCTCCTTTGGGGAAGGCATCCAGGACGGTTTGTTCAAAGTGGCGAATGGTGGCGAGCTGCTTGTACAGCGCGGCATCGTCTGACATGGCGCGCATTATAACGGGCGGCCTTTTTCGCCCGGTGCGGCTGGGCGGCTGCCCATGAATTCCATGGCGGTGGCGTTGCCGGGCTGGTTGATGCCTTCGCGACGCAACACTTTCAGCGGGGTGAGCAGGAGGATCTTGATGTCAAGCCATAGCGACCAGTTGTCGACGTACCAGACATCCAGGGCGAACTTATCCTCCCAAGAGACATTGTTGCGGCCATTGATCTGAGCCCAGCCGGTCATGCCAGGCAGGGTGAGGTGGCGGCGGAACTGCTGGGGTGTATAGCGGTCAAGGTAGCGCATGAGCAGCGGGCGCGGCCCGACCAGGCTCATCTCGCCACGCAGCACGTTCCAGAGTTCAGGCAGCTCGTCGAGGCTGCTGGCGCGCAGCAGGCGGCCGAAGCCGGTGAGGCGCTGGGCATCGGGGAGGGGTTGGCCGTCTGCGCCAAGCGCATCACGCATGGTGCGGAATTTGTAGAGCATGAACGGCAGGCCGCCGATGCCCGGGCGCGGCTGGCGGAACAGGACGGGCCGGCCCAGAAAGATGCGCACCAGCAGGCCGATGAGCAGGACCAGCGGCAGCAGCAGAGGCAGCGCCAGCAGGGTCAATACGAGGTCAAATATGCGCTTGGAGCGGGGGATGGCAACGCGCGGCGGCACGCAAGGATTTTATCAGCGCGAGGCGAACATCTTCTCCAAGGCGCGGGCGTAGATAGCCTTGGCCGTGGCGCGGTTCTGCGGCTGGTGGCGGACGAAGTGCTCCATCATGATGCCGGAGTTGACCTCGAGGACGCACGGGCCGCCGTCCACTTCTACGATGTCAATGGAGGCGAAGCGGATGTTGATGGCCTGCTGGGCAGCGAGGGCGAGGGCCTGGAGCTGGTCCAGCAGCGGGCCGGGCTGCAGCAGTTGGGGTGCGGAGCCGGCGCCAAGGTTGTGCTTCCAGCCAATGGTGAGGGTTTCACCGGCGGGCAGCACCTGGTCAAGCTGGGGCTGGTGCTGCTCCAGCGCTTCGACTGCTTGGGCCTGGGTGATGGCGCCTGCCAGCAACTGGCGATCGATCAGGGTGCGCAGGCTGCTGGCGCCGTCGCCGATGACCTGGGGGCGCTGTTTGGCGTAGGCCAGCTGGCATTCGGAATCAAGCATGAGGAGACGGTATTCGTTCTGGATGTCGTAGTAGGGCGAAAGACTGAGCGACTGGCCTTTTTGGAAGATGCTGAGCACGGCTTTCTCCAGCTGGGCCTGGTTCTTTACCCGGACCACGCCCAGGCCGCCAGTGCCCTCGTTGGGCTTGGCGACGAGGTTGTAGTTCTGCTGCTGGGCGTAAGCGAGGATGGCAGGCCAATGGCCGCCTTCGGGAATGTAGGCGGAGCGGCTGGGGTTGAGGAAGAAGCGGTGCTCAATGTGGGCAATGTTCTGGTGTTGCAGCACGGCGGCTACAGCAGCCTTGTCGCCCGCCAACATGTAGGCGGTGGCCGAGTTGATCTCAAAGTTGAAGCCAAAGGTGCGGCGCACCTGCCCAGCTTTTTCGAACTGCAGGATCCAGTCTTGAGAGAAGCTGGTGAAGTTGTAGCCTTGCTCTGCGGCGATCTCGCGCAGGAGGGTGACGAAGATGCGCTCGTAGCTGGGTGTGGACATGGGCCATATTCTAAGCGCAACGGGGAATGTTACTGAAAGATGAGAATCACCTGCTACCGGGGGAGTGCTTTGGTGATTTGCGCTGCTTTGCAGCGCGGGAGAAGTACTCGGCTGACGCCGAGTGACACTTCTCCATACATCAAGCCGCTTGACGTGGAAAATAAAAGAAGCCCGCTCAGCTGAGCGGGCTTCTTTGTTTGTATAGAGCAGAGCTGGCACTAGTTGGGAGAGCCCATTTGGCGGATGACCATGACCACCTTGCCCTGCACCTGGACGGCGCGGGGGTTTTCCACAAAGATAGGCTGCATGGTGGGGTTGGCGGGCTGCAGGCGGATGCCGCCGTTCTCTTTGTAGAAATACTTGAGGGTGGTCTCGTCACGGTCAGTGAGCCAGACGGCGACCATTTCACCGTTGCGGGCATCCTGAGCTTTCTTCATAACGACGATGTCGCCGTCATTGACCATGGCGTCAACCATGGAGTCACCCTGGACTTCGAGGGCGAAGAGGTCTTCTTCTTTGTCGCCGGGCGCGAGCAGGCTGCGGGCGATCTCGACGCCGCTATCCTGGTCATAGTAGGCAAAGTCGGAGCCGGGAACCGGCATGGGGGAGCCGGCGACGATGCGGCCGACCACGGGCACCTTGATGAGATCTTCGATGGCCTCGCGGACGGCATTGGCGGCGGCGGTGACACCCTTGACCAGGCGCACGCCGCGCGAGATCTTGCGGTCACGCTCGATGTAACCTTCTTCTTCCAGCTGGTTAAGGTAGTAGTTGACCACCGAGGTGGAAGAGATGCCGGTTTGCTTGCCGATCTCACGGATGGAGGGCGGGTAACCGTTCTCATCCTGATAGCGTTCGAGCAAGTCCAGAATCTTCTTGTGGCGCTCGCTCAATCCTTTGCGTCTTTTGGCCATCATCATATGCCTGCTCCTGCACCTGACCTGATAATAGGTCATTTGTGCTATGCCAGAATAACATGAACAGGCGTTCTGCGTCAAGTGAAAATAGGGCTGGCAATTGGGCGGTGGGAGCTGTTGTTTTATAATCTCGCTTGGGCGGCGCATGCCGCTCAGCCAACACAAGCCCATGACAAAAAACGCTGTCTTGATCACTGGCGCAGCTGGCGAAATTGGCCAGGCTTTGGTGCGCGAATTGGCGGCTGGCGGAGCCCAGATCGTCACTTTGGACCTGGCGGCCATGCCGCCGGAGCTGGCCGGAAGCACTACGCATGTCACCGGCAGCATTACTGACAAGGCGTTGATCGAACGCCTGGGGACTGAGTATAGCTTTGGCACTATTTATCACCTGGCGGCTTTGCTCTCGACCCGAGCGGAGCATTCACCGGCGCTGGCCCACGAAGTGAACGTGGATGCCAGCGTTTTGCTTTTAGAGCTGGCAGCGGCGCAGTCTGCCGCACGGGGCGAAGCCGTCAAGTTCATTTTCCCCAGCTCCAAGGCAATCTATGGCATGCCGGATCTGGAAACCAAGGCGGCCCACCCGCGGGTGAGGGAAGACGAATGGCTGCACCCGGACACGGTGTATGGCGCCAACAAGCTGGCGGTGGAGTTGCTGGGTGCGTATTACTCGCGGCGATATAAACAGCTAGGGGATGCGCCCGCGGCACTGTTGGATTTCCGCGCCCTGCGCTTTCCGGGCTTGATCAGCGCTTTCACGCTGCCTACGGGCGGCACGAGCGATTACGGGCCTGAGATGCTGCACGCCGCGGCACAGGGCAAGCCGTATGCCTGCTTTGTGCGGGCGGACACCACGATCGCGTTCATGGCCATGCCGGATGGGGTCAAAGCCATGCTGACCCTGGCGGCGGCGCCACGCCAGGCGCTGAGCCGCACTGCGTACAACGTGAACAGCTTCAGTTTGTCTGCGGAGGAGTTTCGTCAGCAGGTGTTGGCGGCGTTCCCCGAGGCGCAGATCAGCTTTGCGCCGGACGCCAAACGCCAGGGCATTGTGGACAGCTGGCCGATGGGGATCGATGACAGTGCGGCGCGGGCGGATTGGGGCTGGGCGCCGGACTATGACCTGGCGCGCTGCTTTGACGAATATTTAGTACCAAACATCCGCCAGCGGTACCAAAGGTAGATGGCTCACCCGGCCAAGAAACAAACCAAACATTCGCGCAGCCAGTTGGCCCGGTTGCGAAAGCTGTGCCGCAGCCTGCCGGAAACAGTGGAAGTGGAAGCATGGGGCGAGCCGACCTTCCGCATCAAGGGCAAGATGTTTGCCATGTTCGCTTCACCGGATACACATCATGGCGATGGGCGCACGGCGGTGTGGATCATGGCGGAAGCAGACGAGCGCGACCTGTTGGTGCAAGCGGCTCCGCAACAGTATTTTGTGCCACCTTATCAGGGCAAGAGCGGCTGGATAGGCGCTTACCTTGATGAAAGCACTAACTGGGATGAACTAGAGGGCTTGTTGCGAGAAGGCCACCGCCTGCGCGGTGAAAAGAAGCCGCGCCGCGCTTAGAGATAGCGCACGAACTTGTTGTTCTCGTCTACGAGAATGAAGGTGGTTTCGACCGGCTCGGCGCTGATCTCGAAGGCCATGATGATGACCTGCTCGCCAGCCTTGATGAGGTGAGCGGCGGCGCCGTTCATGGTGATGGTGCCGCTGCCGCGCGGGCCGACGATCACGTAGGTCTCCAGCCGTTCACCGGTGGTGTTGCTGACGACGAGCACTTTTTCGCCGGGCCATAGGCCAGCGCGCTCGACGAGCTCTTCATCAATGGTGATGCTGCCGATGTAGGCCAGGTTGGCCTCGGTGACGGTGGCGTTGTGGATCTTGGAGCGGACAAGGATGCGCATAGGCCTCAGATTCTACTCGGTCAGCGCTGGCTATAATTGCGCCTGTTATGTTGCGAACTAGTGTAGTGACGCTGCTGGCGGCAGCCCTCTTACTGGCTGGCTGTATTGTGCCGGTGATCGCTGAAGAGACCCTGGAGCCAATAGCCGAAATGACTGTGGAGCCGACCGCGACCACGGTATGGTTCCCGGCCACGCCAACCCCCTCCCCATTTCCTACGCCGATCGTCAGCCCAACGGCCGACATGCGCCCGGGCATTGGGGAGCTGCTGCTGGAGGATGATTTTAGCGACCCCCTGTTTTGGCCTACCAGCACCGATGCAGACGGCAGCGCCCAGGTGAGCAATGGGCGCCTGAGCCTGGTGCTGAATGAAACGCGCAGCTATCTGTTTAGCACGCGCAACAGCCCCACGTTCCGTGACTTTTACGCTGAGATCACGGCCACGACCAGTTTTTGCCGCGGGGAGGATGAGTATGGGCTCTTGGTGCGGGCTTTGGACGGCGACCACTTCCGCTTTGCCTTGTCATGCGACGGGCGCGCCAAGGTAGACCGTTTTCACAATGGAAGCCTTAGCCGCCAGGCGGGCTGGGTGAGCAGCCGTACGATCCCATCGATCGCGCCGGGCACAAGCCGGCTGGGGGTATGGGCTGGCGGCGGCCAGATGCACTTTTTTGTCAATGACATCTATTTGTTCAGTGTGACCGATTCGCTGCTGTTCCGAGGTGCGGTGGGGGCGTATGTGCATACCTCCAGTGACAGGGATGTCTCGGTCAGTTTTTCGGACCTCAAAGTGTGGCAGGTGGACCGCTGACGATTGACTTCTATCGCACATTTGGTCTATAATTTCTTTGGTCGGTGAGCGAATTCTTGACCCGCACCGGGCGCTACAGCCCGGGAAACTTACACAGCCGCTCAGCCGAAAAGGAGCCCCTCAAATCCACAAAAACTGAATATGCACAAACTGTTTTGACTATTGCAAGAGTTTGTTCTGGTACCTACTTTCTGGAGGAAGCGATGTCTTATCACAAGATCACAATCGTAGGCAATTTGGGGCGCGACCCTGAGATGCGCTATACCCCCGGCGGCCAAGCCGTCACGAACTTCAACGTGGCCAGCAACCGCCAGTACACCGGCTCCAACGGCGAGAAGATCAAGGAGACCGTGTGGTTTCGCATCTCGGCCTGGGGCCGCCAGGCGGAGATCTGCAACCAGTATCTGAAGACCGGCAGCCAAGTGATGATCGAGGGCCGCATGACCCCCGACAAAGCCAGCGGCGGCCCGCGAGTGTGGACGCGCCAGGATGGCACTCCCTCGGCCTCGTACGAAGTGACGGCGGAGCGGGTCGTGTTCCTGGGTGGACGCGGCGGTGGCGGTGGTGGAGGCGGCGACATGGGCGGCGGCGAATACGGCGGCCTGCCCAGCGAGCCGGATGGCATGATGGGCGGCAGCGAGGACGAGATCCCGTTCTAGGCAGCCATGGCTGAACCAACGACCCCCAAAGACAAGGCCGGGGCGGGGCAACCCGCCCCGGGCCGCCCGCGGCTGGTGATTCCGCCCGGCACCGAGGTGCTGTACAGCAATGTGGTGCGGGTGGCGCACTCGCCGGCGGAGATGGTGTTTGACTTTGGCCGGCTGCTGCCGGGCGAGCTGGACATCATCATCAAATCACGCGTACTCATGTCGCCCCTGAGCGCCAAGCTGCTGCAGCGCGCGTTGAGCGAGAACATCGCCAAGTACGAGAAGCAATTCGGCGAGATCAAGCTGCCGGCAGGCAAGAGCCTGGCGGATGACTTGTTCAAGTCGATCCAACCGCCAGACGGCGAAGAACCCAAGAGTTGAGCCATGGAGCGTTTGGAACAGATCGCTGAGAAGATCCGGGCGGATTTTGACGCCCAGACCGCGGCGCGCGATGCTGCGCTGGGCCAGGCGCGGCTGCTGACGCGGCACTGCTCGCAGGCCATCCGCGCCATCCACCGGGATGAGCACGAGACCGCGGCGGCCGAGCTGAAGAGCGCGGCGGAACTGGCGGATGCGCTGCGGGCTGGATTGAGGGAATTTCCTGACCTATATTTTGCGGGGTATACGCAAGATGCGCTGAAGGAGTATGCCGAAGCCAACATAGTGAACGCGCTGGTGAACAAGGGCAGCCTACCCAGCCCACAGGACCTGAAGGTGGAATCGGCCACGTATCTGCAAGGCCTGTCTGAAGCGGCCGGCGAATTGCGCCGGCGCTGCCTGGACATTCTGCGGCATGGGCATTCTGAGGAAGCTGAACGCCTGCTGGGCCAGATGGATGACATCTATGCCGTGCTGGTGACCATGGATTATCCAGATGCGGTCACGCGGGGTCTGAGGCGTTTGACAGATATCTGCCGCAGCCTGGTGGAGCGCACGCGAGGGGATATGACGATCAGCCTGCGGCAGCAGCGTCTGGAAGCCAGCCTGCATGCATTGGAAGAGAAGCTGAAGGACGCATGAGCAAGGTGTGGATCAAAGCCTCAGAGATAGGCGAATACCTATACTGCCAGCGCGCCTGGTGGTTGCGCCTGCAAGGGGCGGCCAGCGCCAATGTAGAGGAGCTGGCTGAGGGCACGCGCCAGCACGCCCGTCACGGGCGTGGCTGGCGGATGGCCAGCGGGCTGCGGACACTGGCGATCGGGCTGGCATTGGTTGCAATGATCCTGCTGGCTGTGCAGTTGTTAGGTTGAGGCATGTACGCTGGTTTGGCGATTGTTCTGTTGCTGTTGGCGCTCTTGTTGCTGTGGCTAAGCGCCCGACAGCGTGGCGCGCTGGGCCTGCCCAGCGGACAGGTGTTGTATTCGGATACGGGTGTCGAGCGCCGGCTGGAGCAGCCGCTGATGGATGAGGCGCTGGGATTGATCGGGCGGCCTGATTATCTGGTGCAGGGGGCAGACGGCGTGGTGCCGGTGGAAGTGAAGAGCGGGCGCACGCCGCGGCAGCCGTACCAGGCCCATATTTACCAGCTGGCGGCGTATTGCGTGCTGGTGGCACGCAATTTTCAGCAGCGGCCTGCGTATGGGATCATCCGCTACCCGCAGCGCAGCTTCCGGGTGGAATTCAGCGCGGCGCTGGAAGCGCAAGTGCTGAGCCTGCTGGCGGCCATGCGCCAGGGACTGGCGCATGGGGAACTGCACCGCTCGCACAGCATGGCGGCGCGCTGCGCCGCCTGCGGCTACCGCCGGGTATGTAGTGAACGGATACACTAAGCCTATGGTTGAGAAGAGCGCAAGCACATTCAAGCATGTGGCCGTGCTGGCCAGCGCAAGCAATGCGCAGGCCATTGCGCTGTGCGAAGAGGTGGTCAGTTTTCTGCAGGGTTTGGGGCTGGCAGCTGGCAGCGGTTTGCTGCAGGGCCAGGCCACCCAGAACCAGCTGCAGGAATGGGGCACTGACCTGGTGATCGCCCTGGGCGGCGACGGGACGATGCTGCGGGCCGGGCATGTATGCGCCCCGCTGGGGATCCCGCTGATCGGGATCAACCACGGCAACTTTGGCTTCCTGATCGAGCTTGGGCCGGATGAATGGCAGCAAACCCTGCCGCGTTTAGTGAGCGGTGAGTTTTCGACTGAAAAGCGCATGCTGCTGCAGGTTGAGCTGTGGCGCGGCGACAAAGTAGTAGGAACCTGGCAGGCGCTGAATGAGGCCATGGTGGGCCGCGGCCGCGTAGTGCGCCCTGTGCACTTGAACGCCAGCCTGGATGGGCACCCGCTGACCACGTATGTTTCAGATGGCGTGATCATTTCCACGCCGACCGGCTCCACCGCGTATGCGCTGGCAGCGGGCGGCCCGATCCTGCCGCCGACGCTGCGTAACATACTGCTGCTGCCGGTGGCGCCGCACCTGAGCGTGGATCGAGCGCTGGTGCTGGCGGAAGGCGCCAGCATCACGGTGGAGCTGGCGCGCGGCGACGAGGCCGTGCTAAGTGTGGACGGGCAGCCGCCCGAAGCGATGGAGCTGGGCGACCGCGTCGCGGTGAGGGCCAGCGAACATAGCCTGCGCTTCCTGCGCTTCCGTGAGGCGAGCTATTTTTATCAGCGTCTGCTGTCTTTGATGGAAAACAATCCTTCGACCGGAGCCGCCGCGTGACGACGACTACTTATTGCGCCAATCACCCAGACCGGGAAACCGGCCTGCGCTGCAACAATTGCGAGAAATACATCTGCGCCCAATGCGCGGTGCACACGCCCACCGGGTACCGCTGCAAAGAGTGCGTGCGCGGCCGCCAGAAAGTGTTTGACACGGCTACCACCACTGATTTTGTTGTGGCGTTCGTGGTGGGGGCGCTGCTGTCAGGCATCGGCGCCTTTATTGCCATGCGGATCGGGTTCTTCACCCTGTTCCTGGCGCCGCTGGCCGGCAATCTGATAGCGGAAGCGATCCGGCGGCTGACCGGCCGCCGCCGCTCGCAGCGCCTGTTCCAGGTGGCGGCGGTGGCGGTGGGGCTGGGGGCGGCGCCGTTCGTGCTGCTGCCGCTGGCCTATATATTGTTGGGTGGGGCGGGCATCGGCACGCTGATCGCGGTGCTGTGGCCGCTGATCTATCTCTCGCTGGCCGTCTCTTCCACCTATTACCGCCTAGGCGGCATCGAAATAAAACGCTAATGCTGACCGAACTGCGCATTCAAAACTTCGCCATCATCGAGGACCTGACGCTGGAGCTGGGCAGCGGCCTGGTGACCTTTTCGGGTGAGACCGGCGCGGGCAAATCCATCCTGATCGATGCGGTGGAGACCCTGCTGGGTGTGCGGGCGGACGCCAGCCTGATACGGGCGGGCGACGAGCGCGCCACGGTGGAGGGCGTATTCCGTATACCCGACGCAGCCCGCGAGCAGATCCACGCGATCCTGCAGCGCGAGGAGTTGCTGGACGACACGGATTATTTGCAGATCGCGCGTGAGTTCCGGCGCGAGGGGCGCAATGTGGTGCGCATCAATGGCCGACCGGCTACGGTGGCCCTGGTGCGCGAATTGGGCGAACTGCTGATCGACCTGCACGGGCAGTCAGAGCATCTCTCGCTGCTGCGCGTGCCCGCTCACCGGCTGCTGCTGGACCGCTACGCGGGCGTGGAGCGCGAGCTGGCAGCGTACCAAAAGACGTACGGCCAGCTGCAGGAGTTGCGGCGTGAGCTGGCCAGCCTGCGCGAAGCCGAGGCGGACGCGGCCCGGCGGATCGAGCTGTTGAGCTTCCAGGTGCAGGAGATCGAGGCGGCCAAGCTGCAACCCGACGAGGAAGCCAGCCTGCGCGATGAACGCACGCGGCTGGCGAACGCAGAGAGCCTGGCGGCCAACGCCACCCTGGCGCTGGCCGCCCTGGACGAGAGCCAGGAGGCTGAGGCGCCCTCGGCGGGGGACCGGATGGGGGCGGCGGTTGAGGCGCTGGCGGCGCTGGCGCGGGTGGACAGCTCGCAGGCCGGGCTGGAGAACCGCGCCCAAGGTCTGCTGGACGAGATGGCTGATATTGGGCACGAGCTGCGGGCGTATCTGGAACAGATCGAGTTCAACCCCAAGCGGCTGGAAGAGGTGGAAGAGCGCCTGGCTTTGCTGCAGAATTTGAAGCGCAAGTACGGGGAAGACATCCCGGCTATTTTGGCGTTTGCCCAGCGCGCTCGTAAGGACCTGGACAACATTACCAACGCCGAAGAGCGGCTGGAAGCCCTGCAAAAGGGCGAGAGCGAACTGCTGGGGCGGCTGGCGCAGGAAGCGCAGGCGCTGGCAGCCAAACGCCACAGTGCGGCAGACGAGTTGAGCAAAGGTATTGAGATCGAGCTGGATGACCTCAAGATGGAGGCGGCCCGCTTTGGCGTTGATTTCCGTAGCGCGGCAGATGCGAATGGTCTTGAGATCGACGGCCAGCGCGTGGCGTTTGATGCGTACGGACACGAGACGATCGAGTTTTTGGTGGCGCCAAACCCGGGCGAGGGCTTGAAGCCGCTGGTCAAGATCGCCTCGGGTGGTGAGACAGCGCGCTTGATGCTGGCGATGAAGAATGTGCTGGCGCGTGCCGACCACACGCCTACGCTGATCTTCGACGAGATCGATCAAGGCATTGGCGGCCGGGTGGGCAGCGTGGTGGGCGAGAAGCTGTGGCGGCTGGGGCGCGGGCATCAGGTGTTGTGCGTCACGCATTTGCCGCAGCTGGCCGCGTTCGGTGACCAGCACTTCAAGGTGAAAAAAGTTGTGAACGATGGCCGCACGCAAACGCAAGCGGTGCGATTGAAAGATGATGCGCGCTTGAACGAATTGGCTAACATGTTTGGTGAAATAAGTGAAGGGACTTTGCAATCGGCGCGTGAATTAATAGATGCTGTGCGCGCCACCACAAAGGCATGAACGTGTTATAACTAGCAACACGCTCTTTCATGCTGACCTTATTGTTTGCACCGGACGCAGACGAAGCAGCTGTACTCACTCTTATCCTGCAACGAGCCGGCTTCGAAGTCCGACTGGTTACTGAGCTTGACCAGCTATCGCAGGGCGATCGCCCTGCTGAGCTTTTCTTCTTCGCGTTCACTACAGAAAAAGCCATCACGTCTGAATTCATCAGCCAGCTGCGCTTGGAGAACCAGGCGCCGATTGTGCTGCTGATGGAAGCGCGCGATGAAGGCGCACAGATTGATTTCATTGAGGCGGGCGCCGACTTGGTGTTCAGCCGCCCTTATAGCCCCAAGTTCATGGTGGCGCAGCTGCGGGCGCTGATGCGCCGCAGCTCCGGCCTGCCATATTTCAGTCTGCCGGCGTTGAGCCAGGCGGGCATCACGCTGGATCCTTCAAAGCGGAGTGTGCAAGTGGGCAAGGAAGCGGCGACGCGCTTGACCCAGTTGGAGTTCCGTTTGTTGTACGCACTGATGACCCATCCGGGGCGGATTATCCCTTCAGAGAATCTGGTGGAGTACGTGTGGGGCTATGGCGGCGAAGGCAGCCAGGGTCTGGTGCGCGGTCTGATCAGCCGTCTGCGCGGCAAGATCGAGCCGGACCCGTCGAACCCGCGCTATATCATGACGGATGCTGGCATCGGCTACTACTTTGAGCCGGAGCCTGACCAGCAGCGGATGTTTAGCAAGACTGAGAAAAGTACTAGCGAAGTACGCTAACCTTGGTGCTATGCACTTGTCTGCCAAAATGGCAGGGCGATTGTGGGCGCAGCATGCTACGCTGCTTCGCAGCGTACGCCCCTACGCTTTAAGGCGCCGCTCAAGCACTGAAGCATCCCTCTGACGGAATGGTTTCTCAAATCCAGTTGCTTTTTCACAGCGTAATGTTTGTATCTGCTGTACAGTTCGCTCACTTTAAGTACAGCCTGTCGGGCTGAGAAGGAAACCCAGAATGAGCGATGCTGTTTGCCCCTCTTGTGGCGCCCAGGTGAGCGTGAAGGGCACCCCCAAAATTGGCATGAGCGTTACCTGCACCGCCTGCAATACCGAGCTTGATATTGTGTGGCTGGACCCGCTGGAGCTGGACTGGCCGATCGAAGATGAAGATTTGGACGAGGATTTCGACGAAGAGTAGGCCTAATAATAGGCGCTATTTGGAAGACGTGTGAATACGGATTCCTCGCTGGTGCGGGTTCGGCGGTCCGGCAAGGACTTCGGTGCCCGCTCGGAATGACAAGTGGTGGTGTGGGCTCGGCGTCGGGCGAGGACTTCGGCCGGCCGCTCGACTCTAGGTTGAGTTGGGGATTGCTTCGTCCGTTTGTGGCTTGCATGGGACATGCAAGCCACAATACTCCTCGCAATGACGAATAGGAATTAAAAACGACCCCCTGGGGGGTCGTTTTTTGTTAGTTAGCTGCCGCCGAGGTATTCGCGCAGTTGGTGACTGCGGGTTGGGTGGCGCAGTTTGCGCAGGGCCTTGGCTTCAATCTGGCGGATGCGCTCACGGGTGACGTTGAAATGCTGGCCCACTTCTTCGAGGGTGTGATCCTTGCCGTCCAGCAGGCCATAGCGCATCTCGAGCACTTCGCGTTCGCGCTCAGTGAGGCCGGCCAGGGCACCCTGGACCTGCTCGCGCAGCATTTCGCGGGCGGCGGCATCCATGGGGGCGAGGGCATCTTCGTCTGGAATAAAGTCAGCCAGCTCGCTGCCATCGCCGGCGCCGACCGGGCTTTCGAGCGACATGGGCTCCTCGGCGCTGCGCAGGGTTTGCTCCACTTTGGTGGTGGCGCGGGCCCAACGCCGTTTGAGGTCGGGCGCGAGGGGCTGGCTGGCGCTGATGGACTTGCGGATGGCGGCGACATCGCCGTCATCCAGAAAGCCGCTTTCGAGGGCCAGCTCTTCAAAGGTGGCCTCGCGGCCCAAGGTCTGGGTCATCTGGCGTTGGGCGCGCATGAGGCGCTGAATGGATTCGAGCAGGTGCACGGGGATGCGAATGGTGCGGGCCTGATCAGCAATCGAACGAGTGATGGCCTGGCGAATCCACCAGGTGGCATAGGTGCTGAACTTAAAGCCGCGGGTAGGATCAAACTTGGTGACGGCGCGCAGCAAGCCAATATTGCCCTCCTGGATCAGGTCCTCGAAGGAGGAGCCGCGGCCGATATAGCGCTTGGCAATGCTGACGACCAGGCGCAGGTTGGCGTTGATGATGGCGATCTGGGCTTCCATGGCGCGGCTGTGGACGCCAGCGGCAGCGACTTTGAGTTCATCAGCAGCCGGCAGGAGATTGGTGAAGCTGCGCGGTGAAGGCAGCTCGTCTTTAGCCAAGGTGGCCAGCATGGCTTCGGTGAGCTCACGCGGGAAGATATAGAAGCCGATCAGAATGATGAAGGTGCTGCGGGCCACGGCGTCCCAGCGCGGGTCGCGCCCCCAAATACCGTTGTCCAGGTAACTGCGCACATAGGAGGGTGTTTCCATGCTCCAGGTCTTTTGCAGGCGCAGCGCTTCCTGCGCAATGAGCAACAGCTGAGGGGCTTTGTGGCCGAGGGCTTTGGCCTCTTTGCCTACGCGGCCCCAGGCTTCGGCCAGCTCAGCAAAGGCGGCTTTGAACACGGCCTCGGGGTTGGGCTCGGGCTGTTTGGGGGTGGCGGCCTGCTCCTGAAGGAAGGTAAGCCGCTTGAGCGCTTCGACGCGGGTGGCGAGCCACAGCTCGCGGTCGGTATCCAGCAGGCTGACGCGGCCGATCTCCTTGAGGTAGAGACGCACCGGGTCATCGCCCAGCTCGATGGCGCCTTCCTGGCGGACGCGCTCCTCGAGCTTGCGCAGGTCTTCGCGCAGAGCTTCTACGCCATCTTCGTCCTCGGAGAGCTCGTTGAGCAGATCGCCTTCCTCGGTGGAGGCGGCGTCATCGATCAGCTCGTCGTCGTTCTCGGGCAGCTCGATGTTGTCTTCGGGTTGATCCACGTCGTGGTCCATCATAGCGCTCTCGGGACGCTGCGTTTGGGGCTGGTGGCTAGAGCTTTATCCAAACGCTGCAAGGTTAGTGTGTTTTGTATCATCACCTGCTGGTATTCGCTGGCTTTCAGGTCACCCTCTTGCTGGGCGGTCTGCTGCAGGTAGCGCATTTGCTCATTGCTCTTGCGCAGCAGGCGGCGGCGTAGCAGCAGGAAGGTGCGCAGCAGATCTTCAAAGACCTTGTCGTCTTCAGGATCCAGCTTTTCCGTACGGAGGAGAATTTCTTCAGCGCGGTCGAGCAGGGGCATGGGCAGGTTTTGCAGCGCGTAGCTGTAAGGCTCCTGCACATCCTGATCGAGAGCTTCACGCGAGAGGCGGAACATTTCCTGGTGGTCGCTGTGCTCGAAGTCGCTGATGGAGAGACGCGGCAAGCCGGATTCGAGCAAAGAGCGGTCGACGCGGTAGAGCAGCTCCGGCTGGCGGATGATGATGCCCATGCAGTGTGACTCGAGGCGCACAGTGCTGTCTTCGATGCTCGGCATGGGGCGGGCTTCGGGCAGGCTGGGCGCGGTGGGCTGGGCGCGGCGGCGCGGCGCAGTGGCGCGGGCCGGGCGCTCAGCCATCAGGCTGCGCTCGTCTACTTGGAGAAGGCGGGCAAGTTTTTGGGTGTAGCTGTCACGCTCCACCGGGCTGGGCACATCGGCGATCAGGGGCAGCACCTGGGTGGCCAGCTCGCGCTTGATCTTGGCGTCCTGCAGATCTTTGCCAGCGGCCAAGCTGTACATCACGTGCTCCACAATGGGGCGGGCGGCCAGCAGCAGCTTCGGCCAGGCTTCGGGATCGGCAGCGACGATCTCGTCAGGGTCTTTGCCGTCTGGCAAGGCGGTTACGCGAATATCGGCTTGCAGGCGGCCCTCATGGCGCAGCAGGCCACGGGCGTCGAAGACCGGGTCGGCTTCGCGGTCGAGACTTTTGCGAGCCACTTCCAGACCGCGCAGAGTGGCTTTGTCACCGGCGGCATCCGCATCTAGAGCCAGCACGATGCGCGTGGTCAGGCGCTTGAGGGTGCGCAGCTGCTGCCCGCCGAGGGCAGTGCCCATGGGCGAGACGGCGTTGGGGAAGCCGGCTTGGTGGAGGGCGATGACATCCATATAACCTTCGACCAGCACGGCCTCGTCTTGCGTGCGGATGTGCTTGCGGGCCTTATCCATGCCGTAAAGCAGATTGCCCTTATCGAAGAGTGGCCCTTGGGCGGAGTTGAGATACTTGGGCGTGGCCTCGTCTCGCAGGGCGCGGGCACCGAAGCCGGCCATTTTGCCGTTGGCATCACGAATGGGGAACATGAGACGGTGGCGGAAGCGTGCGAAGCGGCGCCCGTCGTCGGACTGGCTGAGCAGGCCGGCTTCCATCATTTCGTCGAGGGTAAAGCCAGCTTGTTGGATGGCGGCGGCCAGCGGCTCGAGCGCCTCAGGCGCGTAACCGAGCTCGAAAGCGGCGATGGTCTCGTCGGTCAGGTTGCGGCCGCGCAGGTAGCTGAGCACCTGGGTGCCAGCCGGAGTCTGCAGCTGGGCCTGGTAGAAGCGCACGGCGGCGTCGAGCGCCTCACGCAGGCGGCCGTGCTGCTCCTTGGCGGCCTGCTCCATGGGGCTCTGGGGGCGCAGCTGCACGCCGGCACGGTCGGCCAAGCGGCGCAGGGCCTCGGTGAAATCGAGGCCTTCTTTTTTCATCACATATTTGAAGACGTCACCGCCTTCGTTGCACTGGCCGAAACAGCGCCAGGTGCCGGATTCAGGAAAGACGACGAAGGAGGGAGTGCGGGTGTTGCTGTGGAAGGGGCAAAAGCCCGAAAGATTCTTGCCGGCGCGGCGGAGTTGTACACCGCTCTCAGAGACGATGTCTTCAATGGCTAAACGAGCTTTGATTTCCTCAACATTGCTCATAGTGGCAGTCATGCCAGCGAAGACGGCAGGAAGCGGATTATACCCGCCGAGATATACGGCCCAATTGGATTGCAAAAATGAGCATGGTAGCATTTTGTCAATCCAGCACTCGTAGTAACACGTGATAGGAAATCATGCCCTGCAGACCCCAACAGCCTATTCAATTTGCCCTTCCTGAGCGCATCAACCGCCTGGGTGACCTGGCCTACAACCTGTGGTGGACCTGGCAGCCGGATGCGCAGGACCTTTTCCAGAGCATTGACCCGGTGCTGTGGCAGGCCAGCGCGCACAACCCGGTAGTCTTTCTGCGCGACCTTCCGCCGCTTTTGCTGCAAGCCGCCAGCGTGGACCTGAACTTCACTGAGCACTATGACCGCGTAGTCTCAGCCTTTGACGCTTACCTGGCCCCGGCAGAGACTTGGTACGGGAAAGCTCATGCCGATCTGGTGAAAAAGCCAATCGCCTATTTTTCGTCTGAGTTTGGACTGCATGAAACTGTGCCGATCTATGCCGGCGGCCTGGGCATCCTGGCGGGTGATCACTTGAAAGAAGCCAGCGACCTGGGGCTGCCGCTGGTGGCAGTAGGCTTTCTGTATACGCACGGCTACTTCTTTCAGCATATTAGTGAAGATGGCTGGCAGGAGTCGCGCCCGGTGACGTTGAAGTTTGAAGAGATGCCTGTGCGGCCGTTGGTCAACGCTGAAGGCCAGCCGCTAATGGTCTCGATCGAGCTGCCGGGGCGCAGCTTGCATGCGCAGGTGTGGGAGATCCGCGTGGGCCGCGTGCCGCTGTACTTGCTCGACAGCAATGTGGACGCCAACACGCAAACCGACCGCGAGCTGACGGCGCGCTTGTACAGCAGTGATCTGGAATTGCGGATATCGCAGGAGATCTTGTTGGGGATTGGCGGCGTACGCGCCTTGCGGATGCTGGGCTACAACCCGGCGGTGTGGCACATGAACGAGGGCCACTCCGCATTTTTAGGGCTGGAGCAAGCGCGCGAGCTGGTGCAGGGCGGCGCATCGATCAGCGAAGCGATCAAACAGGTGCGAATGCACAACGTGTTCACCACACACACGCCTGTGCCGGCGGGGAATGACGAGTTCCCGATCTGGCTGATCGACCGCTATTTTTCGCAGTATTGGGCCGAGTTGGGCTTGGACCAGGAAGGTTTTATCAAGCTGGCCCATCAAGTGGTGGGTTGGGGCGAAGCGTTTAGTATGCCGGTGTTGGCGATGCGCTTCTCTGCGCAGCACAACGGAGTTTCGGAACTGCACGGCCAGGTGGCGCGCAGTATGTGGCGCGGCCTGTGGCCGGAGCTGGAAGAGCAGCAGGTGCCGATCGGCTACATCACCAACGGCATCCACACCCAGACCTGGCTAAGCAAACGTATGGGGCGCCTGTACAGCAAGCATTTGGGTAACTGGCGGGCGCATCTGGACGAGCCTGAAGCCTGGCAGAGGATCCATGACATTCCCAACGAAGAATTGTGGCGGGCGCGCCGGCACGCCAAGCGCAAGCTGGCTTTCTGGGTGCGCGAACGCGTGCGCCGCCAGTGGCTGCATGAGGGTATTCATCCGGTGCAAGTGGTGGCGGGCGGAGCACTGCTGGACCCGTATGCACTGACGATCGGCTTTGCGCGGCGCTTCGCCACGTACAAGCGCGCCAATCTTGTATTGCAGGATCTGGAGCGCCTGCTCGCGCTGGTCAACAAGCCTGACCGCCCGGTACAGATATTGTTCGCGGGCAAAGCCCACCCGGCGGATGAGGGCGGCAAGCAGCTGATCCAGGAGGTCTACCGCGCCGTCAAGAAGGCCGAAACCGGCGGCCGGCTGGTGTTCCTCGAAGGATATGACATGGAGCTGGCGCGGTATCTGGTGCAGGGTGTGGATGTGTGGCTGAACACGCCGCGCCGCCCGATGGAGGCATCGGGCACCTCGGGTCAGAAAGCGGCGTTGAATGGCGCGCTCAACTTCTCGATCTTGGATGGCTGGTGGCGGGAAGGGTACAACGGCAAGAACGGCTGGGCGATCGGCTCGGAGCAGGAGTACAGTGACTCGGCGGAGCAGGATCTGGCTGACGCCAACAGCCTGTACGATGTATTGGAAAACCAGATCATTCCGTTGTACTACGATGGACGCAGCGGCAACCAGCCGACCGATGGCTGGCTGGCGATGGTCAAAGAATCGATCAGCACGCTGGGGCCGCAGTACAGTGCGCGGCGCATGGTGAAGGAGTATGTGGATACCCTGTATGTGCCGGCCATCCAAGGCGGCTTGAAAGTTGTGGAGATAGGCTGATGGAACTCTCTTTTACGCAACAAGACGTGTTGTTGGCGCTGGGTGTGTTCATGCTGCGCGTCATCAACCAGAGCCTCGACACACTACGGGTGGTCATGATGCTGCGCGGCCGCAAGGTGGAAACCTGGATACTGGGTTTTCTTGAAACGGTGATATTTATCGTGGCGCTTAGCTCTGTGATCACCGGGCTGGACAATGTGCTCAACATCATTGGCTATTCTGCC
This sequence comes from Anaerolineales bacterium, assembly GCA_021463845.1. GTDB lineage: Bacteria > Chloroflexota > Anaerolineae > Anaerolineales > UBA11579 > JAMCZK01. The sequence continues at coordinate 210,880 of JAJTXV010000004.1, read as the reverse complement.
GGCTTTGCCACGGGCAATACGTTGGGCATGTGGGTGGAGGACCGCCTGGCGATTGGCTACATCAACCTGCGGGTGGTGAGCCGCAAGCGCGGCACGGCCGTTGTGGAGTTGCTGCGGGCTGAGGGATACGGCGTGACCGAGATCCCGGCGCGTGGCAAGGACGGCACGGTGAGTTTGTTGAACCTGAGCGTGCGCCGCAAGGAAGTGGACGAAGTGCAGCGCCTGGTGGAGTCGGTGGACGATACGGCCTTCATCACGAGCGAAGAGACGCGCCCGCTGCGGCGCGGGTTTTGGGGCTAGATGCGCCGGCGGAGCCGGCGCGGGCGAAGCCCACTAGACAACTTTTTAGTCTAGCACTGCATGGGCTTCGCCTGTGCTCCGACTGGGCGGGCGTTGCTACTCGGCTGCGCCGAGTAATGCAAGCGCCGCCGTGCTCGATAAGGCTAGGGCAGGGTTCCGGCTACGCCTAGTGACACAAGCGCCGCGGGTAGCGTCAGGTGCGCTGACCGAGGCCCACTAAGCTGCTTGTAACCAGCATAGACAGCAAGATTTTGATCTCAAAGATGATGATTTGTGCACAATGTGGCGCGAAGGCGCCAGATGGAGCGCAGTGCGCTGACCGGTTCTGGGAGGGGCAGATATTGGAGGGTAATGACCCTGCCTACTATGCTGTGCACCACTTGAGCGTGCCCGCCTATTACCTGCAACACAATATGTATTCACTCGAGGGCTGGCTGGCGGTTCATAAACTGCTGAGTGAGTTTGTGTTCGAAGGGCTAATGCCGCAGCAAGCACGCGAGAAATACAAGCACAATTTTGATTCCAAGAAGCGTGAATTCAGTATTGTGCGTGGCCAGAAGCTCCCGGGTGTAGAGCAGATAGCGTGGGGATTCACCGTAGCTGATGTGCGGCTAGACACAGCCGAGCATTATTGTGAAGATGTGCGCCGTTGGGCGCGGCAGGTGTGTGAAGACGGCGCTGCTTTGGCGGCAGCCAGCCGAAGCTAGATCACGAATTTTCCGTCTTTGTAGAAGACCTCGCCGTCTACGACAATTTCTGAATCCTCACGTAGATCGCAGATCATGTCCCAGTGGATGGCGCTGGTGTTCTTGCTGCCGGTTTCCGGGTAGCCGAGGCCGAGGGCCATGTGGAATGAGCCGCCAATTTTCTCATCGAGCAGGATGTGGCCAGTGAAACGGTCAATATCCGTGTTGAGGCCGATGGCGAACTCGCCGACATAGCTGGCGCCTTCGTCGGTGGCCAGCATTTGGCGCAGGTATTCTTGCTGCGTGCGGGCCGTGGCTTTCTCCACCTTGCCTTCTTTAAAGTGCAGCTCAATGTCCTCTACGACCACGCCGTCTTCAATGGCAGGGTAGCTGTAGCGCACCCAGCCGTTGAGTGAGGTCTCTACCGGGCCGGTGTAGATCTCGCCATCTGGCATGTTGTAGATGCCGTGCGAGTTCTTCCAGGTGCGGTCTTTGATGGAGAGGGTTAGGTCCACATTGGGGCCGCGCAACTGAATCTGGTCATGTCCACTCAGGGCGTCAATGTAGCGTTGCTGCTCTTGCTTGATCTTGAGCCAGTGGGCGACGGGGTCTGCTTCATGGGCGTGGACGGCACGGAAGACGAAGTCGGAGTATTCAGTCAGGCTCATGCCGGCTTGCATGGCATAGCCCTGGGTGGGGAAGATGCTGGTGACCCACTTGAACTTGCCGGCGGCCGAGCGCTCGAACTGGTTCTTGAGGCTGGGAGAGAAGGCTGAGGCTGCTGCCGACTGCATTTTAGGGTCTACATTGCTGAGCGCTTTGGTGTTGGCCTCAGACCACAGGCGGATGCGGGCTTCGAACTCGCGGTAGGCCAGGGCGGTGAACTCGTTCTCCATGCGGGCCAGCTCCGGCGTGGCCAGGCTAAGGAACAGGGCGCGCTGCTCGGGGAACTCCATTTGCAGGTGCGGCCGCCCGCCGCGCTCAACAACGCGCTTGAACACTTCCATGACCAGCGGCATGGCCTCGGTGCTGGTTTCGATGATGACGCGGTCGCCGGGTTGAATGTTGGTTGAATAATCCACTAGGATGCGAGCGAAGTTTTCAATGCGCGGGTCTGCCAAGGGGAGCCTCCGTATTCTGACGTTGGATTATACGCTCCTGCCACAGCGGGCTTAAAGTGCGAATGGTAGAATGCCTCATCCACTAATAAAAGTGTCAATCCGATGAAACAACTTCTACAAAATATGCGCGCTCGCAGACCCCATTTGGCCGATGTGCCAGTGCCCGTGCCGCAGCCCGGCTTTGTGCTCGTGCGCAACGCCGCGTCGCTGGTTTCGGCGGGCACGGAGCGCATGTTGGTGGAGTTTGCCGGCGCGTCCTTGATCGGCAAAGCCCGCTCGCGGCCGGACCTGGTGCGCCAGACTCTGGACAAAGCCCGGCGGGAAGGCTTGGCCAGCACGGCCCAAGCCGCGTTGGGCAGGTTAAGTGAACCCATGGCGCTGGGCTATTCCAGCGCTGGAGTAGTTGTGGAGCTGGGGGAAGGTACGCGAGGCTTTCGCCCTGGGCAGCGAGTAGCGTGCGCGGGCGGCAACTATGCCGTGCATGCAGAATATGTGAGCGTGCCGCGCAATCTGGTGGCGGCGCTGCCGGCCAAGCTGGGCTTTGAAGAAGCCGCGTTCACCACACTGGGTGCCATCGCCCTGCATGGCTTCCGTTTGGCCGATGTGCAAGTGGGGGCGCGGGTAGCCGTGATCGGCATGGGTTTGCTTGGGCAGCTGGCGGCCAGCATTGCGGCCGCGGCTGGCTGCCATGTGCTGGGCATCGACCTGGACGCCAAGCGGGTGGCGCTGGCCGCCGCACGTGGCCTGCAGGCGGTGGTGCGCAAAGAAGCAGGCGAGCGCAGTGCGAGTTTTACCAGTGGGTACGGATTTGATGCTGTGCTGATCTGTGCTGACAGCGAGTCCAACGACCCGGTGGAATTGGCAGGCGAGATCGCCCGCGACCGGGCCACGGTGGTGGCAGTGGGTGCCGTGGGCATGAATGTGCCGCGCCGCAGTTACTATGGCAAAGAGCTTACTTTCATCGTCTCGCGCTCGTATGGCCCGGGGCGTTACGACCCTGAATACGAAGAGGGCGGGCGCGACTACCCGATCGGGTATGTGCGCTGGACCGAGGGCCGCAACCTACAAACGTTTGTAGACTTGATGGTGGCTGGCAAAGTGGATGTGAGCAAACTCATCAGCCACCGCTTCCCGATCGCCAGTGCGCCTAAGGCGTACGACCTGATCCAGAGCGATAAGCCCTTTTTGGGTGTTTTGATCACATACCCGGGCGCGGCAGCCAAGCCCAGCAGGGCCAGCCGGCGTGTGACTTTTGAAGCCAAGCCGCTGAGCAAGGACAAGATCGGGTTGGGCGTGCTGGGGGCGGGCAACTACGCCCGCAGCACACTGCTGCCGGCGGTGCGCAGGCTGCCGAACCTGCAACTGATCGGGATCACTTCGGCCAGCGGGCGGCCGGCGGCCGACCTGGGAAAGCGCTTTGGCTTCCGGTATGCCTCCAGCGATGAGGCCCAGATACTGGCAGACCGCAATGTGGACGCGGTCGCCATCCTGACCCGCCACCACCTGCACGCCAGCCAGACGCTGGCGGCGTTGAAGGCCGGCAAGCATGTGTTCTGTGAGAAACCGCTGGCCCTGAATGAGAAAGAGCTGGCGGCGGTGGAACGCCAGGTGGCGAAAGCAGGCAGCCCGCGGTTGATGGGTGGTTTCAACCGCCGCTTTTCACCTATGGGGCGGGAACTTAAGCAATTTATGACCGGACGCAGCCAGCCGCTGGCAGCTAACTTCCGCGTCAACGCCGGTGTGCTGCCGCCGTATCACTGGCTGCATGACCCGGCGCGCGGCGGCGGGCGCATTGTGGGCGAAGCGTGCCACTTCATTGACTTCCTTATCTATCTGGTGGGGCAGGCGCCCAGTGCTGTGTACGCCGAGGCTTTGCCGGATGATGAACGCTACAAGCAAGATAATGTCCAGATCACGCTGCGCTTTGCGGAAGGATCGCTGGGCACGGTGACGTATCTGGCCAACGGCGACCGCTCGTTGGCGAAAGAGCGCCTGGAGCTGTTCTGTGGCGGCAAGGTGGCGGTGCTGGATGACTTCCGGCGGCTGGAGCTAACCGAGGACGGCCGGACCACGACGCGCCGCGGCCAGCAGGACAAAGGGCACCGAGCTGGCGTGGCCGCCTTCCTGGCGGCGGTGCAAGCTGGCGGCCCGGCGCCGATCGCCTACGAGCAGCTGTTCGGCGGGGCGCGGGCGGCGTTCGGCGCGCTGCAGTCTCTGGAGACTGGTAAGCAGGTAGAGTTTTAGCTAAGCTGATTTCGCGAATTTCACTTGGAGATTGCTTCGTTGTTCAGCGGCTACGCCGCTTCCACGTCCTCGCAATGACGGATATTTTTGTTACTCACGCCCCCTTACTTTGTGAAATTTGACACCTGTTTACCCTTGTGATAAACTGAACTTAACCTACAATCATCAGAATATTCGCTCTGGTTTATCTTTGTAGGTCAGGCAACCATGCTGCAAGACTACTTACCCATCGCAGTACTGCTGATCATCTCGACCGGTCTTGCCGTGCTGATCATCATCATCGGCAACCTGATCGGCCCGCGCCGCACCAACAGCCGCAAGGCGGCTCCGTATGAGTCGGGCATGCAGTCGATCGGCCCGGGCACTCGCCGCATGCCGGTGCGCTTCTATCTGATCGCGGTGCTTTTCATTCTGTTTGATATTGAAGTCGTGTTCTTCCTGCCCTGGGCGGTGGTTTTCCGCCAGCTGGGCGTGTTTGGCTTGATCGAGATGTTTGTGTTCATAGCCATTTTGCTGATCGGCTATGTGTACGCCTGGAAGAAAGGCGCGCTGGAATGGGACTAGAGCAAAAACTTGGCAATATGGGCATTGTCACCACCACGCTGGAGCAGGTGGTGAACTGGAGCCGCACACGCGCCATGTGGCCGATGCTGTTTGGCCTGGCGTGCTGCGCCATTGAAATGATGGCTTCGCAGGGCGCCGATTACGATGCCAGCCGCTTCGGCATGGAGTTGATGCGCGCCTCGCCCCGCCAGGCTGACCTGATGATCGTGGCCGGCCGGGTGAGTCGTAAGATGGCCCCGGTGCTGCGTCGTTTGTATGACCAGATGCCTTCGCCCAAGTGGGTGGTCTCCATGGGAGACTGCGCTTCCTGCGGCGGCGTCTTCAATAATTATGCGATTGTGCAGGGCGTAGATGAGATCGTGCCGGTGGATGTGTATGTGGCCGGCTGCCCGCCGCGCCCCGAGGCGTTGATCCACGGCATTATGACCTTGCACGAAAAGATCAAGGGCGAGACCTTCAAGGACTGGGCGTAGTATGAAAGCCGAGCTGCAACCGGTGCTGGATGCGCTGCAAAGCGCATTTGGCGCGCATATCAGCGAATTTCGCGAGCAGGCCAAGGCCGTGATCGCGGTTGAGCATATTGTGGAAGCGGCGCGCACGCTGCGTGACGCGCACGGGTTCAACATGCTGGCTGGGCTGAGCGCGGTGGACTATTGGCCCGAGCGCAAGCCGCGCTTCCACGCTGTATACGAATTCAAGAACATCAGCAAGAATCTGCGACTGGAAGTGCGCGTGCCGCTGGATGGTGATGAACCCAAGCTGCCGACGCTGACCGAGATTTTCCCCAACGCCAACTGGCACGAGCGCGAGCTGTGGGACATGTTTGGTTTTGAAGTGGTGGGCCACCCTGACCCGCGCCGCATCCTGATGCCGGCGGACTGGGTGGGGCACCCGCTGCGCAGGGACTACCCCTTGGGCTACGAAGAAGTGCAGTTCAGCTTCAATTTCAAAGAAATTGACCAGCGCAAACCGCGCCCGCAGGACTGAGTATGAGCATTTCACAGCTTGAGATCACTCACGATGAGCTGAAGCACCTCGTTTCCGAGCGTGCCCAGACCGGCGAGACCCTGCTGCTCAACATGGGCCCGCAGCATCCCAGCACGCACGGCGTGCTGCGTCTGCTGCTGGAGCTGGACGGCGAGATCGTGGTCAACTGCATTCCGGACATTGGCTTCCTGCACACTGGTATTGAGAAGAACATGGAAGCCAAGTCATACGAGAAGGCCGAGGTGATGACCGACCGCCTGGACTATCTCAATACCATGGGCAACAACCTGGCTTATTGCCTGGCGGTTGAGAAGCTGGTGGACCTGGATGTGCCTGAGCGCGCTCAGGCGATCCGCGTCATCTTCGCCGAGCTGCAGCGCATTGCCTCGCACCTGGTGTGGCTGGGCACGCACGCGCTGGACTTGGCGGCGATGTCCATGTTCTTCTATTGCCTGAACCAGCGCGAACGCATTTTGGACATTATGGAGATGTGCGCTGGGCAGCGCATGATGACGACGTACTTCCGCCCGGGCGGTTTGTGGCGGGATGTGCCGGCGGAGTTTGAACCGGCGGTGCGCGCCTTCATTGACAGTTTCCCGGCGGAGATCGAACTTTACGAGGGTTTGCTGGACAAGAACCCCATTTTCCTTGACCGCACCAAGGGTATCGGTATCTATAACGGTGAAGAAGGCATTGCCTGGGGGATCACTGGCCCTTCACTGCGCGGCTCTGGCGTGGCCTATGACCTGCGCAAGGAAGAGCCGTACAGCGGCTACGAGCAGTATGACTTTGAAGTGTGCACGGAGGCGGAAGGCGATGTGTATGCCCGCTACCGCGTGCGTATGCGTGAGTTCCGCGAGTCCCTGAAGATCGTGCGCCAGGCGCTGGACAAACTGCCAGGCGGCCCGGTGCGCAGCAATAACCGCAAGTTCGTTCCTCCGCCGCGTGCAGAACTGGGCGAGAGCATGGAAGCGGTTATCCATCATTTCAAGCTGTGGACCGAAGGCTTCCCTGCGCCCAAGAATTCGATCTATATGCCGGTGGAATCGCCGCGCGGTGAACTGGGCGTGCTGCTGGAAGGCGACGGCGGCCCCAAGCCGTACCGCTGCCACTGGCGCACCCCTTCATTTGTGAACCTGCAGATCCTGCCCAAGATCTCCCAAGGCTGCTACGTAGCAGACCTGGTGGCGATCATCGGCAGCATTGACATCGTACTTGGAGATACCGACCGGTGAACCCGCTGCGCGAACGTTACGGCCAGGAGATCGACGAGATCCTGGCGAAGTATCCGCAGGAGCAGAAGCGCTCGGCGGTGATGCCTTTGCTGTATGTGGCTCAGCGTGAGCACGGCTATGTGACCCGTGAGCACCTGGGCCAGATCGGTGAGCTGCTCTCGATCGCTCCGACGGAAGTAGCCTCGATCGTGGGCTTCTATACGCTGTATCACGACACGCCGGGCGGCAAGTACCGCTTGCAAGTGTGCAATGACCTACCATGTGCCTTGCGCGGCGCGGATAAGTTCCTGGATGGCGTGTGCGACCACCTGGGCATCAAGCCGGGTGAGACCACTGGAGATGGCGTGGTGACCGTGGAAGCGGTGATGTGCCTGGCGGCCTGCGACAAGGCGCCGATGTTCCAGGTGCAGAGCCGTGAGGGTATCAGCTATCACGAGAACCAGACGGTAGAGAGCACGATCGCTCTGGTGGACGGCTGGCGCAAGGAGGAGAAGTAATGAACGAGATCCTTCTGCGCCACCGCGATATTAAGGATATTGGCCAACTTTCGGTGTACCGCGAGCATGAAGGCTTCGACGCGTTCAAACGCGCCGTAACCGGCATGCAGCCGGACGAAGTGACCGAGATGGTCAAGGCGTCTGGCCTGCGCGGCCGCGGCGGAGCAGGTTTCTCCACCGGAATGAAGTGGTCCTTCATTGATAAGAACGCCTGGCCGCACTACGTAGTGGTCAATGCTGACGAATCCGAGCCGGGTACCTTCAAAGACCGCGAGATCATGGAAAGCAACCCATTCCAGTTCCTGGAAGGGGTCATGCTGTGCGCCTATGCGGTGGGCGCCCACACAGCCTATGTGTACTTGCGCGGTGAGTTTTGGCAGTTGGCAGCGCACTTGGATGCGCGCATTGCCGAGATGGAAAAACAAGGCCTGCTGGGCGACAACCTGTTCGGCAGTGAGTACAGCCTGCGCATCTATACCCATTTGGGCGCTGGCGCCTACATTTGTGGCGAAGAGACCGCGCTGCTCGAATCGCTGGAAGGCAAGCTGGGCCAGCCGCGTTTGCGCCCGCCGTTCCCGCCGAGCTTTGGCTTGTACGGCAAGCCCACCATCGTCAATAACGTAGAGACGCTGGCCAATGTGCCCATGATCGTGCAAAAGGGTGTGGACTGGTTCCGCGGCTTTGGCACCGAGAAGAGCCCGGGCACCAAGGTGTTCAGTCTGTCAGGCAATGTGGTCAAGCCGGGCAACTATGAGCTGCCGCTGGGCACCACGTTCCGCGAGCTGATCTATACGCATGGCGGCGGCATCACCGATGGCCGCAAGATCAAAGCCATCATGCCCGCCGGCGCGTCTTCCTCGCTGATCGTGGCGGATGACAAGGCGCTCGACACGCCCATGGACTACGAGAGCGTGCCCAGCGTGGGCGCCATGCTGGGTTCGGCCTCCATCATTGTGGTGGACGAGAGCGTCAGCATGGATTGGCTGATCAACAAGACCATGCACTTCTTCCAGCACGAGTCGTGCGGCAAGTGCACGCCGTGCCGCGAAGGTACCTATTGGATGCGCCATTTGACCGAACGCATCCACCACAACCAGGCCACCTGGGATGATGTGATCCTGCTGCAGGATGTTGCCACCAACGTGAAGGGCAAATGCTTGTGCGCGTTGGGTGATTTCTCCACCGAAGCTGTGATCTCGAGCATTACCCGTTTCCGCGGCGACTTTGAAGCCAAGGTTGGCATGCCTGTGAACGCCACGGCGGAAGCTGAATTGAAAGAAGTGAGCAACTAAGATGGCTGTTGCCGATACCACCCAACAGAAATTGATCACGCTGACGATCGACGACCAACAGATCAGCGTGGCGCCGGGCACCCTGGTGGTGGATGCTGCCAAGCGGGCCGGCATTGACATCCCTGTCTTCTGCTACCACCCCAAGATGGAGCCGGTGGGCATGTGCCGCATGTGCCTGGTGGAAGTGGGCCGCCCGGTGATTGACCGCGCCACCGGCCAACCCGCCATCGGTGAAGATGGCCAGCCGCAGGTTCAGTTTGGGCCCAAGCTGGAGACGGGCTGCACCGTGCCGGTCAGCGAAGGCATGGTGGTGCGCGGCTACACCGAGAAGGTGAAAGAGGCGCGGGATGAGGTGCTTGAGTTCCTGCTGACCTCGCACCCGCTGGACTGCCCGATCTGCGACAAGGGCGGCGAGTGCCCGCTGCAGAACCTGACGATGAAGTTTGGCCCCGGACAGACGCGCTTTATCTATGACGAAAAGATCCGGCTGGACAAGCACGTTCCGCTGGGTGACCTGATCTTCCTTGACCGCGAGCGCTGCATTCAATGTGCGCGCTGCACCCGCTTCCAGACCGAGATCGCGGATGACCCCGTGATCGGTTTCAGTGAGCGCGGCCGCAAGCTGGAGATCGTCACTTTCTCTGACCCCGGTTTTGACTCGTACTGGTCGGGCAACACGACCGATATTTGCCCGGTGGGTGCGCTGACCACGGCGGATTTCCGCTTTGGCGCCCGCCCGTGGGAGCTCAAGCCGGTCGCCTCGATCTGCACGCACTGCCCGGTGAACTGCAACACCACCTTGAACACGCGCCGCGAGGCCAAGAGCGGCGGCAAGGCGGTAGTGAAGCGCATCATGCCGCGCCAGAACGAACTGGTGAACGAGATCTGGCTGTGCGATAAGGGCCGCTTCGTATATCAGTACACCGAAGAAGCCAATCGCATCGTGCGCGCTTTGGTGCGAAAGAACAACCAGCTGGAAGCTGTGGCTTGGGATGAAGCGCTGGGCGTGGTTGCGGACAAGGTCAAGAAATCCGGCGGCAAGCTGACCACCGTGGTGAGCGGCCGCTTGAGCAACGAAGACTACTTCAACATCAAGGCTTTCACCGAGGCGGCCAAGGGCCAGGTTGCGCTGTACAGCAATATGGCCGGTGGTGACCTGGTGGGCCAGGTGGGTTTGGGCCAGGGCAGTAATCTGGCCGACCTGGGCAAGGGCGACGCGATTCTGGTGATCGCCAGTGACCTGGAGGAAGAAGCCTCCATGTGGTGGCTGCGCGTCAAGCAAGCCGCCGAGCGCGGCGCCAAGCTGATCGTCGCCAGCCCGCGCCGCACCAAACTCGAGCACGACGCCACTCACGTGGTGCGCTACGCCTATGGCGAAGAAGCCTCAGCCGTGCATGCGCTGCTGGACAGCGTATCCCCCAAGCGCCCGGAGCAGACCGACGCCGTCAAGCGTTTGATGACCCAGGATGAGATCAAGGAAGCAGCCAAGGATATTGCCGAAGCCAATAACCTGGTGGTTTTCTATGGCAGTGACGGCACTGACCTGGCGGCCTCCGAATCGCTGGCGGCGGCGGCAGCGAACCTGCTAATCGCAACCGGCCATGTGGGCAAACCCAACAACGGCCTGGTGGCTGTGTGGGACAAGAGCAATGTACAAGGCGCCTGGGAGCTGGGGCTGCGCCCCAGCGGTGACCTGGCGGCCCTGATGAAGGACGCCGAGGTTCTGTACCTGGTGGGCGTCGACCCCAGCGGCGACGACCCGCAGCTGGCTGCGGCCGTGGATAGCGCCAAGTTTGTGGTGGTGCAGGAACTGGCCGAGACCAAGACCACCCAGGCCGCCGATGTGGTGCTGCCGGCGCAAGCCTTCACCGAGCGCGAAGGCACACTGACCTCGGGTGAGCGCCGCGTGCAGCGCTACTACCCGGCGGTGCCGGTGGCGGGCGATGCGCGGGCGGACTTCACGATCGCGGCGCAACTGGCAAACGTACTCGGTGCGCAACTGGAAACTATCAGCGCCGGCCGCGTGTTTGCGCAGCTGGTGGAAACGCACGAAGCCTACAAGGGCCTGACCATGGAGCGCCTGGCCGAAGTGACCGAGCAGTGGCCGATCATCGGCCGCGCAGACGTGTACTACGGCGGCACCACCTATGACAACAAGAGCGGCCTGGGCGTGCAAGTTTCCACCGCGGCGGATCGCGGCGAGACGCCGGTGCTATCCTTTGCGCAGCCACTCGAGCGCGAACGCGGGGACGGCCTGCTGGCGGTGCCGGTGACCACGCTGTATGACCGCGGCAACATGATCTCCAAGTCAACCCTGCTGCAAAACCGTTTGCAGAAGCCGCAGGTGACGCTTAACCCGGATGATGCTGAGCGCCTGGGCCTGGAGCCCGGTAAGAGCACAACCGTGACCGTGAACGGCGTCCAGGCCGCGGTAACCGCACTGGTCGACAACAGCCTGCCGCGCGGCACGGTGCTCATCCCGCGCAGTTTGGGCCTGCCGATCAGCGGCCCGTACACCCTGAAGGTAGAGGCCTAATGGTTATTGATTGGGTTCTTGTGCTGGAGTGGGTGATCAAGAGCATTCTGCTCGTGTTCATTTTGCTGACGGGTTTTGCCTACACCACCTTCTATGAGCGCAAGCTGGCGGCTGCAATTCAGCTGCGCATTGGCCCCAACCGCGCAGGCCCCGGCGGCTGGCTGCAGCCGGCCGCGGATGGAGTGAAGCTCATCTTCAAAGAAGAATTCACTCCGGCGGAGGCGTACAAGTTCGTCTTTGTGCTGGCGCCGATCATTACCGTGGTGCCGGCGTTGGTGATCATGGCGGTGGTGCCGTGGGGCGATGTGGTCAACCTGTTTGGCCGCATGGTGCCGCTATACCTCGCTGACATCAATGTGGCCGTGCTCTATATTCTCTCGGTGGCCTCGGTCTCGGTATACGGCATTGTGCTGGCGGGTTGGGCTTCGAACAACAAATACGCCATGCTGGGCGGCCTGCGCTCGTCGGCGCAGATGCTGAGCTATGAACTGGCGCTGGGTCTGGCTTTCATTGGCCCGATCTTGATCGCTGGCTCGATGAGCTTGATGGACATCATCGAAGCGCAGCGCAATGTGTGGTTCATTGTGTATCAGCCGCTGGGCGCGATCATCTTCTATATTGCCATGTTGGCGGAAGTGAACCGCGCCCCGTTCGATATGCCTGAAGCGGAGCAGGAGCTGACGGCTGGCTATCACACCGAATACTCCGGCATGAAATTCTCGTTGTTCTTCATGGGCGAGTACATCAAGATGGCCGCGGTCAGCGGCATCTTTGCCAGCCTGTTCCTGGGTGGTTTCCGCGGCCCGTTCGTGGACGAACTGCCTGGCTTGGGGCCGCTGTATTTCTTCCTGAAAATTGTGGCGAGCTTGGGCGTGATGATCTGGATCCGCGCCACCATGCCTCGCTTGCGTTACGACCGCCTGATGGCCTTTGGCTGGAAGGTACTTTTGCCGCTGGCCCTGCTGAATGTGTTTGTGACCGCAGTGGTTATTGTGGCGTTGGGACTGTAAGATGCTAAGAGGAATCTTCGAAATCGCCCGGGGTATGTACCTGACTGCACGGCAGATCTTCAAGCCGCGCCAGACCTACCAGTACCCTGAACAGAAGCGCCCGGTGCGCACGCGCTTCAAAGGGCGCCACGAGCTGCGCCGCTACGAGAACGGCCTGGAGCGCTGCATTGGCTGCTCGCTATGCGCGGCCGCCTGCCCGGCGGATGCCATCTTTGTCGAAGCGTCTGAGAACACGGATGAGAAGCGCTTCTCGCCCGGCGAACGTTATGCCAGCACCTACGAGATCAACATGTTGCGCTGCATCTTCTGCGGTTATTGCGAAGATGCCTGCCCGACCCAGGCGATCGTGCTGGGTGACAACTACGAGCTGACCTTTACCGACCGCTCGCAATCCATCTACACCCGTGAGAAGCTGCTGGTGCCGGTGCCGCCCGGCGGCCAACCGACGCCGCAGCAAGTCGAGCCTGGCACCTTTGACCGCTCGATCCCGGTAATGAAAAACCCGGAATAGTGCACGAGTGCTGATATGAATGTTGAACTAATTCTCTTCTTTGTACTGGCGGCGGTGGCGATCGGAGCGGCGCTGGGCATGCTGTTCAGCCGCAACGCGGTGTATTCGGCGCTGTTCCTGATCCTGAACTTTGCCACGGTGGCGGTCTTCTTCCTGCTGCTGGGCGCGCCGTTCATTGCCATGGCGCAGGTGACCGTATATGCCGGCGCGATCATGGTGCTGTTCCTGTTCGTCATCATGCTGCTGGGCGCTGAGCAGATCCAGCACCAGGCGCGCCGCGGCTGGCAGCGCCCACTGGCCATGCTGCTGACGCTGGTGCTGCTGGCGGAGAGCGCCTATCTCATCTTCACGCGCAGCGATGTGCTGACCGTGCTGCCGCCGGCTGCCAGCGACTACGGCAGCCCGCAATCCATTGGCTTGCTGCTATTCAGCGAGTACCTGCTGCCGTTCGAGGTCACCTCGATCCTGCTGTTGGCGGCGATGGTGGGCGCGATCGTGCTGGTGAAGGAAGACAAGAAGAAGTCAGGCGGCCGGAAATGATCCCGATCTCATATTACTTTGCGCTCTCTGCTATTCTGTTTGCGCTGGGTGCGCTGGGCGTGCTCATCCGCCGCAATGCCATCATTATTTTCATGTCGGTGGAGTTGATGCTGAACGCGGCCAATTTGCTGTTCGTGGCGTTTGCGCGGGCGAATGAAGCCTTGTCTGGCCAGGTGTTTGTGTTCTTCGTCATCGCCGTGGCCGCCGCCGAAGTGGCGGTGGGCTTGGCGCTGATCGTGGTCATCTTCCGCAACCGCCAGAGCATTGATATTGACGAGATGAGCAACCTCAAGGGCTAATATGGACGCCTTCGCACTCGTACCCTGGATCGTTTTCTTCCCGCTCATCGGCTTGGTGATCAACCTGGCCTTTGGCCGCCGCTTTGGCGAGGTATTCAGCGCAACTGTAGGCACCTTGGCAGTCTTCTCCGCATTCGTGGTGGCTGTGCTCCAGTTCCTGAGCCTGCAGGCGCATCCGCATGGGCAGATCGTGCACCTGGCCGACTGGATCAATATTGGCGGCCTGCAGATCCCGTGGGCTTTCAATGTGGATACGCTCTCGGTGACCATGATGCTGGTGGTGTCCGGAGTGGGCACGCTGATCCACATCTATGCTGCGGGCTACATGCACTATGACGTGCGCTACAAGGAAGACCCGGGCAGCTTCGCTCGCTTCTTTATTTATCTGAACCTGTTCATTGCCGCCATGATGATCCTGGTGAGCGGGAACAGCTATCTGATGTTGTTTGTCGGCTGGGAAGGTGTGGGCTTGTGCTCCTTCCTGCTGATCGGGTTTTGGTATTCGCGCAATCCTGACGGCTCGAAAGGCCTGCTGAACTCACAGGCGGCCAAGAAAGCGTTTGTAGCCAACCGCGTGGGCGACTTTGGCTTTTTGCTGGCCATGTTCCTGACCTTCTGGGCGTTTGGCTCGCTGAGCTTCGACCAGGTGCTGCCGAATGCGGCCAACGTGGAGCCCAGCATCATTATTGCGATTGCGCTGTGCATGCTGATCGGCGTGACCGGCAAGTCTGCCCAGCTGCCCCTGTACGTGTGGCTACCGGACGCCATGGCCGGACCTACGCCGGTATCTGCGCTCATTCACGCCGCCACCATGGTGACGGCGGGCGTGTACCTGGTGGTGCGCTCGGCGCCGCTGTTCGGTGCGGTGCCCGAGGCTGGCAACGTAGTGGCGATCGTGGGCGCCGTGACGGCACTGTTTGCGGCCACGATCGCGGTGGCCCAGAACGACATCAAGAAAGTGCTGGCGTACTCCACCATCAGCCAACTCGGCTTTATGGTGGCGGCGGTTGGCATTGGCGCCTATGTGGCCGGTATGTTCCATCTGGTGACGCATGCTTTCTTTAAAGCGCTGCTGTTCCTGGGTTCCGGCTCGGTGATCCTGGCGCTGGAGCGTGCCCATCACCCATTGGACGGGCATCATGATGAGCACCATCACGACGACCACCATGATGAGCATCACGATGACCATCATGCTCCCTTTGACCCGCAAGACATGCGCAACATGGGCGGCCTGCGCAAGCAGATCCCGACCACGTATCGCGTGTACCTGATCGGCGCGCTGGCGCTGGCCGGTTTGCCGCCACTGGCAGGGTTCTTCTCCAAGGATGAGATCCTGACCGATGCGCTGCACGCCAACATGCTGGTGTGGGGGCTGTTGACCGCGGCCGCCTTCCTGACCGCGTTTTACATGGGCCGCCAGATCTGGCTGGTGTTCTTTGGCGAGCCGCGCACCAAGGCCGCCAAGGAAGCGGTCGAGAGCCCGCCGACCATATTGATCCCGCTGGGCATTCTGGCTGTGCTGTCCGTGTTTGGCGGCTTGATCAACGTGCCGGTGCTGCACCCGTTCACGGATTGGCTGGAGCACACCCTGGGGCATGATTTTGCACACGCCACTGTGTTCAATTTCGGCGTGGCGATCTTCTCCACCGTGCTGGCACTGATCGCGATCTATATCTCCTGGCGTTTGTACGGCCGCAAGCCGCTGGCAGCTGGCGAAGTGGATCCGCTCAAACAGCGCCTGGGTTTCTTGTTCAAAGGCATGGAGAACAAATGGTGGGTGGATGAACTGTACGATGCGGTCATCATCCAGCCGTATCGTCGCCTGGCCGCCTTCCTGGCGGATGTAGTGGACTGGCGCTTCTGGCACGATTGGGTGCATGACACCGTGATCGGCCGCGGCTTTGGTGCGCTGGCGCGCTTCCTGGCTGAGCCGGTGGACATGGGCGTGATCGATGGGATCTCCAAGGGTCTGGCCGCGGTGGCGACCGGATTAAGCCGCGGGTTCAGCCTTTTGCAAAGTGGATATGTGCGCAACTACGCATTGATGGTTTTCTTTGGCGTAGTGCTGATGATTGGATACCTGGTCTTTTCAAGCTGAGGACGGATGATGGAATTTCTCTTACAACCCCTGAATGTACTGACGTTTTTCCCGATTCTGGGCGTGGTAATTCTGTTGTTCCTAAAGGAACAACAGAATTTGAGCCGCTGGGTGGCGTTGGGTACCTCGCTGGTGACCTTCGGTATCTCGCTGTGGGTGCTGGGCCTGTTCAATGCCAGCAACCCCGGCTTGCAGCTTGACTTTGAATACAACTGGATCCAGGCCGCCGGCTGGACGATCAAGTACGCCATGGGTATTGATGGCCTGAGCATCCTGCTTGTGCTGCTCACTACCTTCCTGACCCCGATCGCGATCCTCTCCACCTGGCATTCGGTGGAAGAGCGCGTGCGCGACTTCATGGTCTTCTTCCTGCTGTTGGAAGTGGGCATGTTGGGTGTGTTCCTGGCGCAGGATCTTTTCCTCTTCTATATCTTCTGGGAATTCACGCTGGTGCCGATGTACTTCCTCATCGGTATCTGGGGTGGCGCCCAGCGCATGTATGCGGCCATCAAGTTCTTCCTGTACACGATGGCTGGCTCGATCCTGATGTTGCTGGCCATTCTGTGGCTGGGCATAAACCAGGGCAGCTTCCATTTGCCCACCTTGCTGGAACTTGGCAATATCCCGGCGCAAGAGCAGTTCTGGCTGTTCCTGGCGTTCGCGGCGGCCTTTGCCATCAAAGTGCCGATGTGGCCGCTGCACTCCTGGCTGCCGGACGCACACGTGCAGGCCCCCACGGCTGGCTCGGTCATCCTGGCAGGTGTGTTGCTGAAGCTGGGTACCTACGGTTTCCTGCGCTTCAACCTGCAGTTGTTCCCGCAGGCAGCGGTGCAGCTGGCGCCGGCGATGGCCACCCTGGCCGTGATCGGTATTGTGTACGGCGCGATCGTGTCGTATTCGCAAAAAGACGTGAAGAAGCTGGTGGCGTACTCCTCCATCAGCCACTTGGGTTTTGTGATGCTGGGCTTGTTTGCCCTCAACGCGCAGGGCATTGAAGGCGCGATTTTGCAGATGGTGAACCACGGCATCAGCACCGGCGCCCTGTTCTTGATCGTAGGCTTTATCTATGAACGCCGCCATACGCGCGAGTTGAGCGAGTTCGGCGGCCTGTGGAGCATCATGCCGGTGTATGCCGTGCTGACCCTGATCGTCTCGCTGTCTTCGATGGGCCTGCCTGGTCTGAACGGCTTCGTGGGCGAGTTCACCATTTTGCTGGGCGCCTGGGGCGCTGGGCAGAACGGCGCGCTGGGCTCGATCTGGTTCACCGTGTTTGCGGCTCTAGGTGTGATCCTGGCGGCCGTGTACATGCTGTACATGTTCCAGAAGATGTTCCTGGGGCCAGTCACCGTGAAGGCCAACGAGGCCTTGAAAGACCTGACTTGGCGTGAACTGGCGGTGATGATCCCGCTGCTGATACTGATCTTTTGGATCGGTCTATACCCCAAGCCATTCTTTGCCCTTATGCACCCTGCTGTTGAACAGCTGGTGGCGATGCTGCAGGCTGGAGCGATCCAGTAAGGACTATGGACTTCTTCTCATCTGCTGACCTGATCACTGCGCTGCCGCTGGTCTTTTTGACCGGCT
The DNA here is from genome assembly GCA_021463845.1 of Anaerolineales bacterium. GTDB lineage: Bacteria > Chloroflexota > Anaerolineae > Anaerolineales > UBA11579 > JAMCZK01. The sequence goes on along the minus strand of JAJTXV010000004.1, from coordinate 193,376 downwards.
GGGCATGCATTCTGCTGCTGGTGGCCGCCTTTGCCGGCGAGCGCCAGGGCTTGTTGCCAGCGCTCTCGCTGGCGGGATTGCTGGCCACTGCGTACCTGCTGGTCAGCCAGATGGGCGTGGAAGCGGAGGGTTTCGGCGGCATGTTTGTCACCGATGGCTTCTCGACTTTCATCAATATTGTGCTGGTGCTGGGTGGGGTATTGAGCATTGCGCTGTCATATGACTACTTGAAGCGCATGAACATTGCCAAGCCCGAATACTACGTGCTGATGCTGTTTTCGATGAGCGGCATGATGCTGATGGCTTCGGCGGCTGACTTGATCGTAGTCTTCCTGGCCTTGGAACTGCTTTCGATTCCCCTGTATGTGTTGGCGGCCATCGCTCGTCCGGATGCACGCTCGGAGGAAGCAGGCCTTAAGTATTTCCTGCTGGGCGCGTTTGCCAGTGGCTTTCTGGTGTATGGCATTGCGCTGGTCTATGGCGCCGCGGGCACCACACTGCTGAGTGGGGTAGTGGCCGCCGCCACAGCTGGCCTGGAGTACCCGTTGTATATGGTGCTGGGCGCGGGCTTGATTCTGGTGGGCTTGGGCTTCAAGGTAGCCGCCGTGCCGTTCCATATGTGGACGCCGGATGTGTACGATGGCTCGCCGACTTCGGTAACAGCGTTCATGGCGGTGGGCGCCAAGGCGGCCGGTTTTGCCGCACTGCTGCGTATCCTTGTGGCGGCTTTTCCCTCGATCAGTGAGCAGATCACGCCGGTGCTTTACACCATGTGTGTGGCGACTCTCATCATTGGTAACCTGCTGGCCATCTCGCAGAGCAATGTGAAGCGCATGCTCGCCTACTCCAGTATTTCGCACGCTGGTTTTATTCTGATGGCCGTCGTGGCCTATGGCAATGACGCGGCCCGCTTTGATGTGGTCTCCTCTGCCTTGTTCTACTTACTGTCCTTCACCTTCGCCAGCTTTGGCTCGTGGGCGGTAGTGATGGCGGTGGAGAAAGGCCTTGGGCGAGGGCTGGAGTTCAAGGATTATGCTGGCCTGTTCCGTCGCAGCCCGGGTTTGGCGATCGCCATGCTGGTGTTCATGCTGTCGTTCGCCGGCGTGCCGCCCACGCTAGGCTTCGCGGGCAAGTTCTACTTGTTCCGTGCCGTGCTGGAAGGCGGCTTCCTGTGGCTGGCGATCATCGGCGTAGTGGCTTCGCTGATCTCGGCGTATTATTATCTGCGCCTGGTCGTGGTCATGTTCATGCAGGAAGGCGAGCCTGAGGTGCACCGTGAGTCGGCCCTGATGGTCACCGCCGGCCTCACCGCTGTGGCTACGGTGCTGCTGTTTATCTTCTCCGCGCCGCTGCTCAACTGGGCTTCTCAGGCGCTGTTGCGCATCTTCTAGTCCAAATCCCGCTTTTGGTTCTAGGTTATTATTTTGGCGTATGGCTAAGATACGCGCCTTGCTATTTGACTTCGATGGGTTGATCCTGGACACCGAGTGGCCGGATTACGAATCCTGGCAGGAGGTGTACCAGAGCTATAGCCAGGCACTTCCGGTGGAAACCTGGGGTCAGATCGTGGGCGGCAACGGTGCGTCTGACTTTGACCCGCATACCTATCTGGAAGAATTGTGCGGCCGGGCGCTGGACCGCGAAGAAGTGTGGATCAGCCGGCGCCAGCGCTATCTAAGCAACCTAGCCGAACTGGAAGTGCTGCCAGGCGTCATCGATTACCTGGACGCGGCCGAGGACATGGGTCTGCAGCTGGCTGTAGCCTCCAGCTCGCCTGAGAACTGGGTACGGGGCCACTTGGCGCGGCTGGGACTATACGAGCGTTTTGACGCCATCAAAACCGCCGATGATGTGAAGCGCACCAAACCTGACCCCGAGCTCTACAACGCCGCTCTGGCCGCGTTGGGCGTTGCGCCGGACGAAGCGATCGTGTTTGAAGATTCGCCGAATGGCGTGCTGGCAGCTAAGGCGGCCGGCGTCTTTGCTGTGGCGGTACCCAACCGGATCACCGCGCAGTTGGAGTTGATAGGGGCGGATCTACGGCTGGATTCTCTCGCAGATTTATCGTTGCAAGAATTGCTTAGCAGGATCCAAAAGTAAAAACATGATTAAAGCCTTGACACAATTAGTTGAACAGGCTAATTTGGAACAAATGTATGAGAGGCTGTCGTGAGTTTAGATACGGAGAAGTGGTCGCTTAGCTTTGTTGAAAACCATCTAGTTGATATTCAGCAAAAACTCCTTGATGAATTGGTTAGATTTGGCGCCCCTAACTACATGCTTGAATTGATTTACGCGTTAGGGTATTTCATTTTTTACCAACAAATACGACTCAAAGGTGAGAAGTGGGTTGAAGCAGAAAGTGACTTCCCCTATTGGTTGCGTACGAGTCTAAATGCAATTGAAGCTGTTGATTCGACAGTGCGTCCAAATTGGTCATCGTCTCCTTCACGAACCAAACTCCCGATTCCCACAGAGAACGATATCTTGGAGATAGTGAAGCAAGGAGAAAACCAAGTATACGAATTTAAGAGCTCGCTGGCGGAAGTTACTAGAATGACAAAGGAAATCGGCGCCATGCTGAATTCCAGCCAAGGCGGAGTAATACTCTATGGAATTGAGGATGACGGAGTTGTGTCAGGAACCAATCTGTCCAAACAGCAGCTGGATCAAAGGCTAAATAACTCCATTAAAAACTCTATTGCTCCTGCTGCTGTCGTTCAAGTTGAAGCCGTTAATATTGCTGATGTTCAAATACTGGTTATTTTGGTCCCTGGATGGGATGGACAGAATGTCTTTCAATACGATGGACGTATTTATTTGAGGAAAGGCACTAATGCAATGGTTGCAAAACCTGAAGAAGTGCGGGCCTTACATCAGGGCAACTTTGTGGTTTGAAGCCTTTTTATTTCATTCCCCTTGACTCTCTCACTGTGTGAAACCGTATACTTTCGCCATGTTCCGCATTGGCGAATTCTCTAAGTTCAGCCATGTTTCAGTCTGCATGCTGCGCCACTATGGCCAGCTAGGTCTGTTACGCCCGGCTGAGCGATGAGCAGCTGGCGCGGCTGGATGAAGCCAGCCAGATTGAGCTTGGCTTCCCGCTCGGATTTTAGAGGACGGAGCGCTGATCTTTGGCGCGACGTACGACCGGCTGGACAGAGAAAACTAAAATCCTAGCGCACTGAGCACGTAGCGCTGCAGAACCGCTATGAACAGCGGCAGCAGGATGGGCAGAAAAAGGTTGCGCAGCGAACCTGGGTTCCATGGCCAGGTGGCCACTTTCTGCACCGCTTCCATTTGGTCTTTTAGCGCTCCTGCCGCGTTGCGCAGCGCGGGTACCTGGGTCAATTTGCGGCTGCGGACTGCACTGGCAGTCTCTGTATAGATCGAATCGAGCTGCACCCCTAGTCGCTGCAACTCGAGTTCTTTCTCGCGGCGCAGACGAGCGTTGATGCCGAACAGGGGCACCAGGAAAATGAGTAGAGAGAACGCAAACGTGTACAGGATATAGTTGAGACCAATGTCACCTGCACCGAGAGCGATAAACACAAGGTCGAAAAGTATCACGACTATTACGAAGACCAAGGCGAGTGTATAGCCATAGCGCGAAAGCGCATAGATAGGCCAGAGATTAAAAAGGTTCACTTTGCCGAGGCCGCCGTAAAGTTTGTTGACCAGGGATAATTGGCGGACGAGCCGAAATATGCCCAACGCTTCAAGCACTCCGCCCAGCAGTGGCAGGATACTCACCAGTAGGATGCTAAATGGTTGTTTGATCTCATAGGCAGAAGCTCTGGCAACTGCATCAGGAAAGCCAAAAGCGATCCCCGCTACCAACAATATGACGCTGATTGTATTGCCAATTGAAATGAAATCTGTGTACGTCTTTTTGGCCTGCTGCTCACTTCCCCCAGTCCCCTTCACGAAGTTGTAAATTGGCGCATGTGCCAATTTGTCCAACCACAACCAGAAAACGATATTCGCTGGCAGCCAAACAGCCGGAAAGAGCAACTCTGAATCCAATTGATATTTAGGAAGCCCTCCGGATTGCCATGCCGCCAAATGGAAAGCTCCGGCCCCGAGAAGAAAGAGCGCCAACACAAAAACGCCGCCCCTGAGTGGCCCTTTGCGAACCCAGTCCAGGAAGCGGTATAGCCAAGCAGGAGACGGAGATTTGGTTGCAGCCATTCGCCCTCACTAAAATCAACATCACTATTTGATGGAATTTTACTCCCACTATCAGATTCGTTGGGAGGGGCGGACAACGTTTCTCTACATTAGTTAAACCGTTCCGTATAGTTTGCGATGCACTGCGCTGAGGGCACGCACCTGGTCGGCGGCATGGTAGCTGCTGCGCACCAGCGGGCCGCTTTCGACCCACTTGAAGCCGATGCCGAGGCCGTACTCCTTCAGTTCGGCAAATTCTTCAGGGGTAACGTAACGATCGATGGGCAGGTGCTGCTTGCTGGGCTGCAGGTACTGGCCCAGGGTCAGAATATCCACACCCCAATCGCGCTGGTCTCGCATGACAGCTTTGACTTCTTCGTTGGTTTCCCCCAAACCGAGCATGATGCCGCTCTTGGTGAGCACCTCGGGGTCCATGCGCTTGGCATTGCTCAACGTGGCCGCAGCCCATTCGTAGTTGTCTTGGGGCTGTACCTTCTTGAAGAGACGCGGCACTGTTTCCACGTTGTGATTGAGGATCTCAGGGCGGGCATCCATCACGATCTTGAGCGCTTCTGCGCTGCCCTTGAAATCCGGAATAAGCAGCTCGATCGAACAGCCAGGGTGGATCTGGCGGATGCGTTTGACCACCATGGCCAGGATCGGCGCACCGCCGTCTGCACGTTCGTCGCGGTTCACGCTGGTGATCACGGCATGGCTCAGCCCCATGTCCTTAACGGCCTGAGCGACGCGCAGCGGCTCGGCCCAGTCCATCTCGTTGGGCATGCCGCGCTTGATATCACAGAAGCCGCAGGAGCGCGTGCATACATCGCCCAGCATCAGGAACGTGGCGGTGCCATCACCCCAGCATTCACCAATGTTTGGGCACATAGCCTCTTCGCACACGGTGTGCAAGGCTTTGCTGCGCATGAGACGCTTGATGTTCTCGTAGCTTTCACCCATGGGTGCACGCACACGGATCCAATCCGGGCGGCGGCTGGGCTTGGGGGCCAACTGGATGTCTTCCAGCGGGATGCGATTGCGGGTTGGGGTGGCCATGTGGATATTTTACCTTTGGTACAAGGCCTGTGCTACTTGGCTGAGTTGGCCTGATAGTTCTCGTGAGCTTGCTGGATCATGGCGCGGGCTTCGGCGGCATCTCCCCAGCGCACGATCTTGACCCACTTGTTTTCTTCCAGGTCTTTGTAGTGGGCAAAGAAATGCTCTATCTGCTGCAGCGTGATCTCGGGCAGATCGCTGGTCTCCATTACTTTTTCATAGCGCTTTGTCAGGCGGGGCGAGGGTACTGCGATGATCTTCTCGTCGTGACCAGCTTCGTCTTGCATGATGAGCACGCCGATCGGGCGAACGGCGATCAGCGAGCCTGGGATCAGGGCGCGTGTGTTGGCCACGAGCACATCGCAGGGGTCGCCGTCGCCTGAGAGGGTTTTGGGAATGAAGCCATAGTTGCCTGGGTAGCGCATAGGCGTGTAAAGGAAGCGGTCCACCACCAAGGCGCCGATGGTTTCATCAAACTCATATTTGATCGGCTCGCCACCGGTAGGCACTTCGATGATGACGTTGACTTCGTTGGGTGAATTCGGGCCGGGGTTCATCAGTTCCAGATTCATCATGATACTTCCTATGAACTATAAGCGAATGAACAAACCTAGCAGCCTTTGTCTGCCAACTCTTGCGGCATGGCAGCTTCTGGAAGCCAGGTTTGCCACGCATAACAAAGCTTCTCATACGCTGCTGGCTGCTTGAGCAATATGTCCGAAGTCAGTGTCCTAGCCTCTGACTCTTGTCCAGTTCTAAGCAGTGCCTCAATTATCGGAAACATAGCAAACTGTGTATTGGATGTGTAGCCACGGGTTTTGGTTATCTCCCAAAGAGAGAGCACTGTGTCCCAATCTTCTTGCTGGCGAGCCAAGTCCATCTTTTGAAAGTAATAGCACCAGGTTCGCGCGGGCTCCCTTCCAAAAATGGCTGGATTAGGCACATTGTCACTAACCTCGGAAGCCAGGTTTAGCTGGCTAAACCTGGCCAAGGTCCTGGTTCCTGGGTCTACCAGGCTGTTGTATTGATCTGCTTCGTTTAGAAACCAGACACACTGGCCATCATTGGTATTGTCGTAGAAAATCAACTTCTCACTGTTGGCGGTGAAGTGTAAGTTGCTAATGCTGAAGTTGAGATCCAGATTGTCTTCCAGTTCCGTTTCGTGAGCCAAAAGATTGTCGTAGTAATCGAGCACCCAATAATCAACCTCGCCGTCTTCGGAGATGGGGGCGTTGTACAGCGTATTGACGGCAGCTGCGGCGGCGTAACCGCTTGTGTAGGCGGTCATCACTTCAGGCCCAACGAGCGAGGTGCCGGCCTCAAGACTGGGGGCGCGCCAGTGAAACTGCCAATACATCCGCCGCTGCTCCTCCCAGTCCCACCGGTATTCATTCGCAGAACGCAGGTGCGTGCCTACAGCCAAGCCAATCAGCGCTGCAAATAGTATGTTGCGGTGAATGCTTTTCGATAAGAGAAGGTGAAGCAAACCGGCAAAGAGCAATGCGGCGCCAACCATCGCGGGCAGTGAGAAACGATCCACGAAGAGCCCGCCGAGCAAGGTACGACCGGTGAGCTGGATCGGCAGCATGCTAAGCAGTATCGCGGATAGGCCCAGTAGCGTCGCCTGGCCCGCGGAGCCTTTGGAGGCCTCTTGCTTGGTGGGCGTTATATGCATATAGCCAAAGCAAATCAGGGCGGTTATCACTGCCAGAACTAAAGAAAACACAACGGCTCGGTCAGAAAAATCGATGAGCCCGGCATTGAGCGCTTTTGCCCAGGTGTCGAAAACTACAGTGATGAAATTCTGCAGCGTAGCCTGAAGAAACGCTGGCAACCCGATCCACACCAGACGATTGGGATCATCCGGCATTACCAGTGTGATGCGCCAAAGAAAAAATACTGCCAGACATATGAGGTACGGCAGCCACTCGCGACCTGCATCGAGAAGCGCCTCTTTAAGCGAGGAACGCTTTTTGTTGTGGAACCAGGCTAATAGGATCAGGGGGCGCACAAGCTCCAAGCCTGCAAAGTACTCCATGGTGAAGAGGTGAGCCAACGTGCTAAAAAGCGCCAAGGAGAGCCAGACCCAGCGCGTCTTCTGCGCTTGCAAGGATCTAAGCATGGCATACAGCGAGAACAGGAACAGGTTGTAGACGATGAAGTGCTGACTGTAAGCGACAGCGATCGGGCCTTGGCTAAAGGATGGGTAGACCAGGAACAACGCACTGGCCATGGCGGCGATGCGCTCCGCCCGTGGCCACAGCAGGCGCAGCGTGAGCCACAGTTGCACTGCGGTGAGTATGCGCAAAGCCAGCAAGAAGATATGCCAATGCAGGGGAGTAACCCCCAGGATTGGGAAAGTAACCGAATAGGTCCAGAACGATAGAGGGCGAATGTAGCTGTAGAACTCCCTTAGTAGCTCGGCAGATCCTTGCTCAGCCAGAAAGATCATCGGCCAATCATCCCAATAGAATCCCAGTTGCGGAATGAGCAGGCCGAAGGCCAATATTGCAATGAGTGCTTGAAAGAGAGGGAAAGGCAGATATTTCTCTAGCGCGTCCTTGGAGATTTGCATAGCGCACTATTCTACTGTTTGCGGTCTGTTTTGGCTGTTGTACGAGCAAGAGAAGAGCGATTCGCAATGCGGTAGAATGCTTGCAAGCGGGCGTCGCCAAGTGGTAAGGCATCAGCCTTCCAAGCTGACATTCGCGGGTTCGAATCCCGCCGCCCGCTCTCTTACAACGAGGCACCAACAATGAGAGTCAAGCTCAACCGTAGGGGGATGCTGTTCAAGATTGCGCGGGTAGTGACAAGTAAGCTAATTAGAGGCGAGTACCATTTTTCCAATGTGAGTGAGATCTCTTCAGAGGAATTGCGGGAGCATATGGCGTCAAACACGCCACCGCTGTTGATTGATGTAAGGGATGCAAGTGAATACAGCTCTGGCTTTGGCCATTTACCTGGGGCCGTGCATATACCCTTGATGGAACTGGTGGTGAAGTTCCCCAGTGCAGCGGCTTTCAAAGCGGCAATCAAGGATCTAGAGGCTCGGTTTGGCGAGCTTGAACCTTACATGCAGGGCGAGGTGGTTACTATTTGTCCCGGCGGCGGGTTCTCACTTGTGGCAGCCGAGATCATGGCGGAAGCCGGCTTCCAAAATGTAAGGAGCCTGTCTGGCGGAGCGGATGGCTGGTTCAAAAAGGGTTACCCGACAGAGCTTGCTGATCCGGGTAAGGGAGAATCAATATGAAGATCGATGCTGTTGGTGTTAGCTCAACAAACCTTGAAAAGACAGTGGCCTTTTACAAGCTGTTAGGTTTTGAATTCGGTGAGTTTAGCGCAGACGAACAGCACCTGGAGCCGCATACCCCAGATGGGTCGGCGCGGTTGATGATCGATGTAGCCGGTTTGCTGGCGGAGATACTCGGCGAGACGCCACATCCCGGCAACCATTCCTCTTTCGCGGTGCAATACAGCTCCCCGGCCGAAGTGGACCGCGTGGCCGCGGCGGTGAAGGCGGCCGGACACAGCTTGTCGGTAGAACCGTGGGATGCGCCGTGGGGGCAGCGCTATGCAATCGTGCAGGACCCGGATGGCTACCGCGTGGATTTATACGCGGCGCTGTAGCCTAGTAAAATAGCAACTTGTTGTAGTAAGGGCCTGTAGCTCAATGGCAGAGCAGGCGGCTCATAACCGCTTGGTTTCAGGTTCGAGTCCTGGCGGGCCCACAAAGTATTTCCCTTGTGTTCGATCCCCAAACTTGATCAGTTTATCGGCTGTGATGGCATCAGTGAATAATTTACAATTCTTCCTATGAGCGATGCGATCTTTTACTCGACTTCTGAGAAGAATGGCTTCGACAATCTTCATGTAGATGTCCCGGCTATATTTGAACAATATCCTGTGGGACAGATGGCTGGTTCCCTCGAGCCAGAGCCAAAAGATTTCTTTGCAAAACTATATGCCAATCAGTTGTTGCCCCTGGGTCTACGCATCAAGCTCTGGCGGGCTGCATTCAACGCGCACCAAGACCTGACCTGGTTTGAGGACCTGAGCGAATATTGGGGCAACATCTTAAAGGGACGCCCTCTTTGGGGACCCCAGGATGCTTATTTTCTAAAGAACATGTACCGAATTAGATTCCAGCGGAATATGTTGCCTGACACCGAGGATCCGGGTGTCCATCTTGACGCCTGGCAGCGCCCGGAAGTGCTGTACTCTCTGCTTCATCTAGCTGCAAAACCAAGCCTGCCTGCGGATGTGCGCGTCATGCAACGAGCGATGTGGCATGTTGGCCGCAATCATGGGTTGAGTATCCTGGAGTTTGGTTGCTCCACTGCACCTTTTGTATATGGAGCGATCCGTTTTCTGGGTACTAGCAGGAACACCTACCACTTGGCAGATATTGCCATGTTGCCGTTCCATTACGGAGTTTGGCGTCTGCGTTCGCGCAGCGACATTGTTCCACATCTGCTGCTGCCCAAAAATGAGTTCATGCCAGACTTCTTCGACCCGATGGATCTAATCCTCTGCAGCCAGGTGTTTGAACACCTGAACAAACCTTTGGAGATTGCCAGATACTTTCACCAGATACTTCGGCCTGGAGGTGTCTTGGTGTTCGACTTTTTGCTGACTGAGGGTACTGGATTGGATTCGAAACAGGCGGTGGAGCAGCATTCCCAGGTGCTTGACTTCATTCGTGCGAACTTCGATATTTTGGAGGGCAGCCAGCTGCGGCCGGGTGAAAGTGCGGATCTGTGCTTTGCGCGCCGGCGCTAAGCCCACAGCTCGCGCAGGTTTTCCCATAAGATGTAGGTGCCGGCCAGGATAATGACACCGATCACCAGCGGCCAGAAGAATTCGTAAAGCAGCACTAGGGTTGCCACCAATGCCAGCGCGTTGGTAAGCCGGCCCAGCAGCCAGCCAAGCCGGCTGCGGAACACAGCTTCCACTACGGCCACGATCCCCAACATGGATACGATGCCCACCAGCAAGTACTGGCGGGCGAATAGCACTATGCCGACGAAGGCGAGTAGCACGATGCCAATGCTGGCTGCTGCCCAAATCTCGGCAATGCGGCTGAGGCGAAGTCCGGTCTCGCTGGCTGGGTGATGGGCACGGCGGATATGTGCCCGCGGGCCGGTCTTGTAGCCAGCATCCAGGCGGGCAGCATGCAAGCCGAGGGCTTCGCGTAGCGCACCGTCAGTGGAGAGTTGGGCGCGCAATGTATCCAACTCCTCCGATAGCACGCCGATGCGCTGCCGGCGTTGCTCGTAGAGCTCTTTCATATGGGGTTGTTCCAGCATCGCTTCGGCTTCCATGCCTAGATCGCGCAGCTCGCGGGTCTTTTCGCTGATGGTGATCTTGAGCGCGTCCTGACGCTGCTCAATAGCATGCTGGCGGCGGCGAGCCCGGTCTTGGGCGCGGTTGGGCGGCACTTGCTTGTCCAACCCGGCCCAGCCCAGCGGGTCATACCAGGCGCGGCGCACTTTGCCGGCGCGGTCATACATGGGGCCAGCAGGTGCGTTTTCGCCGGCAATCGGATCGCGGGCGTACAGGCCCCACAGGCCGCGGTAGCCGCGCACCCACTCCGGGGCCGGGTTTATAAGTTCAGGGTCTGCCCAGCGCTTTTGCTGTCCGGGGCCGATGCTCATGCCATCGCCGCGGGCGTAGTCTACAAACGGAATGCGGAACAAAGTTTCGTTAGTGCGGGTGCTGTCTTCTGTGCGCAGCATGCGCTCCCATGCGCCGCGGACGCGCCCCCAGAATGCAGACAGCGGGGAAAGCAACGGCAGCTCTAGTTCAGTAAGGTACTCACCCGCCTGGTAGTAGCTGGCATGCGAACCTGCGCCCACGTAAACGACCGGATGCTGGGCGATCTTCTCCAACTCAGGGTCATCCCAGCGGCGGCGAAGATCGTCGCCGTGGAAATCATGGCTGGCATAGCCCGTCCACTCCGGCTGCCATTCGCCTTCGGCATCCTTGTACAGATACACGCACACCATTTCCCAATCGGCTTCGTGGTCATTTACGCCAGAGAAACCAGAGCGCCAGTTGTTGAAGGCGTAGAAGTACCAGTATTGCAGGACCAGCCAACCCTCTTGCTCCAGCACGCGGCCATAGTAATGAAACTGCTCGCTGTCTTCTTGCATCTGCTTGTAGCGCACGGCCGCAGCCGCGGCCGTGTCGCCCGGCACTCGGCCGCGCAGAAAGAGGCTGAGTGAAAAGAGGGCATCGAGCAGGCGTGAGCCGTACCCCACCCGCGCCAGGCGGCCTGCGCCGGCATGAAAAGCCTGCTCGCGGCCTGCTTTGGTTAGCGTTTGCTGCAGCTGGTAGGTGGCGAGCTCGGTGATCGTGAGCGGCTCAATGAACTTAAGATATTGGATTGAAGCGAAGGGCTCTCGACGACTTTGTGAAAGCTTCTCCAGCGATAGATCACCTTGAGCGTATACGCGTTCAGATGGCAGGTTTGGCCGTTGCACCCAGAAGCTGCTGTTGGCCACATAGCGGCCCACATCCATAGGGAAGAAGCGTTCCCCATGCGTGAAACGCAGGATGGGTTCAAAACGGCGCAGCAGGACCGCGTGCTGCTCCGCCGGGTTGGGCGCGGTCACTGCGGTGCCTCTTGGGTTTCGATCAGCTCAGTAGGAAAGCTGGCGCGTAGGGCTGACTGATTTAGGTTGACTACGATCAGAATGGCCAGGAACATCTGCAGATAGATGTACACAGGGCGTTCGCCAGCGCGGTACAGAATCAGCGCGTGCAGCAAAGCCGTGCCTTGTACAAGCATGGCCAGGTTCCAGGAGGGCGGGCGCAATTTGAGCAGACCCAGGCCTGACCACGCACTGAGAAAGCCAAGCGTGATATACAAGCCGGCGCGCCATAGCTCGCGCCATTCATGGTTGGCGATCGGGGGCTCGGGCGCGGCCATAATGGCCAGGAGCACAAGGCCTACGCTTTGCAGGCTCAATAGGCGGCCAGTGAAAGTGATGGCCGCTGGGCGTGGGCCGGTATCTTTCTCCGCCGAAATCCGCATGTTTCACAGTCTACCATTCTCGGGAAACGGCAAAGCCGGCTGGTCAGTGCTATCATCGTATGGATGCGTGATCTGCTGACTGACCCGCGTCTTGTGCGCTATTTACTGCTCAATGTGGCTGTTTCCATTGTGACCGCACTGATCGTGATGTCTGTGTGGACCTTCTTTGTGTTTCGAGACAGCCCGGCGGTTTTGGATGCCAACGGGGCGCCGGTGCAGATCGCCAGCAGCCAACTGCGCGTAGGCGCAGTGGTGGCGGCTGGCGATCTGCAGAATGAGCGCGTGACCATTGAGCACACCGGCCAGCAGGAGCTCTCGCTGGTTGGTTGGCGCCTGCGGGATGGCAGCGGCATAGAGTTCCGCTTTCCTGCGCTGGTATTGCATCCCGGTGGGCAGGTATCTGTCTATACTCGTCAAGGAGATGACACCGTTTCTGAACTCTATTGGGATCGCCAAGTGGCGGTATGGACCAATGGTGAGACTCTGACTCTGCTGGATAGCAACGGAGATGTGCAGGCCACTTTTGTAGTCCCCTGATCTGTTATGCCCAATATTGACGAGATCATCCGCAAAGCTATGGAGGAGGGGGCTTTTGACAACCTGCCAGGAGCGGGAAAGCCACTTAACCTGGAAGAGAACCCGTACATAGATCCCAGCTGGCAGCTTGCCTATCATCTGCTAAAGGAAAATGGCTTCGCTCTTTCGTTTATTGAAACTCGCCAGGCAATCGATGCAGAGTTGGCGGCGGCGCGTGCCAGCCTTGCCCGAGCCTGGGAATGGCGTCAAGCCAATGCGGTTGGGCAGGATGACGCTCGTTGGGTCGAAACCCAATGGCAAACTGCACTCGCCGCATTCGAAGAAACTGTAGAAGCCCTGAACAAGCGTATTTCTGATTACAACATCAGCATTCCATTGGACCGATTTCATCGTCAAAAGATTAGTGTGTCAGATGAGGTTGGCAGGCTATCTTCATGAGCATACGCCTCTGTTACACTAGATATGTTCATGAGCACGCCCACTCTTTCCCTTTATCGCAAATACCGGCCAAACAACTGGTCTGATGTCGTCGGCCAGGCGCATGTGGTCAGCACGCTGCGCAATGCCGTTGCGGCCGACCGGGTAGGCCATGCCTATTTGTTCTCAGGGCCGCGCGGCACCGGCAAAACCAGCATCGCGCGCTTGCTGGCCAAAGCAATAACTTGCACCAATGAAGATTTGACCCAGCGTCCTGATTGCACCTGCGAGAACTGCGTTTCGATCCAAAACGGCAGCTTTATGGACCTGATCGAGATTGACGCCGCATCCAATACCAGCGTGGAAGACGTGCGTGATCTGCGTGACAAGATCAATTTCAAACCCAATCACGGGGACTTCAAGGTCTATATCATTGACGAAGTCCACATGCTCTCCCAGGCGGCCTTCAATGCACTGTTGAAGACCCTGGAGGAGCCGCCGCCGCATGCCATCTTCATCCTGGCCACCACAGAAATGCACAAGATCCCGGCAACCGTGCTCTCGCGCTGCCAGCGCCACGAGTTCCGCCGGTTGCCAGTGGAAGAGACGGTTGCCCAGCTGGAGAAAATTGCCAAAGATGAGGGTGTAGAAGCAGACCGCGATGCGCTGGAGCTCATCGCTCGCCAGGGCACCGGCAGTCTGCGTGATTCGATCTCGTTGTTTGACCAGCTGGCGGTGCCGGGCGAACGCCTGCGCCTGGATTGGGCGCAGCAGGTACTGGGCACCTCGGCCAGCGAAGCCGTGCTGGGCGTGCTGGATGCCCTGGTTGCCAATGACGCTGCCGCCGGCCTGGAGCAGATCCGCGCCGCGCTGGACACCGGCAGTGATGCGCGCCAGCTGGCGCGCCAGTTGGTGGACACCTTGCGCGGCCTGTTGCTGATCCGCATGAACGCGCCGCTGGGTCATGAGTTTGCCGGCGAGGAGGCGCGCCGCATGAAAGCGCAGGCCGAAGCGTTGACGCCCGCCAGTATTTTGCGCATGCTGCGTTTGTTCAATGAAGCTGCAGCCGAAGTGCGCCAGGCTTGGCAGCCCGGCCTGCCTTTGGAAATGGCGCTGGTTGAGGCGATGCAGGCGCCGTCAGTATCCACGCCCCCGGCTGCCGTGCCGGAGCGCACAAGCCAGCCTGCACCGCAAAGGAAAGCGGATGCTCCTCGGCCTGCATCGCAGGCGCCAGCCGCTACCCCCGCGGCCAGTGGGGAAGGCTTGGACATGGCGCAATGGAACAAGATCAAAGATCTAGCCAAGCAGCAAAATGCCAACCTGGCCGCGCTGCTCAACTCTGTCAAGGCGCGCCAATTGCGTGACGATAAACTCCTGCTCGGCTTCGCCACAGATGTATTGAAAGACAAGATGGAAAAGCAGGACAATATGGATATGCTCCACGCCGTGTTGCAGCAGGCCTTCGGCCGGGCAATGGATGTGCAGTGCTTTCTCAGCACCGCTAGCGCTTCCGAGTTGCCGGCGGGGCTGGATAGTTCTGGCGTGGTAGCTACGGCAATGCGCCTTGGTGGCGAAATTGTCGATCAGACCGACCAAGCCACAAGCGATTGAGTCATAAACTTTCTTGGTATTGGAGATAAGTAGCAATGGACAAACTACCGGGTTTAGGGGATATGGGCGGCATGCTAAAGCAGCTGCGCGAGCTGCAAGGCGATCTGGTCAAAGCTCAGAAAGAGTTGGCCAAAGAGACTGTCACAGCCGAAGTGGCTGATGGCGCTATCAGGATCGTGATCACGGGCGACCAGCGCATCACCAGCCTGGAGATCTCGCCAGAGGTTGCTGGCGACCCGCAGAAGTTGGCCAAACTGCTGATGCAAGGCGTCAACGAAGCACTTGAAGCTTCGCGCCAGATGGCGAAAGACCGCCTTGGCCCGCTTTCCCAAGGGCTCAATTTCTAAGAAGCACGCGTGTTACTGCCTGAGCCGATCCAGCGCGTGATCGAGGCGTTTGCCCGATTGCCAGGTGTAGGGCCAAAGACGGCCTCGCGCTTGACCTTCTTCCTGTTGCGTGGAGACGGCGCCCTTGCCGATGAACTATCCAAGGCGCTCGGTGGTCTGCGCGTGGGCACGGCCACCTGCGGGCTGTGTTTCAACATCACTGCCGCCGGGCAGGAGCTGTGCCCCATCTGTGCCCACCCAGAGCGCGAGAAGGCATTGCTGTGCGTGGTTGAAGAGCCGCTGGATGTATTGGCGATCGAGCGCACCCAGGGTTACCGCGGCCTTTACCATGTCCTTGGCGGCGCGCTCTCCCCGATCGAAGGTGTGGGGCCAGAAGACTTAAAGATCGCAGAGCTGTTGCAGCGGCTAAAGACGGGCGAGGTGCAAGAGCTGATCGTCGCTACTAACCCCAGCATGGAAGGCGATGCCACCGCCATGTACCTGCAGCAGCAGATAGCCCCGCTGGGTGTGCGCGTCACCCGGCTGGCGCGCGGCCTGCCCATGGGCGGCGACCTGGAGTATGCCGACCAGAGCACCCTGCTGCGGGCGCTGGCCGGACGCCAGAACATGTAATCTTAAAGATTTCAGAATCGCTTGCTATTTGTGAAATTCTGCATATAATGTTCCAGCATTTGACAGCCGGAATATCTGTAGCAGTACAGCATTCCCCTAACAACTGAAAAAGTCTAGCGACAGAGGCCCCGATTGCCTTATCGGCATCGGGACTTTTCTTGTCTGCAGCCTTGACAGGCCAGAGGTGTGTGGGTAGAATCCCGCCCCTGTGTATGCGCCGGACCTTAACATCTGAATAGTGATAAGAAGTAAAGATAGCTTGCGTTTTCTTTGACTAACCGCATAGAGATGTATCTCTGTACATCGCAAGATGTACTTTTTTGCGGAGAGTTTGATCCTGGCTCAGGATGAACGCTGGCGGCGTGCCTAATACATGCAAGTCGAACGAGAATATTGTAGCAATACGATATTTCTAGTGGCGAACGGGTGAGTAACGCGTTGGTGACCTGCCCCGAAGTGGGGGATAACAGTTCGAAAGGACTGCTAATACCCCATGTGACTGTGAGAGTTAGAGGTCTCACTATTAAAGGAGTAATTCGCTTCGGGAGGGGCCTGCGTCCCATCAGCTAGTTGGTAAGGTAACGGCTTACCAAGGCTAAGACGGGTAGGGGACCTGAGAGGGTGACCCCCCACACTGGAACTGAAACACGGTCCAGACACCTACGGGTGGCAGCAGTAGGGAATATTGCACAATGGGCGAAAGCCTGATGCAGCAACGCCGCGTGCACGATGAAGGCCTTCGGGTTGTAAAGTGCTTTTATGAGGGAAGAGAAAGGACTGTACCTCATGAATAAGGATCGGCTAACTACGTGCCAGCAGCCGCGGTAACACGTAGGATCCGAGCGTTATCCGGATTTACTGGGCGTAAAGCGCGTGCAGGTGGTCTGTTAAGTTGGATGTTAAATCTCACGGCTTAACCGGGAGATGTCGTTCAAAACTGGCAGACTAGAGGACGGTAGAGGAAGGTGGAATTCCGGGTGTAGTGGTGAAATGCGTAGATATCCGGAGGAACATCAGTGGCGAAGGCGACCTTCTGGACCGCTCCTGACACTCCAACGCGAAAGCTAGGGGAGCAAACGGGATTAGAAACCCCGGTAGTCCTAGCTGTAAACGATGTGAACTTGGTGTCGGTGGGGTAAAACCTATCGGTGCCGAAGCCAACGCGATAAGTTCACCGCCTGGGGACTACGGCCGCAAGGTTAAAACTCAAAGGAATTGACGGGTGCCCGCACAAGCAGCGGAGCGTGTGGTTCAATTCGATGCTACACGAAGAACCTTACCTGGGTTTGACATATACGTGGTAGAGAACGGAAACGGGATCGACCCTTCGGGGAGCGTATACAGGTGCTGCATGGCTGTCGTCAGCTCGTGTCGTGAGATGTCCGGTTAAGTCCGGTAACGAGCGCAACCCCTGCTGTATGTTACATGTGTCATACGGGACTGCCGGTATCAAGCCGGAGGAAGGTGGGGATGACGTCAAGTCAGCATGGCCTTTATATCCAGGGCTACACACACGCTACAATGGTCGGTACAACGGGTTGCAAGACCGCAAGGTGGAGCCAATCCTCAAAATCGGCCTCAGTTCAGATTGCAGGCTGCAACTCGCCTGCATGAAGTCGGAGTTGCTAGTAACCGCGCGTCAGAATTAGTGCGGTGAATACGTTCCCGGGCGTTGTACACACCGCCCGTCACGTCATGGAAGCTGATAACACCTGAAGTCGGTATCCTAACCGCAAGGAGGGAGCCGCCCAAGGTGGGATTGGTAACTGGGACGAAGTCGTAACAAGGTAGGTGTACCGGAAGGTGCGCCTGGATCACCTCCTTTCTGGAGCATTGAGACCCCTCCAGCATCCTTGTGGTGCAGAGGGAGTTCTCCACTCTCCACATCAGGCGAACACATATTATGTGACGCCAAGTCCCACTGCGGTGGTGGGGCGAAACCGCCAACCCATACTTCTCACAGATGGGTTGGCAAGCGCAAGTCTTCATTCTTCTTATCACTATTCAGCGGTTAAGTGCCGGCCATACTAAACAGCGCGGAAAAGCGTCGCGAAGCGACAGCTGAGCAGCTTTTCCAGGCGCAACGAAGCAGCTTGCTGCCAGTTGCGCAAGGGCCTGTAGCTCAGTTGGTTAGAGCGCTGTGCTGATAACGCAGAGGTCAGAGGTTCGAATCCTCTCAGGCCCACTCTACCGGCCAGGGGCCCGGGGATGTAGCTCAGTTGGGAGAGCACCGCCTTTGCAAGGCGGGGGTCAGGGGTTCGAGCCCCCTCATCTCCACTCTTCTGGTGGGGCGCCTTCACAATCGGAGGCGGTGCAGGTATAATGCAGTTCGATGCAACAAGAACGGAGAGCACTTCTGGTAGTTGAGTTGGTGGTTTCGTAATCCAAATAAAAAGTCGTAACGCAAAAGGCTAGTCTTTACGGGCCCGGCGTTGCGCCGGGCCCTTCTGTCTAAGGTTCCCGAGTTAACAAGTGAAAGTGTGTGTGAATGGCCAGCCTGGCGCCCTTAAATGGGGATCCAGGCCGGCTATTGACGCCGGCATCAGCGGGTGCGTCTTGCGATCAAGCATCGCAGGGCAAGCCTAAGGCGAGCAGAACAACGCTCGTGTGCACTTTACAAACTGAATAATGATCCTTAAAGCATCATCAAATGAAACAAATCAAACAACATGGGTCGTATCAAACGTAAAACGCTCCCTTGCGGGAACGTTTCGGTTTGATTTGCCCTTGTTGCGGAAAATTTTCGATTTCTCCACATTACCATATGGTTAAGCTACTAAGAGCTTACGGTGGATGCCTTGGCGCGACGTGCCGATGAAGGACGCGGGACACTGCGATAAGCCCCGGGGAGCCGTGAACAGGCTTTGATCCGGGGATTTCCGAATGGGGAAACCCGCTGCGATGAACTCGCAGCACCGCCTAGTTGAACACATAGACCTGGCGGAGGGCACCTGGTGAACTGAAACATCTTAGTAACCAGAGGAACAGAAATCACAGAGATTCCCTTAGTAGTGGCGAGCGAACGGGGAATAGCCCAAACTCAAGAGGCTTGCTTCTTGAGGGTTGTAGGGTCTGGCACATGGAAGTTACCAATCATGACGTTAGCAGAATGGTGTGGGAAAGCCTACCAAAGAGGGTAAGAGTCCCGTATGCGAAAACTTCATGACTTCCGTCAGATACCTGAGTACCACTGGACTCGTGTAATCCGGTGGGAATCCGGGGAGACCACTCTCCAAGGCTAAATACACGTTGCGACCGATAGTGAACAAGTACCGCGAGGGAAAGGTGAAAAGCACCCCGGTGAGGGGAGTGAAATAGAACCTGAAACCGTAAGCTTACAAGCAGTCGAAGGGCAATGACGCGTCTGTGAACCCAGAGATGGGCATCGCGGCGTTAGGCCTGACGGCGTGCCTTTTGGAGAATGAGTCTGCGAGTTAATTTTTGTGGCAAGGTTAAGGGATTTACACCCGAAGCCGTAGCGAAAGCGAGTCTGAATAGGGCGTGCAGTCGCAAAAATTAGACACGAAACCTGGTGAGCTACCCATGGTCAGGGTGAAGCGAGTCTAACCACTCGTGGAGGCCCGAACCTTTCAACGTTGCAAAGTTGTGGGATGAACTGTGGGTAGGGGTGATATGCCAAACGAACTAGGAGATAGCTTGTTCTCCCCGAAATAGCTTTAGGGCTAGCGTCTTGTGTTTAGTGCCGGAGGTAGAGCACTGGATGGGTACGGGGGCTTACTGCTTACCAACCCCAACCAAACTCCGAATGCCGGTACTCCAAAGCAAGGCAGTCGGACCACGGGAGATGAGTTTCGTGGTCGAGAGGGAAAGAGCCCAGACCATCATCTAAGGTCCCAAAGTCTACGCTAAGTGGGAAACGTTGTGAGATTACTGAGACAACCAGGAGGTTTGCTTAGAAGCAGCCATCCTTTAAAGAGTGCGTAACAGCTCACTGGTCAAGTGATCTTGCGCGGAAAATGTAACGGGGCTAAGCGTAGCACCGAAGATATGGGTTTCAACGTAAGTTGAAGCTGTAGGGGAGCGTTCCATAGGCGGTGAAGGCTGACTGTAAAGACAGCTGGAGCGTATGGAAGTGAGAATGCAGACATGAGTAGCGTAAAACATGTGAGAATCATGTTCGCCGTAAATCTAAGGTTTCCGACGGCAGGTCAATCCGCGTCGGGTTAGTCGGTCCTTAGCCGAGGCCGTGAGGCGTAGGTGATGGATATCCGGTCAACATTCCGGAACTATTTGAGATGAGCGATGGGGGGACACAGCGAGGTAGGCCAGCCTGCGATTGGTTGTGCAGGTTGCAAGCGTGTAGGTGTTGAGGCTCGTAGGTAAATCCGCGAGCTGAGCTGAGGCGTGATGCCGTGCCCTGAGGCTGAAGTGGTTGAGCCTTGCTGTCGAGAAAAGCCTCTAAGCGTTGACTCTTGAATAACCGTACCGCAAACCGACACTGGTAGATGGGTTGAGTATACCAAGGCGAACGGGAGAACTTTCGTTAAGGAATTAGGCAACTTAACCTCGTAACTTCGGGATAAGAGGTGCCCATAATCGTGAAAGAATTCCTTCTGTAGCGAATTTGGGTCGCAGTAAACAGGCTCTGCTGACTGGTTAACAAAACCACAGGTCTCTGCTAAGTCGTAAGACGACGTATAGGGGCTGACTCCTGCCCGGTGCTGGAAGGTTAAAGGGACGTGTTAGCGCAAGCGAAGCACTGAACTGAAGCCCCAGTGAACGGCGGCCGTAACTATAACGGTCCTAAGGTAGCGAAATTCCTTGTCGGGTAAGTTCCGACCCGCACGAACGGAGTAACAAGTGGAGCACTGTCTCAACGAAAGACCCGGTGAAATTGAAATACGAGTGAAGATGCTCGTTACCCGCATCAGGACAAAAAGACCCCGTGGAGCTTTACTGTAGTTTGGCATTGATTTGGGGCTTGATTTGTGTAGCATAGCTGGGAGGCTTTGAAGCTGGGGCGCTAGCCTCGGTGGAGCCAACAGTGAAATACCAGCCTGATCAAGTTTCGTATCTAACCCCACGCCGTTATCCGGGTGGGGAACCGTGCCAGATAGGCAGTTTGACTGGGGCGGTCGCCTCATAAAGAGTAACTGAGGCGCTCAAAGGTTCCCTCAGGCTGAATGGAAACCAGCCGTAGAGTGTAAAGGCACAAGGGAGCTTGACTGCAAGACCAACGCGTCGAGCAGAGACGAAAGTCGGACTTAGTGATCCCACGGTACCGAGTGGAAGGGCCGTGGCTTATCGGACAAAAGCTACCCCGGGGATAACAGGCTGGTCACGCCCAAGCGTCCATAGCGACGGCGTGGCTCGGCACCTCGATGTCGGCTCGTCGCATCCTGGGGCTGTATCAGGTCCCAAGGGTTGGGCTGTTCGCCCATTAAAGCGGCACGTGAGCTGGGTTCAGACCGTCGTGAGACAGGTCGGTCTCTATCCGATGTGGGCGTAAGGGATTTGCGAGAATCTGCCCCTAGTACGAGAGGACCGGGGTGGACAGACCTCTGGTGTGCCAGTTGTCCTGCCAAGGGCATAGCTGGGTAGCCACGTCTGGCAGGGATAACCGCTGAAAGCATCTAAGTGGGAAACCCGTCTCAAGATGAGATCCCTCATCCGTTATGGAGTAAGACCGCAGGTAGACTACCTGCTTGATAGGCAGTGGGTGGAAGCGCAGCAATGTGTGGAGCTAAACTGTACTAATGGTCGAGGGCTTAATCGGTAGTGTGGAGAACTCGAAGATTTTCCGTGCAGTACCTAAATAGGGTCATTATTCAGTCATCAGACTTGTGAAATAGTCTCTTGGTGATCTCTGCAACGAGGGTACACCCGGTCCCATCTCGAACCCGGTAGTTAAGCTCGTTAGCGCCGATGGTACTTGGGGGGCAGCCCCCTGGGAGAGTAGGTCATTGCCAAGGGACTTTTCTTTTAAATCAAAACGCCTGCCGATTTCGGCAGGCGTTTTTGTTTTAAGTCGCCGATGCTTTCTTAGACTTTGGCGTTACAGGGTGATGCATAGCTAGCACTGCCGCCAAAACACCCTGGCAAGCATCTAGATTGGCCGTACGAAGTGTGACCGTTTTATGGCCCCCGCCGCTGATTATAATTTCGAGCCTAGGTGGACACAAAGCAGAGTTTCTCAAAATACCTAACCGAGCTTCCTTTACTCTGGGTTAGTCTGGCATTTGTATTGGGGGTCTTGGCCGCGGCCGGGTTGCTGGCTGCCGGTTCCCTGTGGGTTGGCTTAGGGCTGTTTGCCAGTCTTGTACTGGCTGCTGGCTGGCGCCGGCTGCCCGGCTTGGGGCGCCTGGCAGCCTTTGCCGTGGTGATATTCAGCCTGGGCGCCTTGCGCTACCAGGCCGCCCAACCCCGGATCGACGAGACCAGCTTGCTGTACTACAACGAGGTACGCGAGCGCGTCACCATAGACGGCTCGCTCATTCGTCCTGCTATTTACCGCCAAGGCTATGTTGAGCTATGGGTTGAAGCTGAATACATTGAGATCGATGGCACTCAGCATCCGGTTGCCGGCAACCTGCTGGCGCGCACCGATCTAGGCCAAGTCTGGATCTATGGCGACCGATTACGCCTTTCAGGGCAGCTGCGCACGCCAGATCAAAGTGGAGCTTCGTATCAGCAATACTTGGCGCGCCAAGGCGTGCATAGTCTTATGTCTTTTGCGCACGCTGAGCGTCTGGATGGTAGCGGAGGCGATTGGCTGCCCGCGCAGTTACTTACCCTGCGTGGGCGCGGGGTGGAGGTGCTGCACCGCCTGTATCCCGATCCGGTGGCGGGGCTCCTAGCCGGCATCCTGCTGGGAGACGAAAGCGGCATACCACAATCGCTAAAAGATGACTTTAACGACACGGCCACTCGCCACATCGTAGCCATCTCGGGCTTCAACATTAGCATCATTGCCGGTCTGGCGTTGACCTTGTTCACTCGCTGGGTGGGCAAGCGCAAAGGGTTGTGGCTGGCGGCAGGTTTCATTGTTCTATATACGCTACTGGTTGGCGCACAAGCCTCAGTGGTGCGGGCTGCCATCATGGGCCTCGTTGTCTTAGGTTCACAACTTACTGGCCGCGAACAGCACGGCCTGAACACGCTTGCCTTCACTGCGGCGCTAATGGCCATGATCAATCCTTTGGTTCTGTGGGATGTTGGCTTTCAGCTCTCATTCATGGCCACCTTGGGTTTGCTGGTCTATGCCCCGCCAATCCAGGCCTGGGCGACGGCCCAACTGGAGCGGCGTATGCCGGAGCAGTGGGCGGCCCGCCTCAAAGGCCCGCTATACGATTATGTGCTGCTGACCTTGGCAGCCCAGATACTGACCCTGCCTTTGTTGCTGCATCACTTCGGGCGGCTGTCACTAGTGGCACTTCCCGCCAATATCCTGGTGTTGCCATTGCAGCCAGCCATCCTGATCTTTGGCGGGCTTTCCTTGATCGCTGGCTTTGTGCTGCCCTTGCTTGGGCAGCTGTTGGCTCTGTTTGCCTGGCCGCTTGCCTTGCTCACCATCCGCATTGTGGAATGGTTGGCTGGGCCTAGCTGGGCGGCCTACCATGTGGGTGACTTCGGTATGCCGCTGGTCATGGCCTACTACTTCGTTTTGCTGGCTGTCAGCCTGCCGCCAGTGCGCAGCGCAGTGCGCGCCTTTCAATGGCAACCTGCTTTGCCTGCGGCGGTGCTGGCGGCTCTAGCCTTTGGCGCCTGGGGGCTGGCTTCCTCTGCGCCCACCGGCCGGCTGGAGATCACTCTGCTGGATGTGCCGGGTGAAGCCGTGCTTGTGCGTACGCCTACGGGGCGCAATCTTCTCATCCACGGCGGCGCCAACGCAGTCGAGCTTTCCGCTGAGCTTGGCCGTCATCTGCCGCCCTTTGCCCGACAGATAGATTGGCTGCTGGTCCTTGGCGAGCGCCCCGAACAAACTGACGGCCTGCAGAGCGGACTGCAAAATTTGCAGATTGCCAATGTGGGCTGGGCGCATCAATGGCCGCCTACCAGCTTTGAGAACTTGATCGCCCGCATGCGATCGGAGGGATTTGAGGTTCATGAGATCCTCTCCGGCCAGATACTCAGCTTGGGCGATGGTGCTGAGCTTCAAATTGCCGGCGTCGGCCCGCGCGGCGCAACGGTGCTTATAAGCTGGCACAACTTCCAGGCGCTGCTTCCCCTGGGCGCGGATGTTGACCAACTTGCTCAACTTAGAGAACAGTCTCTGGGCGGGATCGATCTGATGCTATTGGCAGATGGTGGGTACCCACCATTAAACCCGCCGGAGTGGCTGGCCGCCTTGGATGCCAGTGTGTACTGGCTCGCGAATGATGGCGAGATCGAGCATGAGCAACTGAACGCGTTGGCCGATCGCACGCTCCTGCAAGCCTCCGCGCTGGGTTGGCTGCGTGCGCAAACTGATGGAAATGAGCTGTGGTTGAGTGCAGAACGCGCGCCTGCTCTCATACAACCCTAAACCCTGTGCGCCCCGGCGCCCTTGTGGGTCAGCTATAATCCGCGCTCCATGCTTAAAAGACCAGAAGTGCGCCTGGCAGTGCTTGGAGCGGCCCTTTTGGGTTCCTCCCTTGCCTGGTACCTTATCTCGCCGTTGTTCACCAGCCGCCAGGCCTACGTCACCTTCCCAACCCTGGGCGTGATGGCGAGTTTCACGCCGCGCCCGCCTACGGCAACGCAGCTGCCCACCGAAACCATCACTGCCGAAGCTGATAGCGCCACCTTTGCAGATGCAGAATTGATAGCTGCGGGCCAGTTTGTGGCGCTTGCATACACCGGCAGCGGGAGCGCTGAGGTCTACGCGCTGGAAAGTGGTGAGCGCGTCCTCAGCCTGGCTGATGTGGATGTGGAATACCGATCAGACTTACGTGTGCTGCTGACCAGCGCTGACCCGGCCGATGAGTTCACCGCGGCCGACGTTGCGGAGAGCATTGATCTCGGCATTCTGGCGGGTGACACAAGCCAGCAGTTTGAGCTGCCCGAAGGACTGGAACTGGAAGACTATCGCACCATTGTCATCTGGTGCGACCCGGAACAAGTGCCTTACATGGCAGCCCCGCTGCAAGCTATGGCTGAAGAGCCAACCCCCGAACCCTAATCAGACCAAGGCGCTACCTTGCGGTCCCAGCGGTGTGTTCTGAGCTGTTCGATCAGCTCAGCGGGCAGCGCCTGGCCGTCGCTAAGCGCAATGTTCTGCTCAACATGCTCCAGCTTGCGCATCCCTGGGATGGTCGTGCTGACTGCCGGGTGCGCCAGAACGAAGCGCAGCGCCAACTCTGGCAGAGACATGTCCGCCGGCAACAGGGCTTTGAGCGCTTCGGCCCGTTCGACAGTCGGTTTCAAGTTCTCAGGGCCAAAGTAGCCGGAGCGCCAGTCATCTTCTGGGAACTTGGTGTCAAGCGTCAGCTTTCCGCTCAAACCACCTTCATCCAGCGGCACGCGTGCCAGTACTCCAACACCCATTTCCTCGCACAGCGGAAACAACTCGTCTTCGGGCGCCTGGTCAAAGATGTTGTAGATCACTTGCACCGCATCTACGGCGCCGGTGCGTATGGCTTTGAGGCCATTCCACGGCTCCCAGCGGTTCAAGCTCAGGCCGAAGAACTTGATCAGTCCTTCGTCTTTCAATCGCTGGGCTGCTTCGATCCACTCCGGGTCAGACGCCCAGGCGTCATCCCACACATGCAATTGCTGCAGGTGCACGCTATCAGTGCCCAGGTTCTCAATGCTGCGCTTTGTGAGATCAATGATGTGCTGGGCGGGGAATGCATCCTGCAGTTTGTCGGCAGGGTCGGCGGGCCATTTGCCGTTCTTGGGCGGCACTTTGGTGGCCACGATGATCTCAGTGTCCGGGTGGTTGCGGATCAGCTGGCCCAGCAGCCGCTCGCTATGCCCTGAGCCATAAGCCCACGCAGTATCAAAGAAGTTGCAGCCCAGCTCCAGCGAGCGCTCCAGAGCTGCCATGGATTGTTTGTCATCCGCGTCGGTCCAGCCGCCCATACCCCATAGGCCATGACCGATCTCGCTAACGTTCAGGTTGTGTTTGCCGAATTTTCGGTATTGCATGATGGATCTCCTTCTCCAGGGCAAGTATAACGGCCCCTTAAACAACAGCGCCGGCATTCGCCGGCGCTGTTGTGTTGGTTTTGTGTGCGGTCTAGTTGCTTATGTCGGTGGTCATCAACTCCTTCCCTGGTCTCAACTCTTTTTCGTAGCGGTCATGGCGGCGCACTTCGCGCATGCCGGCCCGCTCATACAGGCGCACGGCGCCTGTAAGGCTGCCGGCATCCACGTCCAGTTCGGCGCGCATCCAGCGGCGCTCGTAGAACGCGCCAAAGGCGTGCTGGAGCAGGGCCAACCCCAGGCCGTGCTTGCGCCATGGGCGGCGCACGCCCAGTATGCTGATCCAACCCAGATGGCCCGCGCCATGCGGCTTCTTGCGGCCCACCAGGTAGCCTGCCACTTCATCGCCATGCATGGCGACGAACCAAAGGCTGGGGTCAAACTCGGAGCCGTCCTCCACCATCAGGTGGCGGAAGCGCTTAAGCCCGGCCTCAAAGCCCTCGTCCACATGGCCAAAGTGGTCAGAGAAAGCCTCGTCATGCGCCTTGTAAACAGCAGCCAAGTCGCGCTCCACTTCAAAGGGGCGCAGTAGGATGCCTTCTGGCCAGGTCACGCCGTTAGGTTCGCTTTCAAAGTCAATGCCCATTTCGAAGACATGGCGGGTGACTTTGAAGCCGCGCGAGATCAGTAGGTCATGCTGGGCTTCAATGCCGGCAATGGCATGCAGCCCGATCGCCACGCGCAGTTCTTCGGGTACGCGTGCCAACGCGTCCTTGCAACGCTCCACCGCCCAATCCAGCAGCATGGCTTGCGCCGGGCTGCCTACCAATTCCGGCACTATTCGCTGAAAGATATACGGATTGACCGGCACTTCATTCCAGGCCAGGGCTTCGGCGTAACCAACCATTTCACCAGTGGGCGAAATGATGGCGCGCATATCCTGTTCCAGGTCAATACCAGGCGTCTTCCAGAAACCCAGCACCTCTTCAGCGGCTTCTTCTTCCAAACCGGCGAAGATCTTGGAAAACTGGTTGATCACACTGGTCACTGCATTCACATCTTCAACCACTACTGGCCGCAGTACATAGCCTTCAAATTCTTGTGTAGCCATTTTCTTCTCCTAAAAAATATTGCAAAAAAAAAAGACCGCAGGGAACTGCCTGCGGTCTTAAACAAAAAGGCCGCAGGGCTGTGCGCCGTGCGGCCGTTCCATCAAAGATGAGACTGCTAGCCGGAAACAGGCGCACTACGCCAAGGCAGGGAAGAACCACCGGCCTTGGAAGCCGAGGTCTGCTTGGGGTCAATGGGAGTGAAGAGGAATTTCACGCCTGTCTCCTAACTTGCGGCAGTGTACACCAGCAGCGCTTTCTGCGTCAAGGGCGCAAAGCGTATAATTTCTCACTATGAACAAAGCAGGCACTCCATCCCCCTTTGCCTTCCTGCCCACCACTGTCCTGCTGCTCCTTTTTGGCTGGGGAGGGCTGGGCCTGCTGGTTACCAGCACGCAGCCCAACCTGGTGCCGCGTTGGCTGTTTTTCTTTCTAATCATGCTGGCATTTACCGGCCTGGGCCTGCCAGTTGTTTCGTTTTTGAATTATCGCTTCCCAAGTGACCCACCGGTGCGCGTGAATGTGATCGTGCGTCAGGGGCTATGGGTGGGCGTGTATGCGGCTACCCTGGCGTGGCTTCAGTTTGGGCGTGTGCTCAACCTGGCCCTGATGATCTTTCTCGCCCTGGCCTTTTTTGCGATCGAGTGGTTCCTACGGTTGCGAGAACGTAGCCAGTGGGCGCCATAGCATATAATCTGAGGAATGACTACGCACACTGCCCTGCAAGTTCTCGAGCAAACCAGCCGTACGTTTTATCTTCCGATAATTAGATTACCTCAGGGCCTGCAAGAGGCTGTGGCTGCAGGATATCTCTGCATGCGTGCTATCGATGAAATTGAGGATCACTTTCACCTTAGCGCCGAGCAAAAAGCACACCTTTTGCAGCAGATCTGCCTCATCCTTGACTCTCAGACCTCGGTGGAAAAGTTTGACCATGCCCGCTTTGAGGCGCT
Source organism: Anaerolineales bacterium (assembly GCA_021463845.1). GTDB lineage: Bacteria > Chloroflexota > Anaerolineae > Anaerolineales > UBA11579 > JAMCZK01. The sequence goes on along the minus strand of JAJTXV010000004.1, from coordinate 165,442 downwards.
TTTTGCGCCGTACAAAGACGAGCTGCCGGAGGTGACCCTGCGCCTTTCGGAGTGGTGCTGCTATGCGCCAGCCTTTATTGCCCCGCGTGTATGGGAGGCTACGTCAGCCATGGCTGGCCGCATGCGGGATTGGGTGCTCAATGGCTTCAGCGTCCGTTCACAAGCCGATCTTGACCGCTATACCTACAGCGTAGCCGGTGCGGTTGGCCTCCTGTTGTGCGACCTGTGGGCCTGGTTCGAGCATGTGCAGATCCACCGCAGCTTGGCCATCCAGTTTGGCCGCGCCTTGCAGTCCGTCAACATTCTGCGCAACCGCAAGGAAGATCTGCAGCGCGGGGTTGACTTCTATCCGCAAGATTGGGGTGATGCGGAGATGCAGAGCTATGCTCGCCACAACCTCACGGAGTTTGACGCCTACATGCAACAGCTGGCGGCCAATACCTTCTCGGATTTTGTGAACATTCCGCGCGCCCTGGCACATGCCACACTGGAAGCCCTTGCCGAGGGTCGCGAGAAGCTTTCCCGCGCCGATGTGATGAAGATCTTGCAGGCGCTGGAAGCCCAAAACACTCCCGGCTCAGCGTAGTTCATGCCTCCTGCGGTTTACGATGTCGTTGTAATTGGCGCGGGGCCAGGCGGCTCGTCCGCGGCCTATTACAACGCTCGTCTCGGCAAACAGGTCTTGCTCCTGGATAAAGCCACATTCCCGCGTGACAAAACCTGCGGAGATGGTCTGACCCCGCGCGCATTGCATATTCTTGACGACATGGGCGTTCTGGCCCAGGCCGAAGACGCCGGTTTCCGGGTCAATGGCATCTCTGTATTTGCCCGCCATGGAGCCACCATGCAGGCTGGTGTGCCACACCATCCTGAGTTTCACGACTATCTACTGGTAGTGCCGCGCCTGCGCTTGGATGATATATTGCGCCGCCGGGCAATCGAGCAGGGCGCCCAGTTCGAAGGCAATGCCAAGGTCACACGCCTGACGGCCGACGAGATAGGTGTAGATATTCACGCCGAAGTCAACGGCCAGCCTGTTACCTATCGCGCCAAAGTTGTGGTGGCTGCGGTTGGCGCCAACATCGGCTTCCTGCGTGAGATGGGCCTGCTGCACTATGCGCCCCGCCCTATAGTGGCGGTGCGTGCCTACTATGAGGGCCTACAGGACCTAGGCGACCATATTCAAGCTCATTTTGAAGAAGTGCCTATGCCCGGGTATGGCTGGATCTTTCCCACCGGGCCTGCCTCTGCCAATATTGGCCTTGGTCTTTGGCGTGACCAGGCTAACGCGGCGGGTTCGCTACGCGCTGCTTTGGCGCGTTTTGTGGCCAGCCCGCGCCTGCACAACCTTATGCAAGCGGCTACTCAAGTGGGTGCCATCAAGAGCTATCCTTTGCGTATTGATTTCACTACCTCTCCAACCTTTGGCAATCGTGTCTTACTGGTTGGGGAAAGCGCCGGGCTGGTCAGCCCGCTCACCGGAGAAGGCATTGACTTCGCGCTGGAGACAGGCAAACTTGCTGCGGAGTTCTTGCAGTATTGCTTTGCCGCAGATGACTTTAGCCAACGCGCCTTTTCGGGCTACGACCGCATGTTGCGCGCCAACTTCCAGAGCATGTTCCGCTTCTTAGGCTATCTGCGCAAGGTGTATGTCAATCCGCTGCTAATGGACCGCATCATCAAGTTATGCGAACGAGCGCCAGATGTGCGCCAAATGTTTGTTAGCATTCTCATGAGCCAGCAGCATCCAGCCGCCTTGCTGCAGCCACGTATCTTGCGCAAAGTCCTGTTAGGAGTGTAAAGAATGAAATCAGATCTACCCGCGCTTATGGAAGCCCGTGGCCTTGATGCCCTCATCATTCTGGGCGATGCTATGCACAACCCCGCCATGACCTATTTCACTGGTGTAAAGCATGTGACCGATGGCGTGCTGGTGCTCAAGCGCGGCGAGGAGCCGGTGCTCTTCTATCACAACATGGAACGTGACGAGGCCGCTGCCACCGGCTTGCAGACCCGCTCAATTACGGATTACAACTATCGCGATATCTACGAGCAGGAGGGCAAGAATCCGTTGCGTGCTACGGCCCGCCTGTACCAACGCATGCTGATCGATGTCGGCCTCACCGCCGGCAAAGTAGCTATCTATGGCCAGCGTGATGCTGGCGAGACCTTTGGGCTCGTTTCCGGCCTGCAGGAGCTGTTGCCCAATATCGAATTCACGGGCGAGTACAAGGATTCCGTGTTGCTGCAGGCACGTGCCACCAAAGATCCGCAAGAGATCGTGCAGATGCGCAGTGTGGCCCAGAAGACTGTTGAAGTTGTCGGTCTGGTGGCAGATTTCCTGAGCCGCCAAAAGGATGTCGGTGGGATTCTCACTGGGGAAGACGGCCAGCCGGTAACCGTGGCCAAGGTCAAAGCGCTCATCAACCGCCTGCTGGCCGAGCGCGACATGGACAATCCGCACGGTACCATCTTTGCCCCCGGCGCCGAAGGCGGCGTGCCGCACAGTCAGGGCAGCCCGGATGCGCCGCTGCGCATCGGCGAGCCGATCGTCTTCGATATCTACCCGGTGCAGGCGGGCGGCGGCTACTTTGCCGATTTCACCCGCACCTGGTGCGTGGGTCATGCCAGCCCGGAAGCGCAGGCCCTGTACGATGATGTGCGCTCGGTGTTCGACACCGTGATGAGCGAGCTCAAGACCGGCGTGCACGGCACGGTCTATCAAGACCGCGTGTGCGAGTTGTTCGAAGCCCAGGGCCACCCCACGGTGCGCAAGGACCCGCTGACCCGCAATGGATACGTACACTCCTTCGCTCACGGTCTCGGCCTCGATATCCACGAGCGCCCATCCACCGGCCGCGATACCACCGCCGAAGATGTGCTCAAGCCCGGCATGGTCATCACCGTGGAGCCGGGTCTGTACTACCCAGAGCGCGGCCTGGGTGTGCGCATTGAGGATGCGGTTTACATGCACCCGGATGGCAGTATCGAGATCCTCGCGCCGTACCCATATGACCTGGTCATCCCGCTAAAATCGTAGCGGGAGCCCAGCTTGTCCAAGATCACCCTCGGATTGATCGCTGATACGCACGTACCAGACCGCAAACGCGGTCTGGACCCGCGCATTCTGCCTGCCTTCCAGCAGGCTGGCGTCACCGCCATCCTGCACGCTGGCGATATTTCAACGCCCAGCCTGCTTGCCCAGCTGGGCCAGGTGGCTCCGGTGCACGCGGTGCGCGGCAACACGGACTGGTTCGGCTTCCGTGACCTGCCCACCCATCGCACCCTTGAATATGCTGGCATGCGCATTGGCCTGGCCCACGGGCACATCAACTGGCCCAACTATCTGCGCGACAAGCTGGCCTACCTCCTTTACGGCCCGCGCTCCTTTGACTACTTCACCCAGCGTATCCTCGTTTTCTTCCCCGACGCGGATGTCATCGTTTTCGGTCACACCCATGAGCCATTCGTGCGCCGCTTTGGCAAGACCCTGGTGGTCAACCCGGGCTCGGCCTGCTGCCAGGTCTTACCGGGTAAAGACCCTTCCTACGGCCTCTTGCACATTACCTCCAGCGGAGTGGATGCCGAAATTTGCTATCTTCCCCAAGATGAGGCCAAATTAAGCGGCTAAGGCCTTTTCGGCAGCCTACCTGTGATAGATGACCCTGCCTCTTCGTTGTCCCAGGTGAGACACTATTCTAAGAAACAATTGTGTCTATCAGGAGGTATGCAATGGCAACCAAAAGCAAGCGTTCCGCGCCGGTAGTGCAAGCCAAGGCCGATCTGATTGAAAGCCTGAACGAAGATCTAGCGGGTGAGCTGGGCGCTATCATCCAGTACATCGTCTATGCCGCCAAAGTGACTGGCCCTTATCGCCCGCAATTGGTGGAATTCTTCCTGGCCGAAGTGCCGGATGAGCAACGCCATGCCCAGTTCCTCGCCAACAAGATCGTGGCTCTGGGCGGCGAGCCCACCATGCAGGCCCGCCCGGTAGCCGTGGCAGAGAGCAACCGAGAGATGCTGGTAGCCGTGCTGGAGGCCGAGCAGCGCGCCGTGCGTGACTACACCCAGCGCGCCGAGCAGGCTGAAGAGTATGGCGACAAGGGCCTGGCGGTGGAGCTTGAGAACATCGTCAGCGATGAAACCCGCCACGCCGAGGAAACCGAGCGCATTTTGCGTGATTGGCCGTTCTAAACGGCGCGATCTGCAGCACAAATCACTAAAAAGCCGCTAAAAAAGCGGCTTTTTAGTTTCGGACTATAATTCCGCCATTCCCCCTTCTGGAGACACAATGGCTGGCAAACGCATCAAGCTCATCATCAACCCCAATGCTGACCTGGGCAATGCCTGGCGGCAGGCTACTGACCTGCGCGCCATCGCAGAACAGCATGGTGGCGCAGATTGGGCTGGCACTGTGTATCCCACCCACGCCACTGAGCTGGCCCGCCAGGCCGCCGAAGAAGGATATGAGATGGTTATCGCCGTGGGCGGTGACGGCACGGCTCACGAGGTCATCAATGGCCTGATGGGCGTGCCGGCCAACAAGCGCCCTAAATTTGGCATTGTGCCGTTAGGTTCCGGTAATGATTTCGCCCACAACCTGGGTTTGCCGATTGGCCCGCGTGATGCGCTCCAGGCTGCCCTGCAGGGAAACACCCGCAAGATCGACCTGGCCATGATCGAAGATGAGAACGGCCGCAAGGAATACTGGGACAACACCATGAACATCGGTTTTGGTGGCTCAGTCAATATCTATTCACATAATTTGCCGCTGGTGCGCGGCTTTCTGATGTACTTCGCTGCCACGTTGCTCACCATCATCCGCCGCTACGACGTGATGAACATGAAGATCACAACTGACCAGGAAAGCTGGGATGCAGATGTGCTCATGCTGGGCGTCTGCAATGGCAAGCGTGAGGGCGGCGGTTTTATCACTGCACCGGATGCCGAGTTCGATGACGGCCTGCTTAATTACACCCAGGTCAACAAGATCTCTCGTTTGGGCATGTTCCGCCTGATCCCTGAGTTCCTCAAGGGCACTCAGGGCCGTTTTGAGAAACAAGTCAAAATGGGTACGGCCAAGACGATCGAGATCCAGTCCAAGCAGTCACTTACCATTCACATTGATGGCGAGACCTTCTCGGGCTTCAATAGCAATGTGCACAATCTCAAGATCACTGTTTTGCCGCAGGCGCTTGAGGTTTTGGCGCCTCCCGCCAGCTAGGGCTGCCACCCATGCCCGGCCTTGAGCACAGCCTTGAAGGCCATGACTTAGCTTACCTGCGTAGCATTGCTGACATCTGGCGCCTGGAGCTTGACGCGCCGGATGCCCGCCGCGCCGCCGAGCAGCTGGCTTCCCAAATTGCCTGTCTTATTGCTGAACCTGACTTGATCCCGGCTCCCTGCCAGCCCGCCCTGCGTGCGCTGGCCGCCGCAGGCGGCCGCCTGCCTTGGCTGCAGTTCGTGCGCACCTACGGTGAGTTGCGCGAAATGGGGCCGGCCCGTATGGAGAAAGAGCGCCCGCAGCGCAGCCCGGTTTCGGTCACCGAGCAGCTCTGGTACCGCGGCCTGCTCGGGCGCGCCTTCCTTGAAACGCCCAGCGGCCCGGCAGAATTTGCTTATCTTCCGGATGAAGTGCAGGCGTCGTTGCCGAGCGCGCCTCTTACAAATTATTCCCTCCTTGGCCGTCCGGCCCGGCCGGATGAGCGTGCTGTTGTGCATACGGCCAGCGACGCGCTGCTGGATGAAGCCACTAGCCTGCTGGCCGCCTTGCGCACCGGCATGGCGCCGGATGATGCAGCCCAACTTGAGCATTGGCAAACCCAGCCAGCCTTTTTGCAGGCCTTGCTGCGCGCCGCAGGCTTGATCGATGCGGCTGGCAAGGTCAGCGCCAACGCGGCCCGCCTCTGGCTTGAGATGACCCGCGGTGACGCCTTGCTGGCGCTGGTCGCCGCTTGGCTTGCCAGCGAGGAGCTCAACGAACTGCGTCTGCTTCCTAACCTCACCGCCGAAGGCGGCTGGCAAAATGAGCCCCAAGCAACCCGCAGCAAAGTCTTAGCCATGTTGCGAGAATTGCCAACTGGGCAGTGGTGGAGCTTGGACTCTTTTGTTGCTGATGTAAAGCAGCACCAGCCTGACTTTCAGCGTTCTGGCGGCGATTACGATGCCTGGTATCTGCGCGACGAGCAGGGTAATTTCCTGCGCGGTTTTGCCCATTGGGATGCTGTGGACGGCGCACTGCTCCGCTACTACCTTACCGGGCCGCTGCACTGGCTTGGCATCCTGGACCTTGCCAGCGCGGCCGCTGGCGAGCAGCCGCTCGCTTTTCGCTACAGCGCCTGGGCTGAGGATCTGCTCAATCAGCGCAGTCCCAATCTTGCCCAAGAAAACACGAAACTCAAAGTAGATTCGTTGGGTCAGATCACGGCTGGCCGCCTGACCCCGCGTGCCGTGCGCTACCAGGCGGCCCGTTTTAGCACATGGTTGCCGCCCCGCAAGGGCAATTACCAGTACCAGATCTCGGCCGCTGGCTTGAGCGCGGCCCGCCAGCAGGGGCTGCAGGCCAGCCAGCTGCTGGCGCTGCTGCAGGCCCAGGTCGGCGCGGCCTTGCCGCCCAACCTGCCGCAGGCCCTGCGCCGCTGGCAGCAGCACGGCGCCCAGGCGCAGCTTGCGCCGCGCCTGGTTCTGCGTGTGCAGTCGGCTGCGGCGCTCAAGGCGCTGCGCGCCTCGCGCGCCAGCCGCTGGCTTGGCGAGTTGCTGGGCCCATTGGCCATCACCGTCAAGCCTGGTGCCGGCCAGCAGGTGCTGCAGGCCCTGCTGGAGCAAGGCTATCTGGGAGAACTCGAGGAAGCCGAATGACCGCGATCCACTGGACCAAAGCCAGACAGCAAATTCAAGAACTCATACAGCAGCCGCGCTTTGGCCTGTTTAGTGATTTTGATGGCACCCTTGCACCCATTGCCCCCACGCCCGAAGCCGTGCTGATTGCGCCCGCCGCCCGCCAACATTTAAGCGACCTGGCGGCGGAGCTGCCGCTGGTCGCCCTGATCTCTGGCCGGCGGGCGGGCAGTTTGCAAGCCAAGGTGGGCCTGGAGGGCCTGGTCTATATTGGCAATCATGGTCTTGAGCAATGGCTGGATGGCAAGGTGGTTGGCCTGCCGCAGGCGGCTGCTTTTCGCGCCGCACTTGAGCAGGCCCATGCCGAAATTCAAGCCGTGCTGCCCCCGGGCGCGGTCGCCGAAGACAAAGGGCTGACCCTCAGCATCCACTACCGTCAGACACCTGACCCGCGTCAATTTGTCCTCACCCGCGGTGTGCAGATCCATGACATCGCTCAGCAACACGGGCTGGTGTTATTCACCGGCAAGATGGTGTTGGAAGTTCGCCCTCCGGTAGAGGTTGACAAGGGCACAGCATTCCGTGACCTTGTGCTGGAGCACAAGTTGAGCTCCGCCTTGTTCCTGGGGGACGACATTAGTGATCTGGCTGCGTTGCAAGCCGCCGCCGCCTTACGCTCCGGCGGCATAGCGGCCTATGGCGTAGGCGTGCAGTCAGAGGATGCGCCGCCAGAGGTAGCCGCTCACGCGGACTACCAGGCTGACGGCGTTGCTGATGTGGAGCAACTGCTGGCATTCCTTCTGGCTGCACGCCAGGCTAGTGTTTGATTTCTACTGCTGTTGGTAGATCGTTCGCAGGAACCGTTGCAGCAGCAACAACAATAGCGCTCCCTGGTATGCAACAGCCACCAGGAAGTAGGGCCATACGGCTGTCTCGCCGGCTTCAAGCAGCCAGTAGATCTTTACCGGCCAGAAAGACGGCAACAACCCAAACGCCCAGTGCCATCCCGAAGTAACAAAGTACGAGAACATAGGCAGCATCAGCATAATGAAGCCAGCGGCCTTGAGCAGAGCAAAACCCTGCACTTTGTTGGTGGCAAAACTGCCCAGGAACAGCATCCAAAGTGGAGCAAGTAGTGCCGCTGATAGAGCCACGATCAGCTGTTCAGCCACGCTCAGATTTCCCAGCCCCGCTAGCGGATAGGCGGCCATGGTCATCAAAACTGAGATGACCAGCGGCACGCTAACGCGGTAGATCACATAGTCGCGCATGGGCAAGGGCGAAACCTGTAGCGCTTGCAGAGTTTGATTGTCGCGCTCATCCAACACAAGAAAGCCAATTGCCATGCCCACCAACGCGCTGGACAACATCACGAAAAAGTAGCTCATCACCAGGAAAAAGAAGGGCTCGATGTCAAAGCCTATTCTGGCGAGAAACTGGTCGCGGATCCACGGCACGGCAAAGCGAACAAGCACAGCCAGCGCAAATGGCATAAGTGCTATGTAAGCAAGCATTTTGTCGCGGCGGATACCGCGCACGTCAACCGGTCCTAGCGCACGAAGCGCTTTGATAGCATTCATTATCGTGTTCCTTCCCGTCGAATTACGAAACGTCTGAAAACGCGCAGTGAAAGATAAAACACTACTCCCACGGACACCAACCCATAGACCAGTCCATACGCGACATGCCAATTGGGAACTTCATTGAACGCGGCGCGTATAAGTATCAGCGGTGCCTGCAGAGGATGCAGCCAGAACAGCCAATGTTCTGAGACCCCTGCAGCGTAAAGCAACGGTGGCAGCGAGGCCAGTACCCACAAAACTGATGGGAATAGGAACTCATTGATCGAGTCGTAGCCGGCTACGGCAATGAAGCCGAACAAGCTGTAGATCGCGGCTGTAAGCAAAACCCCCAAGGCAAATAGCGGCCAGTTGAAATCGAACCCGGACAGCAGGATTACGATCAGACTGCTTTCCAACAGCGAGAGCAGGCCTAGTGTCGTTACTTTTGAAGCCAAATACTCTGCTGGTCGCAGAGGTGTGATGATCTGGGCCTCCATCGTGCCTTCGCTCTTCTCAAGCAGAACCAAGCCTGCCATGAAGTAAAAAGTAGTGATCAGTAGATTGCCCAGGGTCAGGGTGGGCCACAGGTAGCGGTAATTAGGCACATTCAAGCGCGTAAGCGCAAGTACCAATACAACCGCCACGAACACTACTGCATAGTAGAACCCGTTGCGCATTTGCAGGCGCACATCCGTTTGAATGGTTGGCAAGATGCGCTTCATGACAGACCTCGTCCGGTCACTTCGATAAAGATGCCCTCCAGTGTTGCCTCGGTCGTGTGCATGGTTTGCACGGTGCCGCTGCGCAACAAGCTCAGGAACTCGGCGTCATCGCCTAGTCCGTCCATCTTGAACTCTTTGGTGGTTGTTTCGCCGCTGCTGCCGTGCTCGACCCGTACATTGGGTGTGCCGTACTTCAATTTCAACGCCCGTGGGGAATCGATCAGTGCAATCTGCCCGTCCACAATGAAAGCTACTCGGTCACATAGCTCATCCGCGATCGTCATGTCATGTGTAGTAAGAAACACAGTTTTGCCTGCTTGACGCTGGGCCAGGATCAGATCCTTCACCCGGCGCGCATTAACTGGGTCCAGCCCAGCAGTGGGCTCGTCCATGAAGAGTAGCTCTGGGTTGTGGAGCAGTGAACGGGCGATGTTTAGGCGGTGGCGCATGCCCTTCGAGTACTGCGATGCCAGCATTTGACCATCGTCACCCAGGTTCACCAGGTTCAGTAGCTCCTGCGGATCGCGCTTAGCGCCCTCGTACAGAGCGCCAAAATAGCGCAGGTTTTCGAGGCCGCTTAGCTTCAGATACAAGTTAGGCACTTCAAAAGCCACGCCAATACGCTCGTAGAGTTCAGAGCCCCAAGTAGTGATGTCGCGGCCAAAAACCGAAACACCACCGTTAAAGTCGCGCAGCAAACCGGTCAGTATTTTTTGGGTCGTAGATTTTCCTGCGCCACTTGGGCCTAAGAATCCAAAAATCTCACCAGGTTTTATCTCGAAACTCAGGCTTTTGACGGCTGGGTCGCTGGCGGCCTTATAGGCATAAGTGAGGCTGTTTACGGTGATCATCTTGTCTCCCTGAAGGGGGTTGGATAGGAAGCCAAGATTGTATCATTGTTTCCCTGGGAAGGCTAGGGGTTGGGGGCGCCTTCCATGGCGCTCAGAGCATCCTCCACCTGGGCTGCGAACCATTCACGCACATCGTTCTTGACCACAATGTCGCGCAATGCAGCAGCCCGGCGGCTACGCTCTTCCAGCGGCATGGTCAGCGCCTGGTGCATGGCCTCGGCTGTGCCGTAGACGTCGAAGGGCGATACTGTCAGCGCGTCCTGACCAAGCTCATAGAAAGCGCCGGCAAATTCAGACAGCAGCAGCACGCCATTCTTGCGGTTTACCAACACGCCCTCTTTAGCCACCAGGTTCATGCCATCTGCGATCGGGTTGACCAGCAGCACATCGTATAGCTGCATCGCCGCAATGGCACGGTGATAGTTATCACCCACAACAATACGCACCGGCTCCCAGATCGAATCGCTGTAGTGTGCGTTGATAAGCCCGGCCTCGGCCATGATCTCGCTCAGATAGTTCTGGTACTGGTCCACTTCCATGCGGGATGGCACCAGCAACGCCAGCAACTGCACCTTGCCGCGGTGCTGAGGATACTTGCGCAGCAGTGTGCGATAGGCCTGCAAGCCGCGCAAGTTGTTCTTGCTCGGCTCGATCCGGTCCACGCGTAGGATCACGGCGCGGTCGCCAACCGTGTTGAGCAGTTGCGAGCGTTCCAATCGCGTCACCTGCTCATACGCCAGCTGGCGCAGCTTCTCCACATCGATGGAGATGGGATACGACACAGCCCGCACATCACGCCCGTCGTATTCCACAGCATCGCGGCGGCCATGCGCGTGTGCGCCCAGATAAAAACGGCAGCACTGCACAAAGTTGAAGGCGTCTTTCTCAGTCTGAAAGCCGACCCGGTCTGATTTCAGCAGGCTGGTCAGCAACGCATCACGCATCGGTTGCGGCAGAATGCGCCACGCATCCGGCCCGGGCCAGGGGATATGCACAAATGGCTGGATCTGCACGCGCTCGCCCACCAGCTCGCGCAAGTAATGCGGCGTCATGTACAGGTGATAGTCCTGCGGCAGCACGATCACGGGCCGGTCGGTTTCGCCGATCGCTTCGGCGATCGCCTCGGCAAAGAGCTTGTTTACGGGTTCGTAACCTTGTTCCCATGCGTTCCAGGTTTCCTCTGTGATGCTTGGTGCGCGCGGGATGTCCCACAGTTGGTGTTGGATGAACCACAGCAGCGGGTTGGCAATTTCGTTGTAATAACCTTCGTAATCTTCCAGCCGCGGCTCCACCAGTTTGAGGTGGATCCCTTCCACGGTCTGCACTTTGCCGTTGTGACTTTGCGACCACAAGCGGTCGTCTTCGCTCATCGCCGATGCTACCCACAGCACTTCGTGCCGCTCGGCCAGCGCCCCGAGCGCGGTCACCAGGCCGCCCGCGCCGCGTTCCACCGAGAAGCGGTTGCCCTGCTTGTGGAAAGAGAACGGCCCGCGGTTTGACGCAATGATGATGAGGGCTTTCTTGTCGGCGCCAGCGTCCATGTTATAGAGCCCACCCCGGCTCAATATCCATTTCCAGTCCACTGAACGGCGCACGCTTGAGCGAATGGCGGTAGTACCCCGCCGCCGCGATCATGGCGGCATTGTCTGTGCACAGCGCCAGCGGCGGCAGATGCACGGGCACTTCCAGGTCAGCTTGCAGTCGGGCGCGCAGCGCTTTGTTGGCGGATACGCCGCCTGCCACCAGCACTTCCTTTGCGCCAAATTCTTCCAACGCTTTGCGGGTTTTGCCCACCAGCACATCCACGACCGATTCCTGAAAGCTGGCGGCCAGGTCTGCCGTCGGCAGCTTGGCTGGATCCTCATCGGGCGCGATCGCGCGGATCTGGTGCAGCACCGCCGTCTTCAACCCGCTGAACGAGAAATCCCAGGTGCCGGGCAGCCAGGCACGCGGCAGCGTAAAGGCTGCCGGATTGCCGCTCTCGGCGGCTTTTTGAATGCTCGGCCCGCCGGGGTAGGCCAGGCCGAGCAGGCGCGCCACTTTGTCAAACGCTTCGCCGGCAGCATCATCCAGCGTGCCGCCCAGCCGTTGGTAGCTCAGGTGATCTTTCATCATCACCAGTTCCGTGTGCCCGCCCGAGACGATCAGCGCCAGCAGCGGGAACTGTGGCGCATCACCACTCACCGTGCCCAAGCCCACCCACGCCGAGTACATGTGCCCTTCCAGATGGTTGATCCCATACAGCGGCTTCCTGCTGCCCAGCGCCAACCCCTTGGCCATGTTGAGCCCCACCACCAGCGAGCCCGGCAGGCCCGGCCCACGCGTCACGGCGATGGCGTCGATATCCGCCAGTTCCAGATGCGCTTGGGCCAGAGCTTCCTTTACGACGCTGTCGATGACTTTGATGTGCTGGCGGGAGGCAATTTCAGGGAAAACGCCGCCGTACTTGGCGTGCATCTCGGCCTGCGAGGCGACCACATTGGAGAGTGCCAGCCGGCCATCTTCTACAACCGCGGCGGCTGTCTCATCGCAAGAGGTTTCGATACCCAGAATGCGGGCTGGTTTGAAACGGGTCCGAGCCATAATCTATTATATAGGCCCCGCTGTGTGGCAATGCTAACTTCTAGTTATGTCAGTTTTGTTGGTAATAACCGCGGGTCTTGTTTTGCCGAATGGCCATTATGTCTCGCAGCATCGTTAGGCCGTTGTTAAGCACATTCAGGCCAGTTTCTTCCCAAATTCGCAGTTGTACAGGCATCTTTTTGATGCGATAGTTCCGAAGCCGGGCAATGTACAGCAATTCCACATCAAGCGCAAAGTGATCGATCCGGCTGACTTTAAAGAGATCCTCTGCAACATCCGCTCGAAAAGCTTTGATTCCACATTGTGTGTCGAAACTGCTGCCGAGCAATATCCAACCCACAATAAGAGAGAAAGCCCGGCTGCTTAGCCGGCGGAGAAAAGGAATGTTCTGGAAATAGTCTGATTCCGGCAGAGTGCGGTCCCCAATAGCGAGGTGAAAACCCTTGTGGGCGATCTGCTCGTAGAATTGAGTCAGACTGCTCAGCTCGTAGGGAATATCCGCGTCCGTAAACAAACGCACTTCCCCTTTGGCTGCCAGCATGCCGGCCCGCACTGCAGCTCCCTTGCCAATGTTCTTTGGTAGAGCGATGTATCTCACGTTCAATTTTTCAGCGATCAGCTTGGTTGCCCCCATGTCCTGGCTGCCATCATCAACTATTAGCACTTCTGATGTTAGGGGCAAGCTGGCAAGATGGACTAGGACCGCCGACAGGTGCTTTTCCAGCAACGCGGCCGCATTGTAGGCGGGTAGGATCAGACTCAGTTCCAACATTCTTGTCGATTGTTACCCAGGCATTATACTGGCCTGACCCCAAGCACTGTAGCTGGAGCCCAGACAATGAAAGTAACACCCTGGTTTAGAAGTGCCAACCCATTTTTTCGTGCACTGCTGGCAGCATTGCCTGGAATTTTGCTTTGGTGGTGTTTTGTTGGCTATGTGCTCGGTGGTCTCAGTTGGCCCGCACCCTTACTGCTCGCTGTCTTGGCGGCTGGTAGCTTGTTGGCGGGTGCGCTTAGTGTCCGTTGGTTGGCACAGCTCAACTTGTCCGAGTTCATTCGCCCACTAGCGTCTTCCGTTGCCCCAACCATTCTTTTAGCGTCCTTTTTTCTTTTAGCATTAATTGGTCTCGCCTCCTTTCTTCCCCCACTGACCTATCCTGCAAACCACTCACTTACTGTTTGTGCGCCCGAAACCTATGACCGAGCTAACAACCCATTTGTCATTCATGCAATTGAATATCAAGACGGGCCGCCATTCCCTCTTTTGGATCTCAAGGGAAATGAGCCTTGGAATCTCCTAAGTGAGGGCCTCGTTGCTTTGACTGGCGGAGCTTGTGCGCATTATGGAGGGTTCTTTGAAGGCGGTTTGGTGCTACTCCTGCGCGAAGGACCCGGCGCAGGCAGCGCGATGATCGAGTGGGATGGCCGAAGCCAGTCAGTGAGTTTGGAAGCCAGCAATGAAGGCATCCGGCGCACCGAGTTGTCTGGTGATCATCCTGCATCAACTACCCCGTTGCGCTCAACTTTAGCGACTGTCTTTCGCTTGACCTTGGCAGTCACGCTTCTGGGAGCTGCACTAGGCTTAGCCCTGGCTTTCCGGGCAGGCAGGTGGGGCGTAGGCGCTCTGCTTGGCGACAATGTCTGGCTGGCACTTGGCCTCTTGGCGCTGGTTGGTCTCCTGGCAACCGCCGATCTGGGTCGCAGCACGGCTTTGATGGGGGATGACTTTTGCTACTCAGCCGTTGCAGCCCAGTCTGGGGTTCTGGATGGCACTCGGAACTTTTACGCCAACATCAATGGCAGATTGCTCGGGAATTTTGTAGGCGTTTTGAGTGGCCGCATGTTCCCTCTCGTCCAGCCTCCTTACATCATCGTGATCATCCTGGCTTTATTCGTGGTCAGCCTAGTGCCCTTGCTAACTCGTTTGCTGGCATGGCTAACCGGCAAGCCGCTGACCTCTACAGCCTGGGTGCTGAGTGCCGTGATTGTGCTGGTCACACTCATCAATACCCCGGATATATACCAATCTCTGTTCTGGCGTTCAGGTCGCCAGCCATTGCTATATCCACTTATGCTTTTGCCGGCGATCTTGGCCCTGTTGTCCGATCTTGCCGGCTTGAAGCGCAAAGGTTCGGCATGGGGGCGATTGTTTCTAGTATTCTTCTTGACCCTTTGTGCCGCAGCTTTCCACGAAGTATTTGCGGCTGCACAAGTAGCATTCCTCGCAAGCAGTCTGGTTGTCTTGCTGCTATACGGCCGTCAAGCTAAACGAACAGTTCCCTTGTTGATGCAGGGCCTGCTAACTGCGATTGCGGGCGCGGTGGCCGGTTTGTTGATACACATACTGTCTCCCGGCACAGCCGAACGCAGCTCGGTTTTGGGTTCAAACTTTGATCTGCCAAGGATCCTGTACGGCACCCTGTATGACAGCAATCTATTCTTGTTTGCAGGCAATCTGAACATACTTACGATTGGTTTGTTTCTTCTTGGCGCAATTCTGGTCATCCGCTCCTCTCGACTCAGTCGTTTTGGAAAAAAGCAAGGTCTCCTCATTTGGCTTGGCTTCCCCCTGGTGATGTATGTGGCGGTGCTCGCTGCGTTTGCGGTGGGGCACTACGGCATAAGCCAAACCATGCCCGAGCGTACGCAGATTATCCCAACCTTCCTTGCGATCCTCGGTGCCCTGATCTGGGGCATGCTCAGCGGTGTTGAGTTCCTCCGCTGGGGCCCAAAGGTTAGCAAACGAACGCTGCAAGTTGTCCAAGTGATGGCGCTGTTTATTTTCGGCGTCGCCTTTGTGTTCCATGGATATGTAATGATCAGCCGGCAAGAATCCTTTGAACATTACCAGCGGGCGGTCAATGTTATGGTCAGTAGCATTGACGAGGCGCGGAAGGCAGGCGCCGGCCATGTCGTCATATCTCAATTACCGGACAACCTTTCTGATGTCGTCAGCCCCGGCGCAAACCAGCGAAACTTTGTGAATGCCTGCTTAGACCAGCTATTCGGCGTTGAAGTGGCCTTCGACTAGAAGCAGATTTGCCCTCTTTGTCTACTTAGCTTTCAAATACGGCTTCAAGAACTTGCCGGTGTAGCTGGCTTTCACCTTGACGACCTGCTCCGGCGTGCCCTCGGCCAGCAGTTCGCCGCCGCGCAGGCCGCCCTCCGGCCCCAGGTCAATGATGTGGTCGGCCACCTTGATGATGTCCATATTGTGCTCGATGATCAGCACCGTGTTGCCGCTGTCCACCAGGCGCTGCAGCACTTCGATCAGCTTGTGCACATCGGCGGTGTGCAGGCCCACTGAAGGCTCATCGAGCACGTAGATGGTCTGCCCGGTGGAGCGCTTGGAGAGCTCCTTGGCCAGCTTGACCCGCTGCGCCTCGCCGCCCGAAAGTGTGGGGGCGGACTGGCCCACGCGGATATAGCCCAAGCCCACATCCCGCAGGGTTTCCAGCTTGCTGGCCATGGCCGGGAATGCGGAGAACTGCTCCAGCGCACGATCGATCGAGAGCGCCAGCACATCGGCGATGCTCATGTCCTTGAACTTGACCTGCAGCGTCTCAGAGTTGAAGCGCGCTCCGTGGCAGATCTCGCACGGTACGTAAATATCCGGCAGGAATTGCATCTCGATGCGTACTTCGCCTTGGCCCTCGCAGGCCTCGCAGCGGCCGCCGCGCACATTGAACGAGAAACGGCCGGGCTTGTAGCCGCGCGCCTTGCTCTCGGGCAACTCAGCGAACAGGTCACGGATGAGATTGAACAAGCCTGTATACGTGCCGGGGTTGGAGCGCGGCGTACGCCCAATCGGCGACTGGTCAATGTTGATGATCTTGTCCAGGTGCTCCATGCCTTCGATCGCCTTGTGTGCGCCGGGGATCAGATGAGCGCCGTTCAGCTCACGCGCCAGGGCCTTGTAGACGATCTCGTTCATCAGGCTGCTCTTGCCGGAGCCTGAGACGCCGGTAATGCAGATCAGCTTGCCGAGCGGGAACTCGATATCGAGATCCTTGAGATTGTTCTCGCTGGCGCCGCGCACGATCAGCGACTTGCCGTTGCCGGCCCGGCGCTGCTTGGGTACCTCGATCGCCTTGCGGCCAGAGAGGTAGGCGCCGGTCAGCGACTTCTTGCTGGCCAGAATATCAGCCACTGAACCGTCCGCCACCACCTGGCCGCCGTTCTCGCCCGCGCCCGGGCCCATGTCGATCACCCAATCGGCGCGGCGAATAGTCTCTTCGTCGTGCTCCACCACCAGCACGGTGTTGCCAATGTCGCGCATGTTGGTCAGGGTGTGCAGCAGGCGCTCGTTGTCGCGAGCATGCAGGCCGATGGATGGCTCGTCCAGCACATAGAGCACACCCATCAGGCGCGAGCCGATCTGGGTCGCCAAGCGGATGCGCTGCGCCTCGCCGCCCGAGAGCGTGCCGGCTGAGCGATCCAGGGTGAGATAGTCGAGCCCCACATCCACCATGAAGCCCAAACGCTCGTTGATCTCCTTGATGATCGGTTTGGCGATCATGGTCTGGCGCTGGTTCAGCTTGGTGGCATTGGTCAGCGTTTGCGCCCACTGCAGCGTCTCCAGCACGGGGCGCTGGGTGACTTGCAGAATGTTGTCGCCCAGCACGGTCACGCCCAGCGCCTCGGGGCGCAGGCGCGCCCCGTTGCAGGCCGGGCAGGGCCGGTCACTCATGAACTCCATGATGCGCGCCCGCGAGTATTCTGAATTGGTCTCGCGGAAGCGGCGCTCCAGGTTGGGGATCACTCCTTCGAACTTGGTGCTGAAGTTGTAATCGCGCCCGCTGCCGCGCTGTTTGTACTTCACCTTGACCTCGCGGCCTTTGCTGCCATAGAGGATCAGGTCAATGTCTTTCTGGGTGAGCTTCTCGACCGGGGCGTTGAGATTGATCTTGAAGGCGCGCGCCGCGCCTTCCAAAGTCGACCAGTAATACCCGCCCTCATCACGCGGGCCGCCCCATTCCAGGGCGGTGATGGCGCCATCGTTGAACGAAACCTTCTTGTCGGGGATCAGCAGGGCCGGGTCGATCTCCAGCTTCGTACCCAGACCCTGGCACTCCGGGCAGGCGCCGTGCGGCGTATTGAAGGAGAAGGTGCGCGGCTCGATCTCGGGCAGCACGCTGCCGTGCTCCGGGCACGACAGGCTCTCGGAGAACATCAGGTCTTCACCAGCGTCCTCGGCCAGGTTCTGCACGATGATGGTGCCCTGGCCGAAGCGCAGGGCGGTCTCGACCGAATCGGTCATGCGTGTGCGGGCTGCTTTGGCAGCTTCGGCGTCCTCTTCCTTGCGGATGACAAGGCGGTCCACCACGGCTTCGATGTTGTGCATCTTGTAGCGGTCCAGCTTGACCTTGTCGGTGTCCAGTTGGTAGACCTCGCCGTTGATGCGGGCGCGCACGAAGCCGGCTTTGGCGATCTCTTCCAGCACGGATTCGTGGGTGCCCTTGCGCCCGCGGATGACCGGCGCCAACACCAGCAGGCGGCTGCCTTCTGGCAGCTTTTCAATGGCTTCGACGATCTCCTGCGCAGATTGGCGCACCACCTCGCGGCCGCAGATGGGGCAATGCGGGATGCCGATGCGCGCATACAGCAGACGCAAATAGTCGTAGATCTCGGTGACGGTGCCGACCGTGGAGCGCGGGTTGTGGGAGCTGCCTTTCTGGTCGATCGAGACCGCAGGCGAGAGCCCTTCGATGTATTCGACGTCCGGCTTGTCCATCTGGCCCAGGAATTGGCGCGCATAGGCCGACAGCGACTCGACGTAGCGGCGCTGTCCCTCGGCAAAGATGGTGTCAAAGGCCAAGGATGACTTGCCCGAGCCGGATAGCCCGGTGATCACCACAAACTTGTCACGAGGAATTTCTACGGTGACGTTCTTGAGATTGTGTTCCTTGGCCCCCACCACGCGGATGACGTTTTCTGGCATTGCGGTTCCTTAGTAGCGTGCTGGAAATTGCAAGCACGCATTGTAGCACAGATGTTTTAGTTCGCTTCCAGGGCTTAAACCCAAACCGCACCCATGCGGGTGCGGCCTGGAAAAGAGAGGAGAGGAGATCTCGCTATGAGCATAGTGTGCCTTGAACGCATAAGTGCAAAATGAAACAATCATTAGGTATGGATAAGTGCGCTGCTGCGCAGCGCGAGAGTTGCGCCGTAGGCGCAACTCTATGCGGAAGCGTGGGGCACGGAGATGCATTGCGCCAGTGGAAGCTGCAAAATGCCGGGCAATGCAGCAAAAGATGTTGTTCGTTTTGGCGGTGGGGGTGGGGTGTGCAACTAAAAAGATATCTGCTGCGGCCCCCGATGTACGCTGTTTTCGCATTTTGCCCCCTTGAGATGCAATATAGCCAAAATCTGTCTGGCTGCAAGCAGCCGGGCCAAAAATCAACCAGCTTGACTGGCAGCCAGGATCTCACTTTCGCTGATGGGGCCGGCGCGCAGGATGCGCGGCGGGCTGGCGATGGTGTCCACCACGGTGGAGGGCACTGCGCCGGGCGTTGCGCCGCCATCCAGCACCAGGTCAATGCGGCCCTCAAGCTGGGCCAGGACAGCCTGGGCGGTCAGCGCATCCGGCTGGCCGGAGAGGTTGGCCGAGGTGACCGCCAGCGGCCCGCTGGCGGTCAGCAGCTGCAATACGATGGGGTGGTTGGGCACGCGCACACCCACGGTATCGGTCTGCGAGAGGGCGCTGGGCAGGCTGGGCAGGCGCGGCACCACCAGGGTCAGCGCGCCGGGCCAGAAGCGCGCCGCCAGCCGCAAGGCGGCCGGGCTGGCGCCTTGCGCTACCTGCGGCAGCTGCTCGGCGCCAGCCAACAGTACGGCGATGGACTTGGTGTGCTCGCGGCCTTTGACGGCGTAGAGGCGTTCGATGGCCGCCGCGTCGGTCAGCAGGGCACCGATGCCATAGACGGTATCGGTGGGCATGGCCACGATGCCACCGCGCTGCAGCAGGTCTACTGCAGTGGCGATCGCATTCGGCGCGCTGGCTGATAAGACTTGGGTGCTCATGCGGGCTCCAGCTCCACGCGCAACAGGCGCGGGCGGCCGGTCAGGTCTGGAAGAACGGCAACCTTGGCGTTGGGCCATTGGGCCAGCGCCAAGGCCTGCACCGGTTCCTCCAGTTCAGGATCGATCTCTTCCAGGAAGAGGCCGCCGGGCTTGAGCAGCTGGCCCGCCTGAGCGATCATTACGCGGATGAGTTCCAAACCATCATCGCCGCCATCGAGCGCGATGAGCGGCTCCCACTTGGCGACGGGCAAAGCCGGCACGCGCCCGCTGGGAATGTAGGGCAGGTTGGCCGTGATGAGATCCAGCGGGGTGGTGATGTCAGCCAGCAGATCGCCGTGGCTGAGCTGGATGCGCTCGGTGAGGGCGTGCTGGCGTACATTGGCCTGGGCTACAGCCAACGCATCCGGCGAGATGTCTACGGCGTGGAAGTGCACTGCGGCCACATTGGCGGCGATGGCAACCGGGATGATGGCGGAACCGGTGCCAACATCGGCAGCGGCGAGAGCTGGCTGGGCGCGGTGCGTGTGCGTGCGCAGCCAAGCAATGGCTTCTTCGACCAGCAGCTCGGTTTCGGGGCGGGGGATCAAGACGGAAGGGCTGACCTGAAAGGTCAGCCCATAGAATTCCCACTCGCCAAGCAGGTAGGGCAGCGGCTCGCCGCCCGCCAAGCGCTGCAGGCCTGCCTGCCAATCAGCGGTCTGCGTTTCGCTGAGCTCGTGCTCGGCGTGGGCCAGCAGCCAGCTGCGCGGCACGCCGAGGACGCGGGCCAGCCACACCTCGGAATCCAGACGGGCCGTCTCGCTGACCGGCGCCAGGATGCTGACAGATTCTTGCAGGGTTTGAGATATGGTCAGCATAAGGACCAAAAAGAATGCCGCAGATGTGCGTGAGGCAAAGCCTCACGCCGCAGATAAACGCAGATGTGGGTTTTATCTGTGTTCATCTGCGTTTATCTGCGGCTGAACCATTACATGCCGGCGGCGGCCAGGCGGTCGGCCTCGTCCTGGGTGGCGAGTTCATCGAAGAGCTCGTCGAGGTCGCCATCCATCAGGGCGGGCAGGTTGTGCGAGGTGAAGCCGATGCGGTGGTCGCTGACGCGGGATTGCGGATAGTTGTAGGTGCGGATCTTCTCCGAGCGTTCGCCGGTGCCAACCTGCGAACGGCGGGCGGCTTCCTGCTCGGAGCGGCGCTTCTCCTCTTCCATTTCGTAGAGGCGGGCGCGTAAGATGGCCATGGCCCGCAGACGGTTCTGCAGCTGCGAGCGCTCGTCCTGGCATTGCACGACGATGCCGGTGGGCAAGTGGGTGAGGCGCACGGCGGTGGAGTTCTTCTGCACGTTCTGGCCGCCGGCGCCGGCTGAGCGGTACACATCCATCTTGATGTCGGTGTCGGGGATCTTGATCTCGACCTCGTCCACTTCGGCCAGCACGGCCACGGTGGCGGTGCTGGTGTGGATGCGACCCTGAGCCTCGGTGGCGGGCACGCGCTGGACGCGGTGCACGCCGGATTCATGTTTGAGGCGCGAGAAGGCGCCCTTGGCCTTGAGCATGAAGGTAACTTCCTTATAGCCGCCCACCCCAGTGGCGCTGGTGCTGAGCAGCTCCTGCTTCCAGCCCTGGCGCTCGGCGAAGCGGGTGTACATGCGGTACAGGTCGGCGGCAAAGATGCCGGCCTCATCGCCGCCGGCGCCGGCGCGGATCTCTACGATGACGTTGCGCTTGTCACGCGGGTCAATGGGCAGCAGCAGGCTCTTGAGCTCATTCTCAAGGCGGGGCACCTGCTCGTCCAGCTCGGCCAGTTCCATCTCGGCCAATTCGGCCAGCTCGGCGTCTTTGCCGTAGGCCAGTTCTTTGGCATCGGCCTGGCGCTTGAGGGCGTCGCGGTAGGCGCGGGCCTTCTCCACGATCTCCTGCAGGTCAGAGCGCTCTTTGGAGAGCTCGGCGACGCGCTGGTAATTGCCGGCGTCCTGGGCGAGCTCTTTCTCTATCTCGTCGTAGCGGGCTTCGATGCCCGCAATTTTGTCCAACATGGTGTTTCTTGTTCCCTTTCGGTCAAATCAGCCGCATGAGTATACGCCATCTGCGCCAAAAGCTTTAATCATCATCATGGCGCTGGCGGTGGGGGGCGGGTCGTTAATACATTCGTTAAAACATTTGATAGATCGCCCCTGTGCGTCAGGGCACAGGATACACGCTTTGGGCGAAGCTACAAGCGGCCGGGGCAGTATGTCAAGCGCATGGACAAGCCCTAGATGATGCGCACCTGCGAGCCGCGCGGGCCTTTTTCCACCTCGATGCGCGAGGGGAAGGCGTCTTTGAGCGACTCGACATGGGTGATGACGAGGATCTTGGCGAAATCTTCCTTGACAAGGTTGATGACCTCGACCAGGCGCTGGCGGCCCATCTCGTCCTGGCTGGCAAAGCCTTCGTCGATGACGAGGGTCTGCAGGCGGGCGCCGGCGCGCTGGGCCAGCACTTCGGAGAGGGCCAGGCGGATGGCGAAGTTGATGCGGAAGGCCTCGCCGCCGGAGAACATTTCGTATTCACGCAGGCCGGCGCTGTCACGGATCTGGATCTCCAGGGTCTCGCGCTTGTCTTCGCGGCGGCGGTCTTTGTACTCCTGCTGGGTGACGAAGCTGATGCTCATCTCGCCATTGCTGAGGCGCTCGAGCACCTCATTGGCCTTGGCCTGGATCTGCGGCAGGGCCTGCTCGATGAGCATGGCGGGCACGCCGTCCTTGCCGAAGGCACGCTCTAGCGCCTCGAACTGGCTGGCCTGGGCGGCCAGGGTCTCGCGGCTGGCTTCCAGCTCCTGCTGGCGCTGGCGCAGGGTATCGAGCACGGCCACGCGCTGCTGGGCCTGGCCCAGCTCCATGCGCATGCCGTTCTCCTGCTCTTGTAGATTCAGCATCTCGCGCTCGGCGGCCTGCAGGTCCGGCAGGCCCTGGCGGGCGGCGTCCACCGCGGCCTGCGAGGTATCGGCCAGCTCTTGCTGCTTGGCCACTTCCTGCTGTTGTTCGGTGATCTGGGTCTGCAGCTCACCGATCTCACGCTCGACTGGTTTGGAGGCGCCGCGGGCGGCCTCCAGCGTGCGCAGCTCGGTCTCGGCCAGGCTGGCTTCCAGTTCTTCCTTGCGGACGCGGTCGTGCTCAGCCGCGTCGTAGCCGGTGGCCTTGAGTTCAGCGTCCAGCGCGGCCAGCTCGGCGCGCGCATCGGCGGCGAAGGTGTCCTCGCCAAGGGTGCGCTCCAGCTCGGCCAGGCGGGCGGCCTTGGACTGCCACTCGGCCTCGAGCTTCATCAGGTCGGCCAGGGTCAGGCGGGCCTGGTCCTCCAGGCGGGTCTTTTCGCGCACGTCTTTGTCTGCGGCGCGGGCGGCTTCCAGGTCGGCCTGCTGCTTGGCAATGCTCTTTTCTTGCTTATCTAGCAGCTTGCGGTTCTCGCGATACCTATCGCCCATCTGGGTGCCTTGAGTGGTGAGCTCGGCAAACGCTTTTTCGCGATGTTCCTCGGTAAGCTCCTGTCCACAGGTGGGGCAGAAGGCGCCGGTAGCGGATTGGATGAGCTTGCGGCGCTCGTCCAGCTCCATCATTTGTGTATAGAGCAGCTTATTCTCTGAGACAGCCTTTGTTTGAGCGGCCTGCTCCAGTTTCAGTTTCTCTTCCAAGTCAGGCAGCTTCTTAGTTTTGACTTCCAGCGTCTTGATTTGCGCGGTCAGCGTGCTGAGCTGCTTCTCGTACTCGGCGCGCTGGGTAGCAGCGGCCTGAACGCGGGCTTGCTCGGCCTGCAGAGCGCTGAGCTCGGTTTGCAGGCGGGCGCGCTCGGCCTCGATCTTGGTGAGCGGGGCGGCGCGCTTTTTCTCCTGCGCGTTGAAGCGGATGGCGATCTCATCCCACTTGCGCAGCTCGGTGCGCAGTTTCTCCAGCTTGGCGAAGGCTTTCTCGATCTCCTTGGCGCGGGCCAGCAGAGCCTGATTCTGGGCGTGCTCGGCCTGACGCTGCTCAAGGCGCTGCTGCAGGGTGCTGAGCTGGGTGACGGCGCGCTGCAGGCTGGCCTGCTGGCTGGCGGCAGCTTTGGCCAGCGTGTCTACATTGGCGGCCAGAATGCGCATTTGCTGCACAGTCGCTTCCTGGGCGCTGCGCTTGCCAGCCATGCTGGCCAGCCCCTGCTCGAGCTCCTGTAGGCGAGCTTTGCGCTGCTGCTCTTCGCCAAGCTCGTTGGCCACCTCCTGCAGGCGGCCCTGCAGCTCGGTGATCTGGGAATCGACGCGTTTGCGGCGCTCGGCGGCGCCGAGGCGGTAGTCCTCCCAGACTTCTAGTCCTAGAATATTGCCGAGGATCTTCTTGCGCTCAGTGGGGCGCTGCTGGGTGAATTGGTCGGCCTTGTCTTGTAGGAAGAACGAGGCGTTGACGAAGGTTTCGTAATCGAGGCGCAGGGTTTCGCGGATGCGCTTATCGGTCTCGCGCACACTGCGCTCGGTGAGCGGCTTCCACTGGCCGTCGCTGTTGCGGATCTGGAATTCAAGCTGGGTGGTCTTGTCGCGCGGCAGCAGGCGCTGGACGCGGTAGACGTTGCCCTCATACTCGAACGTGAGGGCGACCTCGGCGGCCTGCACCTCCGGGTGCAGGTTGATGAGGGCTTCGCCGCGGTTGCGGGCCTCGCCGAACAGGGCATAGGTCAGGCCATCCAGCAGGCTGGACTTGCCGGCGCCGTTGGCGCCGGAGATGGCGGCGACGTTGAAGCGCGTGAAATCGATCTCGACCGGGTCTCGGTACGAAAGAAAGCCAGAGAGCACAAGCTTGATCGGGATCATTGGCGCAGGCGATTCTAACTTGTATCGGCTCAACTATAATCATCTTGCTGTTGTTTCAGGCAAACTCAACAATTTGGAGGAAGCATGCAAGTGGCATTGGATTGGAAGAAAGGCTTGAATTTCCGCGGCAAGGGGTTGAGCAGCGGATTCTCAGTGGATGTGGATGCTGACTCCAATGTAGGCGGCACCGAAGAGGGCCTGCGCCCGATGGAGCTGGTGGCGCTGGGCCTGGGGGCATGTACGGGCATGGATGTGATCTCGATCCTGCAGAAGAAGCGCCAGGATGTGAAGGCGCTGCAGGTGAAGGTGACGACGCAGGCGGCCAAGGAGCATCCCAAGGTGTGGACGCATGTGCTGATCGAGTTCTTGATCACGGGGAATGATATTGAAGATGCGGCGGTGGAGCGGGCGATCCAGTTGTCTTCAGAGAAGTATTGCCCGGCACAGAATATGATCAAGCTGGCGGTGCAGATCGATACGGATTACGAGATCATTCCGGCGTGAGGATATTCGCTGGGCAGACCACACGCTTGCAGATGTGTGTAGCTAGTAATTTGCTCTGAGCGGATTCTTTCCGCAGGAGTACGCTGCGGCTCCTCGCGGCTTTGCCGCTGGTTCGGAATGACAAACTAGATTGCTTCGTCGGCAGATGGCTCGCTACGCTCGCCTTGCCTCCTCGCAATGACGGATGCGGAGGGGCGAAGCATCGTAACGCTGCGAAGCAGCGTACGCCCCTACAAGAAGCCTAGTGTCATTCCGAGCGGGTATTGAAGTCCGCACCAGACCGCCGAACCCGCATCAGGGAGGAATCCTTGCGGGCATGTCTTCAAAGTAGTGCCAGAGTTTTATACAGAAGCCGTGAGGATCCCTCGCTGCGCTCGGGATGCACGGTCAGTCTTGTGATTCTTCAGTCGGGATGATCTCAGGCGTGGGGAAAGAGACGACCGGGGCGCGTGAGATGATGCTACTGGCCGCGTCCGAACAAGTGCAGGCGCGGATGGTGTGGCCGAGACGCTCCAGCGTGCCGATGTAGGCGAAGCTGCCTTCAACAGACGCCCAACCCTCCATGGTAAAAGGCAAGGTTCCGCCCGCCTCGATCCACTCGCCATTGTACTTGCGGGCGATGTGAATGTGAGTGCCAGTGGAGGAGCCACCCTCGCAGGAGGGATGGCCGAGCGGCCAGCCGGCCAGGACGCGCTGCCCGGTTTGCACGCGGCCAGCCTCGGCCAGATGTAAATAGAAGAGTACCCAACCGGTGCGTTCGTCACCGTCCTGGTCCAGGTCCAACACCACCGTTCCCACATCTGTACGCACGACCAGCCCATCGGCCATGGCGGTGGCCCAGGAGCTGCTATTGAAGCAGCCCTGGGTGTCGCTGCCCGGGGCAAAGTCCAGGGCAGCCCACGGGCGGCCGGTGCCCCAGCCGGTGTGCGGGCCGCCGGTGTGCGACCAAAGTTCGCCGGGCGTCATGGGCAGGCGCAGCTCCGGCTGCAGCAGGCTGCCGGGGATGTGGGCCACATCGTTCTGCCAGGGGTCGCCGAAGAGCTCCGCATAGGTGCGGGCAAGGCCTTCGGGACCGATGGCCTGGGCGAAATTGGCCATCGGCTCAGTGATATTAAAGAACATTTGCAGGCTGACACTGGCGGCGTTCTGCCAGGGGTCAGGCCGGTAGATGGTGCCGTCCGGCAGGTCAAACTCGATCAAGTTGCCATTGCGCCACAGGTAATAGCCATTGTTGAGCGTGTTGGCCGCCCAGACCAGCTGCAGATATACGCCGCGGTGGAACTGGTGCTCGTAGCCCATCATGTAGGAGCCGATCGCGTCGTCGATGATCGGTTGGCTCAGCGCGCCGGACTGGTATTCCAGCAGTGCCAACAGCAGGCGCGGGCTGACGCTGAAATTCTGGGCGACGAGGTCCACCAGGCCGGCGCCAGTGCGGCGCTGGCCGGCCGCGTATTCACGGTAATTCTTTAGCCAGCCAGGCTGCGAGTCGACGAAGGCCTGAGTATCAAAGTCGATCTGGGCTGGGCCGTTGATGAACAAGCTGTCCGGCAGGATGAGGTATTGCGAGCCCCAGTAGGCGCGGTAGTAGATGGGAATCTTCATCGGGAAGCCAGCCGGCAGCGTGGTGGCGCTATCCGGAATGATGGGGTTGGCGGCCCGGATCTCGCGGATGGTGGTGTTGAAGCGGGCCGCCAGGGCGATCAGGTTGTCGCCGTTCTGGGCGGTGTAGTCCACCAGTGTGCCGGCATCGTACAGCGGGCGGGTGGGCTGCGGCGTGGAGGTGACCTGGGGCTCGGGCGTGGTTTCGGTGGATGCTGCAGTGACCTGCGCACTTGCCGCGGGTGTTGATGCCGGCGCGCTGACGCAGCCGGCCAGCAGTAAGCCGGCCAGCAGCGACACACGGAACTTGAGGGAAAGACGGCTAGTAGGGATCATCGTTGCTGATAGTGATCAGACTGTCGCGGCCGCTGCAGGTGCAGGCCACCACGGTGCGCTCACCGCGTACCAGGCTCCCCAGATAAGCATCCGCGCCGTATTGCACGGTCCAACCGCTAAGCACGAAGGGCAGCGCACCGCCGCCGCCGATCCATTCGCCGTTGTATTTGCGCGCCAGGTGCAGGTGGGTGGCGGTGGCCACGCCGCCCTCGCATGAGGGGTGGCCGAGGCGGTCGCCGCGGTCCAGCCAGGTGCCGACCGCGGGCGTATTATCTCCGATGACATGCAGGTACAGCACCACCCAGCCGGTTTGCTCGTTGCCGTCGCCATCCATGTCCACCACGATCACACCTGGGCTGGTACGCACCACCAGGCCGGGGGCGGCGGCGGTGACCCAGAGGGTGGAGGGAACACAACCGGGCAGACTGCTGCTGGGGGCGAAGTCGAGCGCGGCCCACGAGCCTTCGCGCGCCCAGGCGCCGTGCGGGCCGGCGGTAAAGTACCAGACCTGGCGGTCAAAGAAAGGCAGGCTGAGGGCTGGCTGGGCCAGGGCAGGCGGGAAGAGCGGCTCGGTCTGGGCCGCCCGCACCCACGGGTCAGGGAACATGGAGGCGTGCGTGAAGGCAAAGCCAGTGGTGCGGTGCATGATCTCGGCCCAGTCTTCATATGTGTAGAGCTGGGCGAAGAAATATTGGATGGCGACGGTGCCGGCATTGAGTTCAGGGGCGATACGCATGCGGATGCCGTCACGGAAAGTGAGCTCGGTCAGGCGGCCCTCGCGCCAGCCGTAATAACCAGTGGAGAGCTGCTTGGCGGCCCAGGTGAGCTGTTGGTACAGGCCATGGGCCTGCGGTAGCCGGTAGCCGATGGGGTATTCGATGGCGCTGGTAGTGGTGGGCTCGCCGAGCACCCAGTTGCTCTGGAATTGGAGGATCGAGAGCAGCAGGCGCGGGTTGAGCGAATTCTCCACTGCTACGCGCTGCACCACGCCGGCCCCGCTGTACCAGGAGGAGGGCAGGTACTCGCGATAGGTGGCGATGTAGCCGGCGAAGGGGTTGGCATAGCCGTCAGGATCGAAGCCGATGGCGGAGGGCGAGTAGATCACCTCGCTGTCCGGCACCAGTTTCTCGCTGGGCGTGGTGAGGCCCACAATGTTGGGTATGGTAAAGATCTGGCCGGGGGTGATGAGGCCGGGCGGGATGTCTTGTGGAGAGGCGATATCGCTGATCTCGACGCCAAAGCGCACTGCCAGCACATCCAGCGTGTCGCCGGATTGGGCGGTGTAGATGAATGGCGGCGCGGGGGTGGCTGTCTCGTGCGGGGTGGCGCTGGGCATGACCAGCGGCGTGGGGGAGGCGGTGGGCAGCTCGGTGGGAGTGGCGGAAGGCACGAAGGCGCTGGCCGTAGCGGTCTGCTGGTTGACGGCGCCCTGGGTCGCCTGCAGGCTTTGCGGCGTGATGTAGCTGCTGCTGCACACCGTGGTCACAAGGGCGATCACGAGGCTGCAAGCGATGAGTCGGTAGGCTCGGGAGTTCATGGCTGGCGCTGCACCATATTGGCGGGGAAGCGGCATTCGCAGGCATCCACGCGTACGCCATCGCGCACCAGGCTGCCGTCATACAGAAGGCCGTTGCTGGTGGAGACCCAGCCATCCATCACGAAGGGCAGGTCGCCAGCAGCAGGGATCCACACGCCATTATAGCGACGGGCAATGTGCAAGTGTGTAGCGGTGGCCACGCCGCCCTCGCAGGAGGCGTGGCCGATGCGCTCGCCAGCGCGCAGGTAGGCGCCGACCTGGACGCGCTGGCTGGCGGCGACGTGCATGTACAGCACGGTCCAGCCGGTCTGCTCGTAGCCGTCGCCATCGAGGTCCTGCACGACTGCGCCGTTGTCGGCGCGCACGATCAGGCCATCGGCGGCGGCCACCACCCATTCCGGGCTGGGGTTGCAGCCGTACAGCTCGGCGCCGGGGGCAAAATCGAGTGAGGCCCAGGCCGAGCCGTTGCCCCAGCCGCCGTGCGGGCCGCCGGAGAAGACCCACGGCACGTTGGGCTCAAAGGGCAGTTGCAGCGCGGGCTGGCTGAGGGCGGCGGGCGCCAGCGGCTCAATGGCGTAGTCGAACGGGTAGCCGAAGAGGCGCGTGTAGGTTTGGAAGAAGCCTTGCTCGCTGACCGCGCTGCGCCATTGGCTCTCGCTGAGCATGAGGCCGAGCAGGCGCTGCACGCCGGCGGTGCCGGCGTTGATGGTGGGGTTGGGCGGGATGGCAATGCCATCCGTGGTGCTCCAGGCGGCAGCCTGGCCGGCGCGCCAGTCGTAGAAGCCCTTGTTGAGATTATCGGCGGCCCACGAAAGCTGGCTGTACAGGCCGCTGCGCCAGCTGTCCTGCTTGCCCATCGGATAGGTCAGGGTGCTGCTGGCGGGGCTGGGGTTGCTCAGCCAGCCGCTGTAGTACTCCAGCAGGGCCAGCAGCAATTTTGGATTGACGGAATATTCGGTGGCCACACGCTGCACGATGGCCGCACCGCTGAGGAACTGCTGGTCCACCTGCTCCTGGTGCTGCTTGAGGTAGCCGGGCTGGGTATTGACGAAGTCACGCACATTGAAGGCGATCGCATACGGCCCGTTGACCAGTTCTGAATCCGGGATGATCTTGAAGTCCGGCCCCATGCTGGTGAGCTGCTGGGGCGGCACGTTGATGACCTGCCCGACGTTTAGCGCGTTGGGGTTGGGGATGTTGTTGGCGGCCAGCAGCTGCTGCAGCGTAACGCCGAGGCGCTCGGCGATGGCGTTGAGCGAATCGCCGGGCTGGACGGTGTAGCTACTGCTGTCGGTGCGCAGGGCCAGCTGCGGATGCGGCTGGTCTGGTGTGGGCGTCAGGATGGGCGTGTTGGGGTCACGCGTGGGCGGCAGCGTAGGCGCGGGCACCGCCGCGCCCAGCGGCGTGGCCTGGGCCAGGGCGGCGGTGGGCACGGCGCCGTGCACACTGACGCCCTGAGCAGGCCCCAGCGTGGTGGTGGGGAAGTTGCACGCCAACGACGCCAGCAGCAGAAGGAGAAATGGGGCAATGTTTCGCATGGGAAGAAAGCAAGCGCTTTGGTACACCTGGGTTATACAGAGGTTGCAAAAAACAGGCCACCTGTTTTACTGCGCAAACGCAGCAAAAGGCGTCCGCAAAAGCAAATTCTTATCTAGAAAACTGGCTTGTCATAGCACGGGAGTCTTCTTTTGCCCTAAAGGATTCCTCCCTCACTTCGTTCGGTCGGAATGACGTCGTGAATTGTCATCCCGAACGAGCCGCGTAGCGGCGAGGAGGGATCCTTTAGGACAGTCGAAGTCTTGTTGGAACTTCAGCGGCCTGAAGAACAGCTACGCTGCTATTTCTTCTTTGTCTTCTTTTTGGCGGCGGTCTTGGACGCAGCTTTTTTGGCGGGCTTGGTCTTGGCTTTCGCCTTGGCCGCGGCTTTGGCAGGCGCCTTGGCTTTGGCCTGCTTGGCCGGGCGATCTTCGGGCTCAGGCTTGGCGGCGGGTGCAGTAGCTGCGGCGGCAGCCTCGGCCGCCTCAGTGGCTACCGCGGCGATGTTGGTGACCGGGATGCGCGCCAGGGTGGCGATGGCATCTTCTTCGGCCACCTGCATGATGCGCACGCCGCGGGTGGCGCGGCTGGCCTCGCGGATGGCGTTGACCGCCGTACGCAACACGACGCCGGCGGAGGAGATAATGGTGACCTCATCTTCCTTCTGCACCACGCGGGCCGCGGCGATGGTGCCGATGTCCTTGAAGGCCTTAATGTCGGTGGTCAGCACGCCGCTACCGCCGCGGCCTTTGGCCGGGTACTGGGTGAGCGGCGTGCGCTTGCCGTAGCCGTTGGTGCTGATGACCAGCAGATGGCCGTTGGGCTCCACCACTTCCATGCTGGCCAGCTGGTCATCGGCCTTCATCTTGATGGCGCGCAGGCCGCCGGCCTGACGGCCCATGGGGCGCACCTTGTCCACCGAGAAGCGCAAGGCCTGGCCGTTGCGCGAGACCAGAATGATGTGGTCCTTGGCGCCTACCAGGCCCGCCCAGCCCAGCTGGTCATCCTTCTCCAGGTTGATGCAGATCAGGCCGGAGGGGCGCACGGCTTCGAATTCGTTGAGGGCCATGCGCTTGATCTTGCCGTCACGGGTGGCCATGATGCAGAACTCGGCGGTTTGGAAGTTGGGCACGGCCACCGCGGCGGTGATAGTTTCGGTCTGGCTGACGTTGAGGATGTTGACGATGGGCGTGCCGCGGGCGGTGCGGTCAGCTTCGGGAATGCGATACGCCTTCTCCGAATAGACCTTGCCGCGGTTGGAAAAGAACAAGATGGTGTCCAGCGTGCGGGCTGGCACCAGCAGCACGACTTCGTCTTCGTTCTTGGTGGCGTGGCCCTTGACGCCGGAGCCGCCGCGCCCCTGGGCGCGGAAGGCTTTGGCGGCGACGCGCTTGACGTAGCCCTGGCTGGTGATGCTCACCAGGGTGGCCTCGTCGGCCACCAGGCTCTCTTCACTTACATCACCCTTGCCCTCACCGTCCACGGAGGTGCGGCGCTCGTCGCCATAGGCAGTGGCCAGCTCGCCCAGATCATCCTTGATCAGGCCGAGGATCTTCTTGGGAGATTTGAGCAGGTCCTTGAGGTAGGCGATGCGATCTTTGATCTGCTTGTATTCGTCTTCGATCTTCTGGCGCTCAAGGGCGGCCAGGCGGCGCAGCTGCATATCCAAAATGGCCTGGGCCTGCTTGTCGGAGAGCTTGAAGCGCTCCATCAATTTCTCTTTGGCGACATCAGCATCTTTGGACTTGCGGATGGTGTTGATGATGTCGTCCAGGTTGGCGAGGGCGGTCAGCAAACCTTCCAGAATGTGGGCGCGCGCCTGGGCCTTTTCCAGCTCGTACTTGCTGCGGCGGGTGATGACCTCCTGACGGTGGTCGAGGAAGATCTGCAGAGCGCGCTTGAGGGAAAGCAGGCGCGGCTCGCCATCCACCAGGGCCAGGATCTGGGCGGCAAAGCTGGATTGCAGCGGGGTGTATTTGTAGAGGCGGTTGAGCACCATCTTGGGCTGCGCGCCGGCTTTGAGCTCCAGCACGATGCTGAGGCCCTCGCGGTCCGACTCATCGCGCATGTCGGCGATGCCTTCCAGGCGGCCTTCGCGCACCAGCTCAGCGATGCGCTCGATCAGGTTGGTCATATTGACCTGGTAGGGGATGGCGCTGACCACGATGCGCATGCGGCCGCGGCGGCCTTCTTCTATACGGGCCTTGGCGCGCACGATCAGCTGGCCCTTGCCCTTGCTGTACAGGTCACGGATGCCCTCTTCGCCCACGATGATGGCGCCGGTGGGGAAATCAGGCCCTTTGACGAACTTGCGCAGGTCCTCGGTGGTGATGTCGTCAACGTTGTCGTAACGGTCGATCATGTACTGCAGGGCGCCCACCAGCTCGCCTAGGTTGTGGGGCGGGATGTTGGTGGCCATACCCACGGCGATACCCGAGGAGCCGTTGAGCAGCAGGTTGGGCAGGCGGCTGGGCAGCACGACCGGCTCTTTGAGCGAGCTGTCGAAGTTATCGGTGAAATCCACCGTGTCCTTGTCAATATCGGCCAGCAGCTCTTCAGCCATGGGGTGCAGGCGCGCCTCGGTGTAGCGCATGGCGGCCGGCGGATCGCCGCCGATGGAGCCGAAGTTGCCTTGGCCGGCGATGAGCATATAGCGCAGGGAGAAGTCCTGGGCCATGCGGGCCATGGCGTCATAGACGGCGTCATCACTGTGGGGGTGGTACTTGCCCAGCACCTCGCCCACGATACGGGCGGATTTCTTGAACGAGCCGGTGGCGCGAATGCCCATATCCAGCATGGCGTACAGGATGCGGCGGTGCACCGGCTTCAGGCCGTCACGCGCGTCGGGCAGGGCACGCGAAACGATCACGCTCATGGCGTAATCGAGGTAGGCCGAGCGCATTTGCGCACCAATATCTACAGGCTGGACGGAGCTTTTCGCCATAAAACCTTTCAATCTCGTATGTCGCGGGAACTTGTGTTCAGAATCTGGTCAGAGACTTAATTATACCGTTAGGCCTTGCGCCGCTCTTCCCTACAGGCTTAGCAATTTTGTAAAGCGCTGGGAGGGATGTACTGCTTGTGTAGGCAGTGAGGTCTTATGTATACTTTTTTGCAAGGGGCACTGGGGATTTTGACCAGGTCCTTTCATTTTGGCAATGTGTTGCGAATAGCAGGCTTATCTTGAATCGAGTGATTCCTTCCATCTCCCGCACGGGACCGCTCTCACCTGAGGTGCTGGTGCCGCGCCTGGGCGACAGCCTGGTCGAAAAGGGTCTGCTGACCCAGGCCCAGTTGCAGCAGGCGTTGGCCTACCAGAAAGAGCGCCGTGGGGAGGGCGAGCGCGTGCTGCTGGGCCAGGCCCTGGTGGACCTGGGGTTGATCGACCGCCAGAAGCTGGACGCGGCCGTCACCGAGCAGATCGCCCAGCTGCAGGAAGCGCTGCACCAGAGCAATCTGCTGCTGGAGCAGCGCGTGCAGGAACGCACGGCTGAACTGCAGGACGCGCTCAACAAACTGACCGAGCTCAACCGCATGAAGAACGACTTCATCTCGAACGTATCGCACGAGCTGCGCACCCCGCTGGCGCACATGGTTGGCTATATCGACTTGCTCTCGGCCGAGGCGCTTGGCCCGGTGACGGATGACCAGCGTTCGGCGCTGGGCGTGCTGGAGAAATCGTACAAGCGGCTGGCCAGCCTGATCGACAACTTGCTGTTCCTTTCATTTGATACGGCCGAGACCCTGCACCTGGAACCTGAGCCGGTGAATTTGCAAGCCCTGTTTGGGCAGGTGATAGACCAGTACCAGGCCCGCGCCAGCAATGAGAGCATCAGCCTGACGCAGGATGTGCCCCAGGGTTTGCCCCAGGCGCATGCTGACCTGAACCGGCTGGAATGGGCGCTGGGCCAACTGGTAGACAACGCCCTCAAGTTCAATGGCCCGGAAGGCCGCGTGCACCTGAACGCCCGCCAGGATGGGGGGCGCATCGAGGTGGCGGTGGCGGACACCGGCATCGGCATCCCGGCCGACAAGCTGCAGGAGATCTTTGAGCCGTTCCACCAGCTCGACAGCTCGTCCACCCGGCGGCATGCCGGCACCGGCATTGGCCTGACGCTGGCGCGGCGCATCATTGAAGGGCACGGCGCCAAACTGCTGGTGGAGTCGCTGCCGGGCAAGGGCTCACGCTTTTCATTTACCCTGGCGGTGGCTGGCACAGTATGAGCGAGCAGACGCGCACCATGCTGCCTCTGAATGAGCTGCAAGCCGTGTACGCCATCAGCCGCGTGGTGAGTGAAACGCTGGATGTGGATGAAGCGCTGTCTGAGATCGTGCGCCTGTCGCGCCCGGTCTTCATATTCGATAACGCCGTGCTGTACCTGGCCAACGAGAGCGGCAGCCTGGAGCCCGCCTTCGCGCGCGCCATTGGCCGCGGGCGCTCCTCGGAGGCGGACTCGGCCTGGGGCGAGGCGGCCGGGCTGGCGGCCTTCCGCCAGGTGCAGACCATCGTCACCCAGCCGGAGCCGGACCCCGGCGCCGATCGGCTGGAGCAGCGCTTCTTCCTCGGCCTGCCGCTGCTGGCCGGCGGCAGCGCCATCGGCGCGCTGGTGTTCGTGCGCTTTGGCGGGCCAACCTTCACCAAAGCGCAGATCAACCTGGCACAATACATTGCCGCCCATGTGACCCAGGTGCTGGAGCACCGCCGCCTGGTGGAGCGCATCGGCAGCCTTGAGGCCGAGCGACGTCTGAGCCAGCTGCAGTCAGACTTCATCGCCACCGTCTCGCACGAGCTCAAGACTCCGCTGGGCTTCATCAAGGGCTACTCGACCACCCTGCTGCGGCCGGACGCCAGCTGGAAGCTGGATGACCAGAAAGAGTTCCTCACCATCATTGATGAGGAAGCCGACCGCCTGGTGGAGCTGGTGGATAACCTGCTCGACTCCTCGCGTTTGCAGAATGGCAGCCTGGATATAGACATTCGCCCAGTGGATCTAGCGGCTGTCATTGGCGAAAACGTCGAACGTCTACGCGTGCGCTTCCCCATGCTGGACATTCGCTGGGCGGCGCCCAGCGAAGACAGCATGGTGGAAGCGGATGCGCGGCGCCTGGGCCAGGTGCTGGAGAATTTGGCCAGCAACGTAGCCAAGTACGCGCCCGGCGGCCCGCTGGCCATCGATCTGGACATGAGCGAAGACGAGGCCAGGCTGACATTCAAAGATGGCGGGCCCGGCATCCCGGCGCAACACCGCGAGCAGGTGTTCGAGCGGTTTTATCGTTTGCCTGCCAGCAAAGAGCTGGCGCGCGGCAGCGGTTTAGGGTTATATATATGTAAGCAAATCGTTCTTGCGCACGGGGGCGAGATTGGTCTGGCAAAGACCAAAGGGAAAGGCGCAGAATTCATCATCCGTTTGCCGCGGCGTGCGCGTGTACCGCTGGCAGTGAACAATGAGGGCTGAAAAATGAAGGAACAGATACTGATCGTTGACGACGAGCCACGCTTTGTTCGCCTGATCGAAGCCAACCTGGAGACGGAGGGCTATCAGGTGCTCAAAGCCTCCACCGGCAAGGAAGCGGTGGAAGCAACCGTGGCGAACAAACCTGACCTGGTGCTGTTGGACGTGATGATGCCGGAGATGGATGGCTTCCAGGCCTGTGCGCGCATCCGTGAATTTTCGAATGTGCCCATCATCATGCTGACCGCCAGGGGTGAAGAGGACCAGCGCATCAAGGGTTTGAACCTGGGGGCGGACGACTACATCGTCAAGCCGTTCTCGGCCGGCGAAATGCTGGCACGGGTGCGCTCGGTGCTGCGGCGGGCCAAGACCGCCTCGCTGGAGGCGGGTGAAACCGTGTTCACGCGCGGCGACCTGCAAATTGACTTTGCGCGGGCTGAAGTGCGCCTGGACGGCGAGCTGGTCTCGCTCTCGGCCACCGAGTACCGCCTGCTGCTGCAGTTTGCCCATGCGGCCGGGCGCATTTTGACGGCTGAGGAGCTGCTGCGCAATGTGTGGGGCGAGGAGTACAGTGAGGAGAAGGAGATCCTGTGGGTCAGCATCTCGCGCTTGCGCCAGAAGCTGGAAAAGGATCCCAAACAGCCTGAAATGATCGTGACGCACTCTGGTGAAGGGTATTCAATGCCCTAGGGGCTTCGTTACTACCAGAGGAGGATCGCTGACCTATGTTGCCATCCAGTGAGCGGGGCTTCAGGCCACACATCAGCACGTTGCAGTTCCCCGTCATCATCCAGACGCAGCACAACCGCATCCGCGGCCACCTGCACGCGCGTGAGAATGAGCGCATCAAAGATGCGCTCAATTCCACCGAGCCGTTCATTGCGCTGACGCATGTGCGCATCTATGACATCAATGGCGAGCGCGAACTGAGCGCCAGTGACTTTATGGCGCTCAACCGCGCCAGCATTATCTGGGTCATCGAAGACCGCGGGTAACCAGCCCGCCGGCGGGCTTTTGGCTATAATGCCCTTATGAGTCAGGATCAGGCCATTCAGCTGCGCTCCAAGATCATTGGAGTGCTGTTGCGGGATGCCCGGCTGGCGGCCGGCAAGTCGCTCAAGCAGGTGGCGGATGTCATCGGTTTGTCGAGCGGCACGCTGAGCGCGGTCGAGCGCGGCGCCAACTCGCTGTCACTGCCTGAGCTGGAGCTGCTGGCCTTCTACCTGCGCATCCCCATCGACCACTTTTGGAGCGAAGACATCGTCTCGCAGGATGTCTCGCCGGCCGACACCATGCAGGCGGAGAGCTTGCTGGCGTTGCGCCACCGCACGGTGGCGGCGCTGCTGCGCCAAGGACGCAACCAGAAGAACCTGAGCCAGAAAGAACTCTCAGACCGCACCAACATTTCGCCTAGCCGTATTCGCCGCTACGAGAGCGGCGAAACGCCAGTGCCGCTGCCCGAGCTTGAGGTGCTGGCCAGCACGCTGGGCTACGCCCTCGACGACTTCGCAGACAGCAGCGGCCCGGTGGGCCAGTGGATCACGCAGACCAAGGCGTCGGCCCAGTTCGATGAGCTGCCGCGCGATCTGCAGGAGTTCCTCTCGAACCCTGACAACCGCTACTATGTAGAGCTGGCCCAGCGTCTTAGCGACATTCCGGTGGAGCGTCTGCGCGGCTTGGTGGATACGCTCAACAACATTATTAATTAAATCGTTCTTACAATTCTGTAAGTTTCAAACCTTAGTTCTCAACCTATACTGACCTTGCACTCTTGTTAGTGCATGAGGCTATGTACGACACCTCAGTTCTACAAGTCAAAATATAAGATGTGTTGTATGAAAACTGAAGTTTGGTTAAGCTTGAGCGCGAACGATAAACCTGTTCACGCGCAGGCGCAGCGTCACGGGGGATGAACGTGGATAAGACTCCAACCGGCTCATTACCGCCAGCCAAAGGAGCAGAGCGCCAGTCGATTCGCTTGCTGCTCGTGGAGGACAACCCGGGCGATGCCCGCTTGATCCAGGAAATGCTGAAAGACGTGGCCAACATGGAGCTGCGTATTCAGCATGCGGCTACCCTCAAGGATGGGCTGCAATACCTGGGTGACCCGGAGAAACCGCTGGACGCGGTGCTGCTGGACCTGGGCCTGCCGGACAGCCAGGGTTTCGACACCTTCACCCGCGTGCAGGAGAAGGCCGAGGCCTTCACCGTCATCATTCTCAGCGGCCTCAACGATGTGGATATGGCCCTGCACGCTGTGCGCAACGGCGCTCAGGACTATCTGGTCAAGGGACAGATCAGCGGCGAGTTGCTGCTGCGTTCCATCCGCCATGCGATCGAGCGTGACGAGGCTGACCGTTTATTGCGCGAAAGCCGGGAGCGGTATCAGAGCCTGGTGGACATGATGCCTGACGCCATCATGGTGCACCAGAACGGGCTGGTGGCCTTCGCCAACCCGGCCGCGGTCAAGCTGCTGGGGGTCAGCGACCTCGAGACCCTGATCGGCACACCCATGATCGACGTGGTGCACCCCGAATACAGGGAGATCGTCGCCGAGCGCATCCGCTCGGCGGAGGCGGGGCAAAGCCAGACGGTGCTGGAGCAGAAGTTTGTGCGCAGCGATGGCAGCGTCATCGATGTAGAGGTGACCGGCAGCCCGTTTACGTTCGAGGACGAGCCCGCCACCCAGATCATCTTCCGTGATATTACCGAGCGCAAGCAGCGCGAGCGTGAGATCGAGGCGGTGGCCGCGGTGAGCAGCAGCCTGCGCATGGCGCGCAGCGTTGATGATATTTTGCCGGTGATCCTGCATCAGGCCCTGGTATCCATCAACGCCAAGGCGGCGACTTTGACACTGGTGCAGCCTGAAACTGGCGACCATCTGATCGCCATGGGTCGCTCGGCGGATCGTGACCTGCCTATCGGGCAGATCATTCCGGCCGGCACGGGCCTTACCAGCCGCGTGGTCAGCACCTCCACCCCATATTTGAACAATCAGGTGCGCACCAACCCAGACCCTGACATGGTGAGGTTCAACGACATCCCCGCCACTAATGCAGTGGTGATCGTGCCGATCACCGCTGAAAATCATGTGATCGGCACTCTCGGGTTGGGCCGGGAAGAGCCGATCGAGCAGAGCGACGTGCGCGTGCTGAGCGCGATCTGCGATATTGGCGGTGCGGCCGTGCACCGCGCCAGCCTGTACGAGCAGACCGAGCGCCGCCTGCAGCACTTGCGCAGCCTGCACGAGATCGACAATACCATTGCCACCAGCCTGGACCTCAAATTCACGCTGGATGTGATCCTGAGTCAGGGGATCGCCGAACTGCGCGTGGACGCGGCGGCGATCCTGCTTCTGGATGAAGAGCAGATGCTGAACTTTGCCGCCGGGCTGGGTTTCAAGACCAAGCATATCGAGCAGGCCCGTATCAAGTTTGGTGATGGGCTGGCCGGGCAGGCCGCCAAGCAGCGCACCATCGTGGAGGCGGCCGATCTGAGCACAGGCCTGCAGCGCAACGGCTCTGCGTTGGCGCAGGCCGAGGGCTTTGTGGGTTATTACGCCGCGCCGCTGATCGCCAAGGGCCGCGTGATCGGCGTGCTGGAAACCTTCCACCGCTCAGTGGAGCCGCGCGATGCGGAGTGGAAAGAATTTTTGCTGACCCTGGCTGGCCAGGCGGCGATCGCCATCGACAATGCCGCCCTGTTCAAGGACCTGCAAACCTCGAACGAGAGCCTGCGCGAAGCCTACGAGCGCACCATCGAGGGCTGGGCGCATGCCCTGGCGCTGCGCGATATAGAGACGATCGAGCACAGCCGCCGCGTCACGGAAATGACGGTGCGGCTGGCCCAAGCGCTGGGCGTGGCGGATGAGCAGCTGGAGCATGTGCGCCGCGGCGCGCTGCTGCACGACATCGGCAAGATGGGCGTGCCCGACCACATTCTGGGCAAAGCTGGCCCGCTAGACGATGAGGAGTGGGAGATCATGCGCCGCCACCCGGCCTATGCCCGCGACATGCTCACCGCCATCGATTTTCTGTACCCGGCCATCCCGATCCCGCTCTATCACCATGAGAAGTGGGACGGCAGCGGCTACCCGGAGGGCCTGGAGGGGCGTCACATTCCGCTGGAGGCGCGCATCTTCGCCATCATTGACGTGTGGGATGCGCTGACCTCCAAACGGCCGTACCGCGATGCGTGGCCGGAGGACAAGGTGGCCGAGCATCTGCGCGAGCAGGCCGGCAAGCACTTTGACCCGGCCATCGTGGATGCCTTTTTCACCCACATCCTTAAGCGTTCCTAAAGGTTGCCGGGCATTGCTGCCCGTCTATGTATAATGGGGTTGATGGCTCCCGCCGTCTTTTCCTTGCGTTCTGCAACTGAAGAAGATCGCAGCCGGTTAGCCAACCTGCTGCATTTTGAGACACATGTGCACCGCCATTTGGATTGGCGGCGCCCGCTGGATTGGCTTGGGCATTCGCCGTTCCTGATCGCCGAGAACGGCGGCCGCCTGGCGGCAGCCCTGGCCTGCCCGCAAGACCCGCCCGGGCTGGCCTGGATCCGCCTGTTTGCCGCCATGACCCGCGTGGACATGGCCGCGGCCTGGAACCTGCTGTGGGCCGCCGCCCGCGAGGAGCTGCAACAGGGCGGCGCCCAGCAGGCCGCCGCCATCCCGCTCAATGACTGGTTTGTGACCCTATTGCAAGGCGCTGGTTTTGAGCACACCCAGAACGTGGTGGTGCTGGATTGGGCGGCCAGCCAGACGATCTTGCCCTCCGACCACCAACTGCGCATCCGCCCCATGCAAGTGGAGGATCTGCCGGCGGTCTACCAGGTGGATAAGGCCGCCTTCGCCCCCTTGTGGCAGAACCCGCTGGCCGCTCTGGAGTTCGCCTATGAGCAGGCCGGTTTTGCCACCGTGGTGGAAGAGCAAGGCAATATTGTGGCTTACCAGATCAGTACCCAGAACGCTCAGGGGTTGCACCTGGCGCGGCTGGCCACGCATCCCAGCATGCAGGGCCGCGGCCTGGCAGTGGCGCTGACCACGGATCTGCAGCGCCATGCGCAGACGCGCAAAGGATTGCGCTTGAGCGTCAACACGCAGGACAACAACACACCTTCGCTGGCGTTGTACAAGAAACTCGGCTTCGTGCTGACTTCAGAGCGCTTTCCGGTGTACCAGTTCATGTTTGGCCCATCAGATTAATTCAAAGTAAAAGCGCAACCGTCTGTGAAGGGTGCTGCGAATCTCTGCTACACTGATTTCACCCTTACCCTGTTCTTTTGGAGGAACGAAGAGATGGACAGAAGTGCCCGCCAAGCCCGCTTGGACCGCCGCCGTGGCGCCGAACGCCGCGGCCAGATGAAGTGGGTCTTTTACATCGGTATTGTGGCCGTCGTCATCGCCGGCATGCTGATCTACGCCAGCCGTGTACGCAGCGCGCCCGAGCGCACCTACCTGCAGCCGAATGGCCTCAGCCTGGGTGACCCGAATGCCCCCGTGCAGATGGTTGAGTATGCAGACTTCCAGTGCCCGCACTGCTACAACGTGTACCTCGGCGCTGAAGATGAACTGATCGAAACCTACATTGACACCGGCCTGGTGCACTTCACCTACCGCCCGGTAGGCTTCCTTGGCCCTGAGTCGGACAGCTCGGCCGCGGCCGCGTTCTGCGCCGGGGAGCAGAACCTGTTCTGGCCGTATCACGACACCCTGTTCGCCAACTTCTCGCACAGCAATGCCGGCGGGTACTCTGAAAGCCGCCTGGTCTCCATGGCCGACTCGGTGGGTCTGGACGTGCCTGCGTTCGAGCAGTGCATGGCGGATGGCACCGGCCTGGCTGGCATGCAGGCCGCGGTGGACGAAGCCCGCGCCAACGGTGTGAACGGCACGCCGGCCTTCATCATCAATGGCACTTTGCTGGGCGGCTCGCGCACCTTTGAGCAGCTGGCTGAAGTGATCGACGCCGCCCTGGCTGCCTCCGGCAACTAAGGCTGCGCCTTTCTGCAAATAAAAGAGCGCCCGAAAACGGGCGCTCTTTTTTTGTTTCGTTGCAAATAGCTAGGGCGTCAGGCTCAGACCCAAGGCTGTCATGATGGCGACGATGAGGGGCGCAATGGCCAGGGCCGGCAGAAAGTTGCCCACGCGGATCTTCTTGATCTCCAGCAGGCTGCTGACCGCCACGCCCAGCAGCAGGATCCCGCCCACTGCGCTCATCTCAGCGATCATGGCTTCGGACAGCAGCGTCTGGGCCTGCTGTGCCAGCAGGCTGATGCCGCCCTGATACAGAAGCACCACCAGCGCCGAGAACAGCACGCCGACTCCCAAAGTGGATGCGAACACGATGCTGGCGAAACCATCCAGCACAGCTTTGATGGCCAGCAGCTCGTAGTTGCCCGACAAGCCATCCTGGATCGAGCCGAGGATCGCCATGGGGCCGATGCAAAACACCAGCGAAGCGGTCAGGAAGCCGCGCACGAACAGGGCACTGCCGCCCTTGGCGTTGGCGGCGAAGCGGTTTTGCAGCCAGGCGCCGAAATGCTCCAGGCGGTCTTCCAATGCCATGAGCTCGCCCAGTACGCCGCCGACCAGCAGGCTGACCAGCACCAGGATCACGTTCTCGCTGCCCAGTGAGAGGCGCGCCCCGATGGCCAGCGTGAATAGGCCCAGGCCGGCCACGATGGTCTGGCTCATGCGCTCCGGGAAACGCGCTCCGAAGAGCAGTCCCAGTGTGCCGCCCACCAAGACGGTGATGATATTGATGATGGTTCCGAGCATGGGCCGCATTATATAATGCCGCAATGGCAAAGCCAGCCAAAGCCGCCCGCGTCATTTCGCCCGCCTGGTGGGTGGCCTACGGCCTGCTGATCGGCATCGCGGCCACGGCCTTGCTATGGTTTTTTACCACGCCGCCGCGCGGCAGCGCCATCAGCCTGCAATCCAACACGGTCACGAGCGCATTCATGATGCCTGTGACTTCTGCCACGCGTACTCCATTGCCCACCGCAGGCCCGTTGATCGTCAATATCAACACTGCCACCGTGCAGGAGCTTGAACTGCTGCCCAGCATTGGCCCCAGCACCGCCCAGGCCATCCTGGCGTACCGCGAGCGCCACGGCGCGTTTGCCGCGTTGGATGAATTGCTCAACGTGCCAGGCATTGGCCCCAAGACCTTTGAGGGTTTGCAAGGCTTTATCACGCTTGAGAATGAATGAAAACGCCGCTGCTGGAACGCTACCGCGCCCTGATCGACCTGCCGGCCCATACTCGTACCATCAGCTTGCATGAGGGCGATACCCCGCTGATCCCTATGCCGCGCCTGGCGCAGCAGCTGGGCGGCGGCTTTGAGCTGTATGTGAAGTATGAGGGCCTCAACCCGACGGGCTCGTTCAAAGACCGCGGCATGACCGCCGCCGTGGGCGAGGCGGCCGGCCGCGGCGTGCAGGCCGTTATCTGCGCCTCCACCGGCAACACCGCCGCCAGCGCGGCGGCCTATGCCGCCCGGGCTGGGATGCGCGCCTTTGTGCTCATCCCGCAGGGCAAAGTGGCGGCTGGCAAGCTGGCCGGCGCCGTGGCGTATGGCGCACGCGTGCTGCAGATCGAAGGCTCGTTTGACGATGCGCTCAGTCTGGTGGTCGAAGCCAGCCAGCGCACGCCGGTAGCGCTGGTGAATTCGCTCAACCCGCACCGCCTGCAGGGGCAGAAGACCGCCGCGTTCGAAATCATCGAAGAATTGGGCCGCGCCCCGGACTGGCTGTGTTTGCCAGTCGGCAATGCCGGCAATATCACATCGTATTGGATGGGCTTTCAACAATATCACGCCCTGCATGGCAGCGGCCTGCCCGCCCTGCTGGGCGTACAGGCCGCCGGCGCAGCCCCGCTGGTGCTCGCCCGCG
The DNA here is from genome assembly GCA_021463845.1 of Anaerolineales bacterium. Classification (GTDB taxonomy): domain Bacteria; phylum Chloroflexota; class Anaerolineae; order Anaerolineales; family UBA11579; genus JAMCZK01. Next base: position 122,197 of record JAJTXV010000004.1, on the reverse strand, counting down.
CCGTCGAGCAGCCCGAGACGGTGGCTACCGCCATCCGCATCGGCAAGCCCGCCCGCGGCGAGCAAGCCCTGGCCGCCGCGCAGGAATCTGGCGGCAGCATTGTGGCCGCCAGTGACGAAGCCATTCTGGCCATGCAGCGCCAGCTGGCCGCCGAGGGCATCTGGGTTGAGCCGGCTTCCGCGGCTGGCCTGGCGGGCCTGGCCGCGGAAGTGGCTGCCCGCCGCCTGGATCTGGGCGGCAAGACCGTGGTGGCGGTGTGCACCGGCCACGGCTTGAAGGATGCCGAGATCGTCGCCAGCCAATTCACTGCGCCGCGTCCGGTGGCCGCCAAGCTGGCCGACTTGGTGCGTGAGCTGGAAACAGAATGAAAGTGAAGGTCCGCGTCCCGGCCAGCACCGCCAACATGGGCCCCGCCTTCGATTGCCTGGCGCTGGCGCTCGACCTGTGGAACGAGGCCGAGTTCGAGCTCGGCGGCGACGGTTTGCAGGTCTCGGTGCGCGGCGAAGGCGCTGAGCGCCTGCCTCGTCATGAGCGCAATCTGGTCTACCGGGCTGTGGCGCGTGTATATGAAGAGGTCAGCGAAGCGCCGCCCAAAAATATTCGTATCATCTGCGACAACAAGATCCCGCTCGGCTCCGGGCTGGGCTCCAGCGCCGCCGCCAGCCTGGCGGGGCTGCTGGGCGCCAACGCCCTGCTACGTAACCCGCTCAAGCCGGAGCTGGTGATGCGCCTGGGCGCCGAACTCGAAGGCCATGCCGACAACCTGGCTGCCGCCTTGTACGGCGGCCTGGTGTTGGTGAAGCACACCGAGTGGCGCACCACCGCCCAGGCGCTGGAGTGCACTGCCTGGCAGGCCGTGTATGTGCTGCCGCAGGTGCGCCTCAGCACGCGGGCCGCCCGCGCCGCGCTGCCCAAGAAGGTGAGCATGGCTGACGCCGTGTTCAACATGGGCAACGCCCTGGCCGTGCGCGAGGCGCTGCGCAGCGGCAGCCTGGCCGCCCTGGCCGAGGCCATGCAGGACCGCCTGCATCAGCCCTACCGCCTGCCGCTACTGCCGGGCGCGGCGGATGCGCTGGCGGCGGCCCAGCGGGCAGGCGCCGCCGCCGGACTCTCCGGCGCCGGGCCGGGGCTGATCGCCTTCGTTGAACCTGGCCGCGAACAGGCCGTGTTGGCGGCCATGCTGGCCGCGTTCGAGGCGCACAAGCTGGCTGCGCGCCACTATGTGCTGCGCAGCAGCGCCCAAGGGGCGCAGGTGGACATTAATTCTATGTAGTCACGGGCGCAGCATGCTGCGCCATTAAATCGCCCCGTGTCATCCTGAGCGGGTATGCGCTACAACACCAAACTGCCGAGCCCAGACCAGCGAAGGATCCTTGCTGGCTGGTCTTCGGAGTAGACGCTGTCTGAGGGCAAACCCCCAAGATTGCCACGTCGGCAAATGGCTCGCTGCGCTCGCCTTGCCTCCTCGCAATGACGGAAAGGGTAGGTATGCTTTGCCCCTATCGAATTGCCAGGTAGTATGATTCTGCCCATGACCCAGATCATTGAATGCGTCCCCAACTTCTCTGAAGGCCGCCGGCCCGAAGTCATCGAGCAGATCGTGTCTGCCATCCGCTCCGTGGATGGCATCGTCCTGCTTGACCAAAGCTCCGACTCCGACCACAATCGCAGCGTCATCACCTTCGTCGGCAATGCCGCCGCCGTGGAAGAAGCGGCCTACCTGGGCATCGCCAAAGCCGCCGAGCTGATCGATATGAACACGCACTCCGGCGAGCACCCGCGCATGGGTGCAACTGATGTGGTGCCCTTCATCCCCATCGCCGAAGCCAGCATGGAAGATTGCATCCAGATCGCCAATCGCCTGGGCAAGCGCGTCGGTGAACTAGGCATCCCCGTGTATTTATATGAAGACGCCGCCACGAAAGAGAGCCGCCGCAACCTCGAAGACGTGCGCCGCGGCCAGTACGAAGGCATCCGTGAGGCCATCAAGACCAAGAAGTCGCGCAAGCCGGACTATGGCCCGGCCGAACTGGGCCGCGCCGGCGCCACTGCCATTGGCGCCCGCGCCCCGCTCATCGCCTACAACGTGTACTTGAACACTGGCGATGTGCAGGTGGCGCAAGAGGTGGGCAAGGCCGTGCGCCATTCTTCCGGCGGGCTGCGCTTTGTAAAAGGCGCCGGCTTCCTGGTGGATGGCAAGGCCCAGGTTTCGATGAACCTGACCAACTTCCGCAAGACGCCCCTGGCGCGCGTGATGGAAATGATTCGCACCGAGGCCGCCCGCTACGGCGCGCAGATCGAGCGCAGCGAACTGGTCGGCCTGATCCCGCAGGAAGCGCTGGACGATGCCGCTGCCTGGTATCTGCACCTGCACGACTTTGACCGCCAGCAGATCCTCGAGCGGCGCATCCAGAGCACGGCCCAACCGGCTGAGAGTTCGTTCCTGGATGCGGTCGCTTCCGCTGAGCCGGCCCCTGGCGGCGGCTCAGCCGCCGCCCATGCCGGTGCATTGGCGGCCGCGTTGGTGTCCATGGTGGCGCGTCTCACCCTCGGCAAGAAGAAATATGCCGATGTGCAAGGCGAGATGAACCAATTGCTTGAGCAAGCCGAGAGCCTGCGCAAACAGTTCACGATCGCGGTGGAGCAGGATGCGGCCGCTTTCCATGCGGTGATGGCGGCCATGAAGCTGCCCAAGGAGCCGGAGGCCAAGGCCGCCGAGCGCAGCGCCGCCATCGAAGCGGCCACGTTGGAGGCCACCCGCTTGCCCCTCAGCGTCGCAGGCATGGCCGTGCGCACGTTGCAGTTGGCAGTGCAAGCCGCCGCCCTGGGCAACACCAACGCCATCAGCGACGCCGGCACCGGCGCCGCGCTGGCGCGGGCCAGCCTGCAGGGCGCCGCGCTGAATGTACGCATCAATGCCAGCTCGCTGCCGAGCAATGCTCAAGCCGGCGCGTACCTGGACGAGCTGCGCGGCCTGGAATTGCAGGCAGAGACTCTCGACGCTGAGGCCAACCAGCACATCGCCACCCGCGGCGGGTTTTAGCCGCACACCGGAGCCCGCAAGATGCGCCACACTCACCCTTTGCAACGCGGCCTGGTGGGCTTGCTGGCCGCCAGCATTTTGCTGGCGGGCTGCAACCTGCCCGCCGCGCAAACGGTGCTGCCGCAAGGCAGCACTGATTTGCGCACCACCCTGACCCCCTTCCAGCCTGACTTCTCGCCGGACCCCACCGCCGCGCCTGACCCGCTGTGGTATCTGGCGCCGGGGTTGCCCGAAGCCTTCGTGGCCCAACTGGCATTGCCCGAAGACGCCGTCATCACCCAAGACGCGGCCGCGGCTCTGCACAGCATCAGCATCGGAGGGGAGGGCGAGCCGCTGGCGCAGTGGGTCTATGCGATGGTGGCGCCGTTCCCCACCATCGCCGAAGAAGTCTCCTCGGCTGACCTGCAAGCCGCGTGGGCCGGACGTAGTGCCGGACCATTCGCCGGCCTGCCGATGCTACTCAGCGAGAGCACCCTGGCTGCTTTTAGCGCCGCCTGGGGCCAGCCCGCCGCCGGTGCGGTGCAGGTGCTGCCCGCCGAGGAGCTGCTCGACGCGGCTTGGGCCCAGCAGCCCAGCTGGGCGCTGGTGCCGTTCGAGGCGCTGGCCCCGCGCTGGAAGGTGCTGGCCGTGGACGGCCAGTCGCCACTGTGGAAGAGCTTCGACGCCGCCAGCTACGCCCTGACACTGCCCATCACGGGCAGCGCGGCGGAGATGGCCAGCGCGCCTGCCAGCAACCGCGACGCGGACAAACTCACCACGGTGCTGCTGACCGGCGTGACCGCCCTGGTGCGCGCCACCGCCTGGGAGATGGAGCGCAAGGGCATCACATACCCCGCCGAGGACGTGGGCGAGGTCATGCGCGAAGCCGACATCACTCACATCAGCAACGAAGTACCCTTCGCCGAGAACTGCCCGCGGCCCGACCCCAGCCAGCGTACCCTCGTCTTCTGCAGTGACGCCTCCTACATTGAATTGATGGATGCGCTCGGCACAGATGTTGTCGAGCTGACCGGCGACCATTTCAACGATTGGACCCGCGCCGCCATGGAGTACACGCTGGAGCAATACCGCCAGCGCGGCTGGCCCTACTACGGCGGGGGCGTTGACCTCAACGAGGCCATGCAGCCCCTGCGCCTGGAGAACAACAGCAACCATATCGCCTTCATTGGCTGCAACGGCAAAGGCGGTGGCTACGCTTCCGCCACCGATTCCTATCCAGGCACCTGGGCCTGTGATTACGACTACATGGAACGCACCATCCGCCAATTGGTGGACGAGGGCTACATCGTCATCACCACCTTCCAGCATAATGAGGTCTACCAGTACCGGCCCTCAGATACGCTGGTGCGCGATTTTGGCCGCGTGGCTGCGGCTGGCGCCAGCATCGTCAGCGGCAGCCAGGCCCACCAGCCCCACGGCGTGGAATTTTACGACCCGGATACGTTAATCACCTATGGCCTGGGCAACATGTTCTTTGACCAGATCATTTTTGGCTACGACACGTCCCACGGCATGATGGTGCGTCATGTGATATACGATAATCACTACATCGGCGCCGAGCTGCTGCCCTTTGTGTTCGTGGACTATGCCAAGCCGCGCTGGCTGAGTGCCGAGGAGCGCGCCGAATTCTTGGGCATCATCTTCAACAACAGCCTCTGGCAGCCGCGCCCAACTGAAGTGGAGGAGTAAGACATGGGACTGAAACCGGACCACTGGATCGAAAAGATGGCCCGTGAAAAGGGCATGATCGAACCGTATGAGCCGGCCCAGGTGCGCCAGGGCGTGATCTCCTACGGCGTCTCGTCCTACGGCTACGATATTCGCGTGGCCGACGAGTTCAAGATCTTCACCAATGTCCACTCGGCCGTGGTGGACCCCAAAAACTTTGACGAAAAGTCGATGGTGGATTTTCAGGGCGATGTATGTATCGTGCCGCCCAACTCCTTCGCGCTGGCCCGCACGGTCGAGTACTTCCGCATCCCGCGCAACGTACTCACCATCTGCCTGGGTAAAAGCACTTACGCCCGCTGCGGCATCATTGTGAATGTGACCCCGTTCGAGCCGGAGTGGGAGGGTTACGTCACCCTCGAGATCTCGAACACCACTCCGTTGCCTGCCAAGATCTATGCCAATGAGGGCCTGGCCCAGGTGCTCTTCTTCGAGGCCGACGAAGAGTGCCGCGTTTCATATGCAGACAAGAAGGGCAAGTATCAGAAGCAGCAAAGCATCGTGCTGCCCAAGCTGTAGTCCCGCCTGCAACTACAATCCCAAGTCATATCCGTAGTAGGGGCGCAGCATGCTGCGCCCCCTACGGTGTCAGGCAAGTTGTCATTCCGAACGAGCCGCGTAGCGGCGAGGAGGAATCCGTTAAGGGCTGACTTTAGCCATTCCGCCTCTGGGCTACGGCGGTCCGTCGCTCAGCATGCACAAAAACAAAAATCCCACCGTTCGGTGGGATTTTTGTTTTTGTGCAAAATATCCGCCGCTCTATCCTAGCGGAATACCGATCGAGCCCGTGATCAGCAGGCAGAAGGCGCCGATGATCAGCACCATGAAGAAAAACATCACCGAGATCACGAAGCGTTGCACGGGCGTCATGCCCAGGAAGCCAGTTTCGTCATCTTCGGTCTGGATTAGCGTAGGCGTCTCCTGAATTTCGTTCAGGAAACTTTCCGTGTCGTCTTCTCGTAAAAAATCGTCGAGCATATTTCTCCTGTACTTCAGTCTAGCCTAATTGCTCGGCCTGTCAACCAAGGGCCGCAGTTGAACCTGCCCGGCGGGGTAGGTACGCTCCGCGCTGTCCACCAGCAGGCGCAGGCTGCCGTCGGCGGCCAGGCCGGCCAGCACGCCCACCACGGGCTCAGCCCCACTGTGCAGCTGCACCGGCTGGCCGCGGTAGGCCAATACCTGCTCCCAGGCTTGCAGGAACTCGGCCCGCAGCAGTTGCGGCTGCCAGGCCAATATCCGTTCGAGCACGGCCCGCAGTAGGCCGCCTGCGGCCACCGGTTTTCCGGCGGCCTGCTCCACACTGGTGGCCGGAAAGTGAAGCTCGCTGGCGCCCGGTACGGACTCGGCTGCAACATTGATGCCAATTCCCAAAATCACCGCCTGCAGCTGGTTGCCGGCCCAGTGCGCTTCGGGCAGCACTCCGCATAGCTTGCGGCCGCCAGCCAGCACATCATTGGGCCACTTGATCTCGGCCGCAACCCCCAGCGTTTCCAGCGCCTCGCACACCGCTAGCGCCCCCAGGCCGGATATACGGCCCAGTTGGCCCGCCTCGGCGCCTTGCGGCGGCAGCAGCAGGCTGAAGGCCAGGGCGCTGCCAGCCGGGGTGTGCCAACTGCGCCCATCCCGCCCGCGGCCCTGGGTCTGCTCGTCGGCCGCCGCCAGGCAAATGCCCGCCGGGGCGCCTTCGCCCGCCCAGGCGGCCACCACGTCATTGGTGGAGCCTACGCTCTCATAAAACTCGGCCCGGGCCAGCGGCAGGCCGGCTACCGCCTCGGAGAACTCTACTTTGTTCATAAGGTCATTCTATATCAAGGTGCTGGCCTGGACTCTGCTGCCTGGCGCTGGTATACTTGCTCTTGCGCTCGCTTTCGCGGGCGCGTTGTATGCCAATGTCCAGTGCATGGCAACAACACTCTCACGCTTGCCTGACTTGGCGGTGCGTGCCCTCACAGAGGGTCACCGCTAGGGATGACGGAAGCGGACGTATAACGCAAAAGGAGTTTTACCTATGGCCCCCATTGATATGAAGGCCCTTCTCGAAGCGGGCGTGCACTTCGGGCACCGCACCCAGAAATGGGACCCGCGCATGAAGCCGTACATCTTCACTGAGCGTAACGGCATCCACATCATTGACCTGCAGCAAACCGTAAAAGCGCTGGAAGAAGCCTACAAGCTGGTGCGCGAAGCCGTGGCGGATGGCAAGACTGTCATGTTCGTCGGTACTAAGCGCCAGGCGGTCGAGACCATCGAAGCCGAGGCGCAGCGCGCCGGCATGCCCTACGTCACCGTGCGCTGGCTGGGCGGCATGCTCACCAACTGGAGCACCATGCGCCAGCGCATCGGCGAGCTCGAAACCCTCGAGCGCATGGCCGCCCAGGCCCCCGCTGAGGGCGAGAGCAGCAAGCTCAAGCTCACCAAGCGCGAAATGCTCACCAACTCCCGCAAGGCCGAGAAACTGCAAGAGCGCTTTGGCGGCATCCGCAATATGAACCGCGTGCCTGACCTGCTGTTTGTGGTGGATGTCAATCGCGAAGAGACCGCGGTACGCGAGGCCAACATCCTCGGCATCCCCGTGGTGGGTCTGGTCGACACCAACTGCAACCCCAGCGTGATCGATTACGTCATCCCCTCCAATGATGACGCCATCCGCGCCATCAAACTGATGGTGTCTTACATGGCTGACGCCGCCCTGGAAGGCCGGTCCCTGCGCCAGGACAAGCAGGAAGTCGAGACTGCCAAGGTGGAGACCAAGACGGCTGCCCCGCGCCGCCGCACTGAGGATGGCCCGGTGCAGGAATTGACCGATGAGGCCCTGCTAGGCCAGGCCACCCTGGCTAAAGTAGCCGAGGAGCAGGCCAAGGAAGCTCAGAAGGCCGAGACCACTGAGGCCAAGCCCGCCGCCGCCCCCAAGAAGCCGGCTGGCGCCCCGGCGGCCAAGACCCGCAAACCGAAACTGAAGAAGTCTGACCTGCAAGGTACAGGCGAGGAAGAAGCAAGCGAATAATGGAAATCACGACTGAACTGATCAAAGAACTGCGCCAGGCCACCGGCGCCGGCATTTTGGATTGCCGCGCCGCCCTCGAAGAAGCCAAGGGTGACTTCGACAAGGCCGTGGATGTGCTGCGCCAGAAGGGCCTCTCCAAGGCCGCCAAGCGCGCCGACCGCGAAGTGCTCAACGGCGTGGTGGAGCTGTACTCCCACGGTGACGGCCGCGTAGGCGTGATGGTGGAAGTCAACTGCGAGACTGACTTCGTCGCCCGCTCAGAAGCCTTCCGCAAGCTGGCCCACGAGATCGCCCTGCAGATCGCCGCCAGCAGCCCGCAGTGGCTGACCGAAGAAGAGGTCGATCCGGCCGCGGTCGAGCGCGAGAAGGAAGTCGCTCGCAACACCGCCAAAGAATCCGGCAAGCCCGAAGCCTCCTGGGACAAGATCGTGGAAGGCCGCGTGCAGAAGTTCCTCGATGAGAGCGTGCTGCTGCGCCAGGGCTACATCCGTGACGACAGCAAGACCATCAAGGACATGATCAGCGAAGGCGTCGTGGCCACCGGCGAGAACATCGTGGTGCGCCGCTTTGCCCGCTGGGAGCTGGGCGGCAAGTGACCCAACACTTGTCAAGTACTTTGATGAGAATGACCAAAGCGGTCCCCCCGCAGCAGGTGATTCTCATAATTGGGAACAAGACAAAGAACGGCCAACGTTGTGTTGGCCGTTTTTGTAGAATGAGGTGATATGAGCAACGCACAAAAGTCCATCTACTCCCGCATCCTGCTCAAGTTGAGCGGCGAAGCCCTAGGCGGCCCAGAGGGTACCGGGATCGACCCGCTGAAGGCCGAAGGTATCGCCGCCCAGGTGTCAGACGTGGTGCAGATGGGTGTGCAGCTTGCCATCGTCATCGGGGCCGGCAACCTGTGGCGCGGCCGCACCGGCATCGAGCGCGGCATGGAACGCGCCAACGCTGACTATATGGGCATGCTCGGCACGGTCATGAACGCCCTGGCCCTGATGGATGCGATCGAGCGCGCCAATGTTGACGTGCGCGTCCAATCCGCCATTGAAATGCGCGCCGTGGCCGAGCCTTACATCCGCCGTCGCGCTATCCGCCACCTCGAGGTGGGCCGCGTGGTCATCTTCAGCGGCGGCACCGGCAACCCTTACTTCTCCACTGATACGGCCGCCGCCCTGCGCGCCATGGAGATCAGCGCCAACCTGGTCATCAAAGGCACCAAGGTGGACGGCGTGTACGACTCCGACCCCAAGAAGAACCCCAACGCCAAGCGCTTTGATACGCTGACCTATATTGACGCCCTCAACCTGGGCCTCGGCGTAATGGACAGCACCGCCATCTCGCTGTGCATGGAGAACAACATGCCTATCCGCGTCCTCGACTTCTGGGAGGAGGGCGCCCTGCGCAAAGCCCTGCTGGGCGAGCCGGTGGGCACCCTGGTGAATTCCGGCAAGTAAGCGGCGGCATTAGCCGGTCATGCGTATCTGGTCGCTGCACCCGCAGCATCTGGACGCCAAAGGGCTGACCGCCCTGTGGCGCGAGACTCTGCTGGCGCAGCGCGTGCTGCAGGGGCGCACGCACGGCTACACCCAGCACCCGCAGCTGCTGCGCTTCAAGGCCTGCGTTGACCCGCAGGCGGCCATTGCCACGTACTTGGCCAGCGTGCATGCCGAGGCGCAGGCGCGTGGGTACAGCTTCAACGCAGAGCTGATCGCCGCCCCGCGCACCGGCGAGCGACTGGCGGTCACTGATGGCCAGCTGGCCTACGAGTGGCAGCATCTGCTGGCCAAGCTGGCAAAGCGTGCCCCGGCGCTGCACGCCCAGCAGGCCGCACTGGCCGGGCCGCAGCCGCACCCCATGTTCTACGTGCAGCCTGGCCCCATCGCTGAGTGGGAGCGCCCGTAAGCGGCGCCAAATTGGGCAAAAGTACCTCAGTGGTAAAATGCCCTCATTCGTCTTTGCCGCCGGCCTAGGCCGCGGTTTCAGGAGGCTTTTGTGATCGCAGATATGCTCAAAGAGACCAAAGAGCGCATGCAAGGCGCAATTTCCGCGCTCAAGGAAGATCTTTCGGCCATCCGTACCGGCCGCGCTACCCCGGCCCTGGTTGAGAAGCTGCTGGTGGAGTACTACGGGCAGCCCACGCCCCTGATCCAGCTGGCCTCCATTAGCGTGCCTGAGCCGCGCCAACTCCTGATCAAGCCTTTTGACCCCGGCAGCATCAAGGATATTGAAAGAGCCGTGCAGACCTCTGACCTGGGGCTGACTCCCAACTCGGACGGCAAAGTGGTGCGCCTTAACCTGCCCCCGCTGACCGAGGACCGCCGCCGCGAGCTGGTGAAAGTGGTGAATGCCCGCCTGGAAGAAGCCAACGTGGCCGTCCGCAACATTCGCCGTGACGTCATCAAGGACATGCGCGAGTACAAAGATGAGAAGATGATCTCAGAGGATGAGCTCAAGCGCGGCGAAGACGATGTGCAGAAGCTGACCGATGAGACCACCGGTGAAATTGACAGCCTGGGCAAGCAAAAAGAAAAAGAAGTGATGGAGATCTAGTCTTGGCACACAGGGCTGAGCCCGCTGCCGAGCTGAACGGGCACGTTCCCCAACATATCGCCATCATCATGGATGGCAACGGCCGCTGGGCCAAGGCCCGCGGCCTGCCGCGCCTGGCTGGCCACCGCGCCGGCACGGAAAATCTCAGGAATATCATCCGCGCTTGTGTGGAATTTGGCGTCAAGTACCTCACCATCTACGCCTTTTCAACTGAGAACTGGGGCCGCCCGCAGGATGAAGTCAGCGGCCTGATGGGCATCTTCGACGAGGTCTTCGAGCGTGAGCTGGCCGAACTGCACAAGCAGGGGGCGCGGCTCAATCACATCGGCAACCTGGAGCAGGTGCGCCCCTCGCTGCGCGAAAAGGTGCTCAAAGGCATGGATCTCACCAAGGGCAACGAGCGCCTGGTGCTCAACGTGGCCTTCAACTATGGCGGGCGGGACGAGCTGGTGCAGGCTGTGCGCGGCATCTTGAAGGATGGCCTCAAGCCGGAAGATGTCAACGAGGAAACCCTGTCGCGCTACATGTTCACCGCCGGCATCCCCGACCCTGACCTGGTCATTCGCACTTCCGGCGAACAGCGCACGAGCAACTTCCTGATCTGGCAGGCCGCCTATGCGGAGTGGGTCTTCCCGCAGACGTATTGGCCTGACTTTGGGCGTGACGAGCTACTGAAAGCCATCCAGGATTTTGGCCAGCGTGAGCGCCGCTTTGGCGGGCTGGTGAAAGAGGAAGACAATGGCGGGTAAGCGCATTTTGGTGGCCCTGATCGGGCTGCCGATCGGTATTGCTATTTTCATGGCGGGCGGCTGGCTGTTTGCGGCGGCCTTCGCCATCATTTTGGGGCTGGCTGCCTGGGAGTACGCCGGGCTGTTCGCCAACGGCGGCGCCCAGCCAGCCCGCTGGCTGGTGGTGGCCGGCGCGGCCGGCCTGTTTCTGGCGGCCCATGTGCAGGCGCGCACTGACCTGCTGCTGGCGGCGCTGGCCATGCTGGCGCTGGTGGTGCACCTGGTGCAGTACGAGCGCGGGCGGGAACAAGCCGGCACTGATTTCGCCGTCACGCTGAGCGGTATTTTCTACATCGGCGTGCTGGGCATGTACTTTGCCCACATGCGCAACCTGCAGCACGGCGAATGGTGGCTGCTGCTGACCCTGCTCTCCGTATGGCTGGCCGACACGGCCGCCTACGCCATCGGCACGCCGCTGGGCCGGCACAAGATGAGCCCGCGCCTCAGCCCCAAGAAAAGCTGGGAAGGCTACGCGGCTGGCGTGGTATTCGCCACGCTGGGCGCGCCGCTGTTCGGTCTGCTGCTGGCGCGGCTGGGCTTGCCAGCTCATCTGATGTTTGCCCTGGGCAACCTGGCCATCCTCGGCTTCGCCGTGGGCGCGCTGACCACCCTGGGTGACCTGGGCGAGAGCATGATCAAGCGCCAGATGAAAGTGAAAGACGCCAGCCAGATCCTGCCGGGTCACGGCGGCATCTTTGACCGCATCGATTCGTGGCTGTGGGCGCTGCCCATCGGTTACTTCCTGATAACCCTCGTTTTCTAAACAGGAGTGCATATTGAACGACCTCTCTCCTTCCCGAAACCTGGCGCTTGAACTGGTGCGCGTGACGGAGGCGGCTGCGCTGTCTGCAGCGCGCTTCATGGGGCGCGGTGACAAACCCGCTGGTGACCAGGCGGCCGTGGATGGCATGCGCCTGGTGCTCAACAGTATCGAGATGAGCGGGGTGGTGATCATTGGCGAGGGCGAGAAGGACCAGGCGCCCATGCTCTACAACGGTGAAGCTGTGGGCTTCGGCGGGGAGCCTGAAGTGGACATTGCCGTCGACCCGATCGACGGCACCCGGCCGCTGGCCGAAGGCCGCCTGAACTCGATCGCCACTGTCGCCGTGGCGCCGCGCGGCACCATGTTCGACCCCGGGCCGTTCGTCTATATGGACAAGATCGCGGTCGGCCCGGCGGCCAAAGGCGCTATCAATGTAGAGCGCAGCATCAAAGAGAATCTGGATGCCATCGCCAAGGCCAGCGGCAAGCGTATTCAGGACCTGGCGGTGATCATGCTCGACCGGCCGCGCCACGAGGAGCTCAAAGCCGAGGTGCGCCGCTGTGGAGCACGCATCCGCATGATCGATGACGGCGACGTGGCCGCCGCGCTGATGACGGCCATGCCGGATGCCGGCATCGATGTGCTGCTCGGCATCGGCGGCACGCCTGAGGGCGTGCTGGCAGCTTGCGCCCTGCGCGCCATGGGCGGCGAGATCCAGGGCAAGCTGTACGCCCGCAACGAGGACGAGTTGCGCCGCGGCCGCGAGATGGGCTACGACTTTGACAAGATATTGACCATGGATGACCTTGTCTCCTCTGAAGATGTGTTCTTTGCCGCCACGGGCATTACGGATGGCGAGCTGCTCGACGGCGTCAAGTATTCGGCGCGCGGGGCGCGCACCCACAGCCTGGTGGTGCGCGGCACCACCGGCACGGTGCGCCAGATCATTGCCAACCACAGCTTCGAAAAGCTGGAGAAGATCAGCCCCATCGATTATTAGTCTCACTGAGATCCACGGAGCAGGCATGCCGAAGAAGAAAACCGCGCCCAAGAAAGCCGCCGCCAAAAAAGCCGCCTTGCGCGGCGTGGCCTACCGGCCTTCGGCTGATGTCTTAGCGCAAGCCAATCTCAAGAACTGGGAAACGGTGGCGCGCAAAGCCAACCGCGACCTGGAAGGCTTTTGGGAAGCCGAAGCGCGTGAACTGGAATGGTTCAAACCCTGGAAGAAAGTGCTGGATTCGTCCAAGGCGCCATTCTATAAGTGGTTCACAGACTCGCGGGTCAACATTGTCCATAACGCGGTCGACCGCCATCTCAATACCCATCGCAAGAACAAGCTGGCCCTGATCTGGGAGAGCGAAGACGGGAAAGAGGAGCGCAGCTTCTCGTACTACAAGCTGAGCCGCGAAGTCTCGCGCATGGCTAGCATCATCAAGTCGATGGGGGTCCACAAGGGCGACCGGGTCACGATCTACATGGGGCGCATCCCCGAGGCGGTGTTCGCCATGCTGGCCTGCGCCAAGATCGGCGCGGTGCACTCGGTGGTGTTCGGCGGGTTCTCGGTGGATGCGCTGCAAAGCCGCATCGAAGACAGCCAGTCCAAGCTGCTGATCACCTGTGACGGCAGCTACCAGAACGGCAAGCGCATCGAGCTCAAGCAGATCGCCGACGCCGCCTTGCAACGCAGCCCCAGCGTGCAGAATGTGCTGGTCGTGCAGCGCACCGGCCACGAAGTCAACATGCAGCCCGAACGCGACCACTGGTACCACGAGCTGCTCGAGAGCCCCGTGGCGCAGGAACGCTTCCCCACCGAGGCGCTGGATGCCGAAGACCCGCTGTTCATCCTGTACACGTCCGGTTCCACCGGGCGGCCCAAAGCCATCGTGCATACGCACGGCGGCTACATGGTAGGCACCTACACCACGCTCAAGTATGTGTTCGACATCAAGGAAGAGGACCGATATTGGTGCGCGGCTGACCCGGGTTGGATCACGGGCCACTCGTACATTGTGTATGGGCCGCTGCTGAACGGCGCCACCAGCTTTTTGTATGAAGGCGGGCCGGCGTTCCCCAACCCGGGCCGCTGGTGGCAGTTGATCGAGCGCTACGGCATCACCATCCTGTACACCGCACCCACCGCCATCCGCGGCCTGATGCGCTTTGGCGACGACTGGCCCAAGCAGTATGACCTCTCCAGCCTGCGTTTGCTGGGCTCGGTCGGCGAGCCGATCAATCCGGAAGCTTGGCGCTGGTATTTCAACGTGGTCGGCAAGAAGCGCTGCCCGATCATGGACACCTGGTGGCAGACCGAGACCGGCATGTTCATGATCACACCCACGCCAGTCGTGCCGCTCAAGCCCGGCTCCGGCGCCAAACCGTTCTTCGGCCAGGTGGCCGAGATCCTCGACGAGGCTGGCAAGCCCGTCAAGGATGGCGAGGAAGGCTACCTGGTGCTGACGCGGCCCTGGCCCGCCATGCTGCGCGGAATTTATGGCGACCCTGAGCGCTACGTCAAGCAATATTGGAGCACCTACCCCGGCAAGTACATGACCGGCGATTCGGCCCGGCGTGACAAGGATGGGTATTACTGGATCATTGGCCGAGTGGACGATGTCATCAAGGTCTCCGGCCACCGCCTCGGCACGGCGGAAGTTGAGTCGGCCCTCATTACCCATCCCGCCGTGGCCGAGTCGGCCGCCATTGGCCTGCCGCATGAGCTCAAAGGGCAGGGCATCCATTGCTTTGTGGTGCTGCGCCAAGACGCGGTGGCCAGCGAGGCGCTGGCCGAGGAACTGCGCCAGCATGTGGCCCAGCACATGGGAGCCATCGCCCGGCCTGAGGACGTGCGCTTCACCGACAAGCTGCCCAAGACCCGCTCCGGCAAGATCATGCGCCGCGTGCTGAAAGCACGCGCGCAAGGCTTGCCGGAGGGTGACCTGAGCACGCTGGAGGACTAATGGCGATCTCTGGCTTGCACCACCTGGTGCTGTTTTGCGCCGATACGGAGCGCTCACGCGGCTTCTACGAAGCGCTGGGTTTCGCCTACTTGCGTGGCTACCAGGGCATGCACTGGTTCGCCGTGGGCGATGGGGAGCTGATGCTGCACCCGGCTGAGCCGGGCGAGAAAGCCGGGCTGCCGGTGATCCACTTCACCACTCCGGATGTGGATGGCTTGTTTGCCAAGGTAGTGGCGGCTGGCTTCCAACCGCTCGATCACCAGAACCCTGGCGCGCTCATGCAGGCGCCTATCGTGCGCCCGTGGGGTGACCGCGAATTCGAGCTGGCTGACCCTGACGGGCACATGTTGGCTTTCACCCAAGCGGCCTAAATTGACATTGAAATAGGGCGGTGGTATAGTCTCGCCCGACAACTGAATACTGCCCAGCGTGCCAGAACACGGGTACGCATTTCATCCAGAGAGGTTAAGGGAATCGGCCCGTTGAAACCTCGGCAACCCCCGTTAGACGGAAGGTGCCAATTCCGACAGAAAGTTTCTGGAAGATGAGAGGGAGCAAAAAACTGCTGGATTTGCCCTTCTCTGCTGTCTAAAGGGCAAATTTTTGTTTAACGGAGGCTTGTTGTTTATGAGTAGCACCTTTATGCAGGCGGAAAAACTTCTGTTCACGTCAGAATCCGTGACCGAAGGACACCCCGACAAGATTTGTGACCAGGTAAGTGATGCGGTGTTGGACGCCTGTTTGCAGCAGGACCCACTCTCGCGTGTGGCGTGTGAGACCGCTGTGAAGACCGGCTTCGTGATGCTGCTGGGCGAGATCACCACCAAGGCCAACATCAACTATGACCAGTTGGTGCGCTCGGTGGTGAAGGATATTGGCTACACCAGCAGCGATTATGGCTTTGACGGCGAGAGCTGCGGCGTGCAAGTCGCCATCGCCCAGCAGTCTGGCGACATTGCCATGGGCGTGGACAAAGCCCTGGAAGCCAAGTCGGGCGAGATGACCGAGGCCGAGATCGAGGCCGTGGGCGCCGGCGATCAGGGCATGATGTTTGGCTATGCCTGCAATGAGACGCCGACTCTGCTGCCGATGCCGGTGTACCTGGCTCACAAACTGACCCGCCGCCTGTCTGAAGTGCGCAAGGATGGCACGCTGCCCTGGCTTCGCCCGGACGGCAAGAGCCAGGTGACCGTGGAGTACTCCAAGGGCAAGCCCAAGCGCATCGACACGGTGCTGATCAGCACTCAACACGCTGACGACATTTCCGGCGAAGAGATCCGCAAGCAGATCATTGAGAAAGTCATCAACCCCGTGCTGCCGAAGGAACTGGTGGACGGTGAGCTGAAGATCTATGTGAACCCGACCGGCCGCTTTGTTATCGGCGGCCCGATGGGCGACGCCGGCCTGACCGGGCGCAAGATCATCGTAGACACCTACGGTGGTATGGGCCGCCATGGCGGCGGCGCCTTCAGCGGCAAGGACCCCACAAAGGTGGACCGCTCGGCCGCGTATGCGGCCCGCTGGGCGGCCAAGAACGTGGTGGCCGCCGGCCTGGCGGAGCGCTGTGAGATCCAGGTGGCGTATGCCATCGGCGTCGCCCGCCCGCTGAGCGTGAACGTGGAGACCTTTGGCACCGGCAAGATCGCCGATGACAAGATCGCCGCGCTGGTTGAGAAGCACTTCGATCTGCGCCCGGGCGCCATCATCCGCGACCTGGACCTGCGCCGCCCGATCTACCGCCAGACGGCGGCCTACGGCCACTTTGGCCGTGACGACGTCAAGCTGCCCTGGGAAGACACCAGCCGCGCTGATGCGCTGGCCAAAGCCGCTGCTGCGTAGAGTTCGCAAAGCGAACTCTTTGGCCTTGCTGCTCCGCTTTGCGGAGCGACGCAACGCCAGCCTGATAGATAAAAGAGAGCGGTGCATATGCACCGCTCTCTTTTTTGTCTGATTGCTGACATCTGACTACTAAATGTGCGGTCCTACTTTGCCTTGGATCTTGTCCTTGGGCTGGTAGCCAGTCATGCGCTCCACGATCTTGCCGTTCTTGAATAGCATGACCGTAGGCACGCTGAGCACCTGGTAGTCTTGGGTCAGTTCGGCCGCCTCGTCGACATCCAGCTTGGCCACGGTGACAGCGTCGCCCCATTCGCCGGCCAGTTCTTCCAACACAGGCTCCAGGATGCGGCAGGGTTGGCACCACACCGCGCCAAATTCCACCAGGACGGGCTTCTGGGCTTGCAACACTTCAGCTTCAAAACTTTGGCTGTCGATCGCTTTCAGGGTGCTCATGGCTCTCCATTGGGATAGTGGGCCACGCGGCGCGCGGGGATGGAATACTAGCAAGCCGGCACGCGGCTGTCAAGCAAGCGAGCCAGGCCGCTTTGGAGGGCATGATAAAATCGTCTGGTTACCGGACGCGTAGCTCAATGGCAGAGCAGTGGCCTTTTAAGCCAACGGTTGCAGGTTCGACTCCTGTCGCGTCCATGATGAGAAAGACCGCAGTAATTTGCGGTCTTTTGTTTATGCTATACGAATAGTGAAACGATCAACGCGGCTGGCACTACAAAGATCGCGCTGTTCGGTATTGCCTTCAGCAAAGAGTGGAAGTGGAAGCGCATATCTTTCCAGCCCTTGGCTCCTTCGGTGCCTTTGATCGGCGGTTTGGCCGGGTTGATCAAAAGAGCGTGGAATAAATCGATCACGGCAAAGTCGTAAACGTGCACCATAATCCAGATCAGATATAGATGTACGAGAGCGCCCACAAAGCTCAGATCTATGTTGGTGCTCCGCGCTACATAAATTGCCGAAGCGACGGACAGGCCGGGCAGAATGAGCAAATAGGGCACAAGCAGGAGCTTGGTGGCGCGCTCCTCGGCAGCCGTCTTAGGCGCTGCCATCTTTGCGATGTCCTCGGGTAAGCTATGCAGCCACAGCCGTGGCCAGCCCCAAAAGCTGACCAGGACGAAGATGGTGAACGGAATGCAGATCAGCAGTCCATAGAAGAGCGTTGTTGGAAGAGGGATCATCGAGTCTCCAATATTTAGTTATACCTAAATAATAGATGCCCCGAGCGTCAGCGTCAAGAAGCAAAAAGACCGCACGAGTGCGGTCTTTTTGCTTTGCGAGAAACTATGCTGTGCTATTGGCTCAGCGCTTCAACCAGATCCTGCAGCAGCGCGTTCATGCCGCGGAAGCCGGGATAGCCCAGCCGGTCCAGCACGGTGACCTTGCCGGCTTGCACCGCCGGGATCTGCTGCCACAGCGGGTTGGCCGAGATCTCGGCTACGGATTCGGCTTCGCCCTCCACACCATCACTTTGCAGCAGGAACAAATGGTCGCCCGAGAGCAGGTCGAGTCGCTCCAGGCTGATGAACGCGCGGCCCGTGCGCACGTTCAGGCCCTCTTCGCTGCCATCCGGGTGTAGGGTAACGCCCAGCTCGCGCAGCAGCCAGGGCACCGTGCGCGGGCGGTCTGTCAACACGGCTACGCTTTCGCCGGGGTAGATGACGACCACTGAAGCATTGGCTCCGCTGCCCAGTTGACTGCGGGCGGCGGCGACGGCCGCGTCAAAGGCGGCTAGATCGCTGGCGGCCTGCTCGGCCAGGCCCAGGGCAGTCAAGGTTTGGGCGTAATTCTCTACTTCATCGCTGCCACCAACGGCAATCGTGGGCGCCATTTGCGAGAGGGTCTCGTATCCAATTTGGTCTATGAAGAACGCAGTGCCAATGATCAGGTCCGGCTCTAGAGCAGCCAGGCGCTCGACGGAAGTGTTGGTTGAGGAAGAATACAGCTCCACGCCAGCAACTTCCTCTGGGTTGATAAATGCAGGCAGATGCTCGGGCAGGTTGACGATCGAGGCGACGGGCGTGATGCCCGCGTCGAGCAGGTCGGCCAGCATACCCTCCTCGCCCAGGGCGATGACGCGCTGGGGGTTGGCGGGAATCTCCGTGATGCCGAAGGTGTGCTCGATGGTGCGGGTGGTGGCGGTTTCGCCGATGACCACCAGTGGTTTGGTTTCAATGTTGCCGCCGCAAGCGGCCAGCAGAAGGCCCAGCAGGGCCAGCGAAATCAGGATGCGAGAATGAATGCGCATAGTTGTGCCTTTCGTATGGGCATTATGCGCACCACGCTGGGCAAGCTCAAGTGGGGCGGTTTAGTAGCATCTTCAAAGGGATTGAAACTTTGGCGCATATAATTCCGCCCAACTTGACATACACGGAGATGCGATGACGAACCTGGTAACTGGCGGCACCGGATTTATTGGCGGGCACATTGTGGAGCAGCTGCTGGCTGACGGCCAGCCCGTGCGCGTGCTGGCGCGGCGCAGCAGCAAACTCGGCGAGCACCTGAAGGGCGCCGAGATCGTCTATGGCGATGTGCTCGACAAGGATTCGTTGGCGCAGGCGATGCAAGGCGTGCGCACCTTGTATCACGCCGCCGCCCAGTTCGAGACTTGGACGGCCGACCCGCAGCTGATGCTGGAGACGGCCAACCAGGGCACCCGCAATGTGCTGGACGCCGCCCTGGCGGCGGGCGTGCGCAAGGTGCTGCACACCAGCTCCGGCGCGGTGTTTGGGCTGCCGCGCAACCAGACGGTGACCGAGGCCAGCGGCCAGGGGCCGCTGCCGGATGTGTACTACCGCTCCAAGCGCGAGTCAGAGGAGCTGGCCAAGAGCTACATCGCCAAGGGGCTGGATGTAGTGTTTCTCAATCCGTCGAATGTGTTCGGGCCGCGGGACACCAAGCCGCTGGGCCGCTCGATCGTGGCGCTGCTGAACGGCACTCTGCCATCCGCGTGGCCTGCCACCTTCGCCATCGTGTATGTGGTGGATGTGGCCCGGGCGCATATTCTGGCCGCGACGAAGGCGGCCGCCGGCGAGCGCTTCATCCTGGCCGAGCAGAACATTGGTTACAAGCCATTCTTCGGCGAGGTAGTGGCGCTGGGCGGCGGCAAGCTGCCGCCGTTCCTGCCGGGGCCGATGATCCATGCCACCGCCATCCTGATGGAAGGACTCTCGCGCCTGACCGGCAAGCTGCCGCTGGTTTCAGTGATGCAGTACAAGTCAGGCACGCAAGGCACCCTGTTCGATGGCAGCAAGGCGCAGCGTGAGCTGGGCCTTGCCTACATGCCTATGGATGAGGCGCTGCGCACGACGCTGGCCTGGTATTGGCACAACGGCGATCTGAAGCGCAAGCCTAAGTTTCTGGAATAGCGCGCGGCTACGGGCCTTTCACATACAGATCGAAGAATTCCACTGAGCGGCGGATGGCGGCGGGAAAGTAATTGACGATGTTGTGGTCGTCGCCATCGTAGATGAACAGCTCGGCAATTTCGCCCACGGCGCGGGCCTGCTCGGCCACCTGGTAGGACATGAACACCGGCACGGTGGCATCGCTGGTGCCGTGGTGCAGCTGCAGCGGGCCGGAAAGGTCGGCGAGGTAGCTGTTGGCTGAGATCGAAGCCCAGAACTCAGGATCGGAGTTGGGCGGGCCGTAGGCTTCGAGGAGGCTGCGGGTGCCGAAGCGCGGGCGGCCGTTGATATCCACCATGTCGGCATAAGCGGAGATGACGCCGGCCCAGATGACCCCCGCCTTGATGTCAGGGTCCACCACCATGGCGCGCAGCGTGATATAGCCGCCCATGGAATGGCCCCACATGCCGATGCGGTTCGGGTCGGCATCGGGATAGGCTTTGAGGGCTGCGGTGGCGTTGAGCACATCGATGACGTAATCAGGCCGGCCGTAGGCGCCGCGGGCCAGCCCTTCGGAGCGGTCATGGCCGCGGTAGTCGGGCCGGAAGACGATGTAGCCGGCCCGCGAGAAACGATCCATGTAGGCCAGGTAGCGCTCGGTGGCGCGGTACACATCGGGCGGGATGTAGCCGTGATTGAATATGATCACCGGCCAGCCGGTCTCCGGTTTTTCGCCAAAGGGGATGGTGAGCAGGCCGTATTGCTTCAAGCCCTCTGACATGTAGGAAGCAATGTAGCGAGAGAAGGTATCACCGCTTTCCAGCGTTTCTTCGATGGTGAGTTGCGAGGCCGGGTATTGCTGCTGGCGCAGGTATGCAATGCTGAGCGGGTGCGGCGGCACCGGGGTGGCGGTGGGCGTTTGGGTGGGTGTGGGCGTGGCGCTAGGGGTCAGGGTGGGCGTGGCGGTGATGAGGGCGATCTGCGGGCCGGGCAGGCTGGCGGAGCCGGCCAGCGGGAAGTTGCAGGCGGCCAGCAGGGTGAGCAGTAGGAGCGCCAGGCTGCGCAGGCGGCGGTTCACAGGCAGTAGTTTACCCAGTGGATACGGGGGAAGTTGGCCCAAGGGTGAAAGTTATTATGCGCGAAAGGGGGTGGGGGTCAAAATATATTAGTAACAACTTTTTTGGCTTGAATGTTTGGCCTATCCTTTCTCAGACTTTTAATCCTTTAAATGGACGCATAACGGATTCCTCCTCGGCCTGCGGCCTCGTTCGGAATGACAAGGTTTGGAAAGTTGGGCCAGCCTGCTGCTGTCTATAACGCGGGGCGGCCAATGGGGCAAGGTGTGAGAGGCGTTTGTCAAGCGGCTGGACGGAGTAACTGGCGCTGCGCTCAGGGGCACGTTTGACTAAAACCAGATTGCTTCGTCCGTTTCCACCGCTTGCGCGCTGGAATACTCCTCGCAATGACGGAGGTGGCGCGGGATGGTCCTCGCAATGACGGAGGTAGCGCGGGATGGTCCGCGCAATGACGGAGGTAGCGCGGGATGGTCCGCGCAATGAGGGAGTTGAGCTAACTATGCAGCCGCGGCGTGTAGCTCCTGCCAGATCTGGTCGAGCGCCTGGCCGAAGGCCTCGGCGCCCTGCGCGCCGGAGATGGCGTACTTGTTGTCGAAGATAAAGAAGGGCACGCCCTGAATGCCATATTGGGCGGCCTGGTTGATGTCCGCTTGCACTTCGGCGGTGTAGGCGTCTGACTCCAGGGCGGCGCGAGCCGCGTCTGGCTCGAGGCCCACCTCGCCGGCCAGCTGCACAAGCGTCTCGGTGTCGGCGGTGTTGAGGCCATCGGTGAAGTAGGCCTTGAACAAGCGCGCCAGCATGGCCGCCTGTTTGCCGTGGGCCGCGGCAAAGTGCACCAGGCGATGGGCATGCAAGGTGTTGACCAGCTTGGCGTGATGATGGTTCATGCTCAGCCCCAGGCCGGCAAACATCTGGCCCACCTGTTGGTTCATCTGGTCGGCCTGATCTTCAGAGATGCCGCGCTTGGCGGCCAGCATGGCATTGATGCTCTGCTGTGGCTCGAAGGGAGAGCTTGGGTCAAGCTGAAAGCTGTGATGCACGATCTGCACCTGATCCTTGTGCTCAAAATTGGCCAGGGCCTGGCTGAGCTGGGTGGTGCCGGCGTAGCAGAAGGGGCAAGCGATGTCGCTCCAGATATCAATCTTCATTGTGGTTCGTTACTTCCTTTGCAATGATGTGTAGGCGATTATATCGGCGCTGGTAGATATGTGCTTTGCAAGAATCAGTACGCATGGGCCAGCGAGTGTGGCTTCAATCACTGTTAGAGTATTACATCTGAAAGGGAGCTATTGAGTTATGCGAACCTATGCCCTGATCTCACTCCTTTGCCTGGTTGCGCTGTGCGGCTGCAGCTCTGCGCCCGCGGCCACATCAGCGGCGCAGCCTGAAGCCAGCACGGCAACCAGCGCCGCCACTGCAACGGTGGCGGCTGACCCCGCTGCGCAGCCCAGCCCGACGGACATTCCACTGCCCTACAGCGGGCCGAACCCGCGCCTGGCGATGTGGGGCTACGAGGGCGAACAGCTTGTCATCCGCGTGATTGAATTAGGCAGCGAGGATGTTGTGGCGACCATTTCCATAGAGGACTCGTGGAGAATGGCCCTCTCCCCTGACGGTCGCATGTTGTTCAACGCCACTGGTTTTGGTGGTGAGGGGGTGATCTATGATCTGGAAAGCGGCGAGAGCCGCGCGATTGACCTGTCAGCGCAAGTGACTGCTGGGGGCACTCTCGGGCAGGCGGTTTGGTCGCCCAGCCAGCAATGGCTGAACTTCCAAGCGCACAATGCCGGTCTCAGTTCATTGTGGGTGTACAGCCTGGCAACCGGCGATCTAACGCATGTTGCTGATGCTCGCGTTGTTAACTGGTCCACCACAGAAGATATTTTGAGCTACGTAGACACTAATGTGCGCACCACCTACGACCTGTCTACAGGCCAAGAGACGGTTTGGCCCAGCCCTAGATATGAAGCAATCGAGGTTTTGCTTACGCACGATGGCCTTAAGCCAGACTTTAACTCCCCTTCGTGCTGGTATCTATGTGTACATCCGGAACTGGGCCAGGTGCGTGATTACATGTCTTCCCAGCGCAGCGCCGGTCGCTATCAATACGACCTGGTTGATAGCGAGACGATGGAGCTGCTGGCGCATGTGGCCACCTTCCAGACGGAACGCGCCCTGGAGCGGGAGTACTTCTTACCGGATGTAGGAAAGCTGTTCCCATTGTGGCAGCGAGGCGATTACTTGCTTTTTGTGCAACAGATCGCAGGAGCCACCATTGAAGGATCCGAAACGGAATACTATTCCGCCTGGAGCCCATCCGCCGAGATACCTTTCACAGTAGTGGAAGGTGAGCCGGCAAATACCCTGCCAAACGTGCTGCCCATGGCCGTCAGTCCGGATGGAAGCGCTTTTGTAGGCTTTCGGTTTACGGGTCCTGACGAATATACTTTTCTAGTAGAAAGCGCCGTGGTAGTGGATCTGGCTACAGCAGAAGTACTGTATGAGTATCCAATGTCGTCCGAGGTTGTATACCTTTTACCTCCCTTAGAAGTGTTAGGCGCACACATCGTGTGGCCATCACAGTAGCTGTCCCCGGCGTGTCTAGGGCAGGAAGTTGACCCATGCGTCGTATACGGGGCGTTTGTCCCCGCTAACAGTGCGTAGAGATATGCTGCCAAATAACTGCACTTCCAACGAGTTGGGCTCGGCGGCGATAGGGTTGATGAACAACCAGTTTAGGATGCTTACGCTGGTCCCTTGAAGTATGCGCTGCAGCGCATCCACATAGTCCACTTGCGCCTGCGGGCTTGCCTGCCAGGGCGCCTGCAGCCCTTGTATATCGGCGGGCCAGCCCGTTTCAGTGATCGCAATCGGTGTGGCGCCGGTGCGCTGTAAGAGAGGAGCCAGATAGTCATCCGGAATCTGCTGGGGAGTGGCAACGCTGAACCAGGGGTAGAGCGTAATGCCGACAACATCCACCTTGTTCAGATCGTGAGCTTCGAGCGCGCCCCAGTGGGCTTGGTTCCAGCCGTTGAGCAGGCCGAGGCCGGCCATGTGCTCGTATTGGAAGATGGGGCCAACCTGCGTAGCAGGTGAGGCAGCCTTGATGGCGTCATAAGCCTGGTTGTAGACCTCGATCCAACGTACATAATCCTCGGGCTGAGCGATGAAGTAGTCATCATTCTCATTGCCCAGGAAGATGTAGGGCGGCTGGTGTTGTGTAGCGAAACCCGCCAGCATCTCAATGAACAAGGCGCGCGCATCTGGGTTGCTCCAGTTGTTGGTTGGGTCAGAGGACACGTCCAAGTGCAGCTGCGCATTGCTGCTGCGCCAGCCGAAGACGATGATGGGCGTGAAGCCATAGTCGGTCGCCGCTTGCATGAGGCCGGCCGCCGCCTGGGGTGGCTGGCCGCTGCTGTCGATCGAATCACGCCAGGCGCCGTTGAACATGACTGCGGCGTTGGGCAGGCTGGCGACCTCTTCGAGAAATTGTGGGTACTGGCTGAAATCAGCTGGAAACCCCAGCGGCGAGATGCCGTAGCCTTTGAGAACAGCACTGCCCGCCGGGGTGGCGGGCAGTGTGGTTGGCAATACGGCGGGCTGGGAGCAGCCGGCCAGCAGCAGGGTTGCTACAAGCCAAATGCAGCGTTTCATGGCACTAGCGCAAGCCGGTTTCCATGCGGGCGATGACCATGCGCTGGATCTCGCTGGTGCCCTCGTAGATCTCGGTGATCTTGGCGTCACGGAAGTAGCGCTCCACCGGCAGCTCTTTGCTGTAGCCCATGCCGCCGTGGATCTGCACGGCGTGGTGGGCGCAGAACATGGCGGTCTCGGAGGCGAACAGCTTGGCCATCGAGGCTTCCAGCGTGTAGCGCTCGCCGGTGTCCTTGCTGCGGGTCTTGGCCAGGGCCGCGCTGTGAATCAGGCCGCGGGCGGCCTCGATGCGGGTCTTCATGTCGGCGATCTTGAAGCTTGTGCCCTGGAACTCGCCGATC
This sequence comes from Anaerolineales bacterium, assembly GCA_021463845.1. Taxonomy (GTDB): domain Bacteria; phylum Chloroflexota; class Anaerolineae; order Anaerolineales; family UBA11579; genus JAMCZK01. Next base: position 97,095 of record JAJTXV010000004.1, on the reverse strand, counting down.
TTGGCGCCGAAGGCTTCGCGCTCGCGCACGTAGCCCACGCTGGCCTCATAGGCGGCCTCGGCGATGCCGAGCGCCTGGGCGGCGATGCCGATGCGCCCGGCGTCGAGCACGGTCATGGCGATCTTGAAGCCGTCGCCCTCGCTGCCCAGCAGGCTGCTGGCGGGGGTGCGGTAGTTGTCGAAGACGATCTCGCTGGTGGCTGAAGCGCGGATGCCAAGCTTGGGCTCGGCCTTGCCGCGGGTGAAACCGGGTTGGTCGGTATCAACCAAAAAGGCGCTGATGCCCTTGGCGCCCTTGTCAGGATCGGTCATGGTGAAGAGCAATATGTAGTCAGCCACCGGGGCGCTGGTGACCCAGCTCTTGCGGCCGTTGATGACGTAGTGGTCGCCGTCTTTGACGGCGCGGCTGCGCATGGTGGCCGCGTCGGAACCGGACATAGGCTCGGTGAGCGAATAGGCGCCGATCTTTTCGCCAGTGGCCACGCCGCGCACATACTTCTGCTTTTGTTCCTCAGTGCCGAACTTCATGATGCCGTAGCAGAACAGCGAGTTGTTGACCGACATGACCGTGCCGTGGGCGGCATCCGCCTTGCAGATCTCCTCCAGGGCCAGCACATAGGCCAGGGTGTCCATGCCCGCGCCGCCGTAGTCCTCCGGCACTTCGATACCCATGAAACCCATCTGGCCCATCTTGCGAATGGTGGTCAGGGGAAATTCGCCGCTCTCGTCGTGTTCAGCGGCGATGGGCGCGATCTCTTTTTGGGCAAAGTCACGCGCTGCCTGGCGCAGCATCTCGTGCTCTTCGGTAATGTGGCTGGGGGTGTGGGCCATGCGGGGAGCCTCCGTAGGATTTTTAAGTTGGAGTAGGGTGATTATAGCATCGCGAGCCTGCCGAACCTCGGATGGTATACTGCCCGCGGAGCGCTTAAAATGCCCGATCAAATTTCTCCCGACCTCTTTAATCATCTCGTAGAACTGGCTGCCCTGGAGCTGACGGCTGAGGAAGCCGAGTATTTGCGAGACCAGCTCAATAAGCAACTGAAATCCATCGAAGAATTGGCGGCCATCCCCATCCCTGAAGGCACGCCGCCGGCTGCCCACGGCGTGCCCTTCCCGCCGGATGTGCGCGCCCCGCTGCGCAAGGATGCAGCGGCGTTGGCGCCGGAGGCGGGCGACATCAAGACGCGTGCGCCGCAGACCAGTGAGGGCTACTTTGTTGTGCCCGGCATTCCGCATGAGGAGCTGGACTGATGCAGCTGGCTGATCTGTCTGCCCACGAACTTGCCGAGCTGATCCGCAAGAAAGACGTGTCTGCCGTCGAGGCGACCGAAGCCGCCCTGGAGCGCGTGCGCGCTGTGGACGGTGAACCCGGCCGCCTGGATGGGCCGCGGGATGAGGTCGAGAAAGTGCACGCCTTCATCACCGTCAGCGAGGAGCAAGCCCGCGCCCAGGCCAAAGCCGTGGATGCACGCCTGGCCAAGGGCGAAGTGCCAGGCCCGCTGGCGGGTGTACCGTACACCGTCAAGGATATTTTCGCGGTCAAAGATGTGCTCAGCACGGCCGCCTCACGTATTCTCTCGAACTTTGTCGCCCCATATACCGCCACGCCGGTCGAGCGCATGAACGCGGCTGGGGCGGTGATGCTGGGCAAGGTCAATTTGGATGAATTCACCTATGGCTCGTCCAACGAGTCGTCGGCTTACCAGCCGGCCTCACGCAACCCGTGGAACCCGGCGCATGTGCCCGGCGGCAGCAGCGGCGGCAGCGCCGCGGCTGTGGCTGCCGGCGAGGGCGCGCTCTCGCTGGGCACGGATACGGCCGGCTCCATCCGCCAGCCCGCCGCATTCTGCGGCGTGGTGGGGATGAAGCCGACCTATGGGCGCGTCTCGCGCTATGGGCTGATCGCGTTCGGCTCCTCGCTGGACTGCCCCGGCCCGGTGGCGCGCACGGTGCGCGATGCGGCCATGATGCTGAACGTCATCGCCGGGCCGGACGCGCACGACAGCACCGCCGCGGCCACCCCGGTGCCGGATTACACCGCCGCGCTGGAAGAGGGAGTCAAGGGCATGCGCATCGGCCTTTCGCCGGATTACGACAAGATCACCTTCTTCAATCACGAGACCGGCGAGATGGACAGCCAGCCGCTGCCCAAAGAGATCGCCGATGCGGTGCTGCGGGCGGCCGACAAGCTCTCGGACGCCGGGGCGCGTATCGTGGAAGGCGTGCCCATGCCGCACACGCGCTACGGGATCCCGGCCTACTTTGTGATCTCGCGCGTCGAGGCGGCGTCCAACCTGCACCGCTTCGATGGCGTCAAGTACGGCCACCGCACGGCGTTCAAGCCCAAGGACCTGCGTGACCTGTACCGCAAGACGCGGGCCGAGGGTTTTGGCCCGCAGCCCAAGCTGCGTATTTTGATGGGCATGTATGTGAGCGCGGCCCAGTACAGCGAGCAGTATTACCACCGCGCCCTGCAAGTGCGCTCACTGATCCGTGGCGACTTTGACGCCGCGTTCGACGCCAACGGGACGCACAAGCTGGACGCCCTGCTGACCGCCACCACGCCTACGCCAGCCTTCCCGGTGGGCGATATTTACGGCGACTCGGTGCTGATGCAGTACGCCGACCAGCTGACAGTGCCGGCCAACCACGCCGGCGTGCCGGCCATCTCGCTGCCGGCGGGGTTGAGCAGCGAGCGCTTGCCGCTGGGCGTGCAGCTGATCGGGCCGGACTTCTCGGAGGCGACCCTGCTGCGTGCAGCGCGAGCCTTCGAGGCGGCCACGGCAGGCGAAGCCTGGCGGGCCGAGCGGCCAGCGGTGCTGGTAAACATCTAAACCTTTGCCGCAGATAAACGCGGATGGACGCAGATAAAACCAGTAACTGCAAAGGCACAAAGAGCACAAAGAATTTTTGAATTTGTCACTTCGAGCGAAGCGCGGGTGTTTATCAACCTAAATGAGGTTAATCCACAGATAAACACAGATGAACACAGATTTTTGCCTTATCTGCGTGTATCTGCGTCCATCTGCGGTTAAGTGAAGTAATTTATGAGCGCTAAGTCCAACGCAATCATCAAGCAGCTCAAGTCTCTCGGCACTGCCAAGAACCTGGCCGGCATGGCGCGGTTTGGGATCGCGACGGACAAAGCCTTCGGCGTGCCGCACCCGGCGCTGCACGCCATCGCCAAGCAGCACTGCAAAGACCATGCGCTGGCGTTGGAGCTGTGGGACAGCGGCTACCACGAGGCCCGTTTGCTGGCCGCCTTCATAGATGACCCGAAACAGGTCACCAAAGCGCAGATGGATGCCTGGGTGGGCGAGTTTCACTCATGGGATATTTGCGATACGGTGACCGGCCATCTGTTCGAGCCGACGCCGTACGCCTTCGACAAGGCCTATCAGTGGACGCGCTCCAAGCGCGAGTTTGTGCGCCGGGCCGGGCTGGCGATGATGGCCTGGCTGGCCGTGCACCGCAAACGGGAGCCGGAGGAAACCTTCCTGGGTTTCTTCCCGGCCATCGAAGCGGTGGCGGATGACGAGCGCAATTTTGTAAAGAAAGCCAGCAGCTGGGCGCTGCGCCAGCTGGGCAAGCGCAGCAAGTTTCTGAATAAGCAGGCGGTGGCGTCCGCCAAGCGGATCGCGCGGACGGCCGAGCAGAGTGGTTCTGCGATAGGGGCGCGGGCGGCGCGCTGGGTGGCGGCCGATGTACTGCGCGAGATCACCAGCGATAAGGTGCAAGCGCGTTTGCTTTAGCGCCTGTCGCGCCCAAACCTTCGCTCAGTTATACTTTGCGCTCTATGCAACATATCCGTAATTTTTGCATCATTGCCCATATTGATCATGGCAAATCCACCCTGGCAGACCGGCTGCTGCAGCTGACCGGCACCGTGTCGGCGCGTGACATGCAGGCCCAGGTGCTGGACAGCATGGACCTGGAGCGCGAGAAGGGCGTCACCATCAAGGCTTCGGCGGTGCGCATGCAGTACAAGGCCAAGGACGGCCAGGAGTACGAGCTGCATCTGATCGATACGCCGGGCCATGTGGACTTTGGCTACGAAGTGAGCCGGGCCTTGGAAGCGTGCGAAGGAGCGGTGCTGATTGTGGATGCCAGCCAGGGCGTGCAGGCGCAGACCTTGGCCAATCTGTACTTGGCGCTGGGCTCGGACCTGGAGATCATTCCGGTCATTAATAAGATCGACATGCCCGCAGCCGACCCGGAGCGCGTGACGGCGGAGATCGTTGAGCTGCTGGGCGTGCCCGCCGAGGAAGTGCTGCAAATTTCGGCCAAGTCTGGCTTGAATGTGGAAGCGGTGCTGGAGGCGGTTGTGGCGCGCGTGCCGCCGCCCAAAGGCGACCCGGATGCGCCGTTGCGCGCCCTGATCTTTGATTCACACTATGACACCTACAAGGGGGTGGTGGCGTATGTGCGCGTGATGGATGGCAGCGTAAAGGGTGACGAAACCCTGCGGCTGATGGCCACCAATGCGGAGTTCAAGCCGATCGAAGTGGGCAGCTTCACCCCGCGGCTGACCGCCGGGGCCAGCCTGAACACCGGCGAGGTGGGCTATGTCGCCACCGGCTTCAAATCAGTCTCGGAGTGCCGGGTGGGCGACACGCTCACTTATAAGGCCAACCCGGCCAGCGAGCCGCTGCCCGGCTACCGCCAGGTCAAATCCATGGTGTTTGCCGGCATCTACCCGGTAGAGGGTGACGACTACCAGGAACTCAAGGAAGCGCTGGAGAAGCTGCAACTCAACGATGCTTCATTGGTATATGAACCTGAGACGTCGCAGGCGCTGAACTTCGGCTTCCGCTGTGGTTTCCTGGGCATGTTCCATATGGAGATCGTGCAGGAGCGCCTGGAGCGCGAGTACGACCTGGACATCATCGTTACCGCGCCCTCCGTGGCGTATGAGGTGGTGCTGCAGTCTGGCGAAACCTTGCGCATCGACTCGCCGGCCGAGCTGCCCAATGAGGGCGAGATCGTGGAAGTGCGCGAGCCGTGGATGGATATTCAGATCTTCACGCCCACCAGCTACTATGGCCCGGTGATGGAGATGGTCAAACGCCGCCGCGGCATCTTCACCGGGCAGGACCATCAGGGCAAGGACCGGGTGCAGCTCAACTTTGAGATCCCGCTGGCCGAGATCATCATTGACTTCTTCGATCAGCTCAAGTCGGTCACGCGCGGCTACGCCTCGCTGGACTACCAATTCAAGGAATACCGCGCCGACAAGCTGGTCAAGCTGGAGATCCATGTGAACTATGAGCCGGTGGATGCCTTCACCACCATCGTGCACAAGGAATCGGCCTTTCACAAGGGCCAGGCCGTCATCACCAAACTGAAGGATCTGATCCCGCGCCAGATGTTCGTGGTGCCGATCCAGGCCGTATCGCAGGGGCGGGTGATCTCGCGTGCGAATGTGCAGGCGATGCGCAAGGACGTGCTGGCCAAGTGCTACGGCGGTGACATCACCCGCAAGCGCAAACTGCTGGAAAAGCAAAAGAAGGGTAAGAAGCGCATGAAGATGGTGGGCAGCGTGGAGATCCCGCAGGAAGCCTTCCTGGCTGTGCTGCGCCTGAGCGATGACAAAAACTAAGCCGGCCGGCTCCAACACCTTGCTGCGCTTGCTGCCCGGCCTGCTGGTAACCGCCGCGGCGGTGGCTGGCTTGTTCTACTTCATTGACATGGACCAGCTCGGGCCAGCTCTGCGGATTGCGGACTTCACTTGGTTCCCGCTGGTGTTGCTTATCTTTCTGGGCACATTGACCACGCGCACCTTCGCGTGGCGCACCATCCTGCAAGAGCGCGCCTCATTCAAGGATTGTTTCCTGGTGCTCAACCAGGCCTATTTGCTCAACAATGTGCTGCCCTTCCGGCTGGGGGAGCTGGGGCGGGCGGTGCTGATCAGCGACCGGGCCAGGATGGGGTTCTGGGAGGCGCTTTCCACTGTGGTGGTTGAGCGTGTGTTCGACCTGGGGCTGGCGGCGGCCATGCTGCTGTTCACGCTGCCGCTGGTGGTGGGCGCCGATTGGGCGCGCACGGCCGCGTATATATCGCTGGGGCTGGTAGTGATTGGCTTCGCGCTGCTGTTCTGGATGGCCAGCAATCCCAAGCAGGTGCCGGCGCTGATCGAGCGGCTGACCGGGCGCTGGCCCACGCTGCGCGAGTGGCTGGTGGACAAGGCCGGCGCATTCACGCAAGGACTTTCTGCGCTAAGGGATGGCAAGCGCTTTCTGCGGGTGCTGTTCTGGATGGTACTGACCTGGCTTACCAATGTGGGCTGGTATTTTGTGCTGATGCGGGCTTTCTTCCCGATGGCGGAGTGGCTGTGGGGCTTCTTTACCGTGGCGGTGTCTTCGCTGGGGGTGGCGCTGCCTTCCTCGCCCGGGTACATCGGCGTGTTTGAAGGCGTGCTGGTGGGGGCGTTGAGCCTGTTCAATGCTGACCCGGCGGTGGCGCTGGCCTTCGCGGTGGTGGGGCATGTGACCTATTTTGTGGTCACTGGCATCATTGGCATCATTGGCTTCTGGCAACAGGGCGAATCGTTGGGTGGCATCTACCGAAAATTGCTGAACCGGCAGGCCTGACCTATGGCAAAGAAAACCTACTTGATCACTGGCGGGGCAGGCTTCATTGGCTCCAATTACGCCAACGTACTGCTGGGCCGCGGTGAGCGCGTCATTATTTTTGATAATCTTTCCCGCAAAGGGGCGCAGCGCAATCTGGCCTGGCTGCGGGATACCCACGGCGCCGAATCTTTCGAGCTGCTGGTGGGCGATGTGCGCACCGCCGGCGCGCTGCACGAGCCGGTGGAGCGCGCCGATGTGATCGCCCATCTGGCCGGGCAAGTGGCGGTTACCTCCTCGGTGACGGACCCGCGCACCGATTTTGAGATCAATGCGCTGGGCACTTTCAACTTGCTGGAAGCTGCTCGCCTGGCCGGGCATAAGCCCTTCATTATTTATTCCTCCACCAACAAGGTGTATGGCGAGATGCTGGAGCACCGCCTGGTGGCGCAGAAAACGCGATACCGATATGCCAAGCTGCCGCACGGCCTGCCGGAGACGCAGCAGCTTGACTTTCACTCGCCGTATGGCTGCTCCAAGGGCGCGGCCGAGCAGTACGTGCGTGATTATTCGCGAATTTATGGGATCCCCTCAGTGGTATTCCGCCAGAGTTGTATCTACGGCCCGCGCCAGTTCGGCGTCGAGGATCAGGGCTGGCTGGCCTGGTTCGTGATCGCCGCGGTGCTGGGCAAGCCGATCAGCATCTATGGCGACGGCAAGCAAGTGCGTGACATGCTGCATGTCCACGACCTGATCGCGGCTTACGATGCGGCCGTGGCCCGGCAAAAGAAGGTGGCCGGCGAGGCCTACAACATTGGCGGCGGGCCGGACTTTACGTTGTCTATATGGAAAGAGTGCGGCCCCATGCTGGAGAAGCTACTAGGCCGCAAGATCCCGGTGAGTTATGGGCCGATACGTCCGGGCGACCAGAAGGTGTACATCAGCGACATCCGCAAGGCGCAGAACGCGCTGGGCTGGAAGCCCAAGATCGGCGTGGAGCAAGGCACGGCCGAGCTGGTGGCCTGGGTACAGGCCCACCGCGAGCTGTTTGACTAGATATTTATTCTTTTCACCACAAAGACACAAAGAGCACAAAGAATTTCCAATGAAGAACTTTGTGTTCTTTGTGTCTTTGTGGTTATTGTTCTTAGCCTGTTCTGAGATAAACTGACCCCCGTGCGCATCCTCACGGTCCTGACCTATTACCGCCCGCATACCAGCGGGCTGACCATTTACGCCGAGCGCTTAGCCAAGGCGCTGGTGCAGCGCGGGCACGAAGTGACTGTGCTGACCTCCCAGTTCGAGAAGGACTTGCCGCTGGAAGAAGTGCAGGACGGCGTGCGCATCCGCCGCGTGCCGGTGGCCCTGCGTATCAGCAAAGGGGTCATCATGCCCAGCCTGGGCCGCCTGGCCTGGGAGGAAACCCGCAAGCATGATGCTTTGTTGCTGCACCTGCCGCAGTTCGATGCGGCCGGTTTGGCGATCCGCGGCTGGCTGTTTAAGAAGCCAACCGTGATCATCTATCACTCAGACCTGATCCTGTCGGCCGGGCTGTTCAACCGCTTCGTCAACTTTGTCATCAACTTCATGAACGACCTTGCGGCCCGCTTTACCCATCGCATCTCTTCATATACAGAGGATTTTGCCAGCCATTCGCCGTACCTGCGCCGCTTTGCGTCCAAGGTGCGCGTCATCTCGCCAGCGGTGGAGCTGCCGCAAAGCGAGCCGCGGGCGGCCGCCGCGTTTGCGGCCGAGCACAATCCAGCGGGCAAGCGGCCGGTGATCGCTATGGCCACCCGCTTTGCCGCCGAAAAGGGTGTGGAAGTGCTGCTGCAGGCCCTGCCGGACGTGCTGGAGAAGTTCCCCAATGCACTGGTATGGTTTGCGGGCCAATATAAGGAAGTGTTGGGCGAGGAAGAGTACGCCCAGCGCCTGTTTCCGCTGATCGCGGAGTATGAACGCAAAGGCCAGTGGAAATTTCTAGGCACGCTGCCGATGCAAGACATGCCCTCGTTCTATCAAGGCCTGGATCTGCTCGTGGTGCCGAGCACCAACTCCACTGAGACGTTTGGCTTTGTACAGATCGAGGCCATGATGAACGGCAAACCTGTGGTGGCTTCGGCGCTGCCGGGCGTGCGCCAGCCAGTGCGCATGAGCGGCATGGGCCTCGTCTCGCCGATCGGCGACGCCGACGCGCTGGCCGCCAATATGATCGAAGTGCTCTCGCATCCTGAGAAGTATCGCGGCGATGCAGCCGCATTGCGGGCCGAGTTCAGCCCGCAGACCTGCGCAGCGCGTCACGAAGCGCTGTTCGAAGAGATCGCGCGTGAGGTCAGCAAGTGAGCCTGCCGCCGCAAACAGCCCCTTCACCGCGTGATGGTGAGAACAAGCACTGGTGGGTGCAGCTACAGGCGCTGCCTTATTTCCGTGCTCTGTTGCGGGCCGTCGAGGCCGATTTCTACAAAGACTTTGAGCTGACCGCGCCGGTGTACGACCTTGGCTGCGGGGATGGCCACTTTGCCAGCCAGGTGTTTACGCACAAGCTGGATGTCGGGCTGGACCCGGCCTTCGTATCCCTGCAGGAAGCTAAGGGTTGGGGCGCGTATGGCGGCCTGGTGCAGGCGCTGGGGCACCGTGCCCCGCTGCCTGCCGGTCACTTTGCCAGCGCGCTCAGTAACTCCGTTTTGGAACACATTCCTAATTTGCAAGAGGTGCTGAACGAGACCGGCCGCCTGGTGCGCAAGGGCGGCTTGTTCCTGTTCTGCGTGCCCAACCATCGCTGGCCGCACAACCTGGCCATCGCCAGCGGGCTGCGCAAGCTGGGGTTGAGGGGATTGGCGAATGGGTATGTGCGCTTGTTCACGCGCATCTCGCGGCACGTCAACATGCTCTCGCCCGAGGAGTGGGCCGCCCGGCTGGATGAGGCGGGCTTCGATATAGAAACCTGGTGGCACTATTTCCCGCCCGCCGCGCTGCACGCTCTGGAGTGGGGGCACTACTTTGGCCTGCCGAGCTATGTGGCCCGCAAGCTGTTTGGGCGTTGGGTGCTGGCGCCAGCCCGCTGGAATCTCGGCCTGACCGAGCGCTTGTTTGCGGCGCATGCCAACCATGGCGCTGATCCTGAGGGTACGTATACCTGGTATGTAGCCCGGCGCCGCTAGCCTCAGCGTGCCTCCGCACCCTACGATAAAATCAACCTGGCCTTAAACCAGCCATCGATATGCAAGAGCCCAGTGTTCTCGATTATTTGAAGGCGCTGCTCAGCGGGCAAAAGGCGCCTGCCGTGCCGCCGCTGCCGCGCAGCGGCCGCAGCCGCGTGCGCAAACCGGCGGCCAAGCCGTCTGCATCCAGCCGCGGGCGGGCCAAGGCAACTGCGCCAGTCTTTACGCTGGCCCAGCTGCCCTGGCGGAGTGTAGGAGCGTTCGTGCTGTTCTTCGCTGGGCAGATCCTGCTCGCCCCGCCAGGTGGCGCCTGGGCTCTGGCGGCAAGCGTGCTGCTGCTGGCTGTGGGTCTGGCGGCCTGGGCCTATGTGGAAGGCGAGTGGAGCCTGCCTCAGCCGGCGCCGGCCGAGGCGCACAAAGGCGTGGCCGTCTTCCGGCGCACGCCGCTGCTGGCGGCCGGCGCGCTGTTTTTGCTAGCTTTCCTGTTGAGCGGCAACAACCAGTTCAATTTGCTCAATGTAGCTTGCTGGCTGGGGGCGGTTGGCAGTCTGCTGTACGCATTCTGGCAGCCGGCCGCCAAGGCGGCCAGGCAGCCCAGCCTGCGCGCCCGGTTGGCCGGGTTTGTGCGCCAGCCGGAGTTCACGCTGCGCGTCTCGCGCTGGAGCGTGCTGGTGCTGCTGGCCTTCGGCCTGATCGCATTTTTCCGCTTTCATCAGCTCACTGTCACACCGCCGGAGATGGTGAGCGACCATGCTGAAATGCTGATGGATGTGCTTGATATTCAGAATGGCAAGACCTCCATTTTCTTTGAGCGCAATACGGGCCGCGAGCCGCTGCCGTTTTACCTGGCGGTCTGGGTCGGGAGCCTGTTCGGCACCGGCGCAAGCTTCCTGACCCTGAAGCTGGCCAGCGCGCTGGTGGCCTTCGCATCGCTGGCCTTCATGTATCTATTGGGCAAGGAGTTGGGCGGCCGCTGGGTCGGTTTGTTCGCCCTGCTGCTCACCGGCCTGGCCTATTGGCCAAATGTGCTCTCACGCCTGGGCCTGAACTTTGGCCTGTACGCGGCGCTGGCCGCGCCGACCCTGTACTATTTGCTGCGCGGCTTGCGCCGCAGCAGCCTGAACGACTTCTTGCTGGCTGGCCTGTTCATGGGGATCGGCTTGAACGGCTACACCGCCTTTCGCATCGTGCCCCTGGTGGCGGCCGCGGCGGTCGCCATCTTCCTGCTGCATCGCAGCAGTCCGCAGGCGCGCAGCCAGGCGCTGCTGGGCGCGGTGCTGCTGGCCGTAGTGGCCATCGTGGCGGTGACACCTCTGCTGCGCTTTGCGATCGACAACCCGGCCCTGGTGAACCAGCGCGTGCTGACCCGCCTGGGCGAAGCCGAACGCGCCTACCCCGGCCCAGCCGGCGCTATCTTTGTGAGCAATGTGCTCAATGGGCTGGGGCTGTTCAATTATTCCGGCGGCACCTTGTGGGTGACAGGCGCGGTGCGCGCCCCGGCCTTTGACCCGCTGAGCGGCGCGCTGTTGCTGCTAGGCGTGTGCCTGGCGGTGATGCGCTATGCGCGCCACCGCCAATGGCAGGATCTGTTCCTGCTGCTCAGCATCCCGCTACTGATGCTGCCCTCTACGCTTTCGCTAGCTTTTCCGGAGGAGAACCCGGCCATGAACCGCGCCAGCGCGGCGTGGATCCCGGCGTTCTTGCTGTGCGCGCTGGCGCTGGACGCGGTATTGCACAGCATCCGCGCCCGTTTCAACGGCGGGCTGGGTCTGCGCCTGGCGCAATTGCTCGGCGTTGGCGTTTTGGGTCTGGTGGCGCTGCTGAACTATGGCTTGTTCTTTGGCGAGTACACGCGCAACTACACGGCCAATTCGTGGAACAGCCGCGAGATGGGTCAGGCGATCGCTGATTACGCCAACAGCTTCGGCTCGTTGGAGAGCGCCTGGGTGGTGGCTTACCCGCACTGGGTGGACACCCGCCTGGTGGCGATGGAGGCGGGCAAGCCCGGTCACGATTACGCCGTGTGGCCCGAGCAGCTGGCCAACACGGCCAGCGTGCCGGCCCCGCGCCTGTACCTGCTCAAGCCGGAGGATACACTTGCTGCCAGCACGCTGCAGCAACTGTTCCCGCAGGGCGTGCTGACCACTTTCACCAGCCAAACCCCCACGCGCGATTTTCTGATGTATCTGGTTGCCGCGGATAACTAGCCATGCCTCAAAAACGGACGCTTCACTTCAAATGGATGTATGAGCTTGCCCTGGTGCTGGTGCTGATGGGTGCGGCCTGGCTGCGCTTCACCGGCATTGAGTGGGGCGAGGGCCAGCAGCTGCACCCGGACGAGCGCTTCCTTATCCAGGTCGTCTCCTCCATGCGGCCGGCCAGCAGCATTGGTGAATACTTCGACACAGCGGCATCGCCGCTCAATCCCAACAATGTGGGTTACAGCTTCTTTGTGTACGGCAACCTGCCGGTCATCATCGTGCGCTATGCGGTGGAGTGGCTGGGCATGCCGGGCCAGGTGCAGCTGGTAGGGCGGGCCCTCTCCGCCGTGGCTGACCTGGGCGTGCTGTACCTAGTGTATTTGATCGCCACGCGGCTGTTTGACCGCCGCGTGGGTTTGCTGGCGGCGTTCTTCTATGCCGTGTCGGTGATGCCGATCCAGCAATCCCATTTCTGGACAGTGGATAACTTCGTCAATTTCTTCGCACTGCTGACGGTGTACTTCGCGGTGCGCGTGGCTACGCCCTCCAAACGGGCAGGGCGCTTCGATATATGGGACTTCGTGTGGTTTGGCGTGGCGCTGGGCAGCGCCATGGCTTCCAAGGCCAGCGTAGGCCTGGTGTGCCTGACGCTGCCGCTGGCCGTGCTGATCCGCGTCAGCAACCAGCCTGCCGAGCAGCGCGAGAGCGAGCTGGGCCGCGGCGTGCTGTATACCTTGCTGGCGGCCGCGGTCAGCGTGCTGGCCTTCCGCGTCTTCCAGCCGTACGCCTTTCTGGGCTTCGGCCTCAACCCGGCCTGGGTGGAGACGATGCGCCAGCTGGCGGCCCAGGTCAGCGGTGACGCTGACTGGCCGCCCTCCATGCAGTGGGCACGCCGCCCGCTGTGGTTCGGCCTGCAAAATATTGTCCAATGGGGGCTCGGTATCCCGCTGGCGATCACCACCTGGGCCGGCTTCGTGTGGGCTGGCTGGCGCGCCCTCAAGGGCGAGTGGCTGAAGCCGTACTTCGTGCTGTGGAGCTGGGGTTTTGTGTACTTTGTGTGGCAGTCCGCCGCCTTCAACCCCACCATGCGCTACTTCCTGCCGCTGTACCCCGTGCTGGCCATCCTGGGCGCCCGGGGCGTGTTCGAGTTGTGGCGGCTGGGCGGCGCGGCCCCGCGCCGCAAGGCGCAGCCCGCCGCCGGGCGGCTGGCGGGCTGGCTGCGGCCGGCAGCCGTCAGCCTGGCCGTGCTGGGCGCGGTGGGCGGCTTGCTTTGGTCGCTGGCCTTCGTGCAGGTGTATCGCCAGCCGCACGCCCGCGTGCAGGCCACCCGCTGGATCTATGACAACATCCCTGGCCCGCTGACCCTCAATCTGCAAGGTGAAGACGGCGCGCAGAAGCAGCAGCTTTCGCTGCCATACAACGCGCGTGTGCGCCAGGTGGCGCCGCTGCTCACCAGTTTCTCGGCGCGGGTGGATGGCGTACTGACCCAGGTTGACGTCAAGTCTGTGCAGGCGGTCACGGCGCTGATGCTGCGCACCGGCCAGATGAACGAGATCCTCACGGCTGACTATGGGCAGGCGGTCGATTACGAAAGCCTGCCGGTGGGTACAACCACCCCGGTAGCCATGCTGCTCGGCGCTACGTCTTTCGCTGACCCGTTGGCGATGTACCAGTTGAACTTGCAGCTGCCAGCCGGCGAGGGCCGCCTGGTGCTGGAACGCGTGGTGTTGAGCTCCTCACAGAGTGCAGAGATCCCTGAGCAGGACATCCTGAGTGAGCCGCTGAGCCTGAGCATGGGCGCATCATTGGAGCTGCAGTTCGTGCTTTCGCCAGGCACCTTCCCGGACCAGGTGGTGCTGTACCTGCGCCCGCAAGAAGCGATCGTGTTGGCGCCTGTGCCGCTGCGATTGCAGATCGGCCTGACGCCGGAATTTGCTCCGGCCTTGCTGGATATTGAGCTGGATATTGAACCGGGCATGCAGCCCGGCCTGGCGGGCAGCTACCCGCTGCCGCAGCCCTTTGAGTTGAGCCAAGGCATCATCTATTACTTGCAGCTCAGCGCATTGTCCGAAACCCAGGTGATCGTGCAGGGCAGCCCGCTAGCCAACGAGACCAGTTGGGATGACGGCCTGCCGCTGCGCATGGATGGCTATGACGGCTTCGGCGGCATTTACCAGGGTGGCCTGAACTTTGAAATGTATTGGGATGAGAACGCCGAGAAGGTGCAGCGTTTTCAAACCACCCTAGACCAATCCGAATACGTGTTCATCTCTTCCAACCGGCAGTGGGGCAGCCTGCCGCGCATCCCGGAGCGCTTCCCGCTGGTCATCGCCTACTACCGCGCCCTGCTGGGCTGCCCGGCGGAGCGCACGATCGAGTGGTGCTATGCCGAGGCACAGCCGGGCATGTTCGCAGGCCAGCTGGGCTTTGAGCTGGTGCAGGTTTTTGAGAATGCGCCCCGCCTTGGCCAGTGGAAGATCAATGACCAGTGGGCTGAAGAAGCCTTCACGGTGTACGACCATACCAAGGTGCTGATCTTCCGCAAGACGGCCGACTACGACCCGGCCAATGTGGCCGCCATCCTGGCCGCCGCCCCGGTGGACCAGGCCATTCGCCTGACCCCCAAAGAAGCCTCGGGCGGCGTGCCGCCCACGCTGATGCTGCCAGCCGACCGGCTGGCGCAGCAGCAGGCCGGCGGCACCTGGTCTGAGTTATTCAGCCGCGATTCATGGGTGAATGCTTCGCCGTGGGTGAGTTTGGTGGTGTGGTATATGGCTCTGGGCGTGCTGGGCGTGCTGGCCTACCCGCTGGTGCGCTGGGCGCTGCCCGGTCTGCGCGATGGCGGCTATCCGCTTGCGCGTCTGGCCGGCTTACTGCTGCTGGCCTATTTTGGATGGATGGGCGGCTCACTGGGGCTAGTGTTCAGCCGCGGCTGGCTGGCCGTGTTCGCGCTGCTGATCGGCTTGCTGGGTGTGCTGGCGGCCCGCCCGCAATGGGCCAGCATCAAAGCGGAGTGGAAAAGCCAGCGTTCCATGTTCATTCGCACCGAGCTGGTGTTCCTGGGTTTCTTCCTACTCATGCTGCTCATCCGTTTGGGCAATCCGGATCTGTGGCACCCGGCCAAGGGCGGCGAAAAGCCGATGGACTTTGCTTATTTCAATGCGGTCTTGAAGAGCACCAGCTTCCCGGCTTATGACCCGTGGTTCGCGGGCGGCTACATCAATTACTACTATTACGGCTTCGTGCTGGTGGGCTCGCTGGTCAAGCTGCTCGGCATTGTGCCTTCGGTGGCTTACAACCTGATCCTGCCCAGTCTGTTCGCCATGCTGGCGCTGGGCGCTTACAGCCTGGCCTGGAATGTATGGACGGCCTGGCAGGCGCGCCAACCCAAGCTGCGCGGGCCGCGCCCGCAGTCTGTGGGCTTGGCGGCCGCGGCCGCCACCGTGCTGCTGGGCAACCTGGGCAACCTGTATATGATCCTGGAAGGCTATGCCCGCCTGGGCGGTGATAGCGTGGAAGGCGCGGCGTTCTTCACCCGCTTGTGGTGGATGCTGCGCGGCTTTGTGCTTTCGATATCCGGCGCCTCGTTGCCGTATGGGTTGGGCGAGTGGTACTGGAACCCGACGCGTATCTTCCCCGCGCCGGGCGAGTCGGCCCCCATCACTGAGTTCCCGCTGTTCACATTTACGTATGCTGATCTGCATGCGCATATGATCGCGCTGCCGGTCACCTTGCTGGCGTTGGCCTGGGCGCTCTCGGCGGTGTTGAGCTCCGCCTGGGGCGCAGCGCGGGCGCAGCGCGGCGCAGGCGGCTGGCTGCAGCTGGCTTGGGTCTTCGTGTTCGGCGGCATCGTCATCGGCAGCCTGCGCCCGATCAACACCTGGGACCTGCCGGTGTATGCGTTGCTGGCGGCCATCGCCGCCGGCTATGCGATCTGGCGCTATGTGCCGCAAGGCAAAACTGACCGTTGGCCGCGCAGCCTGAAAGTGCTGGCCGGGCCGGCGGCCCTGGCGGCGCTGTGCTACCTGGCCTATTTGCCCTTCAGCTGGTGGTACCGCACCGGCTACAGCTCGCTGCGAGTGTGGGACGGCATCCATGTGGAGTTTGGGCCGTACTTCACGCACTGGGGCATCTTCCTTTTCTTTATTGTGGCCTGGCTGGTGTGGGAAACGCGCCAGTGGCTGGCCAATACGCCGTTGTCATCGCTACGCAAGCTGGAGCCGTACCTGTGGGTGCTGGCGCTGGGCTTTGTGGCCGTGCTGATGGTGATGTTCGCACTGCATATCCTCGGCGTGGTCGTGGGCTGGCTGCTGGTGCCACTGTTGATGTGGGTTGGCCTGTTGTTCCTGCGCCCCGGCCAGGATGAGATCAAGCGTGTGACCTTGTTCATGGTCGGCACCGCCATTTTCCTGACCTTGTTCGTGGAAGTGATGGTGCTGCAAGGCGATGTCTCGCGCATGAACACCGTCTTCAAGTTCTACATGCAGGCGTGGACCCTGCTGGCGCTCAGCGCGGCCCTGGCGGCGGCCTGGTGCTGGCAGGCCATGCAGGAGTGGACGCCAGGCTGGCGTGGCGTCTGGCAAGGCGCCGGCATGGCGCTGGTGACCAGCGGTGCGCTGTTCCTGCTGCTGGGCGTCACGGCCAAGATCAACGACCGCATGACCGCCGGCTCGCCGCGCAGCCTGGACGGCATGGAGTACATGCAGTACTCGGTGTATTACGAAAACGACCACGTGCTCGATCTGCGCGAGGACTATGAAACCATCCGCTGGATGCAGGACAATATCAGCGGTTCGCCGGTGATCATCGAAGGCTATGTCAGCGAGTATCGCTGGGGAGGACGCTACGCCATCAACACCGGCCTGCCCGCCGTGCTGGGCTGGAACCACCACCAGCGCCAGCAGCGCGAATTTGTGCCCGGCAATGATGTGTGGGGCCGCATGGGGGATGTGAACCAGTTCTACGAGACGACCGACATCGCTGAGGCGCAGCGCTTGTTGGAGAAATATGGCGTGGGCTATATCATCGTGGGGCAGATGGAGCATGCCGTATATAGTGACGCGGGGCTGGCGAAGTTTGAGGCCCAGGACGGCCGCTTGTGGCGCGAGATCTTCCGCATCGGCGATACGGTTGTGTACGAAGTGCTGGCGCAATAACTGATGAGCGAAATACTCTACATTGTTTCCTGGTATCTGCTGCTAGCCGGCCTGAGCTGGCTGGCATTGCCGATTGCGTACCGCCTGTTGCTGGCGCTGCCGGAGCGCGGTTACGCTGTGCTGCGCCCGCTGGCCCTGCTACTGTGGGGCTTCGTGTTCTGGCTGTTGAGCAGTTTTGGCCTGTTGGCCAACAACGCCGCCGGGCTGCTGACCGCCTTGCTGCTGTTGGCCGGGCTGGCGCTGTGGGCCTGGCGCAGCCAGCCCGACGGCGCACTAGGCGCCTGGCTGCGGGCGCAGCGCGGCCAGATCCTGGCCACCGAACTGGTCTTCGTGCTGGCGTTCGTCTTCATGCTGTGGATGCGGGCCAGCTATCCGCGGGTGGAGGGTACTGAAAAGCCAATGGAGTTGGCGTTCATCAACGCCATTCTGCAGTCGCCCAGCATGCCGCCACAGGATCCTTGGCTGTCGGGTTTTTCTATTTCGTACTATTACTTTGGCTTCCTGATGGTGGCCATGAAGGCCAAGCTGCTCAGCATCCCGGGAGCCATAGCTTTCAATTTGGGCGTTGCCAATGTATTTGCGATGGCGGCCGCGGCCGCATACGGCCTGGCCTATAACCTGCTGACCGTTTACAAGCCGGCCCTGGTGCGCACGGCCCGTTGGCTGGCCGGCCTGGCCCCGCTGCTCATGTTGGTGATGGGCAATGCTGAAGGCCCGCTGGAGATCGCGCATGCGCGGCATTGGTTCTGGGAAACCAACGCGGTCGGTGAGAGCCAGTCCGCTTTGTGGGCCTGGCTGGATGTCAAGGAGCTGGTCAATCCACCGGTAGAAGAGCCGCGCTGGGTGCCGCGCTATTTTGATACAGGGTCATGGTGGTGGTGGCGCGCCTCGCGCGTGATCAATGACCGCACCTTCGACGGCGGCGAGCAGGAGCTGATCGACGAATTCCCGGCCTTCTCGTTCGTGCTGGGCGACCTGCACCCGCATGTGCTCTCGATCCCATTCGTGCTGTTGGCCACCGGTGTGGCGCTGAACACGTACCTCGGTGGCAGTGAGCGCAAGAAGCCGCGCATGGGCTTGTACATTAAAGAAGAATCGCTCGCCTTCGCCGCGTTGGTGATCGGCGCTTTAGCGTTCCTGAATATTTGGGACCTGCCCATCTATGCCATCCTGTTTGCAGGCGCGTATGTGCTGCGCCAGGTAACCCAGGAAGGTTGGGCGCGGGAACGTCTGAACGAATTCCTGAATCTGGTGGTGCTGGTGGGGGTGAGTGGCATCCTGCTGTTCCTGCCCTTCTTTATTGGCTTCACCTCGCAGGCTGGCGGGATCCTGCCCAACTTGCTGACGCCGACGCGCGGCACGCATTTGTGGATCATGTTCGTAACCCTGCTGGCGCCGGTGCTGCTGTGGGCGCTGTGGCAGTGGAAGCAGCGCGGTTGGGCCGGCCTGCCCAAGGCCCTGCTATACAGCCTGGCCTTCGTGGCTGCGCTATGGCTCGGCTCGCTGGTGCTGGCCTGGCTGTACGCCGCCGTGCTGGGCGGCACGCCGCTCGGCTCGGCGATCTTGAGCGACCTGGGCGCGCCGGACCTCGGCAGCCTGTTCGCCGAATCGCTGCGTCGCCGCTTTGCCGGCCCGGGCGGCTGGCTGACACTGATCGCGGTGCTGGGCCTGTTGGGCGGGCTGCTGGCAGCGGCGGGCAAGCCCGCTCGCAGCAAACAGCCTGCAGAGAAAGCCGGCCACTTCGCACTGCTGATGGCGCTGGTGGCGGCCCTACTGGTGACTGCGCCCGAGTTCATCTACCTGCGTGACCAGTTTGGCACGCGCATGAACACCGTCTTTAAGTTCTATTACCAGGCCTGGCTGCTATGGAGCGTGGTGGCCGCCTTCGGGATCTCGGTGCTGATGCTGGAGTTGCGCCGCTCGGCGCGCCTGGCGGCCGCGCTGGTGCTGTTCGCCGCGGTGGGAGCGGGCCTGGTCTATCCGGCCTACGCCTTTGCCGACGTGGCCAGCCGCCCCGAGAGCCAGCCGCTCACTCTGGACGGCAGCATGCATTTGCCGCCAGATGCCCGCGAGGCGATCGCCTGGCTGCAGGCGGCGCAACCCGGTGTGCTGGTCGAGGCGGTGGGCGGCAGCTACAGCGCCTACGCTCGCTACGCTACATTCACCGGCATGCAAAATGTGATGGGCTGGCCGGGCCATGAGGGCCAATGGCGCGGCGGCAATGTGGACTACGGGCGCATTGGCGCCATCGAAAGCCTGTATGCCACCGGTGACTGGGCGACGGCGAGTGAGATCTTACAGCGCTACAACATTGACTATGTGGTCGTGGGCGATCTTGAGCGCGCTGCCTATCCTGTGAACGAAGCCAAGTTCCAGGCGCGCCTGCCGCTGGTGTTCCAGAACGGCACGGTCAGCATCTACGCAGTTCCGTAACTGCAACTCATCAGCGGCACGAATTGCGCCGACTATAATGAACGGGTTATGGCGCGCCAGACCCCTCCTTTCAGCATTGAAACCGCAGCCTATGTAGCCATCGCCATCCTGGCGGTGTTGTTGCGCTTTGGCAGTTTGGGTGGCTTGCCGCTCAACGAGCACGAGGCTGCGGCCGCCTTGCCAGCCTATGCGCTGGCGCAAGGTGGTGGTGCCGAGATCGGCGCTGATGAAATTGGCGACCAGCCAGCTTATACCTTGCTGACAACCGCGCTCTTCTCCATCCTGCCCAGCAGCGAATTTGCCGCACGTCTGTGGCCGGCCTTGTTTGGCGTCCTGCTGGTGGTGCTGCCGTACTTTTGGCGGGATGTGCTCGGCCGCCCGGCGGCCTTGGTGTTGGCGCTCGGTTTGGCGCTGGACCCCGGCCTGGTGGCCGTCTCGCGCGTGGCCAGCGGCCAGATGCTGGCCGTGGCGGCCAGCTTGCTGGCGCTGACTGCCTGGCGCCACCAGCGCTTTGTGCTGGCAGGGGCCATGCTGGGGCTGGCCCTGCTCAGTGCACCGAGTGTGTATGTTGGCCTGTTCGCCATGATATTGGTGTGGGCGTTCTTCGTGAGCAACGCGCGCGTGCCCGCGGCTGCGTGGCGTCCGGCCGCCGTGGCTGCCGCCGCCGTGCTGGTATTGGGCAGCACGCTGTTCCTGCAGGTGCCGGCCGGGTTGGGCAGCATCACTGCGCCGCTGGTCAGCTTCGTCTCCGGGTGGACCCAGCCCTCGGGGATCAGCGCCCTCAAGGTGCTGTTCGCGCTGCTGGGCTATGGTTTGCCCGCGGTGTTGTTCGGCGTATGGGGCGCGGCGCTGGCCTGGCGCGATACTGATCTTGCCGGCCGCTTGCTGAGCTTGTTTGCAGCCATCGCACTGGCGCTCGTGCTGCTCTACCCCGGCCGCCAAGTGGCCGATCTGCTGTGGGCGCTGGTGCCGTTGTGGGCGCTGGCCGCCCAGGCCATCGGCCGTTATTTATCTGTCCCGCAAGACGAGCCGGTCGCGGCCTGGGGACAGGCGCTGCTGGTGTCGGTCTTGCTGTCCTTTTTGATCCTGTCGCTGGCCCGTATTCCCAGCAACGAGGCCATCCCAGAGCTGGTGCGTTCATACATGTTCGTCGCTCTGGGGGTGGTGGCCTTGGGCGTGGTCGCCAGTTTGCTGATCGGGCTGGGTTGGTCCGCCCAGGCCGCCATTCACGGCCTGGTGTGGGGGCTGGGCTTGTTCTTCGCGCTGTTCGCTTTGGCGGGCGCGACCCGCTTTGCGAATTCAGAATCACCCCGCGGCGCCGAGTTGTGGGCGCCTGGCCCGGCCGCCGGCCAGCTCGATCTGCTGCAAGACAGCCTGACAGATCTTTCCAACTATGCCGCCGGGCAGCCCGGCGCGCTGAGCGTGGACCTGCGCGTGAATAGCGCTGCGCTGGCCTGGCTGCTGCGCCAGCTGCCCGCCGCGCCATCCGGCAGCAGCGCACCGCTCATCATTACCCTGGCCAACGAAGCTGAGCCGGCCGAAGCCAGCGCCTACCGCGGCCAGAGCTTCCTGCTCAGCAGCACGGCTGGCTGGCAGCATGCGCCGGCCAGCAGCATCAGTTGGCTGCTGTATCGCAAGGCGCCGCAAACACACGAGCACATCATTCTGTGGGCGGCCAGCGACCTGCTGCCGCAGGACGAAACAGCCAATTCAAGTGGAGACACACGCTAGATGTCCAAACAACTCACCATCGCCATCGACGGTCCGGTAGCCTCCGGCAAATCCACCTTGGCCAAGAGCCTGGCGGATGCGCTCGGGTATTTGTATTTCGACACCGGGGCCATGTACCGCGCCGTCACGTTGGCGGCGCTGCAGCGCAAGCTGAGCATGGATGACCAGGCCGCGGTGGAAGCTTTGGCGCGTGAGGTCCACATTGACCTGCGCCCGGCCAGCGTGGCCGATGGCCGCCTGTATGATGTGCTGCTCGATGATGTCGATTGCACTTGGGATCTGCGCACGCCGGATGTGGAGGCGCACGTATCGCAAGTCTCCGCGTATCCCGGTGTACGCACTGCGCTGACCGAGCAGCAGCGCCGTATCGGTTTGCGCGGCGGGGTGGTGATGGCGGGGCGTGACATCGGCACGGTGGTGCTGCCAGAGGCTGACCCCAAGATCTTCCTCACCGCTTCGCAGGAAGAGCGCGCCCAGCGCCGCTTTGAAGAATTGCGGGCGCGCGGCGACAGCACGAGCTATGCCGAAGTGCTAGAGTCTCTCAAACAGCGTGACGCTTACGACACCAGCCGCGAAGTCGCGCCGCTGCGCGCCGCCGAGGACGCCATCAGTCTGGTGTCCGACGGTCTGCAGGCCGAGCAGGTGTTGGAGCGGGCGCTGGCGCTGGTGCGAGAGCGCCAGGCGCAGCTGGCAACCGGGACGTGACCTACACTTTTCTGCAGTCGTTTCCTTTCCTTAGCATTCTTGCGCCCACAGACCTGCTGGGCTGGCTGGCCTGGCTGATCCTGCTGGGTGCCTGCGTTGCCCTGGCGTTGCGCCTGGGCAGCCGCCCCGTGCTGTGGACGCGTAAGCAGCAGTTGCGCCTGTTGGCTTTGGCGCTCGCGGTTCCCCTTTCCATCTTGGTATTCACTCTGCGCATGCCGGCCGATGGCGCGCTGCCCGTGCCGGCCCTCGGCGTGCCTGCCCGCGGCGCGCTGATCGCGCCGCTACTGGCCCTGCCGTGGATGCTGGCCCTGCTCTGGTATGGAGCCCCGGCGGCCACCGCGCTGGCCGCACTCGGCGGCTGGCTGCTGGCCGCCTGGGACACGCGCAGCCCCTTCACCCCGCTGGAATCTGCTGCCCTGGCGGCTGCCTTCGCCTTTTTGCGCAGCCAGCGTTACGGCACGGCCTTGTTCGCCTGGCTGCGCCAGCCGCTGGTGGCCGCCGGTGTGCTCTCGCTGCTGTATCCCGTTCTTTATATTGGCTCGGCCCTGTTTTGGGTCTCGCCCAGTTGGCTGGTCAGCTTCGACTTTGCGCTTTCGCGCCTGCCCGGCGCCGCCCTGGCCGTCGCCGTCCCTCTGCTGCTGGGCGCGCTTGCGCTGCAGGTTGTTCAGGCCCGCCAGCCCCGCCTGGAACGCGCCAGTGAGCCCGCACCCAGCGAGCGCAGCCTGGAAGCCCGCTTTCTGTTCGCCCTGGCGCCGTTGGCCTTGCTGGCCTTTGTGGTGATGGGCGCCCTCACCTGGTGGACAGTGGGGCGCGGCGCGCAGCAGTTATTCGCTGACCGTATCACCAACAATGTCCAGATCGCGGCTGACTCAGTGCCGTTCGTGCTCGAGACCGGCCAGAACCTGATCTTGCAGCTGGCGGCCGACACGCGCCTGGCTGACGCCTCGCCGGAGCAGGCCAGCGGCCTGCTGCAGGCCCAGCTCAACGGCGCGCCGTACTTTGAGCAGCTCAGCCTGCTGGATACCGGCGGCAACTCGGTCGCCGGGATCCCCGCCGCCGAGTACGCTCGCATGCAGCCCAGCCAGGCCGAGCTCGACGCGGTGGCGCTGGCGATCCAGGGCGTCTCGCTGCAGATCCTCAGCGCCCCGCCCGCGGCCGGCGCCGAGCAGACTTCGGCCCAGCTGGTCTTCGTGGCGGCGGTGCGCAACAGCAACAACCAGGTGCGCAACGTGCTGGTGGGGCGCACCGCGCTGCATGTAAATCCCTTTGCCCGCCCGGTGGTGCAGAGCCTGCAAAGCATCAACGCCCTGGGCGCGCAAGCCTTGCTGATCGACGCGCAAGGCCAGATCGTCATGGCGCCGTTCGCTGCCGCGGTGCTGCAGCCCTACAACGGGCCAGCAGGCGCCAGCCCCCAAGCCTACGAAGAAGCCGCCTCCGACGGTACGCGGCTGCAGGTGCACTATCAGCCGGTGCCGGGAAGCAATTGGGCGGTGGTGGCGCGCTGGCCGGTCAGCCTGTCGCAGCAGTTGGCGCTGCAGGTTGCTTTGCCGATCGTCGGCGTCTTGCTGCTGCTTGTGGCGGTGGCTTATATGCTCCTGCGCCGCAGCCTGCAAACCGTCAGCGGCTCATTACAAACCCTGGCTGCCGAGACCCAGCGGATCGCCTCCGGTGACCTGGGCGCCCCGCTGTCAGTCAAAGGTACGGATGAAGTCGGCCGGCTGGGTTCGGCATTCGAGGTCATGCGCCGCGCCGTGCTAACACGTACGGAGGAAACTCAGCGCCTGCTGGCGCTGAGCCACGGCCTGTCATCCAGCCTGGAAGTGCGCAGCCATATCGAACCGCTGCTTGAAGCCGCCCTGGCTAGCGGCGCATCGTTGGCGCGGCTGGTATTTTTAGGCGAGAACGGCAGCAGCGGCCTCAGTTTTGGCAAGGGCGAAGGCTATGAACGCTACGAAGCGCTGGATGCCCAGATGCTGGCGCTCACCAGCAGCCAGGAGCAGGTGCTGCTATCCAACCCGGCGCGTGCGCGCTTGAAGGTGGATAAAGGCACGCCGTATCCCGGCTCAGTCGCCGCCTTCGCGTTGAAGGATGGCAAGAAGCAATTGGGCGCGTTGTGGCTGGCCTATGACCAGCCGCAGCAGTTCGCCCCCGGCAGCGGCGCGGTGAGCTACCTGGAAACTCTGGCCGCCCAGGCCTCCACCGCCGCCACCAATGCGCGCCAATATTTGCAGGCCCGCCTGGGCCAGCAGCGCCTGGAAGCGGTGCTGCAGGCCGACCCGCAGCCAATGCTGATGTTGGATGCCGGGCAGAATTTGGTATTCGCCAACCCGGCCGCGGCCCGCATTCTGCGTCTGCGCCCGGACCAGCCGCTGGGTGTGCCCGCCGAGCGCATCATTACGGAGCGCTCACTGTTAAGCTTGCTGCGCGCCGCCGGGCCGCGGCCGCACAGCGCTGAAGTGCAGATCGACCAGGCCGCCTACGAAGCCACGCTGAACCCGCTGTGGGCCGGGCCGGAGCTGTTGGGCTTTGTCTGCACCTTGCAGGATGTAACCCAATCCAAGAAACTGGAATCAGCCCGGCTGGAAGCGCTCAGCACCGTCGGGCATGATCTGCAGGATCCGCTCAAGATGGTTAGTGGCTATGTATCCATGCTCAGCGTGCTGGGCCCGTTGAACGATCAGCAAAAAGGTTATGTGCAAAAGATCGATGCCAGCATAGAGCAGATCACGCGCCTCTCCGCCAGCCTGCTTGCGGCCGACCGCATGCAGGAGGCCGAAGGTCTGCGCCTGGAGAGCCTGGCCCTGAGCGAAGTATTGCAGGCCGTGCTGGATGAGGCCGCCCCGCAGGCGCGCCAGAAGCAGATCGAGCTGGTCCTGGAGCCAGCCGAAGGCGCCGAACGCCTGCTGCGGGCCGACCGCACGCTGCTGCAGCGTGCCGTCTTCTATCTCGTCGACAATGCCATCCGCTTCAGCCCGCGTGGGCGGGCGGTGCGGTTGGGCGCCAGCTATGCTGACGGCGCGGTGGTGCTACGGGTCAAGGACAGCGGGGCAGGAATCGCCCCGGTGGACCTGCCGCGCATCTTTGAGCGCCGCGAGGGCCAGGCCGCCAGCACCGGCCTGCACATCGTGCGCTCCATCATCCAGCGTCATAAGGGCAAGGTCTGGGCCGAGAGTGACCTCGGGGTAGGCAGCAGTTTCTACTGTCAGCTGCCTCTCACAGACTCCTAGTCTGCACGCCTTGACTCTCTGTTTTTGGTTGGTATAATCCTTCACGAACACAAATCGAATAGTGCTGAGAGCAAGCAAGCGCTTGAGGAGATGCCTCGAAGCGCTTGCTTTGGTTTGTCTCAAAAATAGCACAATTGTTCGATTAACAAGAAACTGCAGAGCGCACGCTGCACTGCCTGACTGGATCAAAGGTCCGAGCTTTGGGGGAACGTAGGACGTCAGACGGAGTAGTGGTTCGCTTTTCGCTGTATCTGAATCATTGGAGGCCGCACATATGGAAACAAAGGGTTTGCGTGCATTGCGCATTAGCTTGGCCTCACCGGAGACCATTCGAAGCTGGTCTTATGGTGAAGTGCTTAAGCCCGAAACAATCAACTATCGCCGCTTGCGCCCGGAGAAAGATGGTCTGTTCGATGAAGCCATCTTTGGCCCCACGCGTGACTGGCAGTGTTACTGCGGCAAGTACAAGAACATTCGCTACAAAGGCATTATCTGTGACAAGTGTGGCGTAGAGGTCACGCGTTCGTCTGTGCGCCGTGAGCGCATGGGTCATATCTCGCTGGCCGCCCCAGTGGCGCACGTCTGGTACACCCGCCGCGTGCCTTCCTACCTGGGTCTGCTGCTCGACATTTCGCGCCGCAACCTGGACCGCGTGCTGTATTTTGCGCAGTATGTGGTCACCTACGTCGATGAAGACGCCCGCCAGAAGGCTTTGGCCCGCCTGGACGAAGAGATCAGCTCGGCCGAAAAAGAGCACGCCGCCAATATCAACGCCCAGATCGCTGAGGCCAAACAGCAGCGTGATGACAAGCTCGGCAAACTGGAAGAGCGCACCAAGGAAATTGAAACCCGCTACGACGAAGAGCTGGCCGCCAAGATCGACCCGGTCATCAAAGAGGGCCAGCGCGTAGAGACCAAACTGCAGGAGCAGATGGGTTCGGCTGCCAAGGCCGCCATCACCTTCAGCGCCGTCAAGGGCAACCTGGTCAAATCCGGCGAGGTGGTGGAGAACAAGCACATCGCCCGCGTGCAGGAAGTTGTCAAAGAATTCCTGGAAGACAATGAAAAGAAGATCGGTGAGAAGAAGCACGCCGAGCTTGAGCGCATCGCCGTGGAGAAGGCCAGCATCAAGGCTGAATCCGAACTGGCCATGAACAACCTGCGTGACTCGCTGGACGAGAAAGTCTCCGGCAACGAGCACGAAGACCAGGTGCGCACCCGCGAAGAGCTGGAAGACCTGCGCCCCATGACCTTCATGGGCGAGAACCGCTACCGCGAGCTGCGCGCCCGCTACGGCCAGGTGTTCCGCGCCGACATGGGCGCCGAGGCCTTCTACGACATCCTCGAGCGTCTCGATCTGGATCGCCTGAGCGAGGAGCTGTGGAAGGAACTGCGCACCTCGCGCAGCAAGCAGCGCCGCCGCAAGGCCACCAACCGCCTGCGCGTGGTCGAGGCCTTCCGCCGCTCACACAACCGCCCGGAATGGATGATCCTCACCGTTCTGCCGGTCATCCCGCCCGACCTGCGCCCGATGGTGCAGCTGGACGGCGGCCGCTTCGCCACCTCTGACTTGAATGACCTGTACCGCCGCGTCATCAACCGCAACAACCGTCTCAAGCGTCTGCTGGAACTGGGCGCGCCCGACGTGATCGTGCGCAACGAAAAGCGCATGTTGCAGGAAGCGGTCGACTCGCTGATCGATAACTCGCAGCGCGGCAAGGCGCTCTCGCGCCGCGGCCGCCGTGAACTGAAATCCCTGAGCGATCTGCTCAAGGGCAAGAAGGGCCGCTTCCGCCGCAACCTGCTGGGCAAGCGTGTGGACTACTCTGGCCGTTCCGTGATCGTGGTCGGCCCGCAGCTCAAGCTGTACCAGTGCGGCCTGCCCAAGAGCATGGCCCTGGAGCTGTACAAGCCCTTCGTCATCTCTCACCTGGTGCGTGACAACTACGCCGCCAACGTGAAGGGCGCCAAGCGCATCATTGACCGCAACCGCCCCGAAGTCTACGAAGTGCTCGAAGAGGTCATCATGGAGCGCCCGGTACTCTTGAACCGTGCCCCGACGCTGCATCGCCTGGGTATCCAGGCTTTTGAGCCGATCCTGATCGAGGGCAGCGCCATTCAGTTGCACCCGCTGGTAACCACCGCTTTCAACGCAGACTTTGACGGTGACCAGATGGCCGTGCATGTGCCGCTTTCGCAGAAAGCGGTATGGGAAGCGCGCGAACTGATGCTCTCCACCAAGAACTTGCTCAAGCCCGCCGACGGCGAGCCGATCATTGGCCCGTCCAAGGACATGGTGCTGGGTGTGTACTACCTCACCATGCCGCCTGTACCCCTCAAGGGTAAGCAGCAGCCGCGCGTGTTTGGCGACATGGACGAAGTAGTGATGGTCTACCAGTTGGGCCAGCTGGAAGTGCATTCGCCCATCCGCCTGCGTGCCGAAACCTGGTACGACGAGCAGGGCAACCGCCTGGCGCAGGCCGAGACGCGCTTCCTCGACACCACCGTCGGCCGCGTGCTGCTCAACCTGGAGCTGGAGCCCGAGATCCGCTTCGTCAACGACGTGATCGACAAGGGCACCATCAAGGATCTGCTGGCCGAGCTGCTGGAAGTGACCGGCGACGAGAAGCGCACCACCGATGTCGCTGACCGCGTCAAGGACATTGGCTTCAAGTACGCCACCCGCTCCGGCACCACCATCGCCATTTCGGACATCACCATTCCGGATGAAAAAGAAGGCATCGTGGCCGCCGCCATGGAGAAGGAACAGGCTGTGGAGGAAGACTTCCGCCGCGGCTTGCTGACCGAGCAGGAACAGAACGAGCGCGTGATCGAGATCTGGCAGGAGACCACCAACACGGTGGCGGCCGCCGTGCGCAAGAGCATGGACGAGAAGGGCAACCTGGCCACCATGGCCAACTCCGGCGCCACCAAGGGTGGCTTCAGCTCCATCTCGCAGCTGGCCGGTATGCGCGGCATGATGGCCGACCCCTCGGGTCGCATCATCCCCCTGCCCATCCGCTCCAACTTCCGCGAAGGTCTGACCACGCTGGAATACTTCATCTCGACCCACGGCTCCCGCAAGGGTCTGGCCGACACCGCGCTGCGTACTGCAGACGCCGGTTACCTGACCCGCCGCCTGGTGGATGTGGCCCAGGATGTCATCACCACGATCGAAGATTGTGGCACCGACGAGGGCATCTGGATGCGCTCTGCGGACGATGTGGCTGACCAGTCGCTGGGCAGCCGTATCTTCGGCCGCGTGGCCGCCCACAACATTGTTGACCCCAACACAGGCGAAGTGCTGGTGGAGAAGAACGAACTGCTGGATCACGACCAGACTCGCCGCGTCACTGCCGCCAACGTGCAGGATGTGTACGTCTTCTCGCCGATGACCTGTGAAGCTGAGCAGGGCATCTGCGTCAAGTGCTACGGCATGGATATGGGCCGCGGCCGCTCGGTGGCGCTGGGCGCCGCCATCGGCATCGTGGCCGCCCAGTCCATCGGTGAGCCCGGTACGCAGCTGACGCTGCGCACCTTCCACACCGGTGGTGTGGCCGCCGAGTCCGACATCACCACGGGTCTGCCGCGCGTGGAAGAGATCTTCGAAGCCCGCCGCCAGCCCAAGGGTGAAGCCGTGGTGGCCGAGTTGGGCGGCACGGTGGAAGTGGCTCAGTCTGAGCGCTTCAGTGACCTGCGCGTCATCCGCATCCTGCACTCTGAAATGGTGCACGATGAGTACGAGCTGCCCAAGGGCTACCGCATCGCTGTTGAAGACGGCAAGAAGGTCGACGCTGGCGATGTGCTCGCTTCCCTGAAGGAAGAAGAGCTCAAAGCCGAGAACGGCGGCAAAGTGCGCGTGGAGGACCGCAAGATCTACGTCTCCTACGAGCAGAAGGACTCGGTTGAGTACGAAGTACCCAACACGACCCGCATGCTGATCCCGAACGGCGCCAAGGTGGAAGCCGGCCAAGCCCTCACCGAAGGCTCGCTGAACCCACACTCCATCCTGCGCATTCAGGGCCGTGAAGCTTGCTACATGTACCTGCTGACCGAAGTCCAGCAGGTGTACCGCTCACAGGGCCAGAACATTCACGACAAGCACTTTGAGGTCATCATCCGCAAGATGATGTCCAAAGTGCAGGTCACCCGCCCAGGCGACACTGGCTACCTGCCCGGCGACTATGTGAACCGCCTCGACCTGCGCAAGAAGAACGAAGCCCTGCTGGCTGAGAGCAACGAGCCCGGCAAGTTTGTCGACGTTCTGCTGGGTATCACCAAGGCCTCGCTGAGCACCGACTCGTTCCTCTCGGCGGCTTCCTTCCAGCACACCATCAAGGTGCTGGCCGGCGCAGCCATCGGCGGCCAGGAAGACCCGCTGACCGGCTTGAAGGAGAACGTCATCCTCGGCAAGCTGATCCCGGCGGGCACCGGCCACGAGGCCAATGCCCACCTGCTGCCACAGCCCGAACCGCGCCGCGAAGAGCTGGCCCCCCTGGGCGCTCCGCTCGGCGAGATGCCCCTGGGCGAGGCCGGCTTTGGCCTCGGCGATGGCATCGGCCAGCTGCCAGATCCCCCGGCCGACCCGCTGCCGCCAGTCAGCGAAGAATAAGCAAAACCAAAAACCGCCCGCACATTGTGCGGGCGGTTTTTTTATGCGATGTGTCATCCTGAGCGGGTGAAGACAGCTACATCGGACCGCTGAGGCCAGTCCAGCGAAGGATCCTTGCAGCCATGTCTTCTATGTTGAGCTTGAGTTAGCTACTCGCAGGGTGTATGTTGCTCGCAGCCACCATGCTACGCCTGGCCTACTCGTCAAACACTGCGCTCAGCGGCGGCAGCTCGCCGCCGCAGTTCTGTGCAAACCATGCGGCTTCCGCCGCATAGTTTGCGCGGGCGAACTGCTGGGCCGCATCGCCGATCTCGGCCGCCTGACGCAGGTTCAGCTCTGCCGCGCTGTCCCAATAGCGCGGCAGCAGCAGCAGCGGCTTGCCGATGGCGCGTTCCTCTTCGCCCTGCGGCACCCAGTTGAACTGGATCGGGCCGCGTGAGTACACCGTGAAGCCGATCGCGTAACCCAGCTCCTCCAGCATATCCACGCCAGCCGCGCTGAAGTTGCCGCCGGTCCAGATGTGCGCCACCGGGCGCTGGCCGAAGTGCTCCTCGAGGATGGGAATGTTGTCGCCCAGCTCACTGCGCAGGAACTCGGCGCTCTCACCGCCTACGATCGGGATGTGGTTGAGCGCATGTGACTGCACATCGAACGCGCCGGTGTCGTTCAGGCGCTCGATCCAGTCCCACAGGCTTTCGCTGCTGTTCTCTCCGGTGCGCTGGTCGGTGTCCCCAATGATCCAGCCCAGCACAGTGCGCCAGCCGTATTCTTCGTATAGCGGCAGAAAGTATTCCTGGGCGGTGCCGGCCCGGCGGTCATCCAGGATCAGGAGCATGCTGCGCGGCGGGATGGCGGTGTTGGTGTGCAAAAAATCTACCAGCTGCTGGCTGGTGATGGCTTCGAAACCCAGTTCGCGCGCCACCTCCACAATGCGATAAAAGGTGACCTCGTTGATGTCCTGCGAGAGGGTCGGCACGGCGTTGCCGCGTAGGATGCTGTGATACATGATCGGCGCCACAACCGTGCCCGGCTGGCTGCCGTCTGGGTCCCAGCGTTTGGCCAGGTACTCACACTGATCAGCGATGTACCCCACGGGCTGCACCCAGGCGCGCAGCAGGCCGCTGGTGAAACCAGCCGGCTGCGGCGCCGGGGTGGGCGTGATCGTCGGGGTGCTGCTGGCTAGCGGTGTATTGCTTGCCGCAGGCGTGTTGGTGGCTGCGGACGGCGCGAACGGGCTGGGCGTAATGCTCGGCTCAGCCGTGGCGCCGCTGGTTGGCAGCGTGCAGGCGGCAAGCAAACAGGCCAGTACGAGGCAGGCGAAGAATAATTGCTTCATGGATAGCAATGTTAATAGAGATTGGAGACTAGAGATTTACTCTAATTCTTCATCTCTCTAATCTCTAATCCGTAGCGTTCTACTTCACCGTGAAGTACGTGTAGTGGTAGGCGATCTTGTTGTTTTGCACGCCCAGCGAATCTTTGCCGTCCAGCACACGGCCCTTGTCCGAGGTGGCCGTCCAGGTCAGGACGCGCAGGTTCTTGTTGGTGGTCGAGCCGGTGATCTCGAAGCGGGCGCCCGGCAGCGTCTCGCGCAGCAGCGAGTTGTACCAGCGCAGGATGCCTTCGCTGCCCTGCACGGTGCGCTGGGCATTCACATGCACGCCCGCGTTGCCGTACAGCGCCGCCACCTTGACCGGGTCGCGCGAGTTGAGCGCATCCAGGAAACGAATGCTGATGTCCGGCTCAGGCGCCGGTTTGACTGCCCATGGGTAGTTGCTCACTGCGTTCCAGACGCCGCTGATGCGGCGGGCGTAATACCACTCCCAGAAGTTGGCTCCGGAAATGTTGTTGTCTTGGCAGGCCTTCATGAAATCGGTGATCTGGCCAGGCGTCGGGTTCCAGCTGCCCTCTGGGTAGGCGGCCCCGGTGGGCAGGATCGGGCGCCAGACGCTGAGCGCCTGGTGCTCGCGCACCGAGCGCAGCAGTTGCTGGGCCGGGTTGGATGACTGCACCCAGTAGACCTGGGGCATGTTGATGTCACTGTATTCCAGAAAGACTTCAAAGGGCAGCGGCCGGTGCAGGGTGGGGTAGCGGAAGCTGCTGAACCCGATCGGTGTGCCTGGCAAGCCGGCCCGCAACGCTTGCATATACTGCCGCGCCGGCACATCCATGCCTTTCACCTTGAACTCCTTCTCCGCATTTACTACAAAACCATCCAGGCTGAATTGCTTCACGCGCTGAATGGCCATTGCAGCCTCGGCGGCTGGGTTGGTGCCGTAGATATATTGCCAGCCCCAGGGTTGGATGCCGCGGGCGCGCAATGCAGAAACCACCCCGGGCACATGGTCAAATCCTGAGCTGTCTACGTTGTACGTGTAGTTGCGGTCAGCCACCTTGATCAGCACGTGGGTCATCCCCGCCTGCTGGGCCAGCTCGGCGATGCGGTTGGGGTCGCCCCCTTCCACCCGGCTGATGATCCACAAGTACATGCCTTTGCCGCTGAGTATGCTCATTTCTTCACCTGGCTGTCGAGGGCAGTTGAGTAGGTTAGGTAGGTTTGCATAGTTGCGCAAGCATCTTGCTTGCAAGAGCTATGCCTGATCTGGGAATCCATAAGGTATGCGTTGTTCAGCATCATCTCCCCCTAAAGTTTGCAAGTTGCGTGCCAGCTTGGGCCGGCTGCAGTGATAACAAAAAGCCCGCATTTGCGGGCTTTTTGAGGCTGTTCGTCAAGCGGCTGGACTAGCTGGCGGAGCCAGCCTCCGGGTTGCCCACCAGGCCCAGTTCGGCCGCATTGGCCTGCATGGCGGCCAGCACGTTGCCGGCATGCTCCCACAGGTCCAGGCCCAGCTCACGCGCGCCGTCCTCCATCTCTTCGCGGTTGGCCCCAGCGGCAAAGGCGCGGTCCTTCCATTTGTTCTTGATCGACTTGACCTTGACGTCCAGAATAGAGCGCGAGGGGCGCACCAGCGCCACGGCGGTGATCAGGCCGGTCAGCTCGTCGCAGGCGTACAGTGCCTTTTGCATTTGGGTTGTGCGCGGCACGCCGCTGTGGTTGGCGTGGCTCAACACCGCCTGCACGATCTCCTCGGGCACGCCGCGCTCCCGCAGGATCGGCGCACCATTTTGCGGATGCGCCTCCAGGCTGGGGTGGATCTCCCAATCAAAGTCGTGCAGCAGGCCGGCCAGGCCCCACTGTTCCACATCTTCGCCGTACATTTGGGCGTAGTGGCGCATGGCGGTTTCCACGCACAGCATATGGCGCACCAGGCCCTCGTTCTTGACGTGTTCTTGAACGATTGCCAGGGCTTCATCTCGTGTAGTCATAAATACCTCTCGGTCTGCAATGGTCCTCGGCTTTATTCAGCCAGTCCTATGCGGGAGTCATTCTATTACAATTCCTGCATGGCCTTTCGATTTGGAACCGTAGGAGCGCCGATTTCGGCGCCGAAGAAGCCCGGTGGCAGCGTGGGCGCCGTGCAGCACATCCGCGCCATGGGCATGGGCGCGCTGGAGCTGGGCTGGGTGCAGTCCGTACGCGTCAGCGAGGAGACTTGCGCCGCCATTCGCCAGCAGGCCAAAGACTCTGACGTGCTGCTCAGTGTGCACGCGCCGTATTACATCAACCTCAACGCCAATTTTGAAGAGTGGCCGAATGCGCGCCGCCGCTTGATGGATGCCGCCCACTACGGCAACTTGGCCGGCGCCACCGAGATCATCTTCCATCCCGGCAGCTACAGCGGCAAGCCCCCCGACGAGGCCATGAAGCTGGCCAAGGCCCGCCTGCAGGATTGCGTGGCCGAGCTGCGCCGCAACCGTAACCCGGTCAACCTGCGGCCCGAGACGATGGGCAAGTCCTCCCAATTGGGCACGCTGGAAGAGAACCTGGAGATGGCCGCGGAGATCCCCGGCGTGGTGCCCTGCGTCGATTTTGCCCACCTGCATGCACGCGCCGGGGACGGCAGCATGAACAGCTACGACGAGTGGATGGTGGCGCTGGGCAAATACCGCGACGCGCTGGGCCAGGAGGCGCTCAAGAACATGAGCTGCCACCTCTCCGGCATCGCCTACACTGAGGCGGGCGAAAAGAACCACCTCACCATCGCAGAGTCGGATTTCAAACTGGAAGAGCTGTTCCGCGCCCTCAAGGATATGGATTGCGGCGGGCGCATTCTGAGCGAGAGCCCCATCCTTGAAGAAGATGCCAAGCTGTACCAGCAAACCTGGGAGCGGCTGGGCGGTGAAGTGATCGTGGGCGGGCAGCCTGCTTGAAGCTCGCCGAGCGTCAGGCGCGCTTTGACCAACTCCAACTAGCCATGCGTGCCTGCCGCCAGTGTCTGGCGGCAGGCTATTACATCGAACCGCCCGCGGTGACGCATGGCAGCGTGAGGGCGCGCATGATGACCGTGGGCCAAGCCCCCGGCGTTACCGAAGTGGTCGCCAAGCGCCCTTTCAACGCCGGCAGCGGCAAACGCTTGTTTCAGTGGCTGGGCGAGGCGGGTATTGACGAAGACTGGTTTCGCCGCACCCAGTACATGACCTCGGTCACCAAATGCTTCCCCGGCAAGAATAAGTCCGGCGGCGGTGACCGGGCGCCGTCGCCCGCCGAGCAGCAACTGTGCCGCCCCTTCCTGGAGCAGGAACTGGCCCTGGTGCGCCCCAAGCTCATCATCCCCATCGGCAAAATGGCCATCGAGACCTTCTATGGCCGCGGTATCGTGCTGGAGGCAGTCATCGGCACAGAGATGGAGAAGGACGGGGTTTGGTATGTGCCCCTTCCGCACCCTTCGGGCGCCAGCCGCTGGCACCAGATCGCCGAGAACCGCGTGCGCATCCAGCAGGCCATCCGCCTCATTGCCGCCCAGTACGCGCGCCTGTTTCCGAAGAGGAATCATCCACAGATGAACACGGATGGACACGGATAAAAAGACACACAGAAGAAGTAGGGGCGCAGCATGCTGCACCCTTCCTCATTAGTTGTCATTGCGAGGCGCAGGCTTGCCTGCGCATGAAGCAATCTGCTTTTTCCTCCCTGTCATTGCCTTGACATCAGGCAGCATTTCCACCCTATCAGCAAAGAGCATGTTATATGCACAGCCATGGGTCATCCGACCAGAGATTGCTTTGCTGTCAAGGAGCTTGAACTATTAACTATTACCCCCGCCCCCAAATTGCACCATGATGATGATTAAAGCTTTTGACGGGTTTGATCACTCAGCCAGCACTTGCGCCCGCGTCTGGCGGCGGCCGCGCCAACGCATGGCGGCGATCAGGCGCGGCAGCACCTGCGTGTACAGGCTGTACACCGCAGGCTGCACCGGCAGATCCCATGCGCCGATATGGCGGGCCTCATAGGCGCCCAGGCTCAGCTTGAAGCGGTACACGCCCCACATCGGGTCCGCCTCCGTGAACTCGTCCGGCGCGCCCCACAGGTCATATACCTTGCAGCCCGCCGCCCGGCTGGCGCGGATCGCTTCCCATTGCAGCAAATAATTCGGCATGGTCTCTCGGTACAGGTCACGCGACATGCCATAGATGTACCAGGACTGCTCGCCGTAGATGAACAGCATCAGCCCGGCCACCACCTGGCCCTCCACCTCCGCCAACAGCGGCACCAGCAAGCCTGCATTGTAGAACTCGTGCCACACGGCGCGGTAATACGCTTCGCTACGGATGACGAACCCATCCCGCACCGAGGTCTCGGCGTACATTTTATAAAAAGTGGAGAAGTCCGCCGGGGTGCCGCGGCGCACGGTCACACCCTTCTTTTGCGAAAGGCGCAGGTTGTAGCGGCCCTTTTGCTTCATCGCCGCCAATATCTCTTCTTCGCTCTTGTCTATATCGATCAGCATGGTGTTGGGCATCTGCACCTGCTCATTGGAATAGCGCCAGCCCGCCGCTTTGAGCTCGGCCACAAAGTCGGCCGCGGCCGGCACCGCCCGCTCGCCTTCAGCGCCTGGCAGACCATAGCCGTACGCCAGGTCAGGGTCGATCTTGATAAAGAATGCGCCAAGCTCCTGCGCAAACTGGCGCAGGTCAGCCAGCACGCGGGCGCGCAGGGCAGCGTCGTTCCAATCCGTCAGCAGCGGGCCTTTGGGCACATACAGCATGCACACGTCTTTGCCGATCAGCGGCAAGCGCTGGCTGCGCTGCAGGATCTGGGCTGCGGCCAGCAGCTTGCCGTCCTGCTCCCAGGTCTTGTAATGCGCCGTCCACCCGAAGGGTTCCTTGGCGCGCGCCCACTGGCCGGTCTGCAACAGGTGCGGGCGCGGCAATTGGTTGATCAGGGCGTTCCAGGTGTTGGTTTCCATGTCAGGGCAACGCGGTGAAGTCAGGCGGCGGCGCCTGGCCCACTTCGGAGCCGGGCAGCAGCTCGCCCAGCCGCTTCAGGATACCAGACGCGTCGTTGGCTTCGGCCAGCGTGATCAGCTGGCGCAGCGCAGCTTCCAGCTGCTCGCGGCTGGGCGCCTGCGGCTCCTGCACCCGGCGGATATCCGGGTGATTGGTCGGCGAATACTCTGCGCCGGCTTCCCACAGCTGTTCGCTCAGCTTCTCGCCGGGCCGCAGCCCGCTGAACTCGATCTGGATGTCCTCGCCCGGCGTCAAGCCGGAGAGGCGGATAAGGTCTTCGGCCAGATCCACAATGCGCACCGGCTGGCCCATGTCGAGCATGTACAGTTCGCCCTGGCCTTCAAAGGCGGCGGTTTGCAGCACCAGGTGCACTGCTTCGGGAATGGTCATGAAATAGCGCTCGACTTCGGGGTGCGTAATGGTGAGCGGGCCGCCTTGGGCGATCTGGTGCTTGAACAGCGGCACCACGCTGCCGCGGCTGCCCAGCACATTGCCAAAGCGCACCACGGAGTAATTACGCCCAAAACGGCGGCCGGCATCCAATACCGCCCATTCGGCCACGCGTTTCGTGGCGCCCATTACGCTGCTGGGGCGCACCGCTTTGTCGGTCGAGATCATCACCAGGCGCTGCACCCCGGCTTCGCCGGCGGCTTGCACCACGTTAAGCGTGCCCTGCACGTTGTTGGCCACGGCTTCGGCCACGTTGGCTTCCATCAGCGGCACGTGCTTGTGGGCCGCGGCGTGGAACACAATGTCAGGCTTGTATTTGCCCAGCGCGGCCTGGATGCGCCCGGCATCGCGCACATCGGCGATGACCGGCACGATCTCGAGCTGCGGGTACTCGTTGTGCAGCTCGAGCAGAATTTCGAAGATGCTGTTCTCGCCGTGGCCCAGCAGCACCAGCATGGCCGGCTGCCAGCGAGCGATCTGGCGGCCCAGCTCACTGGCGATCGAGCCGCCCGCCCCGGTGATGAGGATGCGCTTGCCGCGCAAGCTGTCACCCACCCGCGTGCGGTCGATCTGGGCGGGCTGGCGGCGCAGCAAGTCAGTGATGTCGACTTCACGCAAGCGGCTGACGCTGACCCGGCCGCCGATCAGCTCGTACAGGCCGGGCATGGTGCGGTACGGCAGGCCCGCCTGCCGGCTCAGCTCGGCAGCCTGGCGCAGCACGCTGCCCGGCGCACTGGGGATGGCCATGATGACCTCTTCGGCGCGCAGCGCGGCGGCCTGGACCGGCAGGTCCTTCAGCGCGCCGACCACGGGGATGTCGTGCAGGCGCTGGCCCTGCTTTTCGGGGTCATCATCCAGGAAGGCCAGCGGGTTGAGGCCAAGCTGCTGGTTCTTTTGCAGTTCGCGCGCCACCAGGGCGCCGGCATCGCCCGCGCCCAGGATCAGGGCGCGGCGCAGCTTGACCCCGCTGGCCTGCTCGATCACCTTGCGGTTCTCGGCCAGCAGGCGCAAGCCGAAGCGCAGCCCGCCCACCGCGGCCAGGGAGAGCAGCCAGTCGATCGCCACCAGCGAACGGGCAAAGTTGCTGAAGGCGCCAACCCAATCGAGCAGAAAAATAATGGGCGTGTAGATGAGCGAAGCTATGCTGACGGCGCGCACGATGAGCTTCATCTCCGCCATGGAGGCGTAGGCCCACACGCGCTCATACAATCCGCTGCGTTTGTAGATGATCGGTTTCACGATCAACGCCACCAGCAGCATCCAGAAGAAGGTGGGCAAATAATCCAGGATGAGCTGCTCAGGCGTCAGGCGCAGGATGAAGGCGCCCAGCACGCTGGCTGCCGCCAGCACCATGTCGGCGAACAGCAGACGATTGGTACGGATCCAAGCCCTCACATGGCCTCCACGATGTGGCGCAGCCCGTCGGCCAGGCTGGTTTGGGCGCGGAAGCCCAGCGCGGCTTCCGCCGCCCGCGGGTCACCCAGCGAGCGGGGCACATCACCCAGGCGCGGGGCGGCATGCACCGCCTGTGGGGCGTTGGGGAACAGTGGGTACAGGGCGGCCAGCAGATCCAGCAGCGTCGTCTCCTGGCCGGTGCATACGTTGTACACGCCGCCCACGTTGGCCTCGGCGGCCAGCAGGTTGGCCCGCACCACATCGCCCACGAAGACAAAGTCGCGGCCCTGCCGGCCATCGCCGAACACAGTCGGTGCCTGGCCGGCCGCCAGGGCGGCGATGAACTTGGGAACCGCGGCCGCATAGGCCGAGTTGGGCGATTGGCGCGGGCCGTATACGTTGAAGTAGCGCAGCGCGGTAACGGGCAGGTTGTAGGTCAACCTATACAGCTGGGCAAGCGTCTCATTGAAGTACTTGGAGGCGGCGTAGGGCGAGAGACATTTCGCCGGAGCATCCTCCGCCAGCGGCAGAGCTTGGCTATCTCCGTAGACTGCGGCGCTGGAAGCCAGCACCACGCCGCGGCAGCCGGCTTGCTGGGCGGCTGCCAGCAGCGCCAGGGTGCCGTCTATGTTGCTGGCCCAGCAGGCGGCCGGGTTCTCGATGGACTCCGGCACAGAGATGAAGGCAGCCTGGTGGAAGATGGTCTCAATGCCGGCCACGGCCTTCTTCACGGCGATGGGGTCTTGCACATCGCCTTCGATCAGTTCAATGTCGGCGGGCAAGTGGGTGCGCAACCCGCTAGAGAAGTTGTCCAGCACGCGCACCCGGTCGCCGCGGGTCAGCAAGGCCGCGACGAGGTGCGAGCCGATGAAGCCGGCCCCGCCCGTAACGAGAACGGAGGCCATGCTAACGCCCCCGGAAGCCGAAGACAGTGGCCAGGGTGCGCAAAATGATCACGGTGTCCAGGATGGGGCCGCGGTGTTTGATGTAATACAGGTCGTACTCCAGCTTGATGCCCATTTCTTCGATGGTGGCAGCGTAGCCATAGTTGACCTGGGCCCAGCCGGTGATGCCGGGGCGCTCAAGCAAGCGGGCGCGGTAGAAGGGGATGCGACGCTCGAAGTGCTCCATCAGCTCAGGGCGCTCCGGGCGCGGGCCAACCAGGCTCATATCGCCGCGCAGCACATTAATGAACTGCGGCCATTCGTCGATGCGCGTTTTGCGCAATACTTTTCCAAGGCGCGTGCTGCGCTGGTCGTCTTCCTGCGCCAGCTGCGGGTTGCCATCTTTCTCGGCGTCCACGCGCATGGTGCGGAACTTGATAATGCGGTACGGCTTGCCGCCGCGGCCAGCGCGGGTCTGCGAGAAGATGATCGGGCGGCCCGTATCGAGCAGGGTCAGGATGGATACGATGGGGAACAGCACCAGCAAAATGGCCACACCCACCAGGCCGCCCACAATGTCAAACAGGCGCTTGCCTACTTGATAGAAGCGGTTGACGCGGGTGCTGTCCACAAAAGAACGCACGAGCCAGTCAGCTTCAAGGTAGTTGATGGCCACCCGGCCAAGCAGCTCCTCGTAGGCGGTGGGCATGCGTATGATCTCGATGCCCTGCTCCTGCGCGTCCAGCATGGCGTGGAAGGTGGTCTCACGCATCTGGCCGGAGATGGCCACCAGAATGTCGCTGACATTGTGTTCTTCGATCAGCTCGGAGAGCAGCTCGCTGCCGCCGCGCACCTCGTGCCCTTCGATCTGTCGGCCCTTTTTCTCGGCATCGTCGTCAAGCAGGGCCACGATGTGATAGGGGGCTGGCATGCCGGCGATCACGCGCAGCAAGGCTTGGCCGGCGTTGCCGGCGCCCAGCATGATGGCGCGGCGCGCAAACTGGGGCGAGGTGAAGATGCGGATGTACAGCAGGCGCCAGACCGTGGTGAGCAGCAGGGCAGTGCCTGCAAATACGGCAATGCTGCGGCGGGGTAGGGTGCCTGGGTCGGCGGCGAAGTAATAGATGACATAAACGCCCATACCCAGGGCGGCGGCGACCAGCAGACTGTTGCGGGTGTGCTGCCAGCTGGAGGCGCGGTGGGGGTCGTAAGTTTCAAAAAGGAGGATGACCCAGATGACCGGCAGAAAATAGAACCAATCAGGCGGGCGTTCCTGCAGGAACTCGATAACTTCCAGAGCGTCCAGATTGCCGACGCCCAGCACCCAGAAATACAGGGCCACGGCCAGCGCAATGGCGGCCATGATGAGGTCGCCACCCGCTAACAGTACACGGCGTTCACTAAGGCCCAAGCGGATGCTGGGGGTGGAGTCTTTAGACCGGTTTTGTGCCATTTTTGTGTGGTGCGCCAGCGAGCGAACTCAACAGGCTCCAAAGGAAGGCGCCGCCCCAGCTGAGGTGCATGGTCATCATCGCTAAGGGCATTCCCAGTAGCAGGGAGGGTTGCCGGGCCAGAATTGCCTTGTGCGCAGCCGCCGCCAGCAGGAGCAGTGCGTATGATACCACCACGGCCCCCAGCAGCCATGCGGCCGGCGCCCACAACAGGCTCAGGCCGCCCAAGCCCAGCAGGGCCAGCACAAACAGGGGCGGAATGGCCTGGCGGGGGCGCAGCGTGCCGGGGTAACGGCGCAGCATGCGCCATTTCCAATACCCGTAGCGCCAATACTGGCGGGCCAGGGCGCTCAGGGTGGGGCGGGCGTAGTAGGCGGAGCGGATGGCTGGGTCGAGCCAGACCGTGCCGCCGGCCAGGCGGATGCGGGCGTTGAACTCGTAGTCTTCGTTGGTTTGCAGGGTCTCGTCAAAGGCCCCGATGCGCTCGATCAGCTCGCGGCGGAAGGTGCCGAAGGGCACCGTATCCACCGCGCCGGCATGGGTGGTGTAGCGATAGCGGGCATCGCCCACGCCGAAGGGGTGGGCGGCCGCAGCGGCAATGGCGCGGGCCAGCCATGTGTCCTGCCCCGGGCGGATCTCCCACACGCCGCCCACGTTCCAGCCTCTGCCGGCGTCGAGCGCCTGCAGGCTGCGGGCAACATATTCAGGATGGGGGCTGGAGTGCGCATCCAGGCGCAGCAGGGTGCTGCTCTGCGCGGCGGCGATGGCCAGGTTGAGCCCGGCCGGGATGCTGCGGGCGGGGTTGTCGACGATGCGGACAGCCAGCTGCCGATGCTGCTGGCTGAAGGCGGCGATGCGTGCTCGCGTGGCGTCAGTGGACATGCCATCGGCGATGATCACTTCCATGTCGGCGGCGGGGTGGCTCTGGGCCAGGATGGCTTCCAGCAGGCCACCGATGGTGGCCTGCTCATTGAAGCACGGCACGATGATGCTTAGGCTGGGGGGCATGCTAGACGCTGCGTATTACACGCTGGCGATGGCCTCGATCTCAACCAGGGCGCCGCCCGGCAGGGCTACGACCTGGATGGTGGAGCGAGCAGGGTGGTCTGCGGGGAAATACTGGGCGTAGATCTCGTTCACGGTGGCGAAGTCAGCCATGTTGGTCAGGAACATGGTGGTCTTGAGCACCTTGTCCATCGAGCTGCCGCCAGCTTCCACCAGACCTTTGAGGTTCTCGAGGACCTGCTTGGCCTGCTCACCAACGCCGCCTTCGACGAACTTGCCGCTTTCGGGGTCAATCCCCACTTGGCCGGAGATAAAGAGCAGATCGCCCATGCGGATGGCAGGCGTGTAAGGGCCCATGGGTTTGATGCCCTTGGGGGCAAAAACAGTTTGCTTGGACATAGCACCTCGCGTAGTTGAAGTGCCTTGATTTTACCTATTGACTGGCTGGCCAAAGAATTTTCCCAAGATTAGGTTGGAGAAGGATCACAGGTCTTCGCGCCAGCAATTGGGCAGTCTTTGTCCTCTGCTCGAACAAATATCGTTGAACGGCTGCTATTCCATCCTCATTAGTGTCTACATCTATGCTTCGGGCTAAGCAATCAACACGCCGGCCTTTATAGTTTGGCTTATCAACAGATTGTCCAAACTTTGAATTGCCAAAGTCGTAAGACTTTATTCGTTTTGCATACCATCGTTTGGGTTGGAGCTTCTTGTAGAAGGTGTATACATCGAAATCATTAATCCCAGTTTTACTATCCATATAATGTTGAGCGGCCCCTTGGCATAGAGCAATGCAAATCATGTGGTCTCTGTATTGGGACCAAGCAGGATGTTGTTCAAAAAAAACTATACGATCCTGGACTGCGATTTGCAGCAGTATCTCGAGATCGTCAAGTGAAATAGGTTTGAAGGATCTACCTTCGGGCCCGACAATGCTCATAAAATCTCACACTACCAGCCGTGCCCGGTACTGTAGCGCCTCAGCCAAATGCTGAGGCGCTACGTTTTGCGCGCCCGCCAGGTCAGCGATGGTGCGGGCCAGCTTGAGGACGCGGTGGTAGGCGCGGGCTGTGAGCTGCATCTGGGCCATGGCGGCGCGCACCAGGGTACGGCCTTCGGCATCCAGCTCGCAGAAGCGGCGCACCTCGGCCACGCCCATATCGGCGTTGGTGTGGGCGGGCAGCTCGGTGAAGCGCTGGCGCTGCAGTTCACGGGCGGCTTCCACGCGGGCGCGCACTGCGGCCGAGGGTTCGCCCAGGCGCTCGTCGCTCAGCTTCTCATAGTCAACGCGCGGCACTTCGACATGGATGTCGATACGGTCGAGCAGCGG
Organism: Anaerolineales bacterium; assembly: GCA_021463845.1. Lineage (GTDB taxonomy): Bacteria > Chloroflexota > Anaerolineae > Anaerolineales > UBA11579 > JAMCZK01. The sequence goes on along the minus strand of JAJTXV010000004.1, from coordinate 54,435 downwards.
GCCGGAGAGCCGCTTCTGGTAACGGGTCACGTTGCCGGGTGCGCAAGTACAAGCGCGCAGCGGGTCGCCATAGTAGCCGCAGGGGCAGGGGTTCATGGCGCCGATAAGTTGAAAATTGGCTGGGAAGGTCAGCGCGCCCTGAGCACGGCTGATGGTAACGACTTTGTCCTCGATGGGCTGGCGCAGCACTTCCAGCACGCGCGGAGCGAACTCGACCAGTTCGTCGAGGAAGAGTACGCCGCGGTGTGCCAGCGAGATCTCGCCAGGCTGCGGCCAGGTGCCGCCGCCCACCAAGCCGGCGTGCGAAATGGTGTGGTGCGGGGCGCGGAACGGGCGAGTGCGGATGAGTGGGTGGGTATCACTGAGCTTGTCGGAGACCGAATAAATGCGGGTCACGTCCAGCGCTTCGTCCAGATTGAGCGCGGGCAGGATGCCGGGCAGGGCGCGGGCCATCAGGGTCTTGCCGGCGCCGGGCGCGCCGGTCATGAGCATATTGTGGCCGCCTGCCGCGGCCACTTCCAAGGCACGCTTGACCTGCTCCTGGCCTTTGACCTCGCTCAGGTCTGTGTAGCTAGGCGGGGCGGATAACTCATCTGTAGTTAGGGTGTGTTCAAACGGAGCAATGCTGTGCTGGTTGGTGATGTGGTCGGCCAGTTCGCGCAGGGTGCGGATGGGATAGATCTCCACCTCCGGTACCAGCGCGGCCTCGGCCGCGTCCACGGCGGGAACGTACAGCGTGCGGATGCCCTGCCGGCGGGCCAGGGCCGCCATGGGCAGCACGCCGCGTACATGGCGGACGGCGCCATCCAGCGAGAGCTCGCCGAGGGTCAGCGAGCCTTCCAGCCGTTGGGCCGGGATCTGGCCGCTGGCGGCCAGGATGCCGAGCGCGATGGGCAGGTCGTATACCGGGCCTGCCTTGCGTACGCTGGCAGGCGCCAGGTTGATGGTGATGTGTTTGCGGGGGAATTCAAAGCCGGAGTTCTTGATGGCCGAAGCGACCCGCTCGCGGCTTTCCTGCACAGCCGCGTCAGGCAAGCCCACCACGACCACTTTGGGGAGCCCAGGATGTGTATCCACCTCTACTTCTACTACTACGCCGTCCAAACCCACCACAGCGCAGGAGTAGACCCTGGCTAGCATGGGGGTAAGTTTACTATTAGTCCACAGATGAACACAGATATACACAGATAAAAGCATTCATATAGACGCTCCTTTTTATCCGCGTTCATCTGTGTTTATCTGTGGATAGAATTGTTCCGATGTCTTTATCCCGCCGAGATTTCCTGAAACTGACTGGGCTTTCGCTGGCGGCTTTAGCCGCCGGGCGAATGCCCGCAGTTTCCGCGCAAGGCGCCGGGCTGCTGGGACGCGTCACGTACGACTCGAGCGTGTTCGCACAGCCGCGCATCAATCTCAGCCCGCTGCGCACCCTGTTCCGCGATGAGCTGGTACCGATCGAGTATGCGCTGCAGCCACTCAGCGGGCCGGCTTATAACCCCAACTGGTTCAAGATCGCCGACGGGTATGTGCATAGCAGCTTTGTGCAGATCGTGGAAGAGATCAGTAATGTTCCTGTGAGCGCTGTGCCAGCCGAAGGTATGCTGTGCCGCGTCTCCGTACCGATCAGCCAGCCCTATACGTTCTCGCGACAGACAGGTTGGCAGGTTCAATCACAATTCCTGCTGTATTTTGACAGCATGCACTGGGTGACCGCCAAAGTGGACGGGCCGGACGGGTCGCCGTGGTATCAGATCACCGAGTCGTGGACCAACGTGCAGTATTACGCCAAGGCGGAGCACCTGCAGCCCATCCCGGCAGAGGAGCTGGCGCCGATCAGCCCGGATGTACCGGCCGGCCAGAAACGAGTCGAGATCTCGCTGCTGGCGCAGCAACTGACCGCGTATGAAAGCGGCGCAGTCAAACTGCGCGTGCCGATCTCTTCTGGCGTGCGCAACACCAGCGCCAGCGGACTGCCTACGCAAACCCCAACCGGGACTTTCAATTTATATGCCAAGATGCCCAGCCAGTATATGGGCGATAACCGCCTGACGGATACTCTGGGTGACCGCTATTTGCCGGGAGTGCCGTGGGCGTGCTTTTTTGCCGAAGGCGGCTACGCCATCCATGGCGCCTATTGGCACAACAACTTTGGCGCCCCCATGAGCAAAGGCTGCATCAACATGCGTCCGGAGCATGCCGCCTGGCTGTACCGCTGGGTGACGCCGGTCAGCGAGTATGACCAACGCCAGGTCAATGGCCATGGTACGCAAGTGGTTGTGTACTAAGCAATAGAGAGAGGCATAGCCTCTTCTATTGCTTAGTTTAGCGAAACGAATGCCAAGCTGGGGGTTAATATGCTTGGTACTCATACATATGCTAAAACCTGCTCCCCTCCCCGCGCCGGAAGTTAAAACCAGCTATGCACGCCTTTCCCTGAGTTATTTTTTCCTGTTTGCGGCGTGGGCCTGCGTCACGCCGTTCTTTGTGCTGTATCTGCAATCGTTGGGCTTCAGCGGCGCCCAGATCGGTGTGCTCACTGGCATTGGCCCACTGATCGGCCTGGCGGCCAAGCCATTCTGGGCTGGCTATGCGGATGCCACCAACCGCCACCGCTTTGTGCTGTACGTTGCGGTGGTCGCGGCGGTGGTGCTGAACGCCATCTTTCCCTTCCTGCGCTCCTTCTCACTCATCCTGGGTGTACAGATATTGATGGCATTGGTCAGCTCGCATACGCTGCCGCTGCTGGATAGCGCCACCATTCATATGATGGGCAGTAACCGCGACCGCTACGGCAGCGTGCGCTTGTGGGGCACCGTGGCCTGGGGCCTCGTCAGCGCCCTCGCTGGCTTCGTGCTTGACCGGCTTGGCCTGGCTTCCATGTTCTGGATCTTCTGTGGGCTGATGAGCGTCAACCTGTTTCTGCTCCGCTCGCTGGAATTTGAAGAGAACCCGGAACGCGGCACGTACTTCACCCAGGTGGGGCGCCTGCTGCGTGAGCCGCAGTGGCTGCTATTCCTCGGTACCGTGCTGGTGGCTGGGATCGGCTCCACTGCGCATGACTATATGCCGCTGTTGATGCAGGAGTTGCCGGGTGTCAGCCGCTGGCTTCCGTTCGCCGTCTCCGGTGTGGCGCTGGTAGGCATCGCCATCACCATCTCTACAATTTCTGAGACGCCGATCATGGCTGGCTCACACTGGTTTTTGCGCACTCTGGGCAGCCGCGGCGCGCTGTACCTATCCATGCTGGCCATGGCGGTGCGCTGTTTCATTTATGCCAAGGCGGCTACACCTGACCAGGCGTTGTTGATCCAATTGATGCACGGCATCACGTATCCGCTGATGTGGGTGGCAGGCATCAAGTTTGTGGCCGAGATGGCGCCGCGCGGCCTCAGCTCCACCGCGCAGGGTTTGTTCTCGGCCATGTTCATGGGCATCGGCACGGCACTGGGCTATTACCTGTGCGGCCTGCTGATCGACAAAGTCGGTGTGTTCTCGATGTATACCGTGGTGGGCTGGGTGGTGCTGGTTTGTCTGGTGCTCTCCGTGCTGCTCTCGTTGCTTTTTTCTCGCCGCAAAACGCAGCCTGCCAGTGCGGGGGCGGCTTAGCCGTTTTGGACGGCAGGCTTTACAAAGCTTAAGCGCGCAGGTACAATCAAGGCTTGTTGTGAAATCGGTAACAAGCCCGGAGTTGTGAAATGTCGGAAGCACATATGGAAGAGGCCGCCCCCCAAGAGTCAGGCCCCCCAATCGAAGAGGCGACCCTGAAAGAGACTGCCCCCCAAATCGAAGAGGCGGCTCTGAAAGAGACCGCCCCCCAAATTGAAGAGGCAGCCCCCAGCGAGTCTGGTCCTAAAAAGAAAGACCTTGTTAAAGGTAAAGTGATCAAAGCTACGCTGGCTGGCGCGGTCGTGGACATTGGCCAGGACAAGCCGGCGGTGATCCCCATTTCGCAGCTGCGTAAAGAACCCGTTCGCAAAGTCGAAGAAGTCCTCAAAGAGGGTGAAGAAGTCGAAGCCTGGGTGCGCCGCATCGGTAGCGACGGGCACATTGAACTGACCCTGATCAAGCCCTTGCTGCTGGAGTGGCGTGAGATCAAGAAAGACAGCGTGCTCAAGGGCAAGGTAACCAAGCTGGAGAAGTTTGGCGCGTTCGTTGAAGTGGGCGCAGAACGCCCTGGCCTGGTGCACATCAGCGAAATGTCGCACGAGTATGTACGCTCGGCGGATGAAGCTGTCAAAGTCGGCGACGAGATCGAAGTCAAAGTGCTGGATGTTGACCGCCGCAAGAAGCAGATCAAGTTGAGCATCAAGGCCCTGCTGGCTGCTCCTGAGCCGGAAGTCGAAGAGATCGAAGAGGAAGTCGACAACACGCCGGCTCCGACTGCGATGGAGATGGCCTGGCGCAAAGCGCAGGAAGCGCAGTCTCGCCAGGACCAAGGCAAGACCCGCAAGCAGAAGGCCAGCTCGGATGAGATGGACGATCTGCTCGAGCGCACGCTGGGCAGCCGCAGCGCCTAGTATTTGCAAGACTAAACAAACCCCGCCTTCAGGCGGGGTTTTTGTTTCCAGCTCCTGCAGGGCGGCGAAAACATCGGCCGCCAGGCTGGGGTCGCTGTGCTCCGAGAGCTCCAGCGCGCTGCTGAGGTATTGAATGCCGCGGGCCACCTCGCCGCGGCGGGTATAGGTGCGCCCAAGCAGGCTCTCCAGTTGAGCGCGGCTGGGCGGGTCGGTTTCGGCCTGGTTCAGCAACTCGGCGGCGCGCTGCAAGGCAGCGATGGCGGGCTGCAGGCGCACCTGCTGGCCGCGGGCGGTCTTGTGATAATGCGCCGTGGCGCGCAGCAGTTCCACGCGGGCCAGCTGGGCGGCGCTGGCTCCGGATCGCTGAAGGCTGCGCGCTGCGGCGTTGTAGTGGTGGAGTGCGGCATCAGACTCGCCCATGGCGTGAGCGCATAGCCCAGCCAGCATGTGCAGCTGGCCTTGCGCCAACCCAGCCGGCGTATGCTGCAGCGCGGCTGTAAAGTGCTGGGCGGCCTGGCTATGATCCTTGGCGAAATAGGCCGCGGTGCCCAAGGCTGCAAAGGCTTGGGCGCGCAAAGTGGGTTTGGTGCGCGTGCTGCTCAGCAGAGCTTGCAGTTTCCTGGCGGCGCGCTCAGCTTTGGCTGGCAGCTGGCTATGTACAAGGCACAAGCCGATCAGGGTGCGGATCCGTAACGCAGGCAGGCTGTGGCGCTGGGCATGGCGCTGGCTGCGCTCAAACCCACGGGCAGCCTCGGCGGCCTGGCCGTGCTGCCACAACAGCACGGCCTGCTGATAGAGCAGGCGGCCCAGCAGCTTGCTGGGCAGCGTTTTGAGCCGCAGGGCGCGGTCGTACAGCGGCAGCCAGGCGGCGGGTTGCGTGATGGCCATCGCGAAGCTCTGGCTCAGCAGACGGGCGGCCTGCGTATGCGCGGAAGGTAGGCGCAGGCCGTAGCGCACCGCGCTGTGCAGGTTGCTGCTCTCGCGGCGCAGCATAGCGGCGGGTTGGACCGCCCAGTAAGCCAGATTGCTGCGCACTGCGGCCAGCAGGCTGGCCTGTACCCAGCGCTGGCCCGTCTTAGTCTTCATTCAGGATCTGTGTTCGCAGAAAGCTGCGGGTGAGCTGGTGGATGGCGTAGCGCTTGTGTTCGGCGTCGCCGCTGGCTTCCAGCAGGCTGCGTTGATGCAGCTCGTGGATGGCGTTGCGAAGACTCGCAGCGCCCATGCCGCTGATGGCGCGCAACTGCGCCAGGCTGGCGCCCTCGCTGCCCACCAACGGCATCGCCAGCAGCAGGCGCCGCCCCTGCGGGCTCAGCGCCTGCCAGCTGGCCTGGAAGATGTCTGCGTAGACTGTGTCAATGTCAGCATGGTTGCACTCGTGCAGTGCTTCTAGCACTGCGGAGAGTGGCCAGCTGTGCAGCAGGCCAACCGCGAGTTTAAGCGCCAGTGGATTGCCGCCCGTGCGGGCATAGATGGCGCCGGCCTGCTTGCGAATCGCGGGCAACGCAGCCTCCAAGCCTACTTCGCGGGCTTGCAGACTCATCAACTCCAGCGCGGGTTTGGCGCTCAATTCACCCACGGGCAGCACATAGGCCCGCGCCAGGGTGGCTGGCCGTTGGCGGCTGCAAATAAGGAAGCGGCTCGGCTTCGTGAACGTGTGCAGCCAATCGACCCAGGCAGGGTCGGCCAGCTCTTGGTCCACATCATCCAGCACGATCAGGCTGGGCGTGTTCTTGAGCGCCTGCTGCAAAGCAGGCAGGCGCTGGCTGGCAGCCAGTGTGGCCGGCAGCAACCGCTTGCTGAGCGCAGCTAGCAGGGTTGCCTGGGTCAGCGGCTCGCTTTCTGTGGCGCGCAACCATAGCACCCTGTCGTAGCGCATGTCTGGCAGCAGGCTGCTGACGGCTTGGGTGGCCAGGGCGGTCTTGCCAATCCCGCCAATGCCTGTCAGGCAGATCACCCAAGGCAGCTGGTCGCTAGACAGCAGGCTCCCCAGCTTCTTTTGCAGCGCTCTGCCGCCCGCCAGCTCTGCAAAGCTAGCCGGCGGCAAGCTGGCCAGCAGTTCAGACTGGCGCTGCTGGCGGGCGGCAGCTTCCTGGGCCAGTAGCCAGTCCGCAAACATGTGGATGGCGCGCTGCTGGTTACGGTTGACGGTCTCTTGGCTGATGGCCTGCTGGTGAGCGATCTCTTTGGCCGGCACCTGCTCGACGAAACGCTGGGTCAGCAGGCTCGCATGGGCGGGCTGCTCAGCGCGGAACTGGCGCAGTGAGCGCCGCAAGAAACTTTCCACAGAGGGCAGTGTGCGCCGCCCGCTGCGGCTGGGCTGGGCGCACACTACTTTGTAGTACTGCAGGCTCTGCAAAGCTGGCGCAGCCTTGGCGCGCTTGCCGTAGCTCTGCAGTGCGGTGTGAACCTGTTTGGCAAACTGGGCTGGCGTGGTTGCTTTCATAACCCCAAGGCTGGCATTCTAATCTCAAAAGCGCAGCCCATAGACGGCTTTGGTAGAATGACTGGATAAGAGGAGTTTGGTTCCTCGTGCAGGAGGTAGTTATGTTCAGTGGTTGGGAATGGATCGTCATCCTGGTTATTGTGATCTTGATCTTTGGCGTTGGCCGCCTGGGCAAGCTGGGCGCTGACTTGGGCGCCGGCATCCGCGCGTTCCGCAAGGGCTTGGCAGGGGAGGATGAGCCCAAGGATGAGGAGAAAAAGGCGTAGCCGTCTACACCCCTGTTGCATGGCTGCGTTTTTCAGAGTACATTAGTACAACGCTACCTTTTTTAGTTCCTAAGGAGGAACAAGATGCAGAAAGTTCGCTTTACACTTTTTGTCCTCATTGTCGGCGCGCTGGTGCTTAGCGCGTGCGGCGGCGCTGGCGACCCCACGGTGCGCGGTGGTGAGTGTCTCGGCACGGCTGCAGACGCCCTCGTGGACCTGGATTGCCGTGAGGTAACTGTTGCCATCGAGAATGCCTACCTGCCCTTCAACTATGTGGATGCTGAGACCGGCATTCCGGGCGGCTGGGACTACGATGCCTGGGATGAGATCTGCACCCGCCTGCACTGCACCCCGGTGTACGTTGAAGCTGCCTGGGACGGCATGATCCAGGCTGTGGCTGACGGCCAGTTTGACGCTGCGGCTGACGGTATCACCATCACCGAAGACCGCGCTCAGATCGTTGACTTCTCGATCGGCTACGTCAACATTGACGTGCGTCTGCTGGTGCGCATCGATGAGACCCGCATCAACAGCATCGAAGACATCGTCAACGACACCAGCTTGAAGCTGGGCACGCAGACCGGCACGACCAACTACGAGATCGCTGCCACGTACCTGCCTGAGGATCGCATCCAGGCTTTTGAGCAGTTCCCGTTTGCGGTGCAAGCGCTGGTGTCCGGTGACATTGACGCCGTGATCATCGACGAGACCGCTGGCCAGGGTTACCTGGGCGAGAATGCTGACGTGCTGAAGCTCGTCGGCCCGTCCATGTCCAGCGACCAGCTCGGTTTCATCTTCCCCAAGGGCAGCGACTTGGTTGACCCCGTCAACCAGGCTCTGCAGTCCATGATGGCGGATGGCACTCTGTCTGAGCTCAACACCATCTACTTCGGACCTGACTTCGCCGTGACCTACGACGACATCGGGCCTGGCGCCTACGGCGAAGACGGCGAGTAATCTCCGTCATCTGACCGTTTCTAGAGTATAAATAAGCCGGTGTGCAGCCTCTGCACACCGGCTTTTTTCTTTTTCTCCCGGAGGCGCATGACCCACAGCACAGGCATAGAACCCACTCTCCCAGACTCGCGCACTAGCGCACCGCGTAGCAAGACGCTACAAGAGCGCATTGACGAGTTTCCGTGGTGGGTGGGTGGTATTTTCATTATTGCCATCGGCGCGTTCCACCTGGTGACAACCCAGACCAGCTTTGGTGAAGCGCTCAATTTCATCCGCATTGGTATTGGCATCACCATCACCACAACGCTGTATGCCTACAGCATCGCGTTGGTGATCGGCCTGGTGGCCGGCTTGGGCCGCATCTCCCGCAATGTTGTGGTGCGCAACCTGGCTACGCTGTATGTGGAGCTGATACGCGGCATCCCCATCCTGGTGCTCATCTTCTATATCGCTTTGGTGGCTGTGCCTGATTCGTTGGGGATTTTCAAGACAGCCGGCGCCTGGCTCACCTCGGTGGGGTTGGGTTTTATCGGCCAGCCGCTGGCGGCCATCGACAATGACAGCATCTCGCTGAATGTGCGCGCCATCATTGCCCTCTCGGTCACCTATGGCGCCTTTCTGGCTGAGATCTTCCGTGCCGGCATCCAATCCATCGGCAAAGGCCAGATGGAGGCTGCCCGCTCGCTGGGTATGAGCTACGGGCAGGCCATGCGCTATGTCATCCTGCCGCAAGCCATCCGCAATGTGCTGCCGGCCCTCGGCAATGATTTCGTAGCCATGGTCAAAGACTCATCCCTGGTCTCCGTGCTGGCCGTGCGTGACATCACCCAAGTGGCGCGTTTGTACGCCGGGCGCACGTTCCGCTTCCGCGAGGCCTACACCATCCTGGCGATCCTGTATCTTGGCATGACACTGATCCTCTCGATCCTGGTCAGAGTGCTTGAAAGGCGTTTGCATGGCGACAGCCGGAAATAAGACCATTATTGAAATCCGCAACCTGCACAAATACTTTGGTGATGTGCAGGCTTTGCGCGGCGTTGACTTGAACGTTGAACGCGGCAAGGTGGTGGTGATCGTGGGGCCGAGTGGCTCCGGCAAGAGCACTTTGCTGCGCTGCATTAACCACTTGGAAGTGGAAACCGCAGGCGAAGTGTGGGTGGATGGCAAACGCCTGAGCGAGAAGAACAAGGACATCAACAGCATCCGGGCTGAGATCGGCATGGTGTTCCAGCTGTTCAACCTGTTCCCGCACCTGACGGTGCTGGACAATATTGTGCTGGCCCAGCGAGTGGTGCGCGGGCGCAAGAAAGACGAAGCTGTGCGGATTGCCCATGAGCAGCTGGAGCGCGTGGGTATCTCTGAGAAGGCTGAAAACTTCCCCAACCAGCTTTCGGGCGGTCAGCAGCAGCGTGTGGCGATCGCCCGTGCCCTGGCCATGAACCCCAAGATCATGCTGTTCGACGAGCCCACCAGCGCCCTTGACCCGGAAATGATCAAGGAAGTGCTGGATGTGATGCTGGCCCTGGCCAAAGAGGGCATGACCATGGTGTGTGTAACCCACGAGATGGGCTTTGCGCGGGCCGCCGCTGATGAGCTTATTTTCATGGACGATGGGCTGATCATAGAGGCTGGCCCGCCCGCCGAGATATTTAAAAATCCCAAACACGAGCGCACCAAGCTGTTTTTATCGCAAATTTTGAGCCACTAAACAAACTTGGGCGTTGACAGCCCTGTTCAGAGTACTATAATCAAGCGTACCCCCTTCCGCGGGGTAGCTAAGGAGGTGAGGCTGAAAAAGGCAGGTTCACCTATTTTTTTTATTAATGCAGCACCCTGACAGAAGTTCTTTTGAGGAGAAGTACATATGAAGAAAATGAGCACTTTGTTTGCTCTGCTAGTGGCGTTCAGCCTCGTCTTGGCCGCCTGTGGCTCCGGTGGAGCCGCGGTGCAGGACGAGTTTTCCGCCCTGGCAGAATTTGAAGGCCTGAAGCTGGATGCCGGCAGCTGTGACTACGGCGGCAAGGTTCTTTCCATCGAAGCGGTGGATGAGCTGACCGTGGTGTTCACGCTGTGCAAGCCGGACCCGGCGTTTGAGGCCAAGATCGCCTTCACGCCCTTCGGCATTCAGCCGCAGGAGCATCTGGCCCGCACTGGCGGCACTGGTGAACTGCTGGAGAACCCGATCGGTACCGGCCCTTACCAGGTCGCTGAGTGGGACCGCGGCAACCAGATCGTTTACACCCGCTTTGACGACTACTGGGGTGAGGCCGGTTCCGCCAGCACGGTAACCCTGCGCTGGTTGACCGAAGGCGCAGCCCGTTTGCAGGAACTGCAGGCTGGTACTGCTGACTACGTGAGCAACCTCAGCCCGTCTGATTACGCCACGGTTCAGAATGACCCCAATCTGCAGATCCTCTATCACCAGAACCCGAACGTGTTCTACATTGGTTTCACCAATACGGCTTCCCCGTATGACAATGTAGACGTGCGCCGCGCCATTGCCCTGGGCATTGACTACCAGCGCATTGTGGACAACTTCTACCCCGATGGGTCTGAGGTTGCTTCGCACTTCACTCCTTGCGCTATCCCCAATGGTTGTGAAGGTGAGTCCTGGTACGAGTTCGATGCTGAGGCTGGCCGCGCGCTGCTGGCTGAAGCCGGCTACCCGGATGGTTTCACCACCCGCCTCTACTACCGTGATGTGTTCCGCGTGTACCTGCCCGAGCCGGCTCGTGTAGCCACCGAGATCCAGGCTCAGCTGCAGGAGAACCTGGGCATCACCGTTGAGGTGGTTCCGATGGAATCCGGTGAGTTCATTGCCGCTTCCACCTCGGGCGAACTGACCGATGGTATGCACCTCCTGGGTTGGGGCGCGGACTACCCGCATGTCACCAACTTCATGGACTTCCACTTCGGCGCCAACAACCCGCAGTTTGGTAACGCCCACGCTGAGATCTACGGTCCTCTGCAAGAGGCTTCCTCGATCGCTGATGTAGCCACGGCTGCCCCGCTGTATGCCGAGGCCAACAACATGGTCAAGGAGCTGGTGCCCCTGATCCCCGTGGCGCACGGCGCTGCGGCTCACGCCGCCCTGGCTTCCCTGCAGGGTGCGTACTACCCGCCCTTCGGTGCTCCGCAGTTCAACTACTTGAACAACGGCACCGACAGCCTGGTCTTCGTGCAGAACGCCGAGCCGATCAGCTTGGACTGTGCTGACGAGACCGACGGTGAGTCCCTGACCGCCTGCCAACAGGTGGTTGAGACCCTGCTGGAGTACGGCAAGGACTCGGGCGCTACCTTCCCTGAGCTGGCGACCGCCTGTGTATCCAACGCTGACTCCACGGTGTGGACCTGCACCCTGCGTGACGGCGTGAAGTTCCACGACGGTTCCGACTTCGATGCTGACGACGTGGTGGCCTCCTGGGCCCGCGGTTTGGATGCTTCCAACCCGTACCACGTTGGTAACACCGGTAGCTTTGACTACTACGGCTACCTGTGGGACAGCTTCATGAACGTCCCCGCCGAATAATCGACGGCTCGTTCGTAAGCTGAACGTCTGAGTTCAATGCGCGGGATGGGTGCGGCGAGGTTTCCTCGCCAAGCCCGTCCCGCGCATCCTCAACTACACCTATGTCTAAGTACATTCTGCGCCGCATTCTGCTGACCATTCCGGTCGTTCTGGGCATCCTGGTGGTGACCTTTGTCATCGCGCGCTCCATTCCGGGTGACCCGTGCCGCTCTGCCCTGGGTGAGCGCGCCACCGAAGCGGCCTGCAATGCTTTCAACGCCCGCATGGGGCTGGACAAGCCCATTGTGGTGCAGCTGGGCATCTACATGCGCGAGATCCTGCTCAAGGGTGATTTCGGCGAGTCCATTCGCTACAGCCGCCCGGTATCCCAAATGATCATCGAGCGTCTGCCCGTTACGCTGGAGCTCGGCTTCTCGGCATTGTTCATCGCTATCCTGGTGGGCGTGCCGATGGGCGTCATCTCAGCGGTGCGGCGCAACTCCGCCGTGGACGTGGCCACCATGGTGGGCGCCAACATCGGCGTTTCCATGCCGGTGTACTGGCTGGGCCTCATGCTGGCGTATGTCTTCGCCATCCTGCTGAAAGATACGCCGTTCTGGCTGGCGCCCACTGGCCGCCTGACGGCTGGCTTGATACCCGACGCGTTCTATGAGGTGTGGGGCCTGGGCTTGACCCGCGGCACCACTCTATACATGCTGGCTGACTTTGTTTCGAACTTTGTTTTCTTCAATGCACTTATTACGGGCCAATGGGATGTGTTGGTGGATGCTTTCCGGCACATGATCCTGCCGGCCATTGCCCTGAGCACCATCCCGCTTTCCATCATTGCTCGCATCACGCGCTCCAGCATGCTGGATGTGCTGGGACGTGAGTATGTGCGTGCCGCCCGCGCCAAAGGCGTGGCTGAGAACCTGGTTATCTTGAAACACGCCCTGCGTAACGCCCTGTTGCCCGTGATCACCGTTATCGGCATCCAGGTTGGTACTTTGTTTGCCGGTGCGGTGCTGACGGAGACCACCTTTGGCCTCTCCGGGGTGGGGCGGGCGCTGTTTGACGCCATCACCGGCCGAGACTTCCCTATCATCCAGGGTTTTACGGTAGTGGTGGCGCTTGGCTATGTGATCGTGAACTTGCTGGTTGATATTTCCTACGCATACATTGACCCCCGGATCAGGCTGCGGTAACGAATGACCACAAATGTAGAAGCCGTTGCCAACGCTCCCTCTGATTCGCTGCGCTCGCGCAGCCTGGCCGCGCTTACCTGGCGCCGCCTGTTCCAGCAGCGCAATGCCATTGTGGGCATGGCCATCCTGCTGTTCCTGACCCTGGTGGCCATCTTCGCTCCGTTGATCGCACCCTATGATCCTGTGCAGTCGCTGCTGGGCATCGAAACCCTAAAAGAGCGCGAGGCGCCTTGTATCCACGTGCTGGGCTGCCCTGAGGACAAGCCACAGCACATCATGGGCATTGACGCCAACTATCGTGACGTGTTCAGCCGCATTATTTATGGCACGCGCGTCTCGTTGTTCATCGGCTTCAGCACCATTGGCATGGCCGTGGTGGTGGGCGCGATCATCGGCGCCGTTTCGGGCTATATAGGTGGCTGGGTGGATAACGTCATCATGCGCCTTATGGATGTGGTGCTGGCCTTTCCCAGTTTCCTGCTGGCGATCGCGATCATTACGGTGATCGGGCGTGGGTTGCAGAACGCGCTGTACGCTATCGCCATCGTAAATATCCCTGTATTTGCACGCCTGGTGCGCGCCTCGGTGCTATCCATCAAGGAGCAGGAGTTTGTATCTGCGTCTCGCGCTTTGGGCGCCAGCGCCTTCCGCTTGCTGTTCGTGCGCATCTTCCCCAATGCGCTGCCTACGTTGGTGGTGCAGGCCACGCTCAGCATCGCCTCTGCCATCCTGGAGGCAGCCGCCCTCTCGTTCCTCGGCCTGGGCGCCCAGCCGCCCACGCCGGAGTGGGGCACCATGCTGGGCAGCGAGCGCAATCAAGTATTCACCGCGCCACATCTGGTGTTCTTCCCGGGCCTGGCTATCATGCTCACTGTGCTGGCCTTCAACCTGCTGGGCGATGGCGTGCGCGATGCGATGGACCCGCGCCTGGCCCAGGTGGCGAAGAAGTAGGTGATGATGGCAGGCGATATGATCTCCAAAACAGCCCAGCCTTTGCTGGATGTCAATAACCTCAAGACCTATTTCTATACCGATGACGGTGTGCTGACCGCGGTGGATGATGTCAGCTTTGATGTGGCCCCCGGCGAGATCTTTGGCCTGGTGGGCGAATCAGGCTGCGGCAAGAGCGTAACCTCGCTCTCGGTACTGCGTCTAGTGGATGCACCCGGCAAGATCGTCTCAGGCAAGATCCTGCTGGAGGGCGAGGACCTGCTGCTCAAGAATGGCAAAGAGATGAACCGCATCCGCGGCCAGCAAGTCTCAATGATCTTTCAGCAGCCCAAGAGCAGCCTGAACCCTGTGTTCACCATTGGCTCGCAGATCGTCGAAGTGTTCGAGATCCATGAGAAACTGGAGAAAGAAGAAGCTTGGGCACGGGCGGTAGAGCTGCTGCGCCAGGTCGGCATTCCTGACCCGGAGCGGCGCGCCAAAGCGTACCCGCACCAGCTATCCGGCGGCCAGGCGCAGCGCGTCATGATCGCCATGGCGCTGGCGCTCAAGCCCAAGCTGTTGATCGCTGACGAGCCCACCACCGCATTGGATGTGACCATCCAGGCGCAGATCCTGGACCTGCTGCGCGAGTTGAGCGCCGAAACCGGCACCTCGGTCATCCTGATCACGCATGACCTGGGTGTAGTGGCCGAGATGGCCGACCGCGTGGCAGTGATGTATGCAGGCCAGATTGTGGAAGAGACGGATACGCAGCGCCTGTTCAAGCAGCCGCTGCATCCTTATACGATGGGTTTGCAAGCCTCCATTCCCGTTTTGGGCCAGGTCAAAGAGCGCCTTGAGACCATTCCTGGTTCCGTGCCCAATTTGATCGGCCTGAAGCCAAGCTGCCGTTTTGCCCCGCGCTGCAAAGCGCGAGTGGAGTACCAGCTGGAGATCTGTAATCACGTCGAACCCAGCCTGCTGGAAGTAGTGCCGGGCCACAAAGTGCGCTGTTGGCTGTACGAAAGCGCCGAGGGACATAAAGCCCCGATCGCGGTGGCAGGACTATGAGCGCGAACAAAGCGACCAACGACCTGGTGCGCGTAGCCAATCTGCGCAAGTACTACTCGGTAGGCGACCGCCTGCTGTCTGGCAACGCGGCTGAAGTTAAGGCCGTGGACGGTGTCAGTTTCACCATCAAGCAGGGCGAAACGCTCGGCCTGGTGGGCGAATCGGGCTGCGGCAAGACCACCGTAAGCCAGACCATGCTGCGTTTGGATGAGGCCACGGATGGCGAAGTCTTCTTCCGCGACCAAAGCGTATTCGCCGCCCGCGGCGAAGAGCTGAAGCAACTGCGCCGCCAAATGCAGATCGTGTTCCAGGACCCCTACGCTTCGCTCGACCCGCGTCTGCCGGTGGGCGATGCCATCGCCGAAGGCTTGGTGATCCACAAGTTAGGCAATGTCAATGAGCGCTACGACCGCGTGCTGAAAGCGCTCAAGATGGTTGGGCTGGAGGAATATCACGCCAGCCGCTACCCACACGAATTCTCAGGTGGGCAGCGCCAGCGCATCGGTATTGCGCGAGCATTGGTGTTGGATCCCGAATTCATCGTTCTGGATGAACCCGTCTCAGCGCTGGATGTGTCCATCCAGGCGCAGGTTCTTAACATTCTGAAGGACCTACAGGATGAGCTGGGGCTTACGTATATGTTCGTAGCCCACAACCTGGCGGTGGTAGAGCACATCTCTGACCGCGTGGCTGTGATGTACCTGGGCAAGATCGTGGAGTTGGCCGAGCGCGAAGAGCTGTTTGCCAAACCGCTGCACCCATACACGCAGGCGCTCATGTCGGCTATCCCCATGCCCGACCCCGCCCAGCGGCGTGAACGCGCCGTGCTCAGTGGGGATGTGCCCAGTCCGCTCAACCCACCCAGCGGTTGCCGCTTCCACCCGCGCTGCCCGATCGCCCGGCTGGAGCATTGTTCAGTGGAGGAGCCGCTGCTGCGCGAACTGCGCCCCGGCCACCAGGTGGCCTGCCACTACGCCGAAGATTTTCTGAATTAGCGCATAAAAAAAAGCGAAACGCTGTTCGTTTCGCTTTTTTTATGGCGGCTTCTATTACAATCCTCCTGATGCACTTTGCCCCTGTTGCTGAATTTGCTTCGCGCCGCTCGCCCGTCGTCGGGCGCGGCGGCATGCTCGCCAGCAGTCAGCCGCTGGCCACCGCCGCCGGCCTTGGCATCCTGCGCGCTGGCGGCACGGCTGCAGATGCGGCCGTGGCCACGGCCGCGGCGCTAAATGTGACTGAGCCGACCAGTACCGGCATCGGCGGGGACTGCTTTGCCTTGTACTACCAAGCCAGCACGAGGAGCGTCTTTGCCCTCAACGGCTCTGGCCGCGCCCCTGGCGGGCTATCGATTGAGCTGCTTAAAAAGCAGGGACTGGCCGAGCTGCCCAACTTCCATCCCCACACGGTCACCGTGCCCGGCGCAGCCGCCGGCTGGGCCGATTTGCTGGAAGCCCACGGACGTTTCTCGCTGGCGCAAGTGCTTGCGCCAGCCATCGAGCTGGCCGAGGGCGGCTTCCCTGTCGCGTCGATCACCAGTTATTTTTGGGAACGCGGTGTGGAGAGACAGCTCAATTCGGCGCTAAATGGCGCAGAGCTCACCATCAATGGCCGCGCCCCGCGGCCGGGCGAGATCTTCCGCAACCCGGGCCTGGCGCGCACCTTCCGCCGCCTGGCCGATGGCGGCCCGGCGGCCTTCTATCAGGGCGATATCGCCGAAGCTATCGTAGAGGTGCTGGCGCAGGCCGGCGGCGTAATGAGCACAACCGACCTGGCCGCCCACCGCAGCACCTGGGACGAGCCCATCTTTGCAGACTATCGCGGCTATCGCGTATGGGAGTGCCCGCCCAACGGGCAGGGCTTGGCGGCTTTGCTGGCGCTCAATATTCTGGAGAACTTTGACCTGGGCGGGCAAGACCCCCTGGGCGCTGAACGCTGGCACCTGATGATCGAAGCCATGCGCCTGGCCTTCGCGGATGCGCGTTGGCATGTTGCCGATCAGGCCACCAACCCCGCGCCGCTGGAGGCGCTGCTTTCCAAGCCATATGCGGCACAACGCGCCGCATTGCTTGATTCGCAGCGTGCCGTGGCCGATGTGCAGCGCGGCCGCCCGGTCGTCAGCTCCGGCACGGTCTATTTCAGCGTGGTAGACGGCGAGGGCAATGCCTGCTCGTTCATCAACAGCAACTATCAGGGCTTCGGCACTGGCATTGTGCCCAAAGGCTGGGGCTTCACTCTGCAGAACCGCGGCCACGGTTTCAGCCTGGACCCGGCGCACCCCAATGCGTTGGCGCCTGGCAAGCGGCCGTACCACACCATCATCCCCGCCATGATCACCCACGCAAACAGCGGGGAGCTGTTCGCGTGCTATGGTGTGATGGGCGGCTTCATGCAGCCACAGGGGCATATGCAGGTGGCGGTGGGCCTGATCGATGATGGGCTCGACCCGCAAGCCGCTTTGGACCGGCCGCGCTTTTGTATTGAAGATGGCACAGCCAGCTTGGCTGTTTCGTTGGAGGAGGGCCTGCCAGCCGAAACGCAAGCCCAGCTCGCTGCCATGGGTCACATGGTCCGCCAGGTCGGCGGGCTGCAGCGTGCCGTCTTTGGTCGCGGCCAAATCATCCTAAGAGAAAGTGACACCGGCGTGCTGTGGGGAGGTAGTGACCCGCGCGCCGATGGTTTAGCTATGACGTTATAGCGCGAAGCTAGTCTTGCTCCCTCAGGGTAGGACAGTGAGAGTACCGGTCATACCCGCCTGTAGATGGCCCGGCATCGCACACACTACTTGATACATGCCCGGCTCAGAGGGGACATTCAACTCAACATCTTTCTCTTCACCGGGTTCCAGGCTCACTGCCCACAGAATGCCCTCTCTGTCTTCATGGTTGGTTATCGAGGCAACATTGACCCCCAACTTCATGATATTGAAGTCATGCTCAATGAGACCCGCGTTGTGAATGTACAGCATTACGGTTGAACCCGCCTTCAATGAGAATTCACTGGGCGTGATCGTAAAGCTATCCAGGCGAATATCAAGCGAAGGGGGTTTACTCTGACACCCGACCAGCAAGATTGCAAGTACACTCAGAATGGCTGTTAACTTCCTCATCGATTCTCCAACGATAACCAGCCTACTTTATTAGGAGCCCAGTAACCCAGAGCATCAGCATGCCAACAACAACCCCGCTGAAGATCAGCATGGGGGCAGGTTCTTGTTTCAGGTCTTTCTGCAGCATCTTGGCAATTTCATGCACAACCTGGAATATAGCGCCTGCACCTATGGCAAGGAAGAGCACCGCCAGAAATGGGGATGGTGCATAGCCGCCTATCCAGGCGCCGAGAATTGCAGGCGCACCACCAATCAAGCCCAGGATCGCAAGCTTGCCGATTTGCGGCTTGTCTCGAAGAATGGGAGCGATGATGCCCAGCCCTTCGGTGATGTTTTGGATGATGAAACCTATCACCAGGAAGGTGCCCAGCGCGATTTCACCAATGTTGTATGCTGCGCCAATTGCCAATCCTTCGCCCAGGTTGTGTATACCCATGCCTACGGCGATCATCATGGCGATGGAAAGACGCTTATCTTGCTCGTTTGTGGTTCTGCCGGTTTGCCAGTTGGAGATTGCCTCAAGCAAAAGGAATGTAGCTACACCGCCTATCCCTATTAGCCCCACGCCTTGAAAGGAGGAGGGAACAGAGGTGGCAGCTTCCAAGGCCTCGGCGAGGGCATCCAGCCCCAGGAAGATCAAGAGGCCCAGCGTCACAGCCATCAAAAAGGTCATCGTGCGGCGGCCCATCTGACGGAGAGCGGGGAACCAGAAGATGCCCAGGAAAACCGGGATAACGCCTACATACAGGCCGATCAGCGTAAAGCTCCATAAAGTGGCCGAATTAGGCTGCGGAGTTTCAAAGGCGACCGGGATGCTGACCTCAAAGGGTATCGAATTGGACGTGAACAGGATTACGGTATAGGCTTCGGCATATGTCCACGGGTAATCGATAACAATGTTTGCCTGGCCGAGACGCGGAATGTCTGGCGCAGGAGTTATCTGAAAAGGCATTACGGCATCGTTCACGATGACTTGCGCAATGGTTGCCTGCTCTGGCCCGGAATTGCGTACCAGCAGTTCAATGACCCCATGCCGCAGATAGTAGCGTTCAATTACGATGTTTTCCACAGGGGCGGCAGGATCAAGCCCCAGACCACCACCGTTGGAAAGGAATAGCGCAATCACTCCGGCGAGCAGAATGATCGGCAGCAGGAGCATGACGACGAGGCGGAGCGTAATGCGCGCCTCTGGTTTTTTATCTACACGGTTTGACATAGTGCCCTCGCTTACTCCGATACTTCGAACATGCCGTTCCAGCCCAGCTCGGCAAATTCTGTGACGTGTGCGTGAAACATGTACATGCCCGGATACTTGTACGAGAACTCCAAGATTCCACGCTGGGCTTGACCCTGAATGATCGTGTCGGTGAACTCAGAAGGGGTCAGGCTGGTGCCGGTGGGGTAGTAATCAAAGAAACTTGCATGCAGGTGGAAAGAGTTCAGCAAGTCATATTCAAGGATGTTGACTAGATAGATGCGAATCCTTTCGCCAACCTTGATCTTGATTGGGTGGTTCTGATAGTAGAAGGGGATCGCGTTGACTGCATACAAGTCATTAGCATCGTCAAAATCGATGTCAAAGCCGCTCATCACCATTACCATTTCGCGGTCAACGGGCGGACGGCCTCCCTTCGGGTCCACAATGAATGTGCCATAAAGGCCTTTTGCAATGTGGCGCGCCAGGGGGAACACGTGGCAGTGGTACAAATGCAGACCAAAGGGTTCTGCATCAAATTCATAAGTGAAGCTGTCACCCGGCTTGATGTATCCACCTGGGCCAGTACCCGGAACGCCATCCATAACGCCCGGATGGAAGCCGTGGAAGTGCATGCTATGGGGATGATCACTCCCGTTAATGAGAGTGATGCGGATGAGATCACCTTCTGTGCAGCGAATGGTGGGCCCAGGAATGCGCCCGTTGTAGGTCCAGGCTGCATATTCAATGTTGGGGACCACTTCAATAGTCTTGTTGATAACGGTAATCTCATATTCGCGCAAGGTTCTGCCGTCAGGCAGTCTTGAGACTTTGCCGTAATCAAAATCTGTCAGAATGTCGCCAGGGTTGAATCCATTCTTTTCATGGTTCACATCCCCGGTTCCCGGGATCACCCCGCTATCGCCATGGTGCATGCCATCCATTGGGGGGAGAGGCGGCTGAGCGGCTCCGCTCCCTGGTTTTGAAAAGGCGGCAATACTGCTTGCCCCTGTAAGCCCGATGACGCTAAGTTTCAGGAAATCGCGCCGGCTTAATTTTTTCATAAAATGTCTTCCTTTCCGATATTTAGGTCAAGCTAAATAATAGTTTAGTAACAATATAATGGCTTGTCAAGGTGCTGGAAAATGCACTAGTGATAAACTGGACTATCCAAGAGTTATGTCGAGCCTTAAAGCTGCCACCGCACTAGCCCACCCAAACATCGCCTTCATCAAGTATTGGGGCAACCGTGATCAGGCATTGCGCCTGCCCTCCAATAGTTCCATCTCTATGAACCTGGCCGCGCTGGAAACGCGCACAACAGTGCGCTTTGATGGCCAGCTGGCCGCCGATGGGCTCGATCTCAACGGTGCGCCGGCCGCGCCGGCCCAGGTGGCGCGTGTCTCGGCCATGCTGGATCTGGTGCGCGCCATGGCGGGCATATCAGAATTTGCCCAGGTGACCAGCAGCAACAACTTTCCCAGCGGATCCGGCATCGCCTCCTCCTCGTCGGCTTTCGCCGCCCTGGCGCTGGCTGCCAGCGCCGCCGCCGGCCTGGCGCTTGACGAGCCGGCGCTTTCGCGCCTGTCTCGCCGTGGTTCCGGCTCGGCCAGCCGTTCGGTGCCGGCCGGCTTCGTGGAATGGCGCGCCGCCGACACGGATGAAGAAAGCTACGCGGTTTCAGTGACCGGGCCAGAGCATTGGGACCTGGTAGACAGCATCGCCGTCATTAGCGAGGAGCACAAAGCAGTCGGTTCCACCGCCGGCCACCCGTTAGCGGATACCAGCCCGTTGCAGGCCGCCCGCCTGCACGGCGTCGAGCAGCGCTTGGCACAGGCGCGCCAAGCCATTCTACAGCGCGATCTGCCCGCCTTGGCAGCCGTGATGGAGTTGGATAATCACTTGATGCACGCTGTGATGATGACCTCCAGCCCACCGCTGCTGTATTGGCAGCCTGCCAGCCTGGCAGTCATCCATGCGGTGGCCGCCTGGCGCGCCGAGGGCTTGCAGGCCGGCTACACGCTGGATGCTGGGCCAAACGTGCACGTGCTCAGTGCTGCGGCCGATGCCGGTGAGGTGGCGGTGCGGTTGGGCAAGATCGCCGGCGTGCAGCGCGTGCTGCAGGCCGCCCCTGGCGGCCCAGCCCGTTTGCTGCCAGCCTGATCTGGCCAGCCTCATCTGGCTATTAGCCAGTGCGCGGACTTGTTTCTGGCAGTGGATATAATCATTTCATGAGCGCTCTTCTGGCTGTACTTCAATTTGTGATCGCGATTGCTGCGCTGATCGTGGTGCACGAGCTTGGTCATTATCTGGCCGCTAAGCTATTCGGCATCAAGGTGCAGGAATTTGGTATTGGTTTTCCGCCGCGCATCGTGCGGCTGTTCAAGATCCAGGAAACTGAATTTACGCTGAACGCCATTCCGCTGGGCGGGTTTGCCTTGCCTGCCGGCGAGAATGACCCGGACGTGCCGGGCGGTTTTTCTGCCGCCGCGCCGTGGAAGCGTATCTTTATTTTTGTGGCCGGCCCAGCCATGAACCTGTTGGCCGCCCTGGTGCTGTACGCCATTATCTTCGTCCAGCTTGGCCGCCCAGACCTCAGCGTGGTGCAGGTGATGAGCGTCTCGGAGGATTCTCCCGCTCAGCAGGCGGGCTTACAGGTGGGCGACACCATCACGCATATCAACGGCCAGCCTGTCAACAGCAGCGAAGATCTGCGCAACGTCATCTACGATAATCTTGGCAAAGAAGTGCTGATCGAGTATCAGCGCAATGGCCAGCATGACCGCGCGCTGTTAGTGCCACGTGACCCCGCCCCGGCAGATGGCGCGATTGGCATCTCCATGGGCCATCCCAGTACGCCGATTGGCGTTGGTGAGGCGCTGAGCCAGGGAGCGCTGGCCATTTATGACCAGGCCGAGACCTTGCTCACGCTACCCATGCGCATTGCCAGCGGCGAGATTGACGGAAGCCAGGGCCGCTTGGTGGGCTACAAGGGTATGTACGATATCTACACTGAAGTGCGCGAGGCAGATGCTGCGCCCGATAGCCCCTTGCCTTCGGGTGTGAATACCCTCTCGTTCTTCGCCTCCATTTCAGTTTCGCTGGGCTTGCTCAACCTGCTGCCCGTGCCCGCGCTGGACGGTGGCCGCATCCTCTTCACCCTGCCTGAGCTGTTCTTCGGCAAGCGCATACCGATCGCATATCAGAACGCCGTCAATCTGGTTGGTATTGCCTTCCTGCTGATGGCAATGGTGTACATCAACCTGCAAGACTTCCTCAACCCCCTCGTAATACCCTAAATGGAAAACGACAACCATTCTGAAGACCAACTGAGCTTTAGCGACGTGCTTGCCGCACTGCAAGACGAGAAAACGCCGCTGGCGCCGCGCTATCTCTACCGCCTGTCGGCCCTCGAGTCTGCCGACCTGACTGCCTTGCAGCATATTTGGCAGCAGCTCTCCGGCACCCGCCGCCTGGCTGTGCTCGAAGACCTCGAGATGCTGGCTGAGAGCAACACCGTGATGGATTTCGACTCCGTCAATGAGATGGCGCTCACGGATGAGGATGCGCGTGTGCGCGTGGTTGCCATCCGCGGCCTGTGGGCCACTGAGCAGCCGGAGCTCATCGGCCAACTTGTGCAGATCCTGCAGACCGACAAGGATATGGACGTGCGTGCCCAGGCCGCCGCTGGCCTGGGCCGCTTCGTGTACTTAGGCGAAGTGGGCGAGGTCTCTGCCGCGGCCCAGCAAGAGGCCGAGGCGGCTCTGTTGGAAGTGCTGCATGGCGACGAGGACCCGCTCATCCAACGCCGCGCTTTGGAATCCATGGGTTTCTCCAGCCGCCACGAAGTGGCCGAGCTGATCGAGAATGCTTTCGACGGCGGCGAGGAGGAGTGGGTCAGCAGCGCCCTGTTTGCGATGGGCCGCTCGGCCGACGAGCGCTGGGGGCCGCAGGTAATGCAAAGCCTGGCCGACCCCAATATGGAGATCAGCCGCGAAGCGGCCAAAGCCGCTGGCGAGCTGGAACTCAGCGACGCGCGCCCCGGCCTGTTCGATCTGCTGCAGGATGAAGAAAGCGAAGTGCGTCTTGCGGCTGCCTGGGCGCTATCGCAAATTGGCGGCAATGGCATCGCCGACGCACTTGAGGAAATGATCGAGCGCGCTGAGGATGAAGACGAGATCGATCTGCTGGAAAGCGCCATTGAAAACCTGGCCTTCACCAATGAGATGGATGAGCTCAGCTTGCTGGATTTCTCGCCAGAGGATCTGGAAGATTTTGCCAACCCCGACGCGGCTGACGACGAAGACCCCGATCAGGAATAGCATCCCCGCCGCCGGTGGCGGCCTATAATTCATCCTAATGCGCAATCTGGGTCGTTTCGGCGCGCTTGCTGCCCTTGTTTGCTTTGCCGCGCTCGCCCTTGCAAGCCGGGCCAGCGCGCAAGAAGTGGTGGAGTTCACTGCTCAAAGGGCTGAGTATCAGTTTGGCGACAGCTTCAATTTTGCAGCTGAGTTCAATAGCAGCGCGGTCATTCTGGATGGCTATGTCTTTTACCAGGTCGGTGAAAGCGAACGCATTTGGGTCTACGAGGGGGATGTAAGCCGCGGCCGGCTTGATGTCACCGTGCTATTGAATGATAGCAACCAGCCCAAAGCTTTTACTGCCATTCGTTATTGGTTCCGTATTGCTTCAGATCACGGCGAGTTCTTTGAGAGCCCGCGCTATAGCCTCTATTACGAAGATAATCGTTTTGACTGGCAGGAAGCCGAATTTGGCCGCTTCACTCTGTATTGGCACAGCGGCGGGCCAGAGCTGGCCGCGGCTGTACTGACCGCTGCGGCCGAAGGCGTGGCCCGTGTGCAGGCAGTGTTGCCGCTGCCTCAGCCACACCCGGTCACGCTGCGCGTATATGCCAATCTGGCCGACCTGGAGCGCGCCGCCGATCTGGCTGGCTACCCGTGGGTTGCCGGGCATACGCAACCCGGCGCCGGGGTGCTTTTGTTCGCTTTGGAACCTGATGCGCCGCCGGCGGCTTTGCGCAGCGTTCCACACGAGGTGGCTCATCTCACGCTCTATGATGGGTTGGGGGCGGTGGGCTTTGCCAACTTGCCAGCCTGGTTAAGCGAAGGCGTTGCTGTCCTCGCCGAAGGTGAGCCTGAGCCGCAGCAGCTGGCCTTACTGAATGCCGCGGCGCAGGCAGGTGCGTTACCTGCGCTGTATTCACTCTGTGGTCAATTGCCGCAGGAACCTGGGCTGGCCCAGCTTGCATCCATACAGTCCGGCTCTCTGGTTCGGTATCTGGTGCAGCGCTTTAATCCAACCGGTTTTGCTATCCTGGTGGAAGCGTATGCGCGCAGTGGCGACTGCATCAATGCCCCACAAGCGGCTTTTGGGGTCGACCTGTTGCAACTGGAGTTGGACTGGCGTGCGGCCACGTTTGAGCAGCCTGACCCGCTAGCCCAGGTGCCATGGGGCACAATCGCTTCCGCTGCTGGCGTGGCGACGGTTTTGTGGCTACTCAGCCAGCTGGCGGCGCGCAGTGGGAGGCAGGGATGAACGAACGCATGACAGCCATCGTGCGCGGTGGCGTACAGGGTGTGGGCTTCCGCTACTTTGTGTGGCAGCAAGCCCGCAGCCTGGGCCTGACCGGCTGGGTGCGCAACTTGCTCAATGGCAATGTTGAGGTGCTGGCCGAGGGCAGCCGCGCTCACCTGGAGCAACTGGCCGTTGCCCTGCGCAGCGGCCCGCCAGCAGCGGATGTCAAGGATTGCGAGATCGAATGGTTGCCAGCCAGCGATGAATTTGCTGGTTTTGACGTCAAGTACTAGTTGCTACAATCCCAGCCGTTTCTCTTTCAACGAAACAAAGCGGCCCTGACCCACAATGATGTGATCCAGCACTTCTAGTCCAAGCAGCTGCCCCGCTTCGCGGATGGCTTTGGTCAGTGCGATGTCATCCGGGCTGGGTGTGGGATCGCCGCTGGGGTGGTTATGCACAAGGATGATCGCGGCCGCATTCTTGCGGATGGCTGGTTTGAACACATCCGCAATCCTCACCGGCGCGCTGTTGAGCGAGCCGCGGTAGATCTCCGCAATTTCGATGACTTCGTTGCGCGTGGTCAGCAGAATCGTGCGCAAGTGCTCCTGCTCCAGTGCGCTCATCTCGTATTGCACCAGCGCGGCCGCGTCAGCCGGGCTGCTGATGCGCACACGCTGCTCAGGGTCCTGCGTGTGCAGCCGGCGGCCCAGCTCGATGGCTGCTTTAATCGTGGCAGTTTTCGCTTCACCCAGGCCATGGGTGCTTTCCATCTCGGCAAAGTCGGTGCGGTGCAAACCGGCCAGCCCGCCGAAACTCTGCAGCAGGCGCTGCGCTAGCGCTACCGCGTTCTCGCCCTGCAAGCCGGTGCGCAGCAGCACCGCCAGCAGCTCAGCCGTGCTGAGCGAGGCTGCGCCATGCTGTTTGAGCCGCTCGCGCGGGCGTTCGTTGATGGCAATGTCAGCTATGCGGTAGGTGGTTTCATCCCCCATGAGTGTAGTGTAATCAAAAATTAGCCACTTATGAGGCTGGCGTGGGCAAAATTGTTTTACGGTATAGTCCCTGCATGCCACGGCGAGCCATTCTTTTCACTGTGCTGGCGCTGGCCTTGGGCAGTCTGGCGTGCAATATGCAGCGTGTGCTCGATCCTTCGCTGCCCACATCTACATTGCCCAGCGCCGCTCAGGCAACTTCCGTCACTCCCCAACCCACCGCGGCACCCACCCCAACCAATAGCGCCCGCGTGCAGTCTGCCGACCGCCTGTTCTTCTATGGCGATTGGGAAGGGGCATTGGCTGAGTATCAACGCGTATACCAGAGCGATGAGCCGGATCTTCAGGCGCCCGCGCTGCTGGGTGTAGGCCGTGCTTATGTGAAACTGGGCCGCTACGCCGAAGCGGCTACTGCGCTAAATGGCGTGATCGGCCAATTCTCGGGCAGCGAATATGCCGCCGCGGCCTCTTTTGCCTTGGCGGAGATGCATACCCTGCAGAACAATCATGCCGCCGCGGCCCTGGCCTACCAGCAGTATGTAGACACTCGTCCCGGCGTGCTGGATGCCTATGTACACGAGCTGCGTGGCGATGCCTTGCTGGCTGCTGCGGACACCGATGGCGCCTTGGCGGCTTACAACGCCGCCATGCTCGCACCGCGCCTGGGCGATACGCTGGCCCTGCAGGTCAAGATCGGCAAGCTGCACACCACCCGCAATGACCATCAGGCTGCCATACTGGTCTTCCAGAACGTTTACACCACCACAGCCAACGACTATTTGAAGGCTGAGATGGACCTGCTGATGGGCCGCGCCTACCAGGCCCTGGGCGACAGCGCGCAGGCGCACGCCTTGTTTCAGGATGCGGTAACCAAGTTTCCGCTGGCCTTTTCCTCGTATGCTGCTTTGGTGGAGTTGGTCAATGCCGGCGTCGCAGTGGATGAATTGCAGCGAGGCTTGGTGGACTATTACGCTGCAACCAGTAGTAGCGGCAGCACCGCCACCGAGCTATATCTGGTGGCGATCGCTGCTTTTGACCGCTATCTCAGCACGGCGCCGGTAGACCACAGCGATACGGCTCATTACTTCCGCGCGCTTTCGTTACGCAATACGGGCCAATACGAAGCCGCCATTCGCGAGCTGGATGGCATGCTCACCGAGCACCCGCTGGGCACGTACTGGCTGGATGGCTATCTTCAAAAAGCCGATATCCAGTGGCGCTATCTGGATGATTTTGATGCCGCCATCGCCACCCTGGAAGGCTTCCTGGTGACCAATGCCGGGCACCCTGATGCGGCCCGCGTGCTCTACCAGGCTGGCCTGATCGCCGAAGTGGGAGGGCGCCTGACCCGCGCCGCTGAGATCTTTCCCCGCGTGGCCAACGAGTATCCGGCCTCTGAATACGCCTACGACGCGTTGTTCATGGCGGGCATCTCGCGCTATCGCCTGACTGAATACGTAGCCTCCCAAAGCCTGTTCGCCCGGGCCAACCAGGCCGCCCTTAGTCTGGAGCAGCAATCCCAGAGCCACTTCTGGATCGGGAAGTCACAGAATGCCCAGGGTGACACCGAAGCAGCGCGTACCACCTGGCGTACTACCACCACCATCGACCCGACCGGTTATTACAGCGAGCGCGCCAGCGATATCCTGGATGGCTTTGACCCGTTTCAGCCGCCACAAGAGTTCCACCGCGAGGTAGACCTTGACACGGAACGCCAGCAGGCTGAGGCCTGGCTGCGCAGCACGTTTGGCCTGCCGCTGGATACTGACCTCAGCGTGCCCGGCCCGCTCTGGCAAGATGCCCGCTTTGTGCGCGGCACGGAGCTGTGGCACCTGGGCCGCTACCAGGCGGCCCGCAATGAGTTCGAGAGCTTGCGGGCTGACCTCACTACGGATGCGGCCAACTCATACCGCCTGGCTAACCATCTCGTCGAGCTGGGCATGTACCGCAGCGCGGTGTTCGCGGCTCGCGAGGTGCTCAACCTGGCTGGCATGACCGACGCGGGCACCATGAACGCACCGGTGTACTTCAACCGCATCCGCTTTGGCCTGTATTATCAAGACTTGGTCGAGACAGACAGTGCTCGCCGCGGTATTGATCCACTGTTCGTCTACAGCATGATGCGCCAGGAGAGTTTGTACGAAGGCTTCGTAACCTCTTCCGCTGGCGCGCGTGGCTTACTGCAGATCATCCCAATTACCGGGCAAGAGATGGCTACCCTGAGTGGCTGGCCACCCAATTACAGTGGTGAGGACTTGTACCGGCCCAACGTCAGCATCCGCCTAGGGGTGGAATACCTGGCTCGCCAACTGAATGCCTTTGATGGCGATATTTATGCTGCCCTGGCGGCATACAACGCCGGCCCGGGTAACGCTGTGTTCTGGCAAGGTCAGGCTCAGGGCGACCCGGACCTGTTCGTTGAGATCGTGCAGTTCACCGAGACCCGCAACCATCTGCGCAGCATCTACGAGATCTACGACATCTATCGCCGGCTTTACGCAGCACAATAGAAAAAAAATAAACGCCCATGTGGGCGTTTTTTGTTTCTATGGCTCGGTGGCAGCCGGCGGCGTGTCGGTGCTTTGCTGCGGCTGCACGGTCGGTTCGAGTTCGTCCAGCTGGCCGCGTGCCACCAGGAACCACTCGGCCAGTGTCGAGAAGCGGTCACTCGTTTGGTATAGCGGGCCTACAGACACGCCGCGCACCAGAGAAGATACGCCATAGCTGTATACCGGGAAGTAGAGCGGGATGGCCGGCGCCTGATTGATAAAGTGGTTCTGGAAGTTGCGATACAAGCGTGCCCGTTGTGCCTGGCTGGTGGTGACCCGCGCCTCCTCCAGGTATTCACTGGCGCGGCGGTCATCCCAGCGGGAGTAGTTTTGCCCGCCGGAGACGGCGGCCTGGTGCCAGAAGGGGTAGGGGTCAGGGTCAGGGTAGTTCGACAGATTCAAATCGATCAGGGCGGCCTGGTATGTGCGCGGCTCAAGGTAATTTGCGATCAGGTCGGCATACGGCACAGCCAGCAGGTTGACCTCAATGCCCAGCTCGGCAAGATCGCGCTTGATGCTCTCGGCGATCTGGGTGTGCTGCGGAGTATCCGGATGTACCAGCTGGAAGCGCAGGTCAATGCCGTCTTTGCTGCGCACCTGCCCGCCAGTGGCCGGGATGCTGTAGCCGGCTTCGCGCAGCAGATTGGTGGCGGCTTGCACGTTGTATTCGATGCGCGGCAGGCTTTCATTGTAGGCCCAGGTGCCAGGCAGGATCGGGCCATTGGCCAGCATGGCTTGGCCGCCCACATACTGGTCAATGATCCATTGGCGGTTGATGCCCTGCAGCATTGCCTGGCGCACGCCCAGCTCACTGAAGAACGGCACTTCCGTGCTGCCCAGGTTCATGATCATCATCGTGACGCGCGGCAAGCGGCTGGTGTATACGCTCAGCGAAGGGTCGTTGAGTGCGCTGGCCAGCACTTGCGGGCTCAGGTAGCTCACGCCCATTACATCGCCGCGCTGGTAGGCCGCGTAGGCCGCGTCTGAACTGTCGTAATAGTTGAAGATCACTTGGTCCAGGAAGGGCCGGCCGGCATGATAGCCATCCCAGGCCTCCAGCACCACACCGTTGATCTGGCCATCTTCGGATAGCAATTCACTGAAGCGATACGGGCCGGAGCCAACTGGCTGCAGGTTGTATGGGGCGTTGAGCAGCTCGACCGCGCTCATGTTGCCCAGCAGGTGCTGCGGCAGCACGCCAAAGGTCAAATAATCCTGAAATGGGGCGAACGCCTTGGGCAGGATGAGCTGCAGGTTGCGCGGGTCAAGCACCACCACTTCCACCGAGGTCCACAGGTTGCGAATGTCCGCCGGGATGGGCAGCTCCG
The DNA here is from genome assembly GCA_021463845.1 of Anaerolineales bacterium. Classification (GTDB taxonomy): domain Bacteria; phylum Chloroflexota; class Anaerolineae; order Anaerolineales; family UBA11579; genus JAMCZK01. The sequence continues at coordinate 24,833 of JAJTXV010000004.1, read as the reverse complement.
GATTGCGCATCAGCTCGATGGTGAACGCGATGTCTTGGGATGTGAGGGGCGCGCCGTCGTGCCAGGTCAGACCTTCGCGCAGGGTGATGTTGTAGGTCTCGCCGGTCACCACCACGCCCCAGGCCTCCGCCAGGTCAGGCTGCGGGTTGCCGCGCTCGTCAAAGCGCAGCAGGCCGCTGAACAGCAGACGGTTGATATCCTGGTCCGCTGGGTTGGTGTCGTCAAGCAGGGGGTTAAGACGGCCCAGGGTACCCACCAGGCCTTCGATATAGATGCCGCCTTGCCCAGGCTCAGCCGTCAGGCTGCGCAGAAGCGGCTGCCGCGCCAGCAACAGAATGGCGATCGCAGCCAAGGCCAGCACCACGAGCAGGAGCTGCCAGCGAAGTTTTTTCATTGTGAAGCGTAACCGGCTTCAGAAACCAGAGTTAGCCTGATACGTATACCGTATAGATCGCCAGGGCGAAGAAGACCACGCTGAGCACGATGGTGGCGCGGAACAGGGTCTTCTCCAGGCCACGGCGGGTGGAGAAAGTGGTGGTCACTTCGGCGCCACCAATACCGCCCAAGCCAGCCTGCTTGCTCTGCAGCAAGATGGTGGCAACCAGGGCGACCGAGGTGATGATGATTGCAATGTCTAGAATCGTTTCCATTTTGTTTTTGCACCAGTCCTATAGGGTCAAGCGGTGGCGATTATACCTGTGGCCTTGAAGCTTCGTCAATTCAGCCCAGAACTCACACACAAGCTACTCATTCAAACTTATGTTCTATAATTGCATTCATGGCCGCAAACTTCAATCTACAGGCTCCCTTTAAGCCAACGGGTGACCAGCCCGAAGCGATCAGAAAATTGCTGGAAGGCTACAAGCAGGGCTACCGCCAGCAGGTGCTGCTGGGCGCCACTGGCACGGGCAAAACCTACACCATGGCCAACATGATCCAGACGGTGCAGAAGCCAACCCTGGTGCTGGCCCACAACAAAACCCTGGTAGCTCAGCTGTATGCCGAGTTCAAAGAATTCTTTCCAGACAGTGCGGTGGAATTCTTCACTTCATACTACGACTACTACCAGCCCGAAGCTTACGTGCCGCGCAGCGACCTCTACATTGAAAAAGAAACCGACATCAATGAGGAGATCGAGCGTCTGCGCCTGGCGGCCACGACCTCGCTGATGTCGCGGTCAGACACCATCGTGGTCGCATCAGTGTCGTGCATCTATGGCTTGGGCAACCCGGAGGCTTACGGCCGCGTCGTGCTCAATCTGGAGAGCGGCAAGCCCTACCGCCGAGACAATTTGCTGCGCCACCTGGTGGACATCCACTATGAGCGCAAAGACACGGACCTGGAGCCCGGCGCCTTCCGCGTGCGCGGCGATACGTTGGAAGTCGTGCCGGCTTATCAGGACAAACTGGCCTACCGCATCACCTTCTTCGGCGATGAGGTCGAGCGCATGGTCGAGATCCACACCGTGACCGGCGAGATTCGCCGCGAGATGCAAACCATCGCCATCTACCCGGCCAAGCACTTCATCACCGACGAGGACAAGCTGGCCGCCGCCATCATCGGCATCGAGCAGGAGCTGGTGGAGCGCCTGGCCTTCTTGAAGTCGCACGATAAGCTGCTAGAAGCCCAGCGTCTGGAACAGCGCACCCGCTACGATCTCGAGATGCTGCGCCAGGTTGGATATTGCACTGGCATCGAGAACTACTCGCGCCATATGGACCAGCGCGCCCCCGGCACACCGCCCTGGACGCTGATCGATTACTTCCCGGCCGATTTTCTGATGATCATTGACGAGTCGCACATGACCATTCCGCAAGTGCGCGGTATGTACAACGGTGACCGGGCTCGTAAGGACATCCTGGTGGAGTACGGCTTCCGCCTGCCCTCGGCAGTGGACAATCGGCCGCTCACCTTCAATGAGTTTGAAGAGCGCCTGGGGAATGTGGTCTACACCTCAGCCACACCCGGTGAATACGAGCTCAAGCACGCCCAGCAAGTCGTCGAGCAGATCATCCGTCCCACCGGCCTTGTCGATCCGCAGGTGGAGGTGCGCCCGATCGGCGGCCAGGTGGACGACCTGATCGGTGAGATCAACAAGCGCGTCGCCGAAAAAGAGCGCGTGCTGGTCACCACGCTCACCAAGCGCATGGCCGAAGACCTGAGCGAATATCTGCTTGAGCTCGGTATCAAGGTGCACTATTTGCATTCCGAAGTGGAAACGCTGGACCGTATCAGCATCCTGCGCGACTTGCGCCTGGGCGTCTTCGACGTCGTCGTCGGCATCAATCTACTGCGTGAGGGTTTGGATCTGCCCGAGGTTTCGTTGGTGGCCATTCTGGACGCTGACAAAGAGGGCTTCCTGCGCTCCGAGACCTCGCTGATCCAGACCATTGGCCGCGCGGCCCGCCATGTGCGCGGCAAAGTCATCATGTATGCCGACAAGATGACCGATTCGATGCGCTATGCCATCCAGGAAACCGAGCGCCGCCGCGCCAAGCAAGAGGCCTACAACACGGAGCACGGCATTGAGCCGGTCGGCATTATCAAGGCCGTGCGTGACCTCACTGACCAGATCAAGGTCCAGTCCATGGCTGAAGCCAAGGGCGAGTACAAGACCGGCGCTGACAAAGAAATGTCGCGCAAAGAGATGGAGCGCCTGATCAGCGAGCTGGAAGCGCGCATGCGCCAGGCCGCCAAGAACCTGGAGTTCGAGCAGGCCGCTTTGCTGCGTGACCAGCTTTATGATGTGCGCACGCTGCTCGCCGAAAGTGCGGATCTCAAGCCCTGGGAGAAGATCCGCGTGATCGCCGGGCGCAGCAGCGAAGAGTAATATGCCGCCAGTCAACAACGTGACCCGCATGCTGGCGGCCAAGGGCGTAGCCTTTGAAGCCCACGAACTGCCCGCAGAGAAGCTCAGCGGGCTTGAAGCCGCAGCTCACCTGGGTATTGACCCGGCCCAGATGTACAAGACCATCGTGGCCATCCGGCCGGATGGAGGCAAGCCGGTGCTGGGCGTGGTGCCCGCCGCAGCGCAGATCGAGCTCAAGGCGCTGGGCCGCGCTTTGGGCGGCAAGAAGCTGCAGCTCGCCACTCAGGCCCAGGCCGAGAAGCTCACCGGTCTGCAGACCGGTGGCATCTCGCCGCTGGCTCTGGTGGCCAAGGGTTTCGAGGTGGTGGTGGACAACAGCGCCTTGCAGCATGTAGCCATATACCTCTCCGGCGGCCAGCGCGGACTCAACATCTCCTTGGCGCCGCAAAGTTTGCTGGAGCTTACCCGCGCCAAAACTGCTGAAATTGCGGCTATCATTTAAAGACAACATATGAAGATTGCGCATATTTGCCAGTCATATCCTCCAATGGTCAGCGGACAATCCTTTATGGTGGAGCGGCTGGCGCGCGGCGCACATGGCCTGGGCCACCAGGTCATGGTGATCAGCGCCTCTGACCGCAAAGAGCCCTATACCACCGTTACTCATGGCATCCATCTCGTGCGCCTGACTTCATGGCGCAACCCTTTGCGCGTCGGCCAGCGCCTGACGGTATGGGGCGCGGGCGAGATGAAAGCCGCCTTGCTTGATTTCCAGGCCGATATCGTCCATTTGCATGACCCCACAAATTCTGGTTTGGCCGGCATTGCCGCGGCGCGCGCGTTACGCATCCCGGTCTTGCTCACCGCCCACGCCATGCCGTGGCTCATCAATGCTTATCTGCCTGATATGCCGGCGGTGGCGCGTACGGTTGAATCCATCTCGTGGGCGTATGCGCGCGGCGTGATCCGCCGCTGTGACCTGGTGGTGGCGCCCTCCCTGCGCGCCGCCCGCGAGATCCACGAGGAGACCAAAGTGGACGTGCGCGTGGTCAGCAACGGCGCCGACCTGAGCCGCTTCACCGACGAACCCCTGCCGCGTGAAGAGGAGCAAGCCCTGCGCGACAAATTCGGTATTCCGCCCCGCGTGCCTATCATCCTGCACGCAGGCCGGCTGGATTCCGATAAGAATGTGCCCGCCGTGGTGCGCGCCGCGGCCCGCGCCATGCAGAAAAACAACGCTCACTTGCTGCTGGCTGGCGACGGCGTAGAGCGCGAAGACCTGCAGGCGCTGTGCGCTGAGCTGGGTATCGCCGAGCGCAGCCACTTCCCGGGCTTTGTCGACTCCAAAACGGACCTGCCCAAGGTGTTCCGCATGGCCAGCTTGTTCGTCACCGCCAGCGAGATGGAAGTGCAGAGCCTGGTCCTGCTGGAAGCGATCGCCAGCGGCCTGCCGGTGGTGGCGGTGGATGCCACTTCGGTCTCTGAGATGGTCGAGCACGGCAAGAGCGGCTACCTGGTGCGCTCCGGTGACGAGCGCAGCATGGCCGCCAGCATTGTCAAGCTGCTCAATAACCCTGAGGCCAGCTCCTTCGGCCGCCGGGCGCGTGAGATCGCCGAACAGCACACCCTTGAGCGCACTTTCAAGGGTTACGACGAGCTGTATCGCGAAGTGCTCGATAAGCGCGCCGCTCGCCAGCGCCGCGCCGGCCTGCTGAACCTGTAGCCCCGGCTGCCCATGCCGCGGCTTGGCGCGGATGCTAGAATATCTGTGCGATGTTCCCCTCTGAACAAATTCTGGCCCAATTAAGCACCCTGCCTGACCGCACCGGCTGTTACCTCATGAAAGACGAGGACGGCAAGGTGATCTATGTCGGCAAGGCGCTTAGCCTCCGCAGCCGCGTGCGCTCGTACTTCCACGCCGGCGCCCAGCACCACCCGCGCACTGAGCACATGGTGCAGCGCGTGCGTGATATTGAGTGGATCGTGGTGGCGTCTGAGCTTGAGGCCCTCATCCTCGAGATGACTCTCATCAAGAAGCACAGGCCGCACTACAACGTGCGCCTCAAGGACGATAAGCGCTACCCCTATATCAAAGTCCACTGGGCTGACCCATTCCCCAAAGTGACTGTAACCCGCCACATGGACATTGACGGCTCGCGCTACTTCGGCCCCTATACCAGCGTGTGGGCGGTGCACAAAACGCTTGACGTGCTGCGCAAGATCTTCCCGTATCTCACCTGCGATCGCGAGATCACTGGGCAGGATACGCGTGCCTGTCTGTACTATGACATCAAGCTGTGCACTGCTCCCTGCATCGGCATGATCGATCAGGCCAATTACCGCCAGATGATCTCAGACCTGTGCGAATTCCTGAATGGGCGCACCGAGCCCATCGTCAACCGCCTCACGGCAGAGATGAACCTGGCCTCGGCCAAGATGCGCTACGAGAAGGCTGCCGCCGTGCGCGACCAGTTGCAGGCCATCGAAAGTATCGTCGAGCGCCAAAAAGTCATCTCGACCGATTATGTCGACTCGGACGTCATCGCCATGGCTCGCTCCGAGCGCGAAGCCTGTGTGCAGGTCTTCTTCATCCGCGGCGGCAAGCTGATCGGCCGCGAATACTTCATGATGGAGAATACCGCTGACAGCCCGGATGCGGATGTAATGGCGGAGTTCATCAAGCAATACTATGACCAGGCGGCCAGCGTGCCGCCTGAGGTGCTGCTGCCGCAGGAAGTGGAAGAGGCCCAGGTGATCCGCCAGTGGCTCAGCAAGCGCCGCGGCGACGGCGGCGTCGAGATCAAAATTCCGCGCAGCGGGCCAAAGCACGAGCTGATCCAGATGGCGGCCGAGAACGCCGCCGAGACGTTGGCCGCCCTGCAGACCCAATGGCAGGCCGATGCCCACCGCCAGACCCAGGCGCTAGCCGAACTGCAAGAGGTGCTGGGCCTGGATGGCGCCCCCGAGCGCATCGAGTGCTACGACATCTCCAACACGCAGGGCACGGCCGCGGTGGGCAGCATGGTGGTGTTCGAGCGCGGCGTCCCCAGCAACAAGCTTTACCGCCGCTTCAACATCAAGACCGTTGAAGGCCCGGATGACTTTGCCAGCATGCAAGAGGTGCTGACCCGCCGCTTCAAGCGCTGGGCCGCCGCCGAGCAGCCCAGCGAGACCCCCGGCAAGAAGCCGGACGCGGCTTTTGCCAAATTGCCTGACCTGCTGATCGTGGATGGCGGCCGCGGCCAGCTAGCCCGCGCCATCGCCGTATTGGAGGAGTTCCACCTGTCAGACCGCGTGCCGCTCATCTCGCTGGCCAAGCAGAACGAAGAGATCTTTCGCCCTGGCCACGCAGACAGCCTGCTGCTGCAGCGCAATTCGCAGGCCTTGTTCCTGTTGCAGCGCATCCGTGACGAAGCGCACCGCTTTGCGATCACCGCCCACCGCAATCGCCGCAGCAAGACCAGCTTGGTCTCGCAGCTGGACAGTATCCCTGGCGTCGGCCCCAACCGCCGCCGGGCGTTGCTCAAAGCCTTCGGCTCGGTGGACGCCTTGCGCACCGCCGAGATCGAGCAGTTGACCGCCATCAAAGGCATTACGCCGGCGCTGGCCGCCAGCATCAAGGGGCACCTTGGCTGATCAGAAACTGGCCTGGCTGGTGGACGACGATGAGGAGATGGCATCCGCCATCGCCCTCATGCTCAAGCTGCTCGGCTACCAGGCCCGCGGCTTCCTGGATGCGCCCAGCGCCGCCCAGGCGCTGTTGGCCGGCCAACCCTGTGACCTGATCCTGCTTGACCTCAACATGCCGCAGGTCAGCGGCAAGGATTTTCTTGAGTTTGTCCGCCAGCGCAGCGAGTTTGCCCGCCTGCCGGTGGTCATGCTTACCTCCGAGTTCAACGAGATCATCATGGATGAGCTGCTGCGCGCCGGCGCGGATGGCTACGTCACCAAGCCGGTCTCACTGGCTGAGCTGGAGCAGGCGATCACTGCCGCCACGCAAGCCCGCCGCGCTGAATAAGGTATAGTTTCGTCTGAGGTATTTATGGCCAAGAAACAAACCAAGACCAAGCTCTCCTTCAGCCAGATCCTTTTCGCGGTGCTGGCGCTGCTCATCATCATTACGATGATCTTGAGCTCTGTTCTGACAGTTTGAGATAGCTTTTGATAGGCAGGGCAGGGGGTAATAGCGCAAATCCGTTTTGCCTGGAGGTTGTATGGCACGTTTGACGCGCCCAGCTCTGCTATTGCCCTTATGTTTTGCCCTGGGCCTGCTCTTTGACCTTTTGTTGTGGGATCAGCGCTGGGGCATCTCCTTCACCTTGTTCATCATGGCTGCCGTCGGCCTCGGCCTGTGGCAGGCTGCCCGGCTCAAGCTGCAGCCCGCCCGCCGCAGCTGGTGGCTGCTGGCGGCCGCGCTTGGCTTTGCCGCCGTCAGCGCCGTGCGCACCGAGCCGTACACGCTGCTCTTCACCCGCGCCTTCTCAGTCCTGATGCTGATGCTGTTCGCTGCCGACCTGCTGGCTGGCCAGTGGCCGCGTTATCGTTTCAGTGATTTCTTCGTCAAGCTGGCTGGCTTGGTGCCGGCTGGCTGGATGGCGGCTGGCGACTACAAGGCAGCAGGCCGCGGCAAGAAGCCGCCGGCCCGCCCCTGGGTGCCGGTGCTGCGCGGCCTGCTGCTGGCTGTGCCGGTCTTGCTGGTACTGGCTGGGCTGCTGGCCTCCGCCGATGTGTATTTTGGCAATTGGCTCACCGGGCTGCTCAGCTTCCTCCAGATCGAGCGTCTGCCTGAATACATTGCCCGCCTGGTGCTGATCTCTATCATTGCCCTGGCCGCCTATGGCGCTTATACCTACGCGTTTCTACGCAGCTCGGCGGGCGCGGCCAAAGATGCTGTGGTCAAGCCCTTCATCGGCTTTACTGAGGCGCTGGTGGTGCTCGGCAGTGTGGCGGTTCTGCTCGCCAGCTTTGTTGTCTTCCAGTTCCAGCACTTCTTCGGCGGCGCTGAGAACATCATTGGCCCGGATGGCTACACCACCTATGCGGAGTATGCCCGCCGTGGCTTCACCGAGCTTTGCATGGTGGCTGTGATCGTGCTGGTGCTCTTCATCCTGCTCAGCAGCCTCAGCCGCCGTAGCAAAGACCAGCAAAGCTACTTCTCTGGCTTCGGTGTGCTGCTGTTCGCGCTGGTAGCCGTGGTATTGGTGTCCGCCTTCCAGCGTCTCCTGCTTTACGAACAGGCCTATGGGTTCACCAGCATGCGCTTGTTGCCGCACATCTTCATGGTGTGGCTTGGTATCCTGCTGCTGGCGCTGGTAGTGATGGAGCTCACCGGGCGTCAGCGCAGCTTCGCGGCCGCCGTGCTGTTGGCCGCGGCTGGCTTTGTGGCCACGCTGCCCATCTTGAATCTGGATGCCTACTCGGCGCGTGCCAACATTGCGCATGGCCTGCAAACCGCACCTCAGAATTCGCGCGAGCAGGTGGTGGACCATGGCTACCTCGCCAGCCTTTCACCCGATGCCGTACCGGCTCTGGTGGAGGGCTTCCTTAGCCAACAAGCTGCCGGCAACCATAAACTGGCTCAGCAGCTAGCTGCTGCTTTGGCTTGCATCGCCTATGTGCATGATGGGTATGGCGCTGCTTGGCAAGATTGGGCCTTAGCGCGCCAAATCGCCTTTCGGCAGGGCTGGCGTGACTGGACGCTCGCACGCCAGCAGGCTGCGGCAGCCTGGCAGCATGTGCAAGCCCAGCCCAGCTTCCCGTCTGTGTCAGTGGCTGGCGACTCGGTGCTAGTGGCAACTGTGGATGGCGTGGAGTATCTCTGCAATAGTCACGGCTGGTAACTTCGCTGGCCGTGCCCAGCCTCTGAAACTGGGCACGGCCAAACTGGTATCATTCGCGCACGTGAGCGTTCCAAATCTGCAAGTCCGTGACAACCAGCAGTGGCTGCAGGAGCTGCAAGCTGCCTCGCCCGAGGCGATTGCTGATCTGCGGGCCGCTTTGCTGCGCGGCCTGCGGGCCGCCCTGGCCGGCCGCGTGGATGGCGACTTGGACACCATCAGCGAGGACTTTGTGCAAGACGCTGTGCTCAAAGTCCTCGGCAGCCTGGATAGTTTCCGCGGCGAAAGCCGCTTCCTTACCTGGGCCCAGAAGATCGCCATCCATGTAGCTCTGTCTGACCTGCGCCGTAAGCGCTGGAAGGACGTCTCGCTCCAGCAATACACCGAAACCCCCGAGGGCGAGGAGTACACGCCGCCTTTGCTCACCGACCCAGGCGCCTCTCCCGAGCAGGAAGCCGCCCGCCAGGACCTGTTGCGGAATGTGGAGCGCCTCATCATGGAGGAGCTTACCGAGCGCCAGCGCACCGCCATGCTTGCCATCCTGCAGGATGGTGTGCCCATACAGGTGGTGGCTGAGCGTATGGGCACCAACCCCAACGCGCTTTACAAACTGCTGCACGATGCCCGCCAGCGCATGAAGCAGCGCCTGGAAGAGCAGGCCGGCTTTTCTGCCCAGGAGGCCTTGGCCCTGTTTGAGGACAATCAATGAGTAATATTGCTGGCGCTGGGGTAGTCTAGGAGTCGCACAGATGGCACGCATTAAGTCTTCCGCCCTAAAAGAATTGCTGCATCGCATCCTCAAAACGCAGAAGGATGAGATCGGCTGTGAAACCTGCTTTGAAGGGCTGGACCGCTTTGTAGAGATGGAACTGGACGGCAAAGACGCCGCCCAGGCCTTGCCGCTTGTTCAACGCCATCTTGAGCTTTGCACCGGCTGCGGCGAGGAGTACAAGGCCCTCATCACTGCTCTGGAGAGCCTGCAGGCCGACCAGGGTACCCATTAACCGCGGATGAGGCCACGCTGGCCTTAAAAGGGCTACGGGTATAATCGCCCGCATGCCGGATGTTGAAGACATCGAACAGACTGTTCCCAGTTCTCCCAAGCGCACCCCCAAGCAAAAACAGACCCCTCAGGCAACGCCCGAGGCGGCCGCGCCGATCGAGACTGCTGAGACCCAGCAAGTACCTGTAGCCGTTGAGACTGCGCCAGCCAAGCCGCCGCGCCGCGGCCGCCGCTGGGTGTTCGGCCTCATTGTAGGCTTCATTGCCGTTGTGGGCCTTGCCGCCCTGGGCGGCGCCCAGGCCGGCATCAACTCCCGCACCAACGCTGAGAACATGACCCGCGCCATCGAGGCCGAGACCCAGTTCCAGCTGGCGCAGGGTGACCTGCAGGCCGGCCGCTGTGACTTGGCTCGCCAGCGCTTTGAATACGTTACCGAGCTCAACCCCAGCCACCCCGGCCTGGTGGCGGCCCTTTCGCAGGCGGTGCTGTGCACCACCGGTACCGCCACGCCCATGCCTGGCGAAGCCGATGGCCCGACTCCCACGCCGGATCTGCGCGGCCAGGACCAAGCCTACAATGACGCCCGGGCTCTGCTGGCGGCCAAGAACTGGGACCAGTTGCTACTAACGCTTGACACCCTGCGCACCAATTTTCCTGATTTCCATCCCATCGAAGTGGACGGCATGTACTTCGCTGGCCTGCGCAACCGCGGCGTCATGCGCATCTTGCCGCCCGTAGGTGATCTTGAAGGCGGCATCTACGATCTGAACCGTGCCGCCCAGATCGGCCCGCTGGACACGGAAGCCACCATGTATCGCCAATGGGCGGTCAACTACATCATCGGGCAAAGCTTCTGGGAAGTGGATTGGGAGCAGGCTGTCAATTACTTTCAACCGTTGGTCGCGGCTGCACCCAACCTTCACGACATTAACTTCTTTACGGTGCAGGAGCGCCTGGCGACTGCATCGGCTTTCTATTCGCTGGATCTTGTGGATCGTGCCGAGCGCCTGACCCGCGACGACCAGTGGTGCTCTGCTGATGAACTGATGCGTCAGGCCGCGGCCCTCGCGCCGCTTTCACCGGAGCATCAGGCCATGGCCGATAGCTACGCGGCTACCTGTCTTGAGCGCGGCAACGGCTAGCGCATGATCCCCGGCTGGGCGCTGCTCATCTCCTTTTGGGTGCACATGCTGGCCACGGTGGCCTGGCTGGGCGGCCTGGCCGCCCTGGCGCTGTTCGTGTTCCCCAGCATGCGCCGCACCCTCACCGTTAAGGAATTTGCCACCTGGGCCAACGCCCTCAACCGCCGCCTGGACCCTGTCGGCTGGTTCAGTCTGGGAATTCTCACCTTTACTGGCCTACTGCAGATGGATGGCAACCCAAATTACCAGGGCATGCTCAATATATCCAATGCCTGGTCGGTGGCCATCTGTCTCAAGCACATTGTCTTTCTGGGCATGATCGCCGTCTCGGCGGTGCTCACCTGGAACGTTGCGCCGGCTCTCAGCCGGACGGCATTGCAGCAGGCGCGCGGCAAGGTGGGTGGCGCGGCTGTGGAGCAGACCCTGCGCCGCTTCCAGATGTTGATTGCTGTGAACTTGCTGCTGGGTTTGTTGGTCCTGGCTTTTACCGCCATGGCGCGGGTAGCCTAAGCAGCATAGACGGGCTGGCGCAGCCCTTCCACCCGGCCGGCGCGCAGCACCGGCTCTTCAGAATCCCGCGCCATCTCCAACCGCCCCTCGATCAAGATCGGCTGCCCCTCTTGAAAGCTGCTGCGGCCGCGCGTATACACATCCCCTGGGATCACCACCCGCAGCGTTCCTTCCAGATCAGCCAGGTCCATAAAGTACACATAACCGCCGCCCGAGCTGGCCACCCGGCGCCAGCTTTGGCGCATGCCCGCCACGCGCACCTCCTGCCCGAAACGTGAGGCCACCTCCAGGGTGCTCTGTACGCCGGCGGCGCGCATGGCCGCTGCATGCAGATCCAACGGGTGGGCTATCAAGCTCACACCCAGCAGCTGTTCCTGCGCGGCGGCCTTCATCTGTTCTGTCCAATCGGGCAGGTCCTGGTGTTCGGCGTTGAACAACGGAAGCTGCCCGCGCACCCAGCCGCCGCGCTCCAGCTCCTCGAGCAGCTCGGGAATGGTGCCCAAGCCCTCCAGTGCTCCAACCTGTATCAGGTTGCGGGCTTCGGCGCGGCGCGGGAAGGCCCGCACCAGAAAATCCGACAGTGAGACGAACGGGCGCTGCTCCAGAATGCGCTGCTGCGTGGCGCGCCCGAGGTCGTGCAGCTGCTCCATGCCCATGTACAGGTGGGGCGCGCCATCGTGATATGTCACGCTGAATTGCGGCTTCGAATAGTTGATGTGCGGGGCGTGCAGTGGCAGGCCCAGCCGGCGCGCCTCCAGCAGATATGTGTTCTGGTCGTAATACCCGCCCCAGTTGGCCAGCACGGCTGCCATGAATTCGGCCGGGTAGTGGGTTTTACACCACGCCGAGCGCCAGGCGGTCAGCGCATACGAGGCGGAATGTGCCTTGGGGAAACCGTACCCGGCAAACGCCGCCATCATGTCCCAGATGCGCTCGGCTACCGCTGGCGGCACCCGGTGGCGCTGGCCTGCCCCCAGGATGAATTTGTCCTTCAGGGTTTGCATCTGCTTGCCAGGGTCAAAGTGGCTCATCGCCCGCCGCAGCAGGTCCGCTTCCGCCAGGCTGAAGCCGCCCAGCTCGTGCGCTACGCGCAGCACCTGCTCCTGGTACAGGAATACGCCGTGCGTCTCCGCCAGTAGAGGCTGCAGCGCCGGGTGCACATGCCGCACCGGCTCCTGCCCCAGGTGGCGGCGTACGAACGCATCCTTCAGGCCGCCCGTCAGCGGCCCGGGGCGGAACAGAGCCAGCGCCACCATGATGTTGTCCACCGAGTCTGACTGCACTTCGCGCAGCGTGGCGCGCATGCCCGGGCTCTCGATCTGAAAACAGCCGATCGTGCGCCCGCTGCGCACTGTCTGCATCGTGGCCGGGTCGCCATCCGGTATCGCTTCCAGCACCTGCAGGCGGCTGCGGCCCAGCTCCGGGTGCATCTCGCAGATCCGGTCAGCCACATCGCCCAGCACGGTCAGGCCGCGCGTCGCCAGCAGGTCCATTTTCACTAGCCCCATCTTTTGCACGCCGGTCAGGTCGTACTGTGTGATGGTCATGCCTTTGGCGGAGTATTGCACCGGCACCAGCTCGGTCAGCGGGCCGGAGCTGACCACAATCCCGCCAGGATGGATCGAGAGATGATGGGGCGTATCCAAAAGGGCGCGGGCCTGCTGCAGAACCAACCGGGCTTGCGGGTTGCTGAATTCGCGTTCCAGTTCAGCATAGGGTTGCTGGTTTTGGTCTTCCTGCCCCGGCCCCCACCAGCGGTAGGGCAGGCGCGCCGCCATGCGCTTGATCTCTTCCGCCCCCAAGCCGTGGGCTTTGGCCACCTCGCGCAGGGCGGAGCGGAGACGGAAGCGGTTGATGGTGGCCACCATCGCCACGCGCGCATGCCCGTAGTGCTCGTAGACATGCTTGATCACAGTGTCGCGCCGTGCCGAGCAAATGTCCGTGTCAATATCGGGCGGGGTGGGGCGGGCCGGGTTTAGGAATCTTTCAAAGTACAAGTTCAGGCGCAGCGGGTCCGGCGTAGTGATCCCCAGGCAGTGCGCGATCAGCGAAGACGCCGCAGACCCGCGTGAGGACAGCGGCACGCCTTCCTGGCGGGCGAAACCCACGATCTCCGCCATGATCAGGAATAGGCTGGTGTACCCGCTGGCTTCAATGCTGGCCAGCTCGTGCTCCATGCGTTGGGTGAATTGCTCGGTCAGTTCCGGGTACAGACGTGCCGCGCCTTGCAGGGTTTGCTCACGCAACGCATCCAGTGGGGTCTGGCCATCAGGCAATTCCAGCTGGGGGTAGTTGGGCTGGTTTAGCGGCAGGCTGAAGTTGCAGCGCGCGGCCACCTCGTCGGTGGCTGCGAGTACGCCCGGGTGAGTATTGAATGCGGCCTGCAGCTCGTCTGTGCCGGCATACCATCCATTGTCCGCGGCCAACTCCGTGGCTGGCACGCGCCCCACGGTGGTGTTCAGCCGTATGGCGCTCACCGTGCGCTGCAGCTCGGCTTGCTCGCGCTGCAGATAGTACACCGGCCAGGCCGCCACGCCGGGCACGCCTAGTTTGTGCGCCACTGCCAGCGCCAGCTCGGCCCGCCAATCTGGCGGCACCTGAATGTATAAGCGGTCGGCAAACACGCCCTTGATCTCGGTCAACTCTGCCGCCGGTGGCGCAAACGCCCGCCGCTGGGTTTCGGGGCTGGGCGTTTCGTAGGCGGCCAGGCACAGCAGGCCCCCGGCGTGCGCTAATAGCTGAGGCAGTGGCAGCCTGCGGCTCTCGTTGTTCTCTTCGCTGAGCAGCCAGCTGCTGAGCTGGCATAGGTTGGCCCAGCCGGCTGCATCCTGCGCCAGCAGGGTCAGCGGCCGCCCGTTCTCCAGCCGTACGTCCAGGCCCAGAATAGCCTTCACGCCATACTGGGCACAGGCTTCAGCAAACTCCACTGCTCCCGTCAGACGATTATGGTCGCTCAGGGCGATGGCGGCATGCCCGGCGGCCGCGGCCGCCTCCGCCAGTTCACTGGGCGCATTCAGTCCGGCCAGCAGGGAGAAAAACGAATGGGTATTGAGGTGCGCCGCCATAAGAACGTGTGTTCTATTGTAATATAAGTCTAGTACAAATTGGCGTTTAGCAATTTGGTTTGGCTATACAATGGCCTGACATTTAGGTAAGTTAGTCATATCGGGAATCAACATGAAGCTGGAAACCTTTACCTACACCCAAAATAGTGGCTGGTCTGTGGATACACTCCCCGGGCTGGATTCAGTCAACACGCTTGTGCTTGTGTTTGGCGCATCCAACTTTCTGGATGCCACGGCTCCTATAGAGCATCTCATCCGTCAGTATCCGCAGTCGCAAGTCATGGGTTGCTCCACGGCTGGTGAGATCTTCGGCACTGTGGTGCAAGACGATTCGCTTTCGGTGGCGGTCGTCCAATTTGAACGCACGCGGGTGGCCTCCGCCAGCACGCATGTCAGCTCCGCCAAAGATTCGTATCAGGCTGGCGAGCTGATCGCCAGCCAACTTAAGGCGCCTGACCTGGTGGCCGTGTTCGTGCTCTCCAACGGCACCACGATCAATGGCAGCGAACTGGTGCGCGCCCTCAATGACCAGTTTGGCGGCCAGGTGGTGGTCACCGGCGGCCTGGCTGGCGACGGTGACCGCTTTGAGCGCACCTGGGTCATCAACGACCGCCAGGTCACGCAGGACTCCGTCGCCGCCGTCGGCTTGTATGGCGATCACATCGAGGTGCGCCACGGCTCCAAGGGTGGCTGGGATGTGTTCGGCCCGCAGCGCATGGTCACCCGCTCCGAAGGCAACGTGCTCTACGAGCTGGATGGCCGCCCGGCGCTCGATCTCTACAAGGAATATCTGGGAGACCTGGTGTCTGGCTTGCCCTCCAGTGCGCTGCTGTTCCCACTGGCGCTCAGCGAAGACCGCCTGGCACAGAAGACCATTGTGCGCACCATTCTGGGCGTGGACGAAAAAGCCCACTCGCTCACCTTCGCGGGAGACATCCCCATTGGCTACTATGCCCAGCTCATGAAGGCCAACTTTGACCGTTTGATCGATGGCGCCAGCGAAGCCGCCCTGATGGCTGGCAGCCAGACCGAAGCCAATGGCCCCATCCTCTCGGTTGCCATCAGCTGCGTCGGGCGCCGTCTGGTGCTCAACGAACGCACGGAGGAAGAGTTGGAAGCCACGCTGGAAGCACTGCCGCCGGGCGTGAGCCAGGTCGGCTTCTACTCTTATGGTGAGATCTCTCCGTATACCAGCGGCACTTGTGATCTGCACAACCAGACCATGACCCTGACGACCCTGAGGGAAGTTTCGTAGGCGGGCATGCATAAACTCCTATGGCGCCAACTCAAGCGCCTGAAGCTGGAACCTGAGGCGCCTCCCAGTGTAAAAGAATGGGAGGATTTTCTTTCCACCATTGAGCAAGCCTACCGCCAGGCCGATCAGGACCGCTACCTGCTTGAGCGTTCGCTGGCCATCTCTTCCAAAGAAACGCAGCAGCTCTACGACGAAGAGCAACGCCGCATTAAAGAAGCCTTGCGCGTCAGCGAAGGCAAGTTCCGCAGCCTGTTTGAGAACGCGATTGACTCCATCTTCATTATTGACGTAGAAACACGCCGCATCATGGATGTCAACCAGGTGGCTGCGAACCGGCTGGGGTATACGCGTGAAGAGCTGCTGGCAATGGAGATCGACGCTATCTATCCACGTGAGGAACTGGAGCGGACCCAAGAGATCATTCGCAGACTGTTGGAGTCAGGCTATCTGACCTTTGAGCGCACCCATGTGCGCAAAGACGGCAGCACCATGCTGGTAGAGGTCAGCTCCATCATCCTGGAGCAAGACGGCCGCCAGGTCTACCAGAGCATTGCCCGCGATATCACCCAACGCAAGATCACCGAACTTGAACTGCAGCGCCTGGCTAACTACGATTCGCTCACCGGGGTCGCCAACCGCGCCCTGTTCCTGGACCGCGTCTCGCACGCCATCGAGATCGCCAAACGCAACCAATCCACCCTCGTAGTCTTATTCCTGGATCTCGACGGTTTCAAAGCTGTCAATGATGCCTTTGGCCACGAGCAGGGTGATGCCCTGCTGCAGCTGATCGCCAAGCGCATCCAGAGCGCTCTGCGCAAGAGCGATACCGTTGCCCGCCTTGGCGGCGATGAGTTCGGCATCCTGCTTGAAGGCGTTCGCGAGCCAGATGAAACGGTTGGAATTGTGCAAAAACTGATCGATGCGGTTTCGCAGCCTTTCAATTTCCAAAATGCCGAAGCCTTCATCACTACCAGTGTGGGCATCAGCGTGTATCCCGTGCACGGTAGTGACCCTGAGACGCTTATTCAAAATGCAGACTGGGCCATGTACGCCTCCAAGGCCGAGGGCAAGAACAATTTCCGTTTCTTCGTAACCGCCATGAAGGCCAAAGCTCTGGAGCGCCTGGAGCTCGGGAACCAATTGCGCTATGCCCTGGAGCGCAACGAGATCTCGGCCTTCTATCAGCCCCAGGTGGATAGTGTCACCGGCAGGATCGTGGGCGTGGAGGCGCTGGCGCGCTGGCACCACCCCCAGCAAGGCCTGCTATTGCCCGAACGCTTTGTAAGCCTGGCGGAGGAGATGGGTCTGATCGTTGATCTGTCTGACTGGATGCTCAAGACGGCCTGCAGCCAGGTCAAGCAATGGATCGATATGGGCGTTCCCGCCATGCGTCTCTCCGTCAACCTATCTGACCGCGATCTGAAGCAGGGTGATCTGGTGGCGCGGATCAAAGCAGCCTTGCACTCCAGCCAGCTGCCGGCGCATCTGCTGGAGCTCGAGCTGTCGGAGAACACCATCTTTCAGGATTTCCGTCAGGCCCGCCAGATCCTCACCGAGCTTAAGCAGTTGGGCGTGCGCCTGGCCATTGATGACTTTGGTATCGGCTACTCCACACTCAGCCAACTGGCAGAGTTTCCTTTTGACACGCTCAAGATCGATCGGCACTTCGCTGCACAGCTTGTGAATTCACCCGGGCACGCTGCCATAGTCAGTGGCATCGTCACGATCGCCGAGAAGCTGGGCATGGAAGTCTTCGCAGAGGGTGTTGAAGAGAGATCCCAGATGGAACTCTATCAGCAGGCCGGCTGCACTCAGATCCAGGGTGATTTTTTCAGCAAGCCGCTGCCCGCGCACGAAGCTTTGGCGCTGGCCAAAGCAGGATTTGTTCGGCGTCCGGTTGAGACGCACTAATCCTTTGGTATAATCTCGCTTCTGTTGGTCCCGTAGCTCAATGGTAGAGCAGTTGACTCTTAATTGCTTTGAGCCTTGAATATAGGGTCTAAGTCGTCTACAAAGCCAGTTTTTACGGGTAAATTCAGCCAATAAAGTCTACAAGTTCTACAGCAACTGTTTCTATCTGCACCCGAATTGCACCCGATTGGGGGAATGGTAAATGGCGAAGAGCGCACCCATGAGGTGCGCTTTTTATCGTGGAGGTATAGCGTAGTAAGATATTAGTGTCAAAGGCTTGGGGTGTAGAGTGCCAAACAGCATTGAGGTGATACGTGGCCAAATGTAAATTCTGTGGGAAAGATGCGGGCTTACTCAGAGGGGTTCATCAGGAGTGCCAGGTCATTTTCGAAGCCGAGAAATCACAAGTAGAAGACCTTGCTGCTTCAGCCGCGACTTCAAAGACTGAACTAAAGAAACTTGAAAACAAGCTCACAGAGATGAAAAGCAACTCTTTTCTTAGCGAAGCAGATTTTAAAGAAATACTAATAAGCGCATTCGATATTGCTGTTGCAGAAGCTTTGGAGGATGATTTGCTCGAAGAAAGCGAAGAAGATGCGCTCGTAAGTTACATGAAGCATTTTGACCTCAAACAAGATGATATTAACGAAGAGAACTCGTACACAAAACTGATTCAAGCAGGAATCTTAAGAGACACCCTTGAAGGCAAAATCTCTGAAAGGGTCAGAATCCAAGGACACTTGCCCTTTAACTTGCTCAAATCCGAAAGAATCATTTATGTATACAACCAAGTCGAATACCATGAGCCAAGGTCAAGAACGACTTACTCTGGCAGCTCGTCTGGAGTAAATGTCCGAATAGCTAAAGGTGTTTATTATCGGATTGGAGGTTTCAAGGGTACTCCTCAAGTAACTTCGCAGATAACGCACGTTGATACTGGTGTCTTTGCGATTACAAACAAGCATATTTATTTCACGGGGAGTTCCAAATCTTTTCGAGTTGCATACCCCAAGATCGTTTCCTTTTCTCCGTACACGGATGGCCTTGGCATTCAACGAGATGCAACTAGCGCCAAGCCACAAATTTTTAGCGGGATTGACGGGTGGTTTGTTTACAACTTAGTAATGAACTTATCTAAACTGGCACTATGAAGCCTAGTACAGCTGACTTTCCTCGACCAGCGAATTATCTTCACTCGCTGAATTTTATTGCTATGGCTGCTCAATATTACGTGCTAGGCAGATTGGCGCTTACTCACAAAATGCATGATGTCGCCCCCTGGATTCTTCACATGGCGGTCGAATACTTTATAAAGAGTGGTCTCGTAATGTACCTTGATGTCAAAGCTTTAGGACAAAAACCCTATGTTCATGACTTGGGGAGATTGTGGGCGGATTTTAGGGCAAATTACAATTTGCCTTCTTCAAAGGATTTGCAACTGTTTTCGGATTGCATTCAGAGCCTGCAAAAATTCTATGTCACCAGATATCCCGATGGTAGACCTGATTCCTTTTTGGTATCAATTAATCTTCCCGCCGACCCGCTTATTTCAACTGAAGCAAGTTTTCGTTTAGATACTTTTCAATTGGATAGACTGGTTCTATTGATTCTTGAAAATGTGCCTAATAGTGGAGCAGCTTCTTACTTTGGAAAATACGCTGAGGCTCTAGCTCTAGTAGACCCTCCGTTTCTGGATGGCTCCTTGAAGAATAAACTGTAGTGGGGGGAAATAGATAAGTGATAGATACTATGGACTTTTCCTAGGTTGACATAATGCTTACGACTGCTAATATACGCCCTATCTAGGAAGGCGCTGGCTAGGGGCAAGGCACGTCGAATAGGTCGGGCGTGTGTTGAAAAGATACGACCTAAGCGGGTAGCCTAGTTGGTCAGGCGGGAGCCCGTAGTGAATTCAGACCAAACACAACTGAATAGTTGTCGGCAATCAAGGTAGATAGTTTTGGCTAGCTACTCAACTTGCCATCCGGATACCGGCGAGCGGTATGCGATAGGGCTTTTGGTTTTCCTATCGCAGGAGCGAGACGGACACGCTGCGTTTCCCAGCAGCGTAACGGGTTTGGTCATAGGCATTTGGGCTGCTGTCTTTTGAGCTGGCGGCTGGGGGAAGGGGCCCCGCCCTGCGGCGGGGAAGGGGGATCCCCAGCCGCACTATCTCCAAATCAACATCGCTCCGAAATTCGGATTTCACCCCCCGATACTGTTAGGGGGGTGGAAATGTTTGGTTTGGAGAGAACATGGAATTTCATATTCATTGGTTCGCAGTAACTGTGTGGGCGTCGCTAGACCACGCTCATAACCTCTGGCATGCCTGGCTGGAGCCGCGTCTAGGCGTTTTGCATGACCAAGGTTACGGCGGCAGGCTCTATAAGAAAATCTTCAAAGGATTGGCAGCGGCCAAGTTGTACTGCCTGCCCCAGCACAGCAGCGGTGATGAACAAGAAGGGCATTTTCATCTGGAATTGCCTGGTACTGCTTGCGAAGCGTTGCCGCCTGAAACACTTCAAGAATTCTTTTTAGTCCTACAGCGCAATGACAAATTCAGAGTTAAGCGAATTGACCTCGCTTGGGATGGTGTGCCGTTTACGCCTGTCATGCTGGATCAAGCAGACAAACAGGATTTATTCATTACACGGGCGAGGCGGGAAACCTTCCGCTTTGAGCACAGCCGGCACAACCCAAAAGAGAACGGCGAAATCGGCCATTCAATTTTTCGGCTGGGCAGCAGGGCTTCCTCGCGCCATTTGCGCGTCTATGACTATCACGGGCCAGTGCGGCTTGAAATGGAGGCCAGAGGGCCACGCGCTGACCTGATAGCTGCGGATGTGCTGCCCAGCTCGCCTGATGAGTGGTCGAACAAGTCAATTCCTCATCTTCGTGACTTTGTCGAGATTGACGCTCCCTATTGGCAGGAGTTCGTCAAGCAGCATGTCAAGGCAGGCAGAACAATTGTAGATGCGCGCACCAAAGAGCTTTCCAGAATAGCTGAATGGATGTTCAAGCAGGTTTCGCCCAGTCTGTCCGTCTTAGTGGATGTAATTGGCGAGGGAACACTCAAAGCCCTGATAGAGAATGGCAGGAAGAAGCGCGGGGATAAGTTCAAATCTCTGCTGAATGACGGTGGCGAAGAATGAGCTTGGAAAGCCACTTCCCAGAACCACTGCTCAAAGCTAGCCAGGTAGCCAAAATTCTAAATATCAGCCGTGCCTTCGCCTATCAACTCATGCAGAAGGGGATACTGCCTACCGTCAAAATTCTAGGGGCTAGGCGTGTGCGGCCAGAAGACCTGAACCGCTTTATTCAAGAGCGTGTTTCTCAATCCGGGCAGAAGGGTATAAAATGACTCTGGCTCTTCTGCACGTTACTAACCGAATAGCAAACCTATTTGCCATTCTCCTATTCACTTTCAAATAGGAGAAAGCATGACCAGAGGAAAAAACGAAGGAACGATTTTCAGGCGTGCCAACGGAACTTGGCGAGCTCAAATCAGTTTGCAAGGCCGAAGACTGTCCTTCACTGGCAAGTCTCAGGCTGAATGTCGTGCTTGGTTGCGGGAAACTCATCAGAAGGTTTCAGCGGGGCTTACATACAGCAGCTCAAAGATAACCTATGGCGAGTTTCTCGAAGGTTGGTTGAAGACCGTTGAGGCAAGGCTTCGGCGTGGAACGCTAAAGCAGTATAGCCAGGTAGTCAATCACTATGTTCTTCCAGAGCTAAGCAAAGTGAAGCTCAGTGAGTTGCGGCCTGCTCGAATTCAGCAGCTTTACGACAAGCTCATAGCCAGCGGCAGGGGAGCTCGAACAGTTCAAATGGTTCATGCGGTTATTCATCGCAGCTTGAACCAGGCAGTTAAGCTGGGAATAATCTCTTTGAATCCGGATGGCGCAACCAGTCCACCAAAACCACAGGAAAAGGAAATGTGCGTTTTGGATGAGGAGCAAATCCAGAGGCTTCTAATCGCGGCAAAGACTAAAAGCTTCCGTGAGTTTGTTTTCTACTTCTTCGTTCTGGCAACAGGGGTAAGACAAGGCGAGCTTCTCGGCTTGAAATGGGAAGACTTCGACTCTGCCAATAAAACGATGAGGATTACACGGCAGGCAAAGCCATTGCCAGGCGGTGGATTTGAGTTTGTGGTTCCCAAAACAAAGAACGGATTTCGAACAATCAAGCTGGGCAATGAAACCGTTGACCTGCTCAATCAGCACTATGTCCTTCAGCTGGATGCCCGGGTAAGAGCTGAGAAGTGGGAAGACCTCGGGTTGGTCTTTCCGTCAGTAGTTGGCACTCCGCTAAATCCGCCAAACGTGGTGAGAGAATTTCGCTCGCTGCTGAAAAGAGCAGGGCTACCTAAAATCCGCTTTCATGACTTGCGGCACACGGCAGCTTCTCTGATGTTGAACAATGGAGTAGATGTGCTCGTGGTTTCTCGGCGGCTTGGCCATTCACGGGCGAGCATAACGCTGGATGTTTACGGCCACTTGATACCCAGCGGCCAGGAAAAAGCGGCTTATGTTGTCGAGAACTTGATTAGTCCAATCTCTGTGAGCGAGCTGTCTGCAACTGCACCCGATCTGCACCCGATTTCGTCAAAGGAAGCCTGAAAGTTCCAAATTAGCAAAAAGTTTCAAGATTTACCCGTAGTTTTGTTATAATCTTGCGTCTACGGTCCCGTAGCTCAATGGTAGAGCAGTTGACTCTTAATCAATTGGTTGAAGGTTCGAGTCCTTCCGGGATCACTGAGACGGCCGCTGGCCGTCTTTTTTGTTCCCCCTGCGCAGTAGACTCTTAATCAATTGGTTGAAAGGTTCGACTCCTGGCCTAGAAATTGCACTAATTGCTAGTGACAGATCGTCATCAAATGACCGCTAAGAAAAGGCGTAGAGCTACAAAAGTACTAGACTTGAACTACTGAGTGAGCTAGTTCCAATGCCACTCACCACGTTCGACAGGACTAATAATGAGCCTATCTCTAACTCGTTCATTACAACAAATTCGTTTTGCAACGATCCATCATTCTGCTGACGTTGGTGTACCCGTGAATTTGGAGCAGTTAAAGAAGCGGCTAGCCTCCCACAACGAGCGTCACAAGGGGAGAAATTACCCGTCTACAAAAGGCGAATTCGGATACAAGTTTTTGCTATACAGCTTTGCAGTGGCGGGCGACGGGCAATGGCTCCAAACCCAAGACTTAAAGTATCAGCTCTATCACGCTACAGATTGGTACAAAGGAACTGAAAGTTCGAACCAATGGGGCTTTGGGATTTTGTTAGAGGGCAACTTTGAAGTAGAGCAGCCGACTCAAGGGCAACTAGAATCTGCCGCCCAAATCATTTACAAATTTAATCGAGAGAATAATACGCGTCTTATCGTTAGAGGACATCGGGAGTTTGCCGCGCCCAGATTTGCTACTGCATGCCCAGGCGAATTCATGGGACTCTCGACTGATCCCTCTAGCAAGCTGAGCTGGATTATCCAGCGTGTCAACAACCTGAGTGGAGTAGCCGCACCTGCACCTATGCCTGAACCCGGCGGCACATTTGCAACGGCTACGGCGATCTTGAACGTGCGTACTGGCCCTGGTACCGGTTTCCCCAAGCTCGGGCAGCTAAAAAAAGGGCAGGTGATTCGCGTAACAGAACAGCTAAAGGGTGAGCCCGTTGACGGAGTAGCCACTTGGTGTAAATTCTGGTTCAACGGAGCTGATGGTTTTGTTCATAGCAATTGGCTGGCTGCTGTGTCCGTCCCAGAGACAGAAACCGAAACGGGACCGGAACCGGAGACGGAACCCCAGGTTAGTGCAAACTTTGTTTTGGGTGCAGGGCGACGCCGTCACTCTGATCCTCGACGGGGTCTCCGCTAAAAAGAATCACCAGATATTGCAACTCCGTGTTTTCCAATTGGAAGAAAGATGAGATTGGTCACGGAAACAACTCTTGCATTTCCTCATCACTCAGCCTGAAGAATCTCTGTAGATTGTTTCTCTCGATTTCTGGTTTCTCCTGGAGGATTTGCCGGACAAACGACACATGCAGTGCCCATCCTCCCCAGTTATTGGGCCAGCGCTGCTCGTTCCTCGGCATTTCTGATTCGATCTCCGCAACCATTTCATTGAACATCGGGAGCAGTCGTTCAGGAGTGAAATAGGTATTTGCATAATAGGCGTAGCGTCGTATAAACTCCTCCCTAAAATGCTCGTTCTTCAATAACTCCACTTGCAAGGTTGTATCTATCCAATTCCCATCACCTAAGCCTTCAGGATTGAAGATCGCCCTCATGTTGTTCCAAGTATGCGTCCCCTTAAATAAGGCCCAATCCAAGTCATATAGAACCCAGCGCCACTTCCCATCACTCTGATCGCGCCAATATTTGATATCTAAGCTTGTGTTCCCAAAGTAGCTATGAACAATGAGGTAATCCATTAGATTATCAATATCAACCTGGGAAGCGACATATTCATAATGCTCTTGAATTTGCATGTCGTGCGTTTCAACATACTCCATCAAGGCTTTATAGTCTTCATTGCTGCCAGCTAAAGCTTGGCCATTGTTCAAAAGGATATCTACGCGATTCGGGTCCAGTCCATAGTGACTGGCTAGATAATCCTCATTCACCTTTTCGCGGATGTTATATACTCCCCAATATTCGCCGTTCAGATACACCACGCAAGGCCTTGAATCCATCACATCCAGATCGATCACATTCATTACTGCTCGCTGAATGAAAGCATCTCGAACCTTGGTCATATATTGGTCTTGCCCAGAGGTGCGGAGCAGGAGATGCCGGAAGGAGGTGACTTCATTGCCAGCGAAAAGCGGATAATTGAGTTCCTCCGTGCCATAGTCCTTTCTCAAGTGGATGGCAAATGATTTTTGTGGAAACTCCTGGCTGGAACCCCCGGCAATTTCAAAGCCAGCGTCAAAAGAGAAGGCCAGTCCATCGGTTTCGTAAAAGGCGACATGCACAGGCCGCTCAATTTCCCAGCCCCAGTTTGAATAAATTCCATCATATCCAAATAGGTGCTCAGGATCGGTCGACAAAGCGATGATGGGTAGATCGTGCTCAACGCCCACGATGTAGGTGTGCGTAGCAACGGTTGAGGGCAGTTGTCCGGCGACGGCTGCGATCGCTCGAACCGTCATGGTTTTGTCTATTTCAAAGGGTTGAACATATAGATGATCTGAGACTGTCGGTGTTGACCCATCCAGGGTGAAATAGATCTCCGCCCCTGGTTCAGCCGTGAGGGTCAATAGCTGCCCATCGCTGATCTCGCCGCCCTCAAGAGA
>JAJTXV010000003.1 GCA_021463845.1 Anaerolineales bacterium | reverse complement strand
AGCCTTCTTCACCGGCTACAAGCCGCAGTTCTACATCCGCACCCTGGACGTCACTGGTGAAGTGACCCTGCCGAGTGGTGTTGAGATGGTGATGCCGGGAGACAACGTCAACCTGCAGGTACAGTTGCAGACCCCGGTGGCGCTGGAGCAAGGCTCCAAGTTCGCCATTCGTGAAGGCGGCCTGACCGTGGGTGCTGGCGTCATCACCCAGATCTTGGAATAAGGAATAACCAAGTCAATACGACTGGTTTAGGAGTTTTACATGGCTGGTAAGAAAGGCGTACGTGTAGTCATCACTCTGGAGTGCACTGAGTGCCGTGAGCGCAACTACACCTCTGAGAAGAGTCGCCGCAATGATCAAGCGCGGTTGGAAATGAAGAAGTTCTGCCCGCGCTGCAAGGGCCATCGCCTGCACCGCGAAACCAAGTAGTTTTCAGGTGCGCGCCGTATGGCGCGCACCTGGCTTAGGCGAGTAGCTCAATTGGCAGAGCACCGGTCTCCAAAACCGGGGGTTGCGGGTTCGATTCCTGTCTCGCCTGCCTGAAACATCTGCGCAAGCAGCTCAACTGCTTGCCTTGAAGGAGATTGGCATGACTAACCAAACTCAGGTTCGCCAACCCAACGCCATCCAGCGCTGGTTCCGTGAAACCATTGCTGAGTTGCGCAAAGTATCCTGGCCCACCCGTGCCGAGGCGCTGTCTCTCACGCGCATCGTCATCATCGTCATGATCATCATGGCCATCATTCTGGGCGGGCTGGACACCGTATTCGGCAGCTTTTTCCGCTGGCTGTTGTACTAAAGGCCGGCAGTAGGGTAAGTAACCATGTCTGAAGAATTTGAGTCGGCGCCACTGACGCCGCAAGACAGCGAGCCGCAGCCAGAGGAAACCCTGGCTGACAGCCAGCCCATCCAGGCTGAGCCTGAGGCCGCGCTTGTGGAGCAGGCTGAGCAAGAGCCGGCACCGCAGGAGATTGCGGTACAGGAGTCTGCTCCCGTACTGGAAGAGAAGCCGCGCGCCCAGACCCCGCGCCGCATGGCCGATGAATTCTCGCGTGAT
This sequence comes from Anaerolineales bacterium, assembly GCA_021463845.1. Classification (GTDB taxonomy): domain Bacteria; phylum Chloroflexota; class Anaerolineae; order Anaerolineales; family UBA11579; genus JAMCZK01. Next base: position 258,203 of record JAJTXV010000003.1, on the reverse strand, counting down.
GGCGGCGACGATGTGCCTGACTTCAGCCAGGTGCCTACCGTTGAGGGCGAACATGCCGACGGGCGCGCCTGGTATGTAGTGCACTGCTACTCGGGTTACGAGAACAAGGTGCGACACAACTTGGAACAGCGAATTGAGTCCATGGGCATGAAGAACCTCATCTTTGATGTGGTTGTGCCTACGGAAGAAGAAATTGAGGTCAAGGAAGGCAAGCGCCGCACCGTTGAGCGCCGTGTATTCCCTGGCTACATATTGGTCAACATGATCCTGTCCGAAGAATCCTGGTACGTGGTGCGCAACACGCCCGGCGTTACCAGCTTCGTCGGCCAGGGCAACACCCCGCTGCCCCTGCGCCCCGAAGAAGTGTCGCAGATCGTCAAGCGCATGGAGGCTGAGGCCCCGCGCATCAAGGTCACCTTCAAACAAGGTGAGCGCGTGCGCATTGTGGATGGTCCGTTCAACGATTTCCGCGGCACGGTCTCGGAGATCGATATGGAGCGCGCCAAAGTGCGCGTGATGGTCAACTTCTTCGGGCGTGAAACCCCGGTGGAGTTGGACTTTTTGCAGGTAGAAAAAGCATAGTGAATTTGTGGGAGAGGTGCGGTGCAAAGCGCCGCGGGCAAAGCGCCAGCGCGTTGCCCTCAAACTCGATAACACCACTTAGGAGAAAGAATGGCAAAGAAACTTAAGGCAGTAGTTACCGTACGCATCGAGGCTGGCAAAGCCAGCCCGGCGCCGCCGATTGGCCCGGCCATGGCCGGCCACGGCATCAACCTGATGGGCTTCTGTAAGGAATACAACGCTCGCACGGCCAACCGCCCGGGCGACATTATTCCGGCTGAAGTGTCCATCTACACGGATGGTTCGTTCACCTTCATCCTCAAGACTCCGCCGGCCTCAACGCTGTTGGCCAAGGCCGCTGGCGCTGCCAAGGGCGCCGGCGAGCCCAACCGCCAGAAGGTGGGCGAGGTAACCCGCGCCCAGGTGCGCGAAATTGCCGAGATCAAGATGCCCGATCTCAATGCAAACACGATCGAAGCTGCGATGAAGCAGATCGAGGGTACTGCCCGCAATATGGGCATCACCGTCGTTGACTAAGTTGTGGGAGAGGTGCGCCGCCAAAGGCGGCGCGGGCGAATGCTGCGCATTCGCCTCACTCGTTGGTACCACGAAGGAGAAACATGGCTAAAAAAGGTAAGAAGTACCAGGCAGTCGCCGCAAAGGTGGCTGAGAAGGATTATTCCCCCGCGGAGGCCCTGCAACTCGCCAAGGAGACCGCTTACACCAAGTTTGACCCCACCGTTGAGGTGCACATTCGCCTCAATGTGGATCCCCGCAAGGCCGACGAGCAGGTGCGTGATGTGGTGATCCTGCCGCATGGCTTGGGCAAGACCATCCGCGTGCTGGTCTTCGCTCAGGGTGAGGCCGCCAAGGCGGCCCGCGATGCCGGCGCTGACGCTGTGGCCGATGACGATGAGACCTTGAAGAAGATCTCCAACGGCTGGCTGGATTTCGATGTGGCCCTCTCCATGCAGGAGATGATGGGCAACCTGGGCAAGAGCGGTCTGGCGCGTGTGCTCGGCCCGCGTGGCCTGATGCCCAACCCCAAGGCTGGCACGGTGGTTTCCTCCTCGGATGATTTGCCGCGTGCCATTCGGGAAGCCAAGGCTGGCCGCGTGGAATTCCGCGTCGACAGCACCGGCAACCTGCACGTGCCCATCGGCAAGGCCTCGTTTGACTCCCAGAAGCTGCAGGAGAACTTCGCTGCCCTGCTGGATGCGGTCGTCAAGGCCCGCCCCTCCGGCGTGAAGGGTGTGTATGTGCGCCGCGTGTCTGTGAATGCCACCATGGGCCCCTCGATCAAGGTCGATACCTATCAGGCAACCACTCCTGGAGCCGCTGCGTAACCGGGCGATTGCCCGGCCATGTAGTACAATCTGCACCGCTTTCGCTCTACCAAAGACAGCAGGCGTTTGCGCAGACAAACTGCGCGGGCTTAATCCCCTGCCGAGGTAAGGGCTTTACCGTAGTTCTGTTTTGACTGCGTAAAGGTCTTTGCTTCGATTTCTGGAGCAAAGACTTTTTGTTTAGGAGGTAAGTTTGGCGCTTTCAAAGGAAAAGAAGCAAAGCATCTCTGCGCAGTACGAGCAGTGGCTGGGCAATTCCGAAGCTGTGTTCCTGACCGAATACAGCGGCCTCAGCATGCCCGCCTTCGATGAGCTGCGCAAGCGCATCCGCGAAGCTGGCGGCGAATTCCACGTGATCAAGAACACGCTGGGCCGCCGCGCCTTCAAAGCCGCCGGCTACGAGGTGCCCGAGGCTGATCTGCTCGGCAGCACCGCCGTCGGTCTGGCCTTTTCGGATGCACCTGCGGTAGCCAAGGCGCTCACAGACTTTGCCAAGGATCAGGAGGCCGTAAAGATCAAATCCGGTTTCCTGGGCAAAGACTATCTGAGCAAGCAAGACGTTACTCGTCTGGCCACCCTGCCCGCTCTGCCTGTTGTGCGCAGCCAGTTCCTGGCGCTGCTCAACACGCCCGCCACGCAGCTGGTGCGCCTGCTCAATGAACCTGGCCGCCGTGTGGCCCAGGTCATCAAAGCCAATGCTGAAAAAGCAACGGCCTAATCAACTAAACATACTGAATATCTGAAGGAGATATTGAAAATGGCTGATCTTAGCAAATTGGTAGAAGAGTTGGGCAAGCTGACCGTTGTGGAAGCTGCCGAGTTGGTTTCCAAGCTGGAAGAGGCTTGGGGTGTTTCCGCCGCCGCCCCCGTGGCCGTGGCCGCCGCCCCCGCTGGCGGTGGCGCTCCCGCCGCCGCGGCTGAGGAGAAGACTGAGTTTGATGTCTTCGTGAAGGATGCTGGCCCCAAGAAGATCGAGGTCATCAAGGTGATCCGCCAGCTGACCAACATGGGCCTGAAGGAAGCCAAGGACATGGCCGAAGCCGGCAATGCCAAGGTTCTGGAAGCCGTCGGCAAGGAAGCTGCCAACGACGCCAAGTCCAAGCTGGAAGCCGCTGGCGCGGTTGTCGAGCTCAAGTAACTCTGGCTCTATCACTAAAAAGCACGGCCTTAGGGCCGTGCTTTTTTGATTCTTGCGCCCACGCGCCCATATGCCCAGCGTGTGCCGCTGATCGCCGCGGTGAGCAGGAACAGGCTCAATACCGTGCCCTCACGAGCGTAGAACGGGATCTTGTATATCAGCGAGAGTGACACCGATACCAGCACCGAGACCACATCGACTGCATAGCGGAACTTTGCGAAGGTGATGTTCGTTAACTTACTCAGTTCATCGCAGGTGTTCTCAACCGGAAAAGTGATCGCTTTTAGATTCAATACCATGCCGGTTGAGATGCCGCCGGTCAGCGTGCCGGCCACCAGCAAGCCCATGCGCTCCAGATAGCTGGCGGGCGCAAGATCGGCGAAGACTTGATAGGTGAAGAAATCGATCACGCGTCCCAAGCATAGCAGGGCGATGATCTGTACCGCGTAGCGGGCCGGGTAGCGAAAGCGGGTTAGCGCCGCGTAAACCACGGCAAAAGCCAGGTTCACCAATATTGTGATCAAGCCAACGTTCACATTGAGCACATCCGCAAGAGCAACGTTGGCGGCATTGAAGCTGCTGACGCCAACCCCGCCCACGATGGTAAGGCTGATGCCCATGCCTGTGAGGCAGTAGAACAGCAAGGAAAGGAGAAAGCGTACGTACTTTTGCATACTATTGTGAATTTGCGCGAGGTTTGTGCAAAAAACTACATTTAGTTCCTACTCACCTTTATTAATCTTTGCGTACGCTATGATATAGTGAAAATTAATCTTCGGAGAACGAATATGGCGGCTCGAATACTGGTAATTGAAGACGACGAAGCCATTTTGGCGTTCTTACGGCGTGGCCTCGGGTATGAAGGCTATGAAGTAGAAACGGCAGAGACCGGCCAAAAGGGGCTTGCTCTGGCGGGCGGTAACCGCCCGGACCTTGTGGTGCTTGACTGGATGCTCCCCGGCATGGATGGCCTGGAAGTGTGCAAGCGTCTGCGCGCCATGGGCAAGATCCCCATTCTGATGCTGACCGCCAAGGATTCGGTGAACGACCGCGTCCAGGGGCTCGACGCCGGGGCGGATGACTACATGGTCAAGCCCTTCAACCTGGATGAACTGCTGGCGCGCATCCGCGCCCTGCTGCGCCGCACCCAGACCCCCAAGGAGAAGTCTTACAGCTTCGGCGACTTGGCGCTCGATACGGGCACCCGCCGCGCCCAGCGTGGCGAGCGCGTGATCGACCTGACCGCCAAAGAATATGAGCTGCTGGAGCTGTTCATGCGCAACCCGCGCCAGGTGCTCACCCGTGAGCAGATCTACGACAACGTCTGGGGTTACGACTTTGGCGGCGAGAGCAACATCATTGAAGTATATGTGCGTTACCTGCGCCAAAAGCTGGAGGTGGGCAAGGAAACCCGCCTGCTGCATACTGTGCGCGGTATGGGCTACGTTCTGCGTGAAGATGAATAAATGTCGCTGCGTGCCCGCCTCACCCTCTACTACACCATCGTACTGGGGGCCGTACTGGTCCTCTTCGGTTTTGCCGTCTATGGCCTGATCTCGGTCGTCCAGATGCGCCAGGTGGATAGCGCTCTCGAGCGCGCCGCCAGAGACTTGCTGTTTGTCGCCCGGGTGGATGACCAGGGCGACATTATTTTTATCCAGCGGGTCGCCTTTGACTCTAGTGTCATCACCCAGGTCTGGAACACTGAAAGCCAGATGGTGGGTGTTACCCAGACCATCGATCCGCAAAGCCCCTTCATGCAGCCGCTGGATGCGGCTGCCATGGAAAGCGCGGACCGCGCCTTCACCAGCGTAAGCGTGGGCGGCATTCCCTACCGCGTCCTCACCGTGCCGCTTCATTCCAATGGGGAGCGGGTCGGCGTGCTGCAAAGCGGCTCCTCGCTCAGCATCTTTGAAGCCCTGCGCACCGATCTGGTGCGTTATCTCATCCTTCTCAGCGGCATCGGCATTCTGATCGCCGGTGGCGTGGGCCTGGTCACCGGGCGCCGTGCCCTGGCGCCCCTGGCCACGGTTACCGATACGGCGCTGCAGATCACGCGTGCCGATGATCTTTCGCGGCGGATCCCGCCGCCATCCGATCCGGAAGATGAAGTGGGCCGCCTGATCACTGCTTTCAATGACACTCTCAGTCGTCTGGACAAGCTCTTTACCACGCAGCGCCGATTCGTGGCCGATATCGGCCACGAACTGCGCACGCCGCTCACGGTGGTGCGCGGCAACCTGGACCTGATGCGCCGCATGGGCAAGATGGACGAAGAGTCCATGCACAGCATCGAGCAGGAGGTGGTGCGCCTCTCGCGCATGGTGGAGGACCTGCTGGTGCTGGCCCAGGCCGAATCGGGCAAACTGCCTATGGACCGCCGCCGTGTCGAGCTCGACAGCCTGATGCTGGAAGTCTTCAACCAGGTGCGCGTGCTGGCTGGCGAGAATGTAAGACTCGATATTGGCAAGATCGATCAGGTGCTGGTGTGCGGCGACCGTGATCGCTTGCGCCAGGTGCTGCTGAACTTGATGGCTAACGCCATCAAGTACACCAAGCCGGGCGGCGTCGTGACGGTCAGCCTCTCCAAAGATGAGGCCAGCGCCCAGCTGGCCGTGAAGGACACCGGGCTCGGCATCCCTGCTGAGGATCTGCCGCACGTATTCGAACGCTTCTATCGCGGCGACAAATCGCGCTCACGCAGCAAGGATGGCGCTGGCTTCGGTCTGGGTCTCTCGATCGCCTATTGGATCGTGCGCAACCACCGCGGCGATATTGAAGTCAAGTCGCGCGTCAGCCGTGGCAGCACCTTTACGGTGCGCTTGCCGCTGGCGGATGACAATTGCCCCGATGCTACGTCTGAGCTGCGGCTCAACACGCCGTTCCCGGCGCGGGAGCCTACGGAGACGTCGCAGCCCGACGCTCAGCCTGAGCGCACAAGCTAGCTCCGCCCGCGCCCAGCCATTCGTCAAGTACCGGGCTGTGGCTGCGCCCGGCTGCCGCATCTGCGTAAATGTTCTCCCCCCAATATTGATAATCGCGTGTTTCCTGCGCCCAGTCGGCGCGTGGGCGGCTGGCGCCATTAATGCCGCCGTTGTAACCCGCCATGGCCATGCTGGCATTGCCATCAAAATGGTTGAGTGAGTTGCGCAGGTAGCTCAGGCCGCGCCTGGCGTTGGTTTCGGGTGCAAACGCATCTTCGCCCTCGGCGAAGTGGTAAGGCATCACCTGGAAGAGACCCTGTGCCCCGGCGCGGGAGAGCGCCCGCGGGTCTCCGCAGGATTCGATCTGCATCACAGTAGCTACCAGGTTTGGGTCCAGCTGGTTTTCGGCCGCCCAGCGCAGGATCTGCGCTTCCCAGCGCAGCACCTGCGGTGTGAACAGCGACGCCAGCTGCCCGCTGTAGGCTGCGGGGGCCACGGCGGCCTGCGCAGCCGGCTGGCTCACCGGCGCGCCGCCCTTGCTAAGAAATAGTGAGAACGGCAGGTTGAGCAGCCCCCAGAACAGCAGCGCCCCGAAAAGGATCGCGCTGACAGGAGGGAACAGCAAGACCGAGAGGCAGCCACTCGCCTGGCCTGCCTCTCGGTCTCGGTACTGCACGGAAGGAGAATTCCGCTGTTGCACGTTAGTTGTCTACATCCTCGTAGGTGAAGGCGCGGGCGTTCACGTTGCCCTGCTGTTGGCCATTGGCCATCAGGCCGTTGTACATTGCCGGCTGGGCGGCGCGGCTGCCAGCAGGCTGGCTGCGGCGCATGGTGGGCGGCATGCTGCGCTCACGCTCGGTGAACAGCTTGCCGCTGTTGCTGATCAGCGTGCCGATGATCAGCACACGGATGAGCCACACGAACACGGCTACGAAGGCCGGCACCACCGCCAGCAGAGTGCCCATGTCCAGCAGACCCTCGCCCAGCACCGGGCTGTTGGCCAGGGCGATGGAAACGCCCCACCAGGTCAGGGTGGCGTTCATGGCGGAAGCCAGCACCCAGGCAGCAAACAGGTACCAGGTGTCGGAGCTCTGCTGGCTGCGCAGATTGGTGTGGTTGGTGAACATGTGGGCAATGCCAGCAAAGTCAATGGCGCAGAAGGCCACGGCCAGGATGGAGGCCCAGGCCACGCCGCCGAACTGCAGCGAGCCCATCAGATCGTTCAGGGCGAACTGGGTGGTGCTGAAGTTGAACAGCTCGAAAGCAAACAGAGCCGCCAGGATGAAGAGGCCCCATACCAGATTGCGCTGGATAAAGGCGGGTACATTGAAGTGACGAAGTAAACCTTTGTTGACCATCTCTTTTTCTCCTTTGGCCAAATCAGGCCAAACATCTGTTCTAAAGATGGCCAAAGTATAGAACAAGAGAGCTAAAAGAGTCAATCGCCGTGTATGGGGCGCGCGCCTTGGACTCACTCCCTATATGGGCTGAATCGCCCGAATCATAGGCTTATAATTTTTGGGTGGCAAAAACGAGTGCAGGAATTCTGATGTACCGCGTGCTCACTCCCGGCAAACCCGAGGTGCTGCTTGTGCACCCCGGCGGCCCGTATTGGCGCAATAAGGACCTGGGCGCCTGGTCGATCCCCAAGGGCGAATATACCGACGAAGACCCCCTGGCTGCCGCCCGCCGAGAGTTCCGCGAGGAGACCAGCTTTGAGGTAGAAGGCGAGTTCATTGCGCTGCAGCCGGTGATCCAGAAGGGCGGCAAGCAGGTCAGCGCCTGGGCGGTGGAGGGCAATATCGACGCGGACGCCGCCCGCAGCATTGAGTTCGAGATGGAGTGGCCGCCGCGCTCTGGGCGGATGGCCAGCTTCCCTGAGGTGGAGCGGGCGGCCTGGTTCCCGCTGCGGGAGGCGTTGGTCAAGCTTAATCCCGCCCAAACGAGTTTCGTGCGCCAGCTGGCCGATACGCTAGGGATCGGCCTGGAGTAGGTCAAAAAAGAGGAGGCTGCCTGCAGCCTCCTCTTTTTTTAGTCAGATGATTGGGCCAGCGCAGGCTGAGCGACCTCAGACATTCTGAAGGCGGAATGGTGCATGGCGATGAGCTTGCCGCTGCCCTCAATGCTGATCAGGTCGGTGCCGCGGGCAGTGTTGCCGTTGGGCAGGGTGGCGTTCCACATCAGCCTGAGGAAATCCGCCTGGACGCCTGCATCCACCAGGTGGAAGGTGGTCTGGGCCGGGAAGGTGTCACGCAGCAGACCGGAGTACCAGCTGTACAGCTCGCGGGAGCCGGTGCGGCCCTGGCCGTTGCATACCAGGCGCCCATCCGTCTCATACAGGAAGACGACATTGTTGGCGGAGCCCGAGTTGAGAGCGGCGATGAGCTTGTTGCCAATATCCTGCGCCAGGGCAACCCGCGGGTCACTCGGCGGGGCGGTGAACGCCGGCGGGGTAGGATCGGGCTGCAGGCTCTGCACAGGCGGAGCAGGCACGGGTGTCTCGGCCGGCGGGAGCTGGATCGGAGGAGTGGACAGGGGCGCGGGCGTTTCGACCGGCTGGTTCTGCACGGGCGGAGCGGGTGGGGGCGCAGGCGCCTCGGCCGGAGCAGCGGCCCACTCGAAGTGGCTCACCGCGCTCCACAGATCATTCTTTATATAGGCGGTCTGCCATTCCCAGAAGTTGGCCGCGCTGAGGCCAATGGTGCGGGCGGTCTGCATGAATTCGATGACCTGGCTGGCCGAGGGCGACCAGCTGCCCTGCCCGTAAGCGGCCCCGGTGGGGATGACCGGCAGCTCGGGTGAGACGGCCTTGTACTCGTCGATGCTGCGCTTGAGCTGCTGGCCCGGGTTGCTGGAGCCGACCCAGTAGACCTGGGGCATGTTGATGTCGCAATACTCCAGGAAGGCGGTGAAGGGGAAGGCGGTGTGCTGCTTGGGGTAGCGGTAGGTGCTGAGCGCAATGGGGAACTTGGGCAGGCCGCCACGCAATTCCTGCATGTAGGCTTTGGCCGTATTGGCCATGTTGGCCGCTTTGAATTCCTTCTCTGCGTTGACCACAAAGCCATCCAGCCCCAGCTGCTTGACGCGGGTGATGGCGCGTTTGGCCTCATTGACGGCGTTGACGCCGTAGATGTACTGCCAGCCCCAGGGGGAAATGCCGCGCGAGCGCAGCGCCGCCACCAGGCCTGGCACCATATCCACGCCGTTGGCGATGTTGTAGTCATAGACGCCGTCAGCCACTTTGATCAGTACGTGACTGAGGCCGGCGCTCTGGGCAGCATCCGCAATTTTGCCGGGGTTGCCTTCAAAGGCCCGCTGTATTTTCCAGAGGTAGAAGCCTTTTCCTTTTAGTTCCATGACCCCCTATATGCAGGAAGTATGCCAGTACAGCGGATTTCCGTGCCTAATAAGCTGCAGGTGTACTGCCGGGTTGGGGTGAGATGTTGTTCGTTTTTGGTGTGGGGGTGGGGCGTGCAACTGAAAAGATATCTGCTGTGGCGTGCTTGGCATACTCCTCCCTCCTCAGGTGCGACAGGATAGCCGATCTTTAGCCCGGCGGGGGCGATGGCGCGACAAAATCAAGGGGTTGATCTTTAGCTGCTTGATTCTTTTTTGGGCTTCTTCCGTCGCACCCAGCCAGCCAACTGCTCCCAGACGATGAGACCGAAGGCGGCCAGCAGGAGCGCCAGCAGCGGCCAGAGCCAGAAGCCCTTGCCCGTGGAGACCGGGCCGCTTGGCGCCTGGGTCAGTTCGGCCACGGTGGTGGCCAGCGGCTGGCCGGAGGCGGCCGGCCGCGTGTCTTGAATGGCGGTGTTGCCCTGCTGCGCCAGCAGCAGCACGCCCGGGCTGCGGCGCGGGAAGCCCGGCGCGGTGACCGCCTCGACCACGCCTTGCAGGCTGGTGGGCGTGTTGCCCAGCAGGGCCAGCGAGGTAGCGCCTTCGGCCGCCAGGCGGTTGAGCGAGGCGATCGCCAGCGGCACAGTGGGCGAGTAGCCCAAACGGCTGCCATCGCTCAGGGCCAGTTCGCCACTGTCGCCGGCGCGCTGCACGGCGAACAAGGTTTGCATTTCCAGGTCAGATAAAAAGTCGTCAAAATCGCCGAGCAGGATGACGTTGCTGGCCTGCGCACCGGCAAAGGCGGCGCTGCTGGAGCCAACCTGCACGCTGGGCAGCAGCGGCCAGGTCTGGTAGCTGGCGGCCAAGCCGCGCAGCAAGCGGGCGGCATTGGCCCAGGCTGCCGGGTCATTGCCCGGCAGCAGGAGAGCCGTATCCTGCATGTTGTTGTGCAGGAAAGGCAGCGGGAACTCGCCGAGGCTCAGCTCCGTGCGCACCAACGGGTCGTTGGAGCTGGGCACACTGATGAGTGAGTCGGCATAGATGGTGAGCCAGTGGTCGCCCTCAGCAGGGTTGGCGCACAGGTCCAACGGCACGACTTCGGCCGAGATGACCAGTTCGTTCATGCCCGGCTTGAGGATAGAGGCGGGCAGCAAGGTGACTTCACTGTGGCGCGGGGCGGTTTGATCCACCAGGCGGGTGGTGCTGATGGCTTGGCCGTTGACGCGCACGGTGACGCTGGAGCGCAAATAGTCGAGCAGTTGGGAGTGGGCAAAGCGCAGATCGAGGAAGGCGGCGTCACTGACGGCGCGGTCTGGTGAGATATAGAAGGGAACGCGCAGCTCAGAGCGGCCGAAGCGCGTGAAGGTGAAATCCGTCTGGCCCAGCTGCGAGAAGTTGCTGGCCAGCGTATCGGTGGGCTGCAGGCTGGGCTGAGTGTCCTGCGGCACGTAGGCCAGGTTGCCGCGATCATTGAGCACCAGCGGGCTGCCCACGGCGAGCGTGGCGCGCTGCACGGCCGCCTCGCTGCCGCCGCTCACTACCAGCAAGGCGCGCTGAATGTTCCACGGGGAACGGGCCACCTCGATGAAGCCCAGCCCGGCGCGGTTGGCGGCGGGCTGGCGCAGCGTGGAATCTTGATTGTGCGGCAGGGTGGGGCTTTGCAGATCGCGGAACAACTCAATTTGCCCGACATACACCAGATGCTTATCGGCCAGGTCATCTTCGCTGAGGCTGCTTTCGACGACCAGCTCAATGGGCTGCTGGGGCGCAAAGCGGCCCAGGGCGGCCGCGGCGGTGAGGGCCGCGGCTACCTGACCCTGGGTGGGGCTGGGCGGCAGCACGATGAGTGTGCCGGGGTGATCGAGTGCATCGGCTGAATAGAAGGGGTAGGGCAGCTGCGCCAAGGCAGGCTCCACAGCCGCCTCGGCATAGCTGATGCTTAGCAACGAGCTGGGCTGCACCAATACAGTGCTGGACAGATTGAACTGGCAGGAGGCCGAAGCGTCCCAATCAATGTGCAGGATGTGCTGCGGGCCGGCCGCCAACATGCCCGGCTCCAGCGCCAGGCTGATCTGCTGCTCGCCATTGGTGCTGAGTACGCTGCGATGCAGAACTGCACCATCCAGCCGGACGGAAATGTGTCCGGCGACCAAATTCTGCTGGGCTACTTCACCCTGGGCGGGCACGAAGCTGGAAAAGAAGCTCTGCAGGTCCAGGGTGAGGGTGCTGCCGGTTTGGGGGTCCCAATTGGGCGGCGTTGTGAAGGTGAGGGCCAGGCTGCTGTACGGCCCTTGCAGTGCCGCGAAGGGCTCGGCGCCCAGTTGGGTCAGAGGGATCTCGCGCAGCTGGACGCCGGTTTGCAAGGCCGGCGCGGCGGGCACGGAGGCGAGCAGGCTCATGGCCAGCAGGAGCAGGGCGAGGCGTTTAGTTGCCATTTTTCGGCTGCCCGAGGTCAATTGGGAAGATATAGATGCGCTCGGCGGCCTGATTGGCTTTCTCGAGGGCAAATTCAACGTTGTAAAACAGCTGGCTCAGCGTTTCATCCTGTTCCCAAGCGGTGAGGCCCACGCTGGGTTTGAGCGAGACCTTGTACAGGCCGGAGCTTTCTTCCATGGGCTGCAGCAAGCCCTGGCGGATGCGCAACAGGGTGCGGGCGGCGGGCTGCGGCGGAGTGTCGGGCAGCATGATGGCAAAGGCGGTTTCGTTCCAGCGGCCCACGGCATCATTGCCGCGTAATTGCTTGTTGAGGATCTCCACCGTGTGGGTCAGGAAGTCGGTCAGCACGGCGTTGGGCAGAGAGTTGGCGAAGGTCTTGAGGCTTTCGAGCTCGATGAGCGCCAGCGAGAGCGGCGCGTCGGGCCGCTCGGCCATGCGGCGTTCGACCAGATTGCTGAAATGAGCGCGCTTGTATGCGCCCGACTCGGGGTCGCGGTTGAGGCGGTCGCGGATGGCTTCGATGGGCCGGCTGATCTGGTAGCGCACCACTACGAAGAGGATGCCGAGCAGTAAGCCGCTGAGGGCGAACAGCAGTAGCGAGCGCAGCGGCTGCGGGCTGATGGGCGCGCTGGCAGCCTGCGCTTCGTCAAGCACGGCGATGTCAAAGACCTGGTAGATGCCTTTGATGGTGGCAATGCCCTGGGCGCCGACCTGATTGGCCAGTGCGGCCGCAAAGGCCGGGTTCGGCCCGTCTACATTGAGATAGAAGATGTTGGATTCGGGCGGCACAACCACGCTGCGTTGGTAGTGGGCGAAGTTCTCGCCCGCTGAAGGCATACCCTGCTGTGTGTTCTGGTAGACGCGCTCACTGGCGACGATCTCGGAGTAAGTGGTGATGACGGTGCGTTTTTCCAGCGTGTCCAGGCTGGAGACTACGTCACGGCTGCTGGTCAGATTCTCGTTGGGGAAGATGACGAACGAAGTGGTGGCGCGGTAGATGGGTGTGGCGCTGAGCGAGATGGCCACTGAGAGGATGCAGGCGCCGAGAATGAACAGGGCCACCCAGCGCCAGTTGCTTTGAATCAACTCAAAGTAATGTCGAACCATTACAGTTCTGCTCCGATGATGAAGGTGCGGCCCCAGGTGGAGATATTGTCGCGGTTGATGCATGTTTGGAACGTGAGGGTCATGTCCCCACCGTAGACGCGGTAGAAGAGGTCAGAGGCGGTCAATTTTTCGCCGGTATCCAAATTCAGAAAATCGCTCAGCGCGCTGTTGGGGCTCAGCGCCTGGAAGGAGTGGATCTCATAGATCTCGAATTCCACCACGCTGCCGTCACCCATGATGAGCTCGGCCACATCGCCGGGTTGCAGACTGTAGAAGCTGCCGCCGGCGAGGTAGTTGTGGGCGATCAGCCCCTCGTTTCCGGTGTGCTGGCGCACAATGCGGAATTCGGTCACCTCGCCAAAATTGCTGGTGACCCAGGCGGGGTCGTTGCTGGGTTGCTGCACGATGGGGTATTGGAACCGGCCCTCAACATAGACTCCCACCGGTTGATTGCCGTTGCCGTTGGTGAGGCCCTGGACGAACTGGTCGAAGGCCGGCAGGGCGCTGGTGTCTGAGTCGGTGATCAAGGTCACGGTGACTTCGCCGTCATCCGCCGGTGTATCCAGCGTGGGCAGGTATGTTGGCTCCAGAGTTGGCTCAGGTTCGGCCTCGGTTGGCGCCGCTGCGCCGAGGGTAGGCGCTGGCGCGCTTGCAGTAGGCAGGACTGGGCTGGTGCTGGTTGGCTCGGCGGCGGCCAGCGCGGGTAGGGTGGGCGCGGCCTGCTGGGCGCTGGCGGGGGTAACCCGCAGGGTCAGGGTCAGCGCGCCGGCAACGGCCAGCGTGGCCAGCAGCCCGGCGGCGATGGCGCCGGCCCAAGAGCGGCCTTCACGCGTGGAGGTGACCGCGCCGCGGGCGGGCATCTGCTTGACGAGCGCAGGCTGCTGTTGGCGCGCCTGCTGCGGGGAGAGGGCGGCCAGGCGTTCGAGCACTTTGGGATTGTTGGGGCTAAGCTCCAGGGCGCGCTGCAGGGCGTAGATCTGCTTGCTGCGTTCGTCAATGGCGAAACTAAGCAGCCACCAGCCCTCGGTGTAGCTGGGGTCGGCTTTCAGGGCATGGGAAAGCAAAGCCAGGGCTTGCTGCCGTTGGCCAGCCTTGAGCAATGCCTTTACTCGCCCGCTTGTTTCTGAAAGCTGCATGTTAGTACTAATTGGCTAGGAGCCGATTAGGTATCTTAGACCCAAGGCGGGTTATTTCACCTATCAGAAATGCAAGGAAGATCGGTCAGAAGAGGAAAGGGATCAGCTTCTTGGTGGCCTGCTGGTACTTGGTGTAGCCCGGGAATTTGGCGGCCAGCAAGGCTTCCTCATAGTGCAGCTTGAGTAGCAGATCGATGAGCAGCACCAGCCAGAAAGCGATGCGTAGCGGGCTGGGCGCGGCCAGCACCAGCGCCAGAGTGGCCAGCAGCAAGCCCGTGTACATAGGGTGGCGGATGTACGCATACGGCCCGCGCTGCACCAGGCGCGCCCCGGCCAGCGGCAGCGGCGAGGCGCCGAAGTTGCCGATGCCCATGCTGAGGATGGCCCAGGCGCCCAGCGCCATGCCCGCCGCCAGCAGCGCCAGTAGGGCGGGCGGCTGCGGCAGCCAGGGCCCGGTGAGCAGGATGGCGCCGATGGCGGCGAACTGAACGAGTACGAAGAGGGTGGCTTTGGTCATTTTCGGAATACCGTAAAGCCACTGCCCGCCGCCAGCAGGCCCGCAAATACCCAAGCAGCATTTGCAACCAGAGCGCTATCGGCCTGTTTGAGCGCAATGCCAACAAAAGCCCACACCAGCACCAATGCGTACGCGGCGTTGCGCTCACGCAGCAGCATGACGACGCCCAGCAGGCTGGCGACAGCCAGCATGATAACGGCCCAGGTGTCTGCGCTCAAGCCCCACGCGTTCCACTCCAAATATGTCAGTACTTGAGCGGCGTTCGCTATCGTAGCAACTGACACCCATCCCAAATAGATGCTGAACGGAAGCTGCACGCACCAACGGAAACTTGCATCTGCTTTAGTATCAACCTTGCGGTAAATGGCGATCAGGCTCAACAATAGAATCACGATCACGATGATGGTTATAGGGAATTGCTCATAGTGCCACAGCACAATCCAGGCAGTATTTGCCAAGCTGGCTATCCAGTAGACCGGGGCGATCTGGTCGAGAACTTTGGTGCCGCGTTGAGATGGAAGGGCTTGGTGGATTGCGAAGACTATCAGGCCAAGATAAATGAGACCCCAGATCGAGAATACATATCCTGCTGGCACAAAGCGAATTGCAAAGCGGTCTGAGATCTCCCCCGTGGTCTGGCCGTTGAACGGCAGAATGTTGGCTAGCGCATTGATCGTAATAGTGAACAGCGTTAGAGCGACCGAAACAAACCTGCGATTCATACTGCCTCCTTAGTTAAAACCCCAGCTCTTTCTTGAGCTGCTTCTCGCTTTTGCTGCCGGCTGCCTTGTCGCCCAGCAGCTCCTGCCAGAATTTGTCATCGTAGCGGCGGCTGCGCACCGGCAGCGGCATCGGTACGCCCCAGCCCAGCAGCAGGACTTCCTCTTTGGGCTGCAGGCGGGCGAGCATGCCGCGCAGGGCGTCACGGCCGGCCAGGCCGCTGAGCACGGCGCGGATGTCGTCATCGTCGCCCAGCCAGCCGGAGATGCGCGTGCCGAGCTGCGACATGACCTCGTCGTAGATCTGGCTAGGGCGCTGGTCAATGATCAGCAGGGTGACGTAGTATTTGCGCAGCTCGCGGGCGATGGTGCTGAAGCTGGTCTGGGCGGCCATCTCACGGTTGAGCAGCTTATGGGCTTCTTCGACGGCGATCACCAGCGGGCGCGGCTCGTGCTTGCCAGTGGTGCGGAACTCGTTGGTGGTGTGCTCCCAGCGCTCACGGATGCGGCGGGTCAACAGGTTGCTGACCAAGAGATAGTCCAGGTCGCTCTCGTGCTTGCCGAAGGAGAGCACCACATGTTTGCCGGCCTCCAGGGCCTTGATGACCTCGCCGATGCCATCCATAGCAGGCCGCTCGACGACATAGGGCAGGTTGAACACGCGGCTGAGCTTGCTGTGCAAGCCTTCGGCGGCCATCTCGTTGACGCCGCGCTCACGCGCCCATGCGGCCACGCTGTCGGGCGCGGGGATCTTCTTGCCGTCGTCGCCTTCGATGACGGCGTTGGACTTCATGTCCTTGAAGGCTTTGAACCAGTTGCGCGCTCCGAAGCTCGAGACGAGCGCGTCCAGCGTGGTGGGCGTGGTCTCCTTGAGGTTGAGCTCACGGGTGAGCAGTTCGATGTCCTGCGGCATGATGTCACTCATGGCGACTTCCAGGTGGAAGTCGGGGTTTTGGCCGCGGATGGTGGTGCCGGCACCCAGGCCAACGATCTGGACTCGGCTGGGGAACTTGGTCTTGAGCCCGGTGACGCGCTCATTGGTATCCGACGAGGTGTCGTCGAAGCCGTACTCGTTGTGCATGTCCAGCACCAGCACCGAGGCGGCGTTGTGATGGATGAGGCCGGCCAGCAGCAAACGGGTCAGGAAGCTCTTGCCGGTGCCGGTGGCGCCAAACACGCCTGAGGAGCGCTGCACCAGCTTGTGCAAGTCGATCGCCACGGGGTGGTCCTGCTCGCGCGTGGAGCCGATCACGAAGTTGTCCTTGTCTGTGGGGTCGCCGAAGATCTCGGCGATGTCGCCTTCGCTGGCCAGGCGCACCTGGGCGCGGTGCGGCGGAATGGTCTTGACTGGCAGGGCACGCGGCTTGGGAAGTATGCCGGCCTTGATGGCGTCGAGCCACTGCTGGTACTCCGGGCTGCCGGGTTCCGGGCCGCGCTCCATCATCAGGGCGGGCAGCATCTGCAGATTGGTGAAGAGCGTCTGGCCGTGCAGCATGGCGGCCAGCTCGGCGGGCAGGCGGCTGCCGGACTCGTCAGCGAAGCGCGGGTCGGTGTCGCCGAGCTGCAGGTCGGTCACCAGGCCGTGGAACAGCCAGTCGCCGCTTTCCACAACCACAAACGCGCCCTCTTGTACCTCGTGCGAAGGCACGGTGAGGCGCACGGTGAGATTGTCCTTGAGATTACCGCCGACGATGTAACCTATGTAATGGGGAGAGTCAGTCATGAGGACCTCAAAATCGATTTGTGATTTTTGATTGCAGATTTTTGATTTGACCGCGCGGTCTTGGCAGAGGCGGTCAATATGGCGACCAATTGGTTCGCTTCGCTTAGCAGCGGATTCGCAGCCTGTTGTGAAACTAGCTTGGATTCGATCAATAGTTCGAGCCAGTAATGTGTTTCGTCAGCTTCTTCAAGCGCAATACCCAGCTTGGCAATGAATTCCGCTTTGGAGCGCCCCCGGCAGGCAGAGCGATAGTTGGCGCCAACTGAGGTGGCAGAGCGCAATAATTGCCTACCAATGATGGATGCGCTGTTTGAGCGCGGTAGCGAATCAATGAGTCTGATTGCACGCAATCCGAAATCCTTTGTGCGCTTCTGCAATTCTTGCTTGTTCATGCCATCCCTCAAATCAGCAATCAAAAATCACAAATCTAAAATTCATCTGCCAATGCACCCAATACCTGCATCAGCACCGTATAGTCGTCGCGCAGCAGGGCGATCAGCTCCTGGGTGGCGCGCGCCTTCCACTCCGGCTTGCCGGCGGCGGTGTTGGCCGCCGCTGCCTGGCGCACGTGGGCGGCCACCAGCTCGCCTACCGGCAGCTCGGTGTCGCGCAGCAGGTGGCGCAGGTAGCCGAAGCTGCCGTGGTTGGTGAAGGCCACGATCTCCTCGGGGCTGCATTGGTTAATGGCGTCAAGGCTTAGCGGGGCGCGCGGCGCCAGCGCGTGGCTGATGGCGCCGTCCTTGCTGTGGCCCACGGCCAGCACGCTGATCTCCATCGGCACGGTGCGATTGACGCGGTTATCAGCGATCACGGTGGCGTCGACTGGCTGGTCACGCGTCACCAGCTGGCGCACCAGGCCATCATCCAGGATGCTCAGCTCGTGTACAACGCCGTAGATCGAGTCATTCGGGCCGAGTGGGGCGCGCACCAGGGCGCCGAAGCTGGGCCGCTCCTGCTCGACGATGGGGCAGCCGGCTACAAAGCCGGTGATGCCGGAGCGCAGCAGGCGCCCGATGGGGTAGTTGGTCTCGCTCATTTAATTCCTTCCACGGCCCGGCAGATCTTTGAGGGCCTGCTTGTGCGACATATCGCCGGTGTGCACGCCCTCGGCTTCCAGGGCGCGTTGCAGCATGCTGGTCACTTCGTCTTTTTCGGCGCGGGTCACCACGGCGATCTCGTGGGCGCGGTGCAACACATAGGGGTAGGGGCGCGAGGTGAGCAGCTTGCACTGCTCCACTAAGGCGGCGTGCAACGTATCCAGCCTGCCGCGGTCTTCGGCGACCCAGGCCGGTACTTCGACGCGGGCCAGGTTGCTTTGACGCTCGTCGCCCACATTGAGATAGAAGAAGTGCAGCGCCAGCGGGCCTTCGTAGCGGGAGGCCAGCTGGCTTTGCTGCGCAAACAAGGCCGAGCGTTCGCCCGGGGCCAGAAAAGCGAACAAGTCGGCATCGGTGACGCCGCGCAGATAGCGCAGCTTGCGCGTATCGCCCAGTAGCTCCTGCGGCGTCGCGACGATCTCGAGGGCGCGCACCACCAGGTCGGCGCGCGGCTTATCGACATAGCCGGCGGTGATGGCGTTGGCGGCGTGCAGAGCTTGCAGGGCGGTCAAGTATTTTTCGAGCGCGCCCAGGTAGCTCTGCTGCTCCTGCGGGTCCTGGCTGCGGCTGCCCCACAGCTCCAGCGGGCCGTCGGTGAGGGTGAGGACGGGCAGGTCGTGCGCTTCGGCAGCCAGGCTGGCCAGGAAGATGCGCTCGTTGGTGTCGCGCTCCAGGCCCACCTGATCCTGCGTTACGCTGCCGGTGGAGCTGTATTCGGCATAGTGCAGGCGGGTATCCACGCGCTGCAGCGGGGCCTGCCCGCTGTGGGTGCGCATGAGGATGGCGCCCAGGTTCACCAGATAGAAGTTGAGCGCGGCGTGGCGGTCAGGGTTGATCTGCGAGCCATCGGCGGCGATGACCATGAGGCTGCCGGGCGCGGCGGGCAGCGGGAAGCTGGCGGTCAGCGCCTCGCCGGTGGGCTTGGCGCTGCGCAGCCAGCTGTCCAGCTGGGCGGCCAGCTCCACTTTGGCGCGCAGTTCGGCGCCTTTGTCGGCGTGTTCGGCCAGCAGCTCAGCCGCTTTGCTGCGCAAAGCCTGGATGCGCTGCTGCTCTTGGGGCGCATTGGCAGCGATTTGGGCGGACTGCTGCTTGACAGAGAGAAAATCCAATGGCATTATGAAGTCCTAGAACACTTGTTCATTTTAGCATAACCGCCTGATGCAACGATGCGATTCTAATCGCAATGCGCCTGGCAAATCCAATCTCAGCGGACAAGTGGAACGGAGCAGATATGCAAGAAGCACGCGCCTCATTCAACGGCTATTTCCTCAGCCCCAGTGGAAGCAAAGATCAATTCACTCTGCGCCAGGCAGACGAACAGTCTGACAAGGAATTTGTCCTGCGCGTCAGTGCCTTTATCAAGCTGTTGGCCGAACAGGGTTGGACGCCGTGGGTAGCGGCCGCGGTTGTTGACTCAACCGCCGTTGCCGAAGGCAACGACCGCGCCGCGAAAGCTGTGCAAAACGGCAGCGCTGCGCAGAAGGCGTTTGAACTCGAGAGCATTCAGTTGGCCGCCGGCGGCGAGCACCCACGCTGGGTAGTGAAAGGCGGCAACTTCAAGAAGTTCGGCGTTACCTGCTGGCCCGAAGTGCTCGACGCGGCCGGAATTGCCGAGAAGCTTGACCCCATGAAAGAGAACAAGCCCACGGGCCGCTGGCTGGCCCGCTATCTTGAGCGCCAGAACGATGAGGGCCGCCTGGTGCCTGACAAAGTTGTGGAGCTGGTGAAGGCCGCTTAGGAACTCCTGGTTGGCTCGTAGCGTTTAACAGCATGGAGGCACTTATGAAGAAACTATTGTTTGCCACATTATTGCTCGCGTTGCTGGCCGCCTGTGCCCCTGGCGCATTGCCGCCAGACGGCGCCGAGATCTCCTGGGATGAAGCTGTGGCCCTGTTGCACGACGGCCAGGTCACTCAGATCTTTCAGGCCCACAGCCTGCGCGTGGTCCTGACCCTGCGCAACGGCGCCCAAGTATCCACCATGGAGCCCAGCATCGACGCGATCTTCTTTGAAGTGCAACAGTGCGGCGCACCCTGCGCCAACATTGCACTCGCTACGGAGTAAGCGAGTTATTCGCTGATAGGCTGAAACAGGGTGATCTGCAACCCGTCGGGTGAACGCAAGCGGGCGTTGAGGTCATTCCACGGAGTGAGCATGGGCTCGTGCTCCAGCACGGCGCCATATTCCTGAGCGCGGGCCACCGCGGCGTGAATGTCCGCCACTTCAAAACAGAAGCGGATCTGCCCGCTGACCCGGCGGCCGACTTCGATCTCGTCAACGCTGGCGGCATAACTGGGGTCGAAGACCTCCAGCGCGGCCCGCCCGGCGTGGAACATCTGGCCGCGGCCGCCCTCGTCATTGGTCCACAACGCGGCCGGGTCCAGCCCCAGGCCGTCTCGGTAAAAGGCGACGACGCGCTCGTAGTCCTCGGTGGTCAGCGCTACGCGCAGCTCGGCAACCGCCATCTTTTACCCGATCTTGATCGCGCCGCTCACCGGCGCGTCCCAGCCGGCGTTGTTGCCGATGGCGATCTGCGCATCCCACAAGGCGGCGATCTCCTTGGGCAGCGGGGAGCTGCGGCGGGTGGCCATATCAATGTGGATGCCCAGCAGCTCAGTGATGGCAGCAATCTGGCCGTCACGGCTGCGCACCATGAAATGCATCATCAGGAACAACTTCGGATTGCGCTGCAAGGCGCGTGAGTAGACCTTGAAGCCCTCGCCCATGCGTAGCTCGGCCTGGTAGCGAGTATGTGACTCCAGCGCAAAGCTGCCATTGCCGCTCTGGGTGTGATATTCGTGGCCAAAGCCGAAGCTGTTGTACCAATTCCAGGTGGCCCGGTCAAAAAAGTGCGTGTACCACATCACGTTCATGTGGCCGAGAAAGTCCAGATGCTCTTCTTGTACGGAGCCTTCGAAAGTCAGGGGCAGTTTGCTAAAATCCATTGCGGGATTATAAGCCTCTCAGATGTGCTCGCTAGCACTGCACTTCAACCATGAAGCCTCCGGGCGCGTCGACATAAAAGGTATAGCCGTGCAAATGCTCGGGCGGCGCAACCTCATAGCCATCCTGTTTCAGCCGGCGGTTGACTTCATCCACTTCGGCCTCGGTGGCGAGAATAAAGCCGATGTGAAAATTGGGCGGGTACTTCACTTCTGCGGCCCGACCCTTCATCAGAGTCAGCACCAAATCATCGTCATCATACAAAAAGCCCATGCCGCGGTTGCCGCCCTGATAGCGCATGCCCATGTATGTTTCGAGGAATCTGGCTGCGGCCTCAACATCCGTGACAGTCAGGTTGATGTGGTTGAGTTTCATGCCGTCCTCCTCCGTTCCGGATTATAGCGAGGGTATCCAGCCAGCTTAGGTATAATCAATTTTTGGCATGATCTTCACAACGCCTGCCCTGCGCGGGGGTTGTTAGTAAGCAGGAGCACCCACATGGCTTTAAAGAAGAAGGACCACCTGGAGTTGTACCGCCAGATGGTACTCATCCGCCGGGTTGAAGAACGTTCGGCGGAGTTGTACCAGGCTGGCAAAATTGGCGGCTTTTTGCACCTGTATATCGGGCAGGAAGCGGTGAGCACCGGCATCGTCTCGGTGCGCCAGCCGCAAGACCGTATCATCACCGCCTACCGTGACCACGGTGTGGCGCTCAATGTCGGCATTTCGGCTAAGGCCGTGATCGCTGAACTGCTGGGCAAGGAAACCGGCGTCTCCAAGGGCCGCGGTGGCTCCATGCACATGGCGGATGTCGAGAAGAACTTCTGGGGCGGCCATGCCATTGTGGGCGCCCACCTGCCGATCGCGGCGGGCATGGCCCTGGGTGACCAGTACGAGGGCCGTGACGGCGTAACCATCTGCATGTTTGGCGATGGCGCCACCAACATCGGCTTCTTCCATGAAGGCGTCAACCTCTCCAAGGTATGGAACCTGCCGGTGCTGTGGCTGTGCGAGAACAACCAGTACGGCATGGGCACCGCGGTAGACCGCGCCTCGGCCGTGGAGCAGATCCACATGAAGGCGGAGGGCTACGGCATCCCGCACTCCCGGCTCGAAGACGGCATGGACATCATGAAGGTGCGCGAGGCCGTGGGCGCTGCGCTGGATCACATTCGCAGCGGCAAAGGTCCGTACTTCCTCGAAGTCATGACCTATCGCTTCCAAGGGCACTCCATGGGTGACCCGCAGCGCTACCGCGAAAAAGACGAAGTCACCAAGTGGGAGAAGAGCGACCCGATCGGCATTTACCACCGCTATATCGTGGGTGACAAGATCGCCGCCAAGGCTGACCTGGACAAGATCGAAGAAGCCGTGGAAGTGGAAGTCAACGAAGCCATTGAATTCGCAGAGGCCAGCCCCGACCCGGGCTTTGACACCCTCTACGACTATATGTACGCGAGTAAGGAGTAAGCATGGCAATCATTACTATGCGCCAGGCCATCTCCGATGCCCTATGGGAAGAGATGGAGCGTGACCCCAAGGTATTCATCATGGGGCAGGAAGTGGGTGTGTGGGGCGGCACCTATGCAGTCACCAAAGGTTTCCTGGATCATTTTGGCGAGAAGCGGGTGCGCGACACCCCCATTGCCGAATCGGCCATCGTCGGCGCCGGGATTGGCGCCAGCATGGTGGGCCTGCGCCCGGTCTCCGAGATCATGACGATCAACTTCGCCTTCGTGGCGATGGACTACATTGTTAATGAAGCGCCCAAGATGCACACCATGTTCGGTGGGCAGATGAGCGTGCCGCTGGTCATCCGCACCGCGGGCGGCGGCGGGCGGCAGCTAGGCGCCACGCATTCGCAAACACCGGATGCGATCTTTGCTCATTTCCCAGGCCTCAAGGTCGTCTCGCCCGGCACCCCGGCGGACGCCAAGGGCCTGCTCAAAGCCGCCATCCGCGACAATGACCCGGTGCTGTTCATCGAGCATGCCGCCATGTACCAGATCCGCGGCGAAGTGCCCGAAGGCGACTACACCACGCCCATCGGCGTATCCAAAGTGCAGCGCGAGGGCGACGCGGTCACCATCGTGACCTACTGCAAGGGCTTGCAGCTCTCGATGGCCGCCGCCGAGCAACTCTCGGCTGAGGGCATTGAAGTGGAAATTGTCGATCTGCGCTCGCTGCGCCCGCTGGACATGGGGCCGGCGCTCGAATCGTTCAAGAAGACCAACCGTGCCGTCATCGTGGAAGAAGGCTGGCCCAGCTACGGCGTGGGGGCTGAAGTGGCCACCCGCCTGTACGAGGCCGCCTTTGACTATGCCGATGCACCCATCAAGCGTGTGGCGCAGAAAGAAGTGCCGCTGCCTTACAACGCGGCACTGGAGCAATTTGCGCTGCCGCAGGTGGATGATGTGGTGGCGGCGGTGAAAGAGGTGCTGTAATGGCCGATATCGTAACCATGCCCAAACTCGGCTTTGATATGGCCGAAGGCACTTTGCTGCGCTGGGCTAAAAAAGAAGGCGACAAAGTAGAAAAAGGCGAGCTGCTGGCCGAGATCGAGACCGATAAGGCTACAGTCGAAGTCGAATCACAGTACAGCGGCGTGGTGCTCAAGCACCTTGTCACCGAAGGCACGCCCGTGCCGGTCAGCAACCCCATCGCCGCCATCGGCGCCGAGGGTGAGACCTACGAGGGCGGCGCGGCCGCGCCGGCGGCAGCCGCCAAAGCCGAAGACAAGCCGGCCAAGCAGGAGCCTGCCGCCGAAAAGCCAGCCGCCAAGGCTACGGCGGCCAAGGCCGAGCAGCCCGCCGATGCCGGCGGCAACTTGCCCGACGGCGTACGCGCCTCGCCCCTGGCGCGCAAGATCGCCCAGGAGCGCGGCGTTAATCTCAAGTCCGTACGCGGCTCCGGCCCGCTGGGGCGCATCACCAAGCGTGATGTTGAGGGCGCCAAAGCGGGCGGCGGCAGCCTGGCGCTGCCCGGCCTACAGTTGGCCGATCTTGGCCCGGCGCCGGCTGACAAGCGCGTGCCGCTCTCGCGGCTGCGCGCCGCCATCGGCCGCCGCATGGTGCAGTCCCGCCAGGAGATCCCGCACTTCTACGTCACTCATGAGTACGATGTGGACCGCCTGCTGGACGCACGCGCCCAGGCAAACGCCGCCCTTGAAGGCAGCGGCGAGAAGCTGAGCGTCAATGACTTCATCATCAAAGCCGCCGCGCTGACACTGCGCCAGTATCCCAATCTCAACGCCAAGTTGGATGGCGACGCGATTGTGCAGCTTGGCCAGGTCAACGTTGGCGTGGCCGTCGCCGTTGAAGGCGGTCTGCTGGTGGTCGTGTGCCGCGATGCGGACCGCAAGCCCCTGCGCCAGATCTCGCAAGAAGTGCGTGAGATGGCCGGCCGCGTGCGTGACGGCAAGGTGAGCCCGGATGACATTGAGGGCTCCACCTTCTCGATCAGCAACCTGGGTATGTACGATGTGCACAGCTTCACCGCCATCGTCAATCCACCCGAGGCCGCCATTTTGGCCGTGGGCGCGGCGCAGGAAGTGCCGGTGGTCAAGAATGGCCAGATCGCGGTGGGCAACCGCATGCGCGTCACCATGTCGATCGACCACCGCATCAGTGATGGCGCCGAGGGCGCCCAGTACCTGCAGGCGCTGGCCGCTTACATTGAGAACCCGATCGCGCTGCTCATGTAGTGCGTGACCATGCAGAATCAAAACGGCGGGCCATTGGCCCGCCGTTTTTTTAGTTGAGCGAGGAATCCCTGTTGGCACGTCTTCCACGAGGGCTTGTTTATTTCAGCGCTCCATCGTGCTTTATCCAGCGAGTATCATTGCACCCATGGATAACCAACGTTTCCTGACCGATGGGCTGGAGCAACTCAAGGCCTATTTGCAATCTGACGAAGTCTTTTGGGCTATGGACCGTGACCCGCAGCTCACCTTGGGCAACCTGCTGCTGGCGGCCGCCAGCCTGAAGGCGGCCGGCAAGCTCAGCGCCGCCGACGCGGCGGCCCTGGCTGACGCCCGCAAAGAGTGGGGCAACGCCTGGGAGAAGAAGGCTGAGCGCGAGTTTGCGGCGCGCATGCGCCAGTGGTCCAACTACCTGACCGAGCTGGCCGACAAGCCCAAGCAGCATGCCCGCTACTACAAGGCGGAAGTGCGCGCCCGCGTGCTGCTGCAGCTCTTGGCGCCCGAGGCGCCGAAGGGCAGCCAACAGCTGGCGGGGCTCGACGCCATTCTTAAGCCGTTGGTGGAATCAAGCGACTTCGCGTGGGATGCGGGCCAGCAGGCCATGTACCCCAAGTCGCAATACTGGTTCCTTTGGGTGACGCCTAAACTGCCCGAGGAAGAAGACAAATAAATAAAAAAGCCTGCGGAAACGCAGGCTTTTTTTGCTTTTATCCAAAGAAATACTGGCTCTATTTGTCTTCAATCTGTGTCTCGCCCGCTTCTGGGCGGCCATTGCGTGCGAATGAATCGAGAATGGCAGCAAGCTTGTAGGTGTCCGTATAGATATGCAGTGAGGTCACTCGGCCCCATTTAAATCTGAACACATGCACGCCTGGTTATTGTGGATTGTTCCATCTGGGCCACTGAAGCGGTCTTTCCATTCCACACTGGCTGTTGTGTTCCACGGCCAGCCGCTCACATCGATAGTAGTGATGGTGAAGTGTAGATCGGGAAAGATTTTTGCCAAGCGTTGGTACCATCTTCGGTTGCTTTCAGGGGTTGTGCGCGTGCCACCAAGAGCATGCTCCCCGTAAAAGGTGTGTTCAAACACGAGAGCAAACTGGTTCACGATTGATTCGTACTCGCCTCGATTGATCTTGGCGAAAGCAGACCGCAGAATGCGCTTCAAAACAAAGTGATACATGCTTGCTCCTCTTACTCGTACTTGAAGCGCCACACGCCCAGCGCCAGGAACACAACCCCAAACAGCACCAGCACTCCGGCCGCAGGCAGTACCTCGGCCAGGCCAAAGCCGCGGATGATGATGTCCTGAAAGCCGCGCATAGCCCAGCCGGTGGGTAGGTAGGTGGCGATCTTCTGCATGAAGTCTGGCACGATCTCGATCGGCCACATGGCGCCGCCCAGGCCGGCCAAGGGCAGGATCAGCATCATGCTCATGGCGTCGATCTGGGCGTAGGTACGCACCAGCGCCGCCAGCAGCATGCCCATGCTGGTGATGCAGAAGGCGAAGGCGACGATCATGGCCGCCAGAGCCGCCGGCGACTGGCCCCAGGGCACATTGAAGGCTACCTGACCCACGATGACCAGCAGGCTGATCTGGGTCACGCCGGCAATGAACACACCCAGCAGCTTGCCGCCCAGAATGGAGAGCTTGCTCACCGGCATGGTGAGCAAGCGGCGCAGGGTGCCCTGCTCGCGCTCCAGCAGAATGCTGCTGGCCCCATATACGATGAAGAACATCGAGAAGATCACCATGTTGCCGGGTGAGGCTTGCGAGAAGCCGATCGGCACGTCTTGCTGCTCTTCCAGGCGGCTGACCGCGCTGGTTTGCAGGCTGATGGGCTGGTCCTCCTGGGCTTGGCGGGCTGCGGCCAGCCCGTCTTGCAGGTACTCGCCTTCGCCCGGCGCGCCATCCAGTGCGAACAACTCCAGGCGCTCGGCCACGCGCAGGCTGGTATTGGCGATCTCGACACTGGCGCTGACCTCGTACAGCGCCGCCAGCACAGCCTGTTCCACTACTTGGGCGGCACGCGGCTCGGATACGTTGGTCTCAAAGAGCAGCTGCGTGTGCTCCCCGGCCAGCAAATTTTCACTGAGCTCAGCAGGCAGAGTTAGTACCGCCGCGATGTCTCCGTCCGCCAGTTGCTGGGCCGCTTCGCTGGCGGGGGCCGCATAGGCAGCCAGGCTGGGATGCGCATCCAGCGCCGCGATCAGTTGAGCTCCCGTATCACCCGCGTCGCCATTCACCACGGCCAGCTGCCAGGTGGGCGGTTCGTCACTCGAGGCAAAGCCTTGCATGCCCACGCCCAGTACGGTTGTAAAGATCAATGGCAGCGCCAACCCCCAAAGGAGGGTGCTGCGGTCTTTGTAGGTGGTGTAAAGATACAGCCACGCAATTTGCAAAAGCTTTTTGAGTTGGCTCATTTTACGAACCGTTTCTGAAAGGCCAGAATGGCCAAAACAAAGGTAACAATGCCGATCGAGGCCAGCACCAGTATCGGTGTTTGAATGCCGGCCAAACCCTGACGCTGGATGGTCAGCGCCAGAAAGCCATCCATGGCCCAGCGGTTGACGGTGAGCTTGCTGGCAATGTTGATGATGCCGGTCAGACCATCGGTGGGGAAGAAGCTGCCGCCCAGGGCGCCGAACACCAGCGAGACCGCGCTGCCCACCACACCGGCCTGGTTCTCGTTGCGCGAGAACGCGGTCAGCATGGCGCCCAGGCCGCTGGCGGCGAAGACAGTCAGCACCACCAGAACGACAAGACCAATGATGGACGTGCCCCAGTCGACGCCGAAGAGGTATGTTGAGCTGACCATCAGGATGGTGAATTGCAGCAAACCTGTGAGAAAGGTGCCGCCCATCTTGCCGAGGATGATCTCCCAGGTAGGCGTCGGCGTGGTCATCAGCCGCTGCAGGGTCCAGTGGCGCTCCTCCTGCAGGATCGAGCGCGAACCCTCGAACATGCTGAACATCAAAAAGAACACGGCCATGCCCGGGATGAAGAACGCGAACGGGTCCACGCTCTCCCCAGTTTCGCCCGTGCTCACTACGTTGAGGTCCAGCAGCGGCTCTTCCAGATTTAGGCTGTCGCTTTGCAGCTCAGCCTGGATGGCGGCGCCCAACTGCGCCATGGCCGGCCCCAGCAGCGGGGCATAGCCCGCGGCCTGGTTGCCGGCTACCTGGCCTGCCAGCAGGGTGGTGTTGATCGCCGCCGTGATGCGCTCGACAATGCTGCGCACGATCACCGGGCTGATCTCGGCCGCCGGGTCAGTGTACAGCTCCACGCTGGCCTGGCCGCGGTTGCCCTCTGCATCCGGGATGACTGTTTCGCTAAACCCGGCCGGCACTACGATGACAGCGCGCAATTCGCCGGCTTCGATGCGGGCTTTGGCCGCCTCAGGGTCTTGCATGCTTTCGAGTGCGATCAGGTTGCTCAGATCGGGGCTGGTGAGCACTTCTTCGTAGGCCTGGCCCAGTTCGCCTTCGTCCAGATTTACCAGCACTACCGGAATGTTCTCGATCGGCGCCTCGTCGCCGCCCAGGTCGCCGAAAGCGAGGCCGATCAGGGCGCTGATGATGAGCGGCGCGGCCAGCATGCCGGCCAGCGCCTTCCAGTCACGGAAGCGCGTCAGGGTGTCCTTGATTGCGATCTGTAAAGCCTTCATTTTCAGTCTCGCAGGGCGCGGCCGGTCAGGTGCAGGAACACCGCTTCCAGGTTCGGCTCAGCCACTTTGATGCTCTTGACCTGGCCGCCGCCGGCGCTGATGGCGCCAATGATCTGGCTCAGCCGCGCATTGGCGTTGGTAGCCTGCAGCACCAGCTCGTCTTCTTCCAGCCCGGCGTGGTGCACGCCGTTGAGCGCCCCAAGCGCTGCCAGCAGCGCTTGCGTGTCGCTCACACCGCTGATGCCGATGCGCACCGTGTCGCTTTCGCCCACCAGCTTGGTCAGCTCATCCTGCGTGCCCAGGGCAATCAGCTTGCCGTGGTCGACAATGCCGATGCGGCGGCTCAGCTCGGCGGCCTCTTCCATATAGTGGGTCGTGTAGAGCACTGTGAGGCCGCGCTGGTTGAGCTCAAGCACGGTATCCAGGATACGGCGACGGCTCTGCGGGTCAATGCCCACGGTCGGCTCATCCATGAACAGCACCTTCGGCTCGTGCAGCAGGCCAACGGCGATGTTGATGCGCCGTTTCATGCCGCCGGAGTAAGTCTCCACTTTCTCGTTGGCGCGGTCGCTCAGCCCAGCGATCTCCAGGGTTTCCTCCACGCGCTCTTTCAAGCGCGCCCCGCTGAGGTTATACATGCCGCCCCAGAAGCGCAGGTTCTCACGCGCCGTCAGGTCCGGGTACAGGGCGATCTCCTGCGGTACCACGCCGATCACCTGCTTGACCGCGTTGGCCTGCGTGCGTACCGAGTGCCCGTCGATCAACGCATCGCCCTCGGTGGGGCTGAGCAGGCAGCTCAGCATCGAGATCGTGGTGGTTTTGCCGGCGCCATTTGGGCCAAGCAGGCTGAAGATCTCGCCTTGTTGAATATCAAAGCTGATGCCTTGCACCGCGTGCACTTTGTCATACTGCTTGTGCAGATTGTTGGCCTGCAGGATCATTTCTGTCATGATTTCACTCTCTTTTCCAACTCTTGTTCGCCCGCTTTGTGTGAACGCAGGCGGCTTTCGATCAGATCCAGGCTTTCCAGCAGGGCCTTGAGCTGTGCCTTGGAAAGATCGGCCAGCGTGTCCTCTGCCAGCTGTACCGCCAGCGGCGCCAACTGCTCCAGCTGGCGCCCGCCCGCCGGAGTAAGCACCAGCCGGTGGCTGCGCCGGTTCTCGCCGGCAATTCGCTTGAGCCAGCCGCGTTCCACCAGCACGCGGCTCAAGGCTGAGACCGTGGCGCGTTCCACCAGCATATGGTCGGCCAGGCGTGAGGGCGTTACGCCCTCGTGTTTGCCCTCCAGCCAGGTGGAGAGCAGCATGCGGAACTGCGCCTGAGTCATCTTTTGTTCTGCAAAGTGTTGGTCAAACCCTGTGGCCATGTGCGTACCGATCCGCATAAGGGCAGTACACACCAGGCTGGCAAGTGAAGGCTGCATAGTTAGAAGTCTAATAGTTTGATGGCTAACTGTCAATTGTTGCAACGAGTGGATTAAAATTCGTTATCTTCAAGCGGAGTATTGCCATGCGAACCCACACCTTTAGTCACATCATCGTCGTCTTGCTTGCGCTGCTGTTGGCCGCCTGTGCGCCGGGCGCCAGCACCACAGACCAGGTGTCCACCAGCGTGGCCGCCACCCTGCAGGCTGCCGGCCAGCCGGTGCCTACCGCCGCGCCGACCCTGGGTGAAGTCGCGACCCAAGCCCCAACCGAGCCGGCCTGCGCCAATGCCGGGCTCACCAGCGTGGCCTATGTAAAAGACGGCGATGTGTGGCTGTGGGTCCAAGGAGGCATGCGCACCCAGCTCACCACTTCGGGCGATGTGCAGGCGCTGACCCTTTCAGACAATGGCTGCCGGATCGCCTACACTCGCAGCATGCCCAACCCAATGCATGATCCCTCGGTTGAGTTTGTGGCTCCCGAGACCCTGAACGAGCTTTGGTCTGTAAGCAGTGACGGCACCAACAACCGCGCCCTGATCGATACCGCCTATCTTGCCGCCCAGCCTGTGCCTGCCGGAGACAACATTGTCTCCGTGCTGCGCTTTGAATTCCAGCCCAACACCTACACACTTGCCTTCAATACCCAGATGCTGCATCCGGGCGTGGGGCTGACCCAGCGCAACGATATCAATCTAATCCATGTCGATACAGGTTCGCTTACCACGCT
Organism: Anaerolineales bacterium; assembly: GCA_021463845.1. Classification (GTDB taxonomy): domain Bacteria; phylum Chloroflexota; class Anaerolineae; order Anaerolineales; family UBA11579; genus JAMCZK01. Next base: position 227,699 of record JAJTXV010000003.1, on the reverse strand, counting down.
GCTGGGGGTTGAGCAGGCCGGCGGCACCTTTGCCTTCTCACCGGATGGTACCCAGCTCGCCTTCTCTTCGCCCACCAGCGTGGGCGTCATCAACGCGGATGGCAGTTTCCTGCGCCGCGACCTGATCACGTTCCCGATGGTGATCACCTATAGCGAATACCTCTACAGCCCGCCGCTCAACTGGTCGCAAGACAGCAATTCGCTCATGGTCGCTATTCCCCCTGCCGATGGTTTGGCTGAGGGCACCCCCGAGACGGCCCTGTGGTGGATCCCGCTGGATGGCACGCCTGCTTTTGAAGCCGGCAGCATTCAGGCCGCCTTCTTCGTCATGGGCGAGGTAGCCTTCTCGCCCGATGCCGGGCGGATCGCCTACCTGCGCCCGATCGGCGATCCTGGCAGCGGCATGAATGAGCTGGTGGTCGCCCTCAGTGATGGCAGCAATGAATCGCCTGTGATCAGTGATCCGCAGGCCCGCTTCCTCGACTGGTCGCCGGATAACAGCCGCTACCTGTACTCGTATATGGATAGCGGGCTGCGCCTGGGCCTGGCCACCGCCGCCGATAGCAGCAGCACCCTGCTGGCCAGCCTGGCCGGCTCCAGCCCATTCGCCGTGCAGGCGGAATGGCTGGACGCCAGCCGCTTCCTGCTGCTGGAGCAGGGTGAGGGTGGAGCCACCCTCACCCTGATGGATACCGCGGGTTTGGCTGAGGTGGTGGATACCTTCGCCACGCCCTTTGTGTCTTTCGCGGCCGTTCCATAAACACTGGGCATTAAGTAACGGGGCAAGAATCGCTCACTACTGGCTATACTAGGCGGTAGGAGTATTTAAGTTATGCGCAAAGGCAATCGTTCTCTGCCCCCCAGGCACGCCAATAGCGAGCGCGGCCAGGCCATTGTTCTTCTCGTGCTTGTCTTCGTTGGCCTGCTTGGCATTATGGGACTGGCGATCGATGGCGGCCGCTTGTACACCCAGCGCCGCGCCGTGCAGAATGCCGCCGACAATGCGGCCCTGGCGGCGGCCTTTGCCATGTGCAACTCTGGCAACGCCACTACTGCAGGAACCGCCTCTGCCACCCAGAACGGTTTCACCGCTTCTCCGCCCAACGTTACGGTCACTGTGCAAACTCCGCCGAGCAGCGGCACCTATGCAGGTGATGATGAGTATGTTGTGGTTACGATCACCAGCCGCATTTCGATGGGCCTGGGCCGCATCGTCTTCTCTGGCACACCAGAGGTCAGTGCTCGCGCCATAGCCCGCTGCACCAGCGGTGGCGGCCCGATCGGCGGCGGCAACGGCCTGATCGCACTTAATCCCAGCCAGGATCGCACGATCGAGATGGCGCCCAGTGGCTGCATCAAGGTCAACGATGGCGGCATCTTTGTCAACTCTACTAATTCGTCATCTGTATATATCCACAGCTACGGCCCGCCTCATTGCACTGAGCCTCGCCTGGAGGGCGATTGGCTGCAGATGCGCGGCGGCTACAGTGTGCCCGGCTGGCTGAGCCCCAGCACTGTCCTCGGCCCTTTCCCGCCCCAGGGTATTGGTGCTGCCATGGTTGACCCGCTGGCCGCGGTGCCAACACCCTCAGCGCCGGCCCTGGCGGCTGCGCCCAGCATGCCAGGCTGCAATGCTGCCTTCATTAGTGGCGTCTATACCGGCGGCAACCTAAACCTCGGCAATCATTGGTGCACCGGCAGCAATCCGGTCACCCTGCAGCCAGGGCGTTACAACACCATGAACATCAGTTCAGACGCCCGCGCCGTGCTATCCCCTGGCCTGTACTACATTGCCGCGGGCGGTGGCTTTAACGTTAGCGGCGCCGCTCAGGTAACCGGCAATGGGGTCATGCTGTTTGTGGCGGATGGGCCGGTAAACATTGGTGCCAGCGGTAATGTCACCCTGACGGCCCAGACCAGCGGCCCGTATGCTGGCATGGCCATTTTTATGGGCCGCGAGACGAGTTCCGAATTGCGCGTTTCAGGCGCCGGCGTGACCCTTATTCGCGGTACGGTCTATGCGGCCAACTCCCGCGTGGTGATGGAAGGCTCAGGCACGAACAAGACCCTTAATGCTCAGATGATTGCCTGGCGCTACTATGTTTCAGGAGCCGGCACGATCACAATCAACTACGACCCGAGCGTGGTATTTGGCTCCGGCGGTAGCTCTCTGATCGAGCTTTCCGAGTAGGGGCGGTTAGTTTCTGGTCGAAATCTCCGCACCGGTCTTCCTGCGGCTAACAGGCTTGTTAACTGGGGATTTTGGGTGCTTGCATTTCTGCAAGTGCATGTTATGATTTTGTGCTGAGTAAAAAGTCGAAAATTGATTGACTCGCAGTTGAATTGTGCGCAATCAAAAGTAGATTTATTGCTTAGGAAATTTTTATCCTGAACTAATTTTAGAAGTGAGTAGTTGTGCTGTTGGCTGAAGAAAAAGACGTTCAAACCACCAACGCGGGGTTGGATTTAGATGCCGTGCATGAGCTCGGCTCTCAACGCGTGGTTATGGTGGTCGAAGACGATCCTGACACGCTGAACCTGCTCAAGCTGACCTTGCGCCGCGCCGGCATGAACGTCGTGGGCGCCTCGGATGGCAAGCAGGCCCTGCGCAAATGGATGGACGCCAACCCCAGTGTGGTGCTGCTCGATCTTATGATGCCTGAGATGGACGGTTGGGAGACCCTCAGCCAGCTGCGCGCCATCAGTGACGCGCCCATCATCATCCTTTCGGCCCTCAGCCAAAAAGAGAACATCGTGCGCGGCCTCAAAGAGGGCGCCGATGATTATGTGTCCAAGCCCTTCGTGGGGGATGAAGTCGTCGCTCGTATTGAAGCCGCGCTGCGCCGTTCCGGCCCCAGCAAGCCTGCCTCCGTCCTGGTCTTCCCTGACCATGGGCTCTCGGTTGACATGCAGGCCCACCAGGTAACGCTGCGCGAGCAGCTGATCGATCTGACCCCGCGTGAATTTGCCGTGCTGGAGATCCTGGCCCGCCAGCACCCCAAACCAGTCTCCTACGATACGCTTGCCCGCGAAGTATGGGGCGAGGACAACGAAAAGATCCGCGAGCGCATCAAATGGATCGTCTATCTGCTGCGCCAGAAAATTGAAAAAGACCCAAGCCGCCCTGAACTTATTCTGAACAAGACCCGCTTTGGCTACCAGCTGGCAAGTGAGTGAGCATGAGTACTCTGCGTAAAATTTTGTTTGCAGTTGTCATCGTCAGCGTCGTCGCTGCCGCTACGGCAACCGTGGCTCAAGCGTGGGATTGTGCGCGTTACAACTTCCGCGTCACGTCCAACGGCACTGTTCAGGTCGAAAACGAGTCCAGCGTATTTGAAACTGCCCAGCAAGCTGAAGTCTTTCTGAACGGCAGCTCCAGCCGCACCGCCATCTTCAATGTGCCGGCCTTGCCCGCGGGCACCTCATGGACCACCATCGGCACGATCACTCCGCCCACCAGCAGCTGGTCTTGGCGCGTGAAGGGTACGGTCGACTGCGAAGACAAGGGCGATCACAAGGTCAACACGCCAACCCCCACTCGCACGCCGACCAATACCGCCACCAATACGGCTACGAACACGGCCACCAATACACCCACCAATACCGCAACCCTCACGCCGTCCAATACACCTACCAACACAGCTACGCTGACGCCGTCCAACACGCCCACCTTTACGGCAACATTCACGCCGTCAAACACGGCCACCTACACAGCCACACTGACGCCATCCAACACCCCGACGGCCACCAACACGCCCACCTTTACGGCTACATTCACGCCGTCAAACACGCCTACGTACACGGCCACACTGACGCCGTCGAACACGCCCACGGCCACCGCTACGCCGACCTTTACCGCGACCTTCACGCCGTCCAACACGCCTACCTACACGGCCACGGCTACACCGACTGACACGCCGACCGCCACCGCGACCTACACTGCCACGGCGACCCCGACCGATACGCCCACTGCCACGGCCACCTACACTTCAACCGCCACGGCTACTTTCACTGCCACCCCCACGGCTACCGATACGGCTACCCCCACGCCGACCGATACGCCCACCATTACGCTGACGCCCAGCATCACGCCGACCGGCACGCTGACGCCCAGCGCAACCTTTACCAGCACCTTTACGCCCACCAACACGGCGACCTTCACGAGCACCTTCACGCCGACCAATACGGCTACCTTCACGTCGACGGCGACCTTTACCTCGACCTTCACGCCCACCGGCACGGCTTCGCCTTCCGCCACCTTCACGCCTTCGCTGACGGTGACCGGCACCCAGGCGGCCAGCCTGACGCCGACCAACACCGAGCCGCCGACCAACACGCCGACCTTTACGGCTACCTTCTCGCCCACGCCCACCGTGTTCGTGCCCATCACCGGTGACGGCCTCACCTTCGTGGGCCTGTGTGTGGACCAGCAAGGCCAGATCGTCAATCCCAACGAGGCTTCCGGCGGCGACCTGCGCTGGGAGGTCAGCAACGCCAACGCCAGCTCCATCAACTTCGTGTGGTGGGTCGTTGGCGGCAGCGCCTCCGGCGGACCTATCACGGTGCCGGGCAACAGCACCATCGCCTTCGGTACACCGGTGGATGGCGCCCTGCCCAACACGGTCTCGATCATGTGGATCGACCCGGCTGACGGGCAGTCGAAGACGCTGACCAACAACAACAGCGGCACGCTGTGTAACGGTGAGCTGCCCACGCCCACGGTCACTCCCAGCCCCACGCCGGGCGTGCTCATCCCCATCACGGGCATCGAGCTGCCGGCCATCTTCCGGGACAACATGTTCCTGAACCTCGGCATTGGCGTGTTCGGCTTCGCCCTGATCCTGCTCGGCATCGGCATGAAGCTCGACCGTGACCGCCAGAACCGCGTCTCGGAAGACGACTACGAAGACGAGGACGAAGAATAGTCTCACTCGCTGACAAGTAATAAAAGCGGGGCCACTGCAAAGCGGCCCCGCTTTTTTGTCACCTTCGCATCTGATTTTCTAAGGCGTACAAGATAAAATCACCCTACATGATGGACGCTTACTCCCCCGAACCTCAAAAGAAAGAATCCAATGCCCTCTTCATTGGGATTGTTCTGCTTGGCATGCTGGTTATTTTCTTTGCTTTGGGCAAAGGCGTCTTCGACGTCGCCACCATGCCGGCCATTGACCTGGCAGCCGATGATGCCCAGCAGGCCGGCTTCCTGCCGGTGTACTCGGCGGCTGGCTCGGCTGACCCCAGCCTGGTCTCAGTAGATGCGGCACCGGATGGCTTCCCCACGCCTGTGCCGCACGAGGCCCAGGAAGTTGTTGTGGGCAAGGTGCCTGACCGCATCGTCATCCCCACGATTGCGCTGGATGCCACCATCATTCCGATCGGCTCGATCGACCTAACCTATGAAGATGATGTCTTTCAGCAGTGGCTGGCGCCGGATTACCGCGCCGTGGGCTGGCACGAAACCTCGGCTGGCCTGGGCGCGCCCGGCAACACCGTGCTGAATGGCCATCACAACATTTATGGTGAAGTCTTCCGTGACCTATACCGCCTGCAAAAGGGAGATGTGATCGAAGTCTTCTCGCAGGGTGAGATGTTCGATTACGTCGTCGTGTACACGGCTGTGCTGCCGGAGCGTAACCAGCCAATGGATGTGCGCACTGCCAACGCCGAGTGGATCCAGCCCACCGAAGACGAACGCCTGACGGTCATCACCTGCTGGCCCTACGAGAGCAATACCCACCGCGTTCTGATCGTCGCTGTACCTTTTAGCCCCAGCTCGTAAGCGTTGTCATTGCAAGCGTTGCTAAAAGTTGCATAACATGCAACTTTTAGCCCCGAAGCAGTCCCCAGCTGTGCATGCATATAACAAAAAAAGATCCCCGCCTCCTCAAGCGGGGATCTTTTAGGGGAACAGTTCCGCTTCCTCGGTTAGAGAAGCTCGCTCAGCTTAGCGGAACCGCGGTAATGAACAATCGGCCCCAGGTGCTGATGCCGTCCTGCTCAATGCAGGTCTGCAGCACCAGGGAGTTCTTGCTGTTGTATACCTTGTGGAACAGGGTGGAAGCGCTGATCTGCTCACCGCTGTTCAGATCCACAAAGTTGGATTGGGTTGAGTCGGGGGAGAGGGCCTGGTAGCTCTGCGTGCCGGTCACCTGGAAGTCACGCGTGCTGCCATCGCCGTACACCAGGGTGATGGTCTGGCCGATGCCGATGGTGGCGAAGGCGCCGCCGGCCAGGTAATTGTGGGCCAGGAAGCCCTGGCTGCCGTACTGGGAAGCCAGGCCAAACTGGGTCACCACATTGGGCTGCTCGCTGACGAAGGCGGCATTGCCGCCCTGGCCAACCACGCCGTAGGCCATCACGCCGTCCACATAGATGCCGGTCACCTGGGCGCTGTTGCCGTTGGTCACCGAGCCTACGAAGCTGCTGAAGGCAGCCACGGCCGGGGCGGGCTCAGCCTGTGCGGCCGGGGCCGCTTCCAGTGCAGCCAGTTCGGCTGCGGCGGGCGCAGCCTCAACCACTGGGCTGCTGGTATCCTTCTGCAGGCTTACGGTGAAGGTCTGGGCCAGGGCTACCCCGGGCTCCACAGCGGCGGCTTCGGCAGCTGCAGGGGCTACGGCTTCAACGGCCGGGGCGGCCACTTCCTGGCTGCCAGTAACCGGAGCCACCACGGCAGCCTGTTCCTGGCTTGCCGCGGCTACCGCCGGGGCGCTGTCTTGGGCGCGGGCCGGGGTAATGGCAAAAAAGGCTCCGATGATGATTGCGGAGAGGGTACCGAGGAGTACGAGGATGCTGAGCGATTTCATCTTTCTAACCTGCCTTCCGAGTTGAGGAGAACTCGAATATTGGTTAGATTTTAGTTAGGTAATGGTTGTATTTGAATAGGATACGGGTACTCTTTGCAAAAGTGTTAGTTCCCGTGTTCAAGACAATAAAAAAAGCGGGCTGCGCATATGCAGCCCGCTTTGGTTTACAGGGTCAAGATCGCTTAGACGGCCTGGACGGCGCCTGCTAGCGAATTCAGCCGAGATTCGGCCAGGCCCGGCAGGGTTTCGCCTACATAGAAGGCGCCGCTGCCTTCCATGGCCAGCGATTGCAGCGAGTTGCCGTACAGGGTGGCTCGCAGGAAGTCCTGGGTGCGCTGCAGGCCAGCAATAAAGCCGCCGCAAAAGCTGCTGCCGGCATTGGTGATATCGGCTACACGGCTTGGGTAGGGCGGCACCTGGTAGCGCTTGCGCGCCTCCACATCCAGCACCCACTGGCCGCGGTGCACGCTGTGCACCACCACCGCCTTGCAATTGAAGCTGCCCAGCGTCTCGATCATCTTCCAGGTGTCCTGGCTGCGGTTGGCGAACAGGGTCACCAGGCGCTCCTCGGTGGTCAGGAACACGGTCAGCCCATTCACCAGTTCGGGCATTTCCGCCAGAAAGTCCGGGTGCATGTAGCCGCGCCCGGCATCCAGCGTGACGATGGGTGTCCCCTGCTCGCGCAGGGCGGCCGGCAGCAGCTTGTGGCTGTGATAGTCCAGCGGGCACAGGTGCGCTGCACCTGCGCCGCGATAGTCGGCCGGCACATCCTCCGGCCGCAGCGAGAGCGCATTGCGCTCTCGCTTGGGATCCAGCCGCTCCACCGCCGCCTGGTAGCCCAGCAGGCTCTTGGGGAAGGGCAGGTTGTGGCGCGCAAAATACTTGATCGGGTTCTCGCGGTGGGCAGTAGCCACATCGCTGTAGGCTACAAAACGGCGCAGGTCATGCGGCTCAGCCAGACGCACAACCCCGCGCGTATCCAGGGTCTGCCCACCAAGCTGCTGCTCCCACTCGGCCGGGAAATCGCTGCCCACCCGGCTCAACAAACCGGGCCGGTTGCCCCAGATCTGATACGCGGCGGCGGCATACAGCAGGTTGCCGCCCGGCTGGTCAACGCGTGCCTGCCCGGCCGCATTAATGATGGTGTCGCGCTGGAGGCGGCCAAAGAGAATGCAAGAGGGGGTTTCAGTCATGGTATCGATTATAGAGTGGGATTGCGATGAACTAAATGACCAGCAGACCAGAAGACGAGTTGCTTGGTTGCTTAGTTCTGATGGTCTGTCGACTCGAACCAGGCCAGTGGATGCTGGCTATCCACCCATATCCGCACTGGCGTGCCTGGCGGCAGCCGCTGCTCATGCGGCGCGAAGGCGTGCAGCAGCCGCCCGGAAGGCAGGCGCAGGCGGTAGACGTTCATGGCGCCGCGGAAGTGCCGCGCCAGCACGATCGACGGGCTGCCGGCTTGCGGCTCAAAGCGCACATCATCTGCGCGCAGCACCAGCTGCAGGTCTGCGCCCTCCGGCGCATCCACTGCCTGCGGGATCAAACCGATCTCGGTTTCCACCCCGTGCGGCGTGCGCCGCCCGGGCAGGAAATCGCTGTTGCCCATGAACTCGGCCACGAAGCGCGTGGCCGGTTGGTGGAAGATATCTTCCGGCTTGCCCACCTGCTCTACGCGGCCCTGGCTCATCACCGCCAGCCGGTCGCCCAGGTACAGCGCTTCCTCCTGGTCGTGGGTCACGAAGATGGCGGTGAGCTTGCCGACCTTGAGCAGCACGCGCAGATCCTCGCGCATTTTCATGCGCAGGTCGGCGTCCAGGCTGCTGAGCGGCTCGTCGAGCAGCAGCAGGCGCGGCTCGGGCACCAGGGCGCGTGCCAGCGCTACGCGCTGGCGCTCGCCGCCTGAGAGTTGGTGCGGGTAATCCGCGGCGCGGCCCTCCAGCCCCACCAGGCGCAGAATAAAGCCCAACTTCTCCGCCCGCTGCTTGCGGTTCAGACCCTTCAACCCGAACGTGACATTGTCGCCGATGCTGAGATGCGGAAAGAGCGCATAGTCCTGAAACACCATGCCTACGCCGCGCGCCTCGGGCGGGGTGAAGCTGAGGCCGCCGGCGGCCAGCTGGCCGCCGATGCGTACTTGGCCTTCATCAGGCCGCTCAAAGCCGGCGATCAGGCGCAGGATGGTGGTTTTGCCGCAGCCGCTGGGGCCAAGCAGCGCCAGCACTTCCCCTTCTGGCAGGCTCAGGTCTACATTTTGTACGGCAGGGTGGACTCCGGCCTGGCCATTGGCCTTGCCAAAGGTTTTGCTGACCTGGCGCAGTTCTAAGGCGGGGGGTTTTGTCATCGCAGCGTGATCTTAACTTTCATTCTCTTCGCGCAGAACCAGCAGCGCCATTGGCAGCGAAGACGTGAGGATCAATAGCAAAGCCGGCGCGGCCGCCCGCGCAAAGAAGGCTTCCGAGACAAACGACCACACGCTGGTGGCCAGGGTCTTGAAACCGATCGGGGCCAGCAGCAGGGTGGTGGGCAGCTCTTTCATGGCGGTGAGGAACACCAGCGCCGCCGCCGCGCTGACACCCGGCCGCAGCAGCGGCAGGGTGACGCGGTGCAGCACGCCCAGCGGCCCGCTGCCCAGGCTGCGGGCCGCTTCCTCCAGCTGAGCGGGCACGCGCTGGAACGAGGCTCGCACAGCGGCCACGGCTTGGGGGAGGAACAGGATCAGGTACGCGAACACCAGCATGGGCATGGTTTGGTACAGCGGCAGGGCGTAGTTGGCGCCGAAGAACACCAGCGCCAGGGCGATCACGATGCCGGGCAGCGCAAAGGCGAGGTTGGTGATGCTGCCGATCAGGCTGCTGGCCGGGCTGGGCCGGCGCGCCAGCAAATAGGCCACCGGCAGCGCCATCAGCACCACCACCAGCGCGCCCAGCCCTGAGGCGCTGACCGAGTTCCAGATCAGCTGGGTGGTATTGTCCAGCGTTTCGCCGGCCAGCCAACCGCGCACCAGCCAGTACAGCAAGACCCCCGCCGGCAGCAGCAGGGCCAGGCCGACGACGGTGGCGCAGAACGCGGCGGCCGGCCAGCGCCATACACCCAGGCGCACGCGTTCCGGCTTGCGGTGATTGGCGGCGCTGCTGAGCTGGTTCACCTGGCCGCGCGCCCTGCTCTCCAGAAATAAGACCACTACCGAAAATAAGATCAACATCAGCGCCAATACCGCCGCGGCCGAACGGTCGAGCGCGCTTTGGTACTGAATATAGATGGCGCGCGTGAAGGTGGTGTAGCGCATCACCGCCACTGCGCCGAAATCGCGCAGCACATACAGCACTACCAGTAGCGAGCCAGAGGCCATGGCCGGGCGCAGCTGGGCAAAGGTCACATGCCAGAACGCAGACCACGGGCCGTGGCCCAGGCTGCGGGCGGCCTCCTCCTGGGCTGGGTCCATGCGCAGCAGGGCGGCGCGTACTACCAGCAGCACATACGGATAGTTGAGCAGGCTCAGCACCAGCAGCGCACCGGGGAAGCCGTAAATATCCGGCAGGCGTGTGATACCGAACGGCTCTTCGAGCAGGCCTTGCAGCAAGCCGCGCGGCCCCAGCGCCGAAGCGTATAGGAACGCACCGACATAGCTGGGAATGACTAGCGGCAGCGGCGTTAGCACCGCCCACAGGCGGCGCAGCGGCAGATCGGTGCGCACGGTCAGCCAGGCGATCGGCACCGCCAGCAGCAGGCACACAAAGGTGACCGAGATGCCGAGCCAGGCGGTGCGCAGCAAAGTGTCCAGCGTGTTGGGGCGCTGCAGGGTCACCCAGGCTGCGTCGCCGCCGTTGGCGGCCCGCAGCAGCAGGTAGGCCACCGGCAGCAGCACGGCTGCGGCGGCCAGGATGGCGGGCAGCCACAACAACAAAAAGGCACGGGGGCTGGGCATTGCTGCCCAGACCCGCCGTACCTTTTGATCACGAACGATGGAGCGCGGAACCTCTAGCACGCGGCTAGGGTACCATGCCCGCTTCTTCGATCATGGCTGCGCTGCCGCTCATGTCAGACAGACCGCCCATGGCGATGTCCGGCGTGGTCAGCTCGCTCAGCGGAACCAGCAGGGTGGAGGTGGATACACCTTCAACCAGCGGGTACTCGTAGGTGCTGCTGGCAAAGTACTGCTGGGCCACCTGCGACAGCATGAACTGAAGGAAGCGCTGGGCGTTGTCCTGGTTCTGGCTGCTGGCCAGGATACCGGCGCCAGACACCATCACCAGCGAATCCGGGCCGCCATTGTTCAGGTAGTGGTTGCGGGCGCCGTAGCCTTCGCCCTGTTCCGCCAGGAAGCGGTACAGGTAGTAGTGGTTGACGAAGCCAACTTCCACTTCGCCTGCGGCCACAGCCTCAACTACGCCAGTGTTGTTGGAGTAGTAGACCGGGTTGTTGGCGGCAATACCCTCCAGCCAGGCGCGGGTCTCATCCTCGCCCCACAGCTGGCGCATGGCGGTCACCATGGTGACGAAGGAGGCGTTGGTGGGCGGCACGCCGATGCGGCCGTTCCACTCTGGCGCAGTGAAACCGCGCAGGTCGGCCGGCAGCTCGGCCGGGTTGATCGCCTCGGTGTTGTAGACCACAATGCGGGCGCGGGCGGTGATGCCGACCCAGTAGCCGTTGGGGGAGGCGTAGCCGGAGGCTACCCGCTCGAGGATGCTGGCCGGCAGTTGGGCCAGCAGGCCGGCGTCTTCAACCGCGCCGATGCCGCCCGGGTCCTGAGCGTAGAAGACATCCGCCGGGGAGTTGGCGCCTTCTTCGAGCAGGGCAGCTGCTATTTCAGCGGTGCTGCCATAGCGCACTTCGACTTCGATGCCAGTGGCATCGGCGAACTGCTGGATGATCGGAGCAACCAAGCCTTCGCTGCGGCCTGAGTAGATAACCAGTTTGCCAGGGTCGGCAGGTGCGGCTTCTTCCTCAACGGGGGCAGCAGGCTCGGTCGGCTCGGAAACCACAGGGGCTTCCGCAGTCGGCTGGGTCGCTGGCGCACAAGCGGCCAGAAGCAAACCAACCATGACGATGAAACTGAACAAAACAAACTTGCGGGACATGTTCTCCTTCTTGCGAACAGCGTATTCGTGGATATCCACGTGCCACGAGTATAGGAGGCGCGCCCGAATTCTCATATAGACCAGCGAGAATATGGAGTTCAACAGGGTTAAACCCTGTATCCGAAGGGGTAGAGGAAACTCCAGCCCTGAGCAAGTTATTATGCGCGAGAGGGGGTGGGGGTCAAAACTTATAAGTAACAACTTTGGAGCGGGCATGCTGGTGACTGAGCACTCGTATGGGTGTGTGGCAGGCATCCTGCCATCTATAACGCAGGTGGAAACGTGGGGCAAGGTGCGCCACGCGCTTGTCAAGCGGTTGGACAGACGCTGCGCGAATCAGATGCGTTAGGCGTCTACACGCGCTGCTTTGAAAGACTTGCCCGCAAGGATCCTTCGCTGGTCGGGGTTCGGCGGTCTGGTGTGGATGGAGATACCGCTCAGGATGACATGATGGGAGGGTGGGTTGCGCTGCGAAGCAGCGCAACCCACCCTGCGTGCTTGTTTTGTGCTAAGCGCCCCCTAAGCTGTAGTGTCCAGCGAGGGCTACTTGCCTGCGGCCATGTAGCGCTTGCGCTCGGCTGGCTTGAGATGCTCGATGGCGTAGCGCAGCATGGTGCGCGGCATGCTGGCTGCATACGTATCCAGGAAGGCACGCATGCGGGCCGGGTCCTGGTCGCCGGCGAAGCGCAGCCAGCCGCCAGCGGCCTTATGCAGCAGATCTTCCTTGTCGTTGAGCAGCATCTCGGCAATGGCGAAGGTGTCGTCCAGTTCGCCGTGGCGCAGGAAGTAGCCGGTGGCCACGATAGCGGTGCGTCGCTCCCACATATTCTTGGAGCGCGCCAGAGTGTACAGCGGCTTGCGTGGCTTGTCGTGAAGGTAACCGCCCACTACGTGCACTGCGGCCAAATCCACCAGGTCCCAGTTGTTGATGCGGTCATGGCGGCGCAGGTAGAGTTTGTACAACTCAGCGCGGCGCGCTGGCGTGGTTTTCTTGCTGCGGGCGTCTTTATCCATAATGCTCATGGCGCCGGCGCGTACCTCGTGTAGCTTGCTTTCCATCAACTTCTCGAGCTCGGCAGCCGGCATGCCCATGAACTGCTTGGCCAGCGCAAACACATCACCCATGCGCACGCCAATGAAGGTGTCACCCTCACCATACTCGCCTGCGCCAGATTTAAAGTAGCGCTGGATCTTGTGCAGTTCCACGTCTGACTGTTTCGTCTTGAGCTGCTTGATGAAATTAGCGGCGGTGAGGGTGGGAGTCATGCGCTCTCGGTAGCCTGAGTGATCTTATCCATCATTTCGTGCAGGCCCAGGGCGGCGTAGACGCGGAACGGAGTCACCGGCACGGCGTACTGCGTGATGATGATCTCGGTGAAGGTGCCCAGGGCGCGGAAGCTGACCACTGTGCGCTGGTCTTGCGGAAAGTCGGCCGGCAGCCCGATGGTTTCAGGCGCGATGCGCGCTCCGCTGGCGTCGGCCAGGTTGTGGACGTACTCAATGTGCTGATTGGGGATGATGCGCGTGTATTCGATAAGCGAGTAGTGCTCGGCGCCATCCGAGGCGCGCATGCTCACCAGCGTGCGCCCGCCCTGGCGGAAGTCCATCTCGCACACCGGGCAGGTGTAGTCCTGAGGCCCCCACCAGCGGCGCATCTGCTCCGGCGTGCTCCAGGCGCGCCAGGCCAGCTCCAGCGGTGCATTGACAATGCGCCGCACCACCAGGTCTTGGGTGGCCGCCGGGCTACTTGCCGTCATAGGCGTCTTGCAGGCCCTGCATGTCCAGCTTGCGCATCTTCAGCATGGCCTGCACCACGCGGCCGGCCTTCTCCGGATCCTGGTCGCCCATGAGCTTGCCAAGCAGGGTCGGCACCACCTGCCACCACACGCCAAAGCGGTCCTTGACCCAGCCGCACATGGAATGCTCGCCGCCGTCTTCGGCCAACCGCTCCCAGAAATGATCCACTTCTTCCTGTGTTTCGCAGTTGATGAACAACGAGATGCCTTCGGTGAAGCGGAAATTGTCGCCGGGCGCGTCGATGGCGTAAAACTCCTGGCCGTGCAGTTCAAATTGGCCCATGGCCAGTTGGCCGTCGGGGGTCTGCGTCTTGTTAGTGATCTTGGCGTCTTTGAACACTGAGGCATAAAAATCGAGCGCCTCGCTGCCGCGACCGTTGTTGAAAACAAGGAAAGTCACAACTTTTTGCATGGCTAACTCCTAGTGTTTGTTGCCTGGCCGGGTCAGGCCACGGCGTTTGGGTTGAGTTTGTACTTCAAACAGGTGCTGCTCCAATGCGTCGAGGCGGCCCTCCCAGACGCGTGCGAAGGTGTCGAGCCAGCTTTCCAGCTGGCGGAAGCGGCTGGCTTGCAGGGCATACATGCGCCGCTGTGCTACGGCCTGGGCCTGCACCAGGCCGGCCGTGCGCAGCACCTGCAGGTGCTTGGAAACCTGTGGCTGGCGCAGCTGCAGCGCCTCGGCGATCTCGCCCACCGAGCGCGGGCCGCTGCGCAAGTATTCCACCATACGTAAGCGGTTGGGTTCGGCCAGGGCCGTGAAGACTTCGCTATTCACGCTTTATATATACCCTATCTGGAATATTCCTGTCAAGGAATGTTCATGGACAAAAAAAACTATTCGTCGCCCAGGGTGGCGATCTGGCGCAGCAAGCCGATCACCAGCAGGCCAATGCTCAGGCCCTCGCTGCCGCTGATGGCCACCTGGCTGCCGCGCTGCTCCGCCCGGCGCAACAGCAGCACGCCCGCCGCAACGCCCATCAGGGCGCCCAAGACTGCACTAACCGCCAGCAAACCTGACCGGTTGTTCATGGCAGGCGGTTCCTGTTGAAAATTCGGCTGAATGCGTTGGCCCAGCTTTGGGCGGCCAGCATGGGTTTAGCAGCATAGTCTGCGCCGCGCAGGATGGCCGTGTTGGCCTGTTGCAGCCAGCGGTGCACGTAGATGGTGTGTTCAGGGATCCAGCGCATGGCGCGGGCCAGCAGGTAGATGGCCGCCACCAGCGCCAAAAGCAGGACCACGCCCATGACCAACAAGGGGATCGTGAGCACAATGGTAGCTAACTGCGAGGCCCGGGTAGCCGTGCCCGCCTGCGAGGTGAGCAAAGCATACAGGCCAACGCCCCCCAGAGCGGTGCCGAGCAGCAAGGGCAGGGCGATCTGCAGCCAGACCTGGCGCACATGGCGGCGGCGGGCCGCCGGGTGCCGGCTGGCTGTATAGAGCTCCTCAGTATGCGGGTACTGGCTGCGCATGGGTACTAGTATAGCGGATGTGTGCGCAATAAAAAGAGCCGGACAGAACGTCCGGCTCTTTGTTGCGCGGGCAGGCTTACTTAGCCTGAACGGCGATCTTCTTGCTCTTGGCGTGCTCAGCCTTGGCCACGTGCAAGGTCAGTACGCCATCCTGCATCTCGGCCTGGGCGCGCTCGGCGTCCAGGTCGCTGGGCAGGCGCAGGGTGCGCTCGAAGCGGCCGCTGGGCAGCTCGCTCAGCAGGACCTGCTCGTTCTCGTCCAGGACCTGGTTGGCGAACTCACCCTGGAGGGTGACGGTGTTCTCCAGCACTTCGATCTGGACGTCCTCGGCCTTCAGGCCGGGCAGGTAGGCCCGCAAGACGTACTCTTCGCCATTGGCGCTGACATCCACGGGCACGTGCACGCTGGTGTTGCGCACCTGGCTGAAGCGGCGGGTGCGGGGGTTGAGGTAAAGGGTCATCATGGTTACGCTCCTATCAATAAGGTTTGACTGGAATGCTAGCCCGCCTGTATAAGAAATCGATCATCGCTGTATCAGCGCTTTGTTAATCGGCCTTCTCTTGCCGAGATGAGCCTGCCTCGGGCAGTGCTCATTGGTATACTGGGTCTGCTGCGGGGTGTAGCGCAGCCTGGCAGCGCACCGCGTTTGGGACGCGGTGGTCGGCGGTTCGAATCCGCCCACCCCGACTATGTTTAAAACAAAGAACTTTGTTCGCAACAACCGCAAGGCCCACGGCGTAGTGGAAGCCGTGCATCTGGACGCCAACGGCCAGTTGGACTGGGTGCGCGCCTACGAGCGCCGCGGCCCCACCTGGTCAGACATCGTCCTGCTCGACCGGGCCGCGCTGATCCAACGCCTGCAGTCGGGCAAACGCTTCTATATTGGCGACCGCCGCGAGCAGTGGGCCTCTGAATTTGAGCTGGGCCGGCGCCTGCGCCTCAAGAAGACCCACCAGGGTACCTTCCTTGTTTTGGGTGAGGGGCGCGGCGACCTGCCGCAGGACTGGCTGGAGGGCGCACCGCTGGTCTAAACAGACTGCTGCCAATACCCTGACGCACGCGGCTACGCGTGCGTTTTGCTATCCACTTTCGCACTGGAGACCTATGCGAACCTTTCTGATCATCTGGGCGGGGCAGGTTGTCTCGCTCATCAGCTCCGGCATGACCGGCTTTGCTCTTGGCCTGTGGGTCTACGAGCAGACCGGCCAGGCCACGCCGTTCGTGCTGATCGCGCTGTTCAATGCTATCCCGCCGTTCATCGTCAGCCCCTTCGCCGGCGTGCTGGTGGACCGCCTGAACCGCAAAACGGTCATGCTGCTGGCCGATACCGCCACCGCGGTGATGACCCTGCTGCTTCTGTTGCTGTTCAGCCAGGGCCAGCTGCAATTGTGGCAGCTGTATCTGGCTGCTTTCGTCACCTCGGCGGCCGGCATCTTCCAGCTGCTGGCCTACCAGACCATCGTCAGCAGCCTGGTGCCGCGTGAGCAGCTGAGCCGCGCCAACGCCATGGTGCAGACGGCCAACTCGCTGGCCGCCATCCTATCGCCGGTGGCGGCAGCGGCCGCCTACGGCACGCTCGGGTTGAGCTTCATCTTCGGGCTGGATCTGGCGGGCTTCGGTGTGGCCGCCCTGATGCTGCTGCTGGCGCGCATCCCGCAGCCGGCCGCCCAGGGCGCCAAGGTCAGCCTGCTGGCTGATCTGCGCATGGGCTACGACTATCTGCGCAGCCGCCCCGGCCTGATCGCCCTAGGCGTGCTGGTGGCCCTGTTGAACCTGATGCTCAGCGCCAGCACCGTACTCTCCACGCCGATGATCCTGGGTTTCACTAGTGCCCAGGTACTCAGCGTGATGCAGAGCGTGTCCAGCGTGGGTTTGCTGCTGGGCGGCGTGTGGGCCAGCGCCGGGCGCCAGCCGCAGCGCAAGGTCCTGACGATGGTGCTGTGCGCCATCGTGAGCGGGTTGGGCCTGGCCGCCAGCGGCCTGCAACCCAGCCCGGTTCTGATCGCGGTGGGTTTCTTCCTGTTCATGTTCCCCATCACCACCATCAACGCATCCATCCGCGCCGTGGTGCAGACCAAAGTGCCTGACAATCTGCAGGGGCGGGTGTTCTCGCTGATCCTGATGATCTCGCGGGCCGGCGTGCTGGTCTCGATGCTGTTCGCCGCCCCGCTGGCTGACCAGTTCTTTGAGCCGGCCATGGCTGTGGGCGGCTCGCTGGGCCGCGGGGCGCTGGGCGCCTTGCTGGGCGCCGGGCCGGGCCGTGGGATCGGCTTGATGTTGCTGCTGTCTGGCTTGGGGATGGTGACGGCTGCGCTGGCGATGTACGCTTACCCGCGCATGCGCTACGTGGAGCGCGAACTGCCCGATGCGGTGAGTACGGCCGGCTAAGGCTTGCCGCCGCCAAAGGGCGAGCCCAGGTCTACGCGGCCACCGGCCGCGGATACCTCGATCACCCGCGCCAGCCGCTTCATCTGTGTTTCCTCGCGCTTGGCGCTGATCACCCACCAGGTGATGGTCTTGCGGTAACCGGGCGGTTGGGCGTTGAAATGCGCCCAGGCCTGCTTGCTCTTTTTGAATCTCGCTTCCAGCACCGGCGGCCAGGCCATCCCTCGCTGCTCGTTGGAGTATTGCTGGCTCTTGGCCGGGTCGCGTTCCTCGTAGGCTTTCATGCCTGCCGGCGTCATGCGGCCCTCGGCTTGCAGTTCCAGCACGCGCTTCAAGTTGACTGCGCTCCAGTGGCTGCCTTTGCGGCGCGGCGTGATGCGGTTGGTGAAGCTATCGGCGTCAATGCCTTTGCGGATGCCATCGATCCAGCCGAAACAAAGCACCTCATCCACGACTTGCAGCCAGGTGATGCTGGGCTTGCCGGTGTGCTTCTTGTACATGCCCACCCAGAGTTCGTCGGCGGTCTTGTGATTCTTCATCAGCCACTTGCGCAGGGCGGCCTGGGTCTCAAAGAATACTGGCTTCATTTCGCGTTCAACAGTTCGTTGATCTTCTGCACCGTGTTCCAGGTGCGCGTGGTGGCCTCGTCGCCAAATTCCTTGCCCAGAAAGTCCATCAGGTCCAGCGAGCTGGTCTTGGGATACACCACGCAGGCCAGGTGCCCTGCTGTGGCGGCATAAACATCAAAGCCTCCATCCGGGTCGGAGTAGGGTAGCTTGGTCTTGCTCTTGGCTTCATTATTGAGAAAGGTGATGTGCGTGCGCACGCCCTCGGCTGCTTTTACTTTTTTGAACGGCGCAGCTTTCACCAGCGCGGCGATCTCGGCTGCGCTGCGCACCACAATGTCTGAGCTGAAGCCAAATGTCTCGGCAAACTGCGCCTGGATGGCGTTGCGCAGCTTCTTGGGGTCTTTGCTGTTGGTAGAGAAGGTGACATTGCCGGCAGCCTGCAGCGTGCGCACCTCGCTGTAGCCCATGTCCTCGAACAGCTTGCGCAACGCGTCCATCTTGACGCTGCGCTTGCCCAGGTTGATGCCCCGCAAGAGGGCTACGTAGCTAGCCATGGCTTAAGTATAAGGTCAAGGAAAAAGTGAGCAGGGATCAGTAATCAGTGAGTAGTAGACCAGACAGGCATCGGTGTGGGCACCATACCCGTTTCCTGCTAACTCTTCACTACTCACTAGACTTTCGCTGGCGCATCACCTCGAACGCGATCGCGGCGGTGGAGGAGGTCACGTCCAGCTCGGCTTTGAACTCACGCCCATACGGGATGCTGACCAGCCCATCGCACTGCGCCAGCGCTGCGGCGTTCAGGCCGCGGCGCTCCCCGCCGATCAGCATGAACAGCGGGCCGCGCAGGTCGGCCGCGTACAGCGGCGTGCTGCCGGGAGCCTTGGCGGCCGCCAGGCAGCGGTAGCCGCGGCCCTTGAAGAACGCCAGCGCCTCGAGCACGTCGGCGCGGGCGGTGGGCATGTGCTCGCTGGCTCCGGCGCTGGCGCGGGCCACCACGTTGAGCGCCGTATCCCAGTTGCGCAGCGGGGCCACCAGGCCGCTGGCGCCGGCCGCATACAGGGCGCGGATGGCCTGGCCGTAGTTGTAGGGGTCTTCCACGCCGTCCAGCATCACCACCCAGCCGTGCGGCGCGGCCAGCGCTTCGAGCGGCTCAAAGCGGCGCCCGCCGGCCAGCGCCAGCACGCCGCCGTGGCTGCTGCCCTGGGCCAGTGCGTCGATCTCGGCGGCGGGCACGGTGCGCACGGCAATGCTGCCCTCGGCGGCTAGGCGCTCGATGTGACCCAGGTTGCGCACATCCTTGCCCTGCTGCACATACACGGCTTCAATGCTGCGGCGCTGCGCCTGCAGCGCCGCCAGCACGGATACCCAGCCTTCGAGGACCAGTTTGTCCATAGCGAGAGTATATACACGGAACAGTGATTGGTGAGCAATGAATGGGTACGCCGTCTGTGAACATGTTGGGGCCACCCTGATTACGGATCGCTCATTACTAATTCCTCGTGTTACCCACTTCTTACATATAATAGCCGCCACATGTCTGGTAGCACGCCTGCACTCATCACCACCACCGCCGCCCTCACTGCGCTGGCAGAGCGCTTGCAAAACCACACACTGATTGCCGTAGACACAGAATCCAATAGTCTGCATGCCTACCGTGAGCGGCTGTGCCTTTTGCAGTTCTCCACCCCGCACGAAGACGCGCTGATCGACCCGTTCCCCATTCCGGATCTGGAGCCGCTGGCCGCGCTGTTCGCCAGCCCGGCGCATGAAAAGATCTTCCACGCTGCCGAATACGACATCATCGTCATGCAGCGCCAGTACCAGCTTGAATTTGCCAATCTGTTCGACACCATGATCGCCGCCCGCATCCTGGGGCGCAAGCGCGTCGGCCTCGGCAGCCTGCTTGAGGAGGATTTTGGCGTCAAGCTGGAAAAGCGCTTCCAGCGCGCCGACTGGGGCGCCCGCCCGCTGCTGCCCGCCCTGCTTGACTATGCGCGCCTGGATACGCATTACCTCATCCAGCTGCGCAACAAGCTCAAGGCCGATCTGGAGGCCGCCGGCCGCTGGGATCTGGCCCACGAGGACTTTGCCCGCCTGCCGCACATCACCCGTACGAATCTTGATGTGGAAGACGTGCCGGAGGTCTGGCGCGTCAAAGGCGCGCGTGATCTCAACCCGCGCCAGGCCGCCATTCTGCACCAGCTGGCCGAATACCGGGCCAACCGCGCCGCCCAGGCCGACCTGCCGCTCTTCAAGATCATGGGTGACACCACTCTGACCGAGATCGCCAAGCTGGCCCCCAGCACTGCCGAAGAGCTGGCCAGCGTCAGTGGTATGAGCGAGGGCCAGATCCGCCGCCACGCCAAGGGCATCCTGGCGGCCGTGCACAGCGGCCTGCAGGCCGCCCCGCTGCGCCGCCCCTCGCGCCGGCCGTATGACGAAAGCTACATCGAGCGGCTCGAGCTCTTGCGCCTGTGGCGCAAGGCCGCCGCCAAGGAGCTCGACGTCGAGTCAGATGTGGTTTTGCCGCGCGATATTATGGAAAGCACAGCCCGCGCCAACCCGAGCACACTGGCCGCGCTGGAACCGCTGTTCGCCAGTGTGCCGTGGCGCTTCAAAACCTGGGGAGAGGGCGTGCTCAAGGCCCTGCACCCCAACTAAGGACAGACCCACATGCAAATTCATTTCCATGGGGCGGCCCAGACCGTCACAGGTTCACAGCACCTGCTGGAGATCAATGGCCGCAAGTTGCTGCTGGATTGCGGGCTCTACCAAGGCCCGCGCAAGGAAGCTATCCTGCGCAACACCAACTTCCGCTATGACGTCAGCGAGTTGGATGCGGTCATCCTCTCCCACGCCCACATTGACCACAGCGGCAATCTGCCCAATTTGGTAAAGAACGGCTACGCCGGGCCGATCCATGCCCAGCGCGCCACCGTCGATCTGTGCAAGGTGATGCTGGAGGATTCGGCCCGCATTCAGGAGAGCGACGCGGCCCACCTCAACCGCCGCCTCAAGCCCGGCGAACCGTCGGTGGTACCGCTCTACACTGTGGCAGATGCCAACCAGACCAACGACCAGTTCGTGCCACAAAAGTACGCCGAGCCCTTTGAGGTTTTCCCCGGTGTGCAGGCCACTTTCATCGAGGCCGGTCATATCTTGGGATCGGCGGCCATCGCGTTGGATATTGACGATCACGGCAAGCAACGCCGCTTCTGGTTTTCGGGAGATATTGGCCGCCCAGGTCTGACCCTGATCAAAGATCCGGTTATGCCCAGCGCGGCCGACACGCTGCTGATGGAAAGCACCTATGGCGACCGCAACCACCAGCCGCCTGGCCAGGCCGCCGAGCAGTTGCGCGGCATCATCGGTGATACGCTGCAACGCGGCGGCAAGGTCATCGTGCCCGCCTTCGCCGTGGGCCGCACGCAGGAGATCGTCTACCACCTGCACCAACTCATGGCCGCCGGCGAGGTGCCCAAGGTGCCGGTCTACGTTGACAGCCCGCTGGCCGTCAACGTCTCGGACATCTTCCGCCGCCATCCCGAATGTCTCGACGATGAGACCCGCCAGTTCCTGGAGAACGGCAATCACTCCGAAGCGCTGGGCTTCGATATGCTGACCTACATTCGCTCGGTGGATGAGTCCAAGGCGCTCAACGACCGCAAAGACCCCATGATCATCATTTCAGCTTCGGGCATGATGGAAGTTGGCCGTGTGCTGCACCATCTGGAGCACAACGTGCACGACGAGAACAGCTTGGTGCTCATCGTCTCGTGGATGGCGCCGCACACCCTGGGCCGCCGCTTGGTGGAGGGTGCCGAGCGTATCCGCATCTTTGGCACCGAGTACGACCGCAAGATCCGCGTTGCCAGCATCAATGGCTTCTCGGCCCATGCCGGGCAGGACGGCCTGCGTGAATACGCCGCGGCGGTCAAAGACACTGTGCGTAACATCTACCTGGTGCATGGCGAAGCCGGCCCGGCGACCGCGCTCACTGAAAAGCTCAACGCGGATGGCTTTGCCAATGTTCACTTCCCCGCTATGGGCGATGTAGCCGAGCTCTGGTAATGCTGCTGCGATAGGGGGCGCAGCATGCTGCGCCCTACGCCTGGCATAAGCTCAAGCGCAACGTAGGAAGATGTGCCAGCAAGGATTCTTCCCTAGTCCGGCATCGGCGGTCTGGTGTGGATGAACTGACCCGGTCAGAATGACACGGAGTTGATGTAGGACGCATGCTGCGCCCTATGTGTCATTGCCCCCGAATTGCTACTTACCCAGCAGCCGCGCCACCTCGCTTACTACCAGCTCCGGCTGGTGGAACATCACATAGTGCCCGGCCTTCTCAGCCGGCACAAAACGCCCATTGGCCAGCGTCTCGGCCGTCTTGCGGTGGGCGGCATTGATCGATTTGCGCTGCTTGCCATCCAGCAGTCCCGGCTTCATCCCGCTGATCACGCTGACTTCGATGCCTTCCAGCCGGTTGGGGTTATCGCGCAGCCACTCCATGTCAGGGATGAAATGGCTGATCTCGGCCGCAAAGTTCTCGGCGGCCCGCACGGTGAAGTCATAATCGTAGTGGTCTTTCCTCACGTCCGCCGGCTGGTTCTTGCCAACTCCCTGGCCCATCAGCTTGTACAAACCCAGCTTGGCCATCGGGATCAGCATCTTGGGCGTAGATTCGAACTGCTTGCGCACCGCCGGGGTGAAGAAATCCGGCGCGTTCTCATCGCTCTGGTCCACCAGCACCAGCCCGCGCACTGCCACCTGGCCGCTGGCGGCCAGGTGGCGGATGATCGGCCCGCCCCAACTGGCGCCCACCAGAATGAACGGCGCCAGCTGCGGCAGGCTGCCCAGCAGCGCGGCCAGGTCGGCAACCAGTACTGCCAGCGTGTGTGGGCCGGCCAACTCGTCGCTGCGGCCGGTGCCGGCCCGGTCATAGACCAGGGTCGTGGCCAGGTTGGCCACCTCCGGCTGTACCTGCCCCCACATCGAGCCGGAGAAGCCCATGCCCGACTCGAACACTACTGTCGGCCCGCCTTGGCCCTTCAGCCAATAGTGCAGCTTGCGCCCGTCCGGCAGCGTGAAGTGTTTGGATTCTCCGTAGGTATGCGTCATCGTTATCCTCAGTGCTTTCCAGTTTCAGACCAATACGACTGCACGTGCAGGCTGTCTTTGTCAAAGCCGTGTTCGGTCTTCAGCGCTTTGTGCAGCAGTTTCATCGTGCCCGCTTCTCCCGCGGCCCAGGCGAACCAGCCCGCCCGCGGGCGGCGTTCGATCGCAGCCAGCAGCGACTCCGGCCCGCGGCGCGGCACGCGCTGCAAGTTTAACAGCGGGTGCGTTGCAACGGGAATGGCATCGTCTTGCGGGCTGCTGCTTTCCAGGTAGACCTCCAGCGGCGTGGTGGGCTGGGTCGCGGCGATGATGTTGTTGAGCGCCGGGGTCGAGCAGGCATCGCCCACCAGCAGGAAACCAGCCGGCTCCGGCTGCGGCATGCGGAAGCGTGAGCCGAGAAATGTGCCAGTCAGCTTGTCGCCCGCCTTGGCGGCCTCGAACCACACAGTGGCCGGGCCGGGCGGCTGGTGCAGCAGCACATCAATTTCAAATTCACCCTGCTCCGGGTAGGCCGCCACCAGCGTGTAGGCGCGCTGCCATTCACGCGTACTGCCGGCCGGGTCCGGGAACCAGAAGCGCAGCCAGGTGGCCGGGTGCCACTCGATCTCTTGAAACAAGGCTGGACTGGCAAAGCGAAAACGCACAAAGTGCGGAGTGATGGTTTGTTTTGAAAGCAAGGTCAAGGCGTAGTCACGCGCGCCGTAACCTTTCAATACCAGGCCGGTCAATCCTCTGCTCACATTGTTCTCCTCAATACAAAACTGTGCACATCTTAAGTTCGCGCTCGCAGAGGGTCAATGCAGACTGGTGAACAGGGTTCTCACTCCGGGTGAGTTTGCACCGCGCTCTTCCACTCCGTTATAATCGCAAGTGGAGAGGTGCCAGAGTGGACGAATGGGGCAGTCTCGAAAACTGTTGTGGTCCTTCGGGCCACCGAGGGTTCGAATCCCTCCCTCTCCGCCTTAGCAATGCCAACCCCTAAGCCCAACAAAGTCTGGCATCTCAAGCATAAGATGCCGCCCAAGCCAACTCAAGCACAACGCATTCATTGGCACCGCCAGCATCAGAAGCACTGCGCCTGCCGACCGGTTCCCAAGAGTCTGCAGAAATTCTTCGCGTCAAAATGAATACTGCTGAGATCATTCGCCGCCGTCTCGCCAACCAGCATCTGGCGGGCAACCCGCTCAGCACACCGCTGGAGGTCGTTGTCGCCCAAGGCGCCGTGCAATCACAGGATTTTTACGGCGGCCTGTGGGGCTTGGCTGTGCGCCTGCCTGCCGGTTGGACTGAAAGCGCTGTCGAGGCCTGGTTTGCTGATGGCCGCATTCTGCGCACGCACATCCTGCGCCCCACCTGGCACTTTGTTGCCGCTGCGGATATGCGCTGGATGCTGATGCTCAGCGCGCCGCGCGTGCATGCCATCAATGGCCACATGTACCGGCAAACCGGCGTAGATACCGTTACCCAAAAGCGGGCCATGAAGATCTTTCAACGCAGCCTGGAAGGCGGCCGCCAGCTCATCCGCAAAGAGCTCGCCGCCGCCCTGGAAGCGGGCGGCGTGCCCATTGGCTCCGGCCAGCCGGCTTCGATCCGACTGGCGTACATCGTCATGTTCGCCGAGCTGGAAGGCCTGCTCACCAGCGGCCCGCGCCGCGGCAAGCAGTTCACCTACACGCTGCTCGACGAACGTGCCCCGGCCCGCGGCCGCCTGCCGGCCCGCAATGATGCCCTGGCCGAGCTGGCCCGCCGCTACTTCGGCGCTCGCGGCCCGGCCACCGCGCAGGACTTCGCCTGGTGGTCTGGCCTGACCCAGGCGGATTGCCGCGCCGGCGCCCGGGCCGCCGGGCTGCACAGCGCAGAGCTGGATGGCAAGACCTACTGGTGGTCTGAGGCGCTCCCGCCGGCGAAAAGCGCCCGCGGCGCCTGGCTGCTGCCTAACTTTGACGAATACGGCATCGGCTTTGCCGACCGCAGCCACACGGAGCCGGCCTCTTACAAAGATTTCTGGGCAGGCGGCGCGCTGATGTTGCCGCACTTCTATGCCATCAATGGCCGCACCGCCGGCATGTGGAAGCGCGAACTGCGCAAGGACGAAGTCTACATCACCCTGCAGTCGCCCTTCGGTGGCGACGCGAAGGCCGATGCCAAGGCGCTCAAGTCCAGCATCAAACGCTATGGGGAATTCTTGGGACTGAAGCCTGTAGTATCCAGTTTGGACTAAAAGCGATTTAGCCAGTGACGCCCGTTGTCCTGCAGCAAACGGCGGTACAGCTGACGGTATTGTTCGGCTTGTTGTTTCAGGTCAAATTCCTGTTCGATGCGTTCGCGACCCGCCGCACCCATGCGTGCCCGCAGGCTCGCATCGTCCACCAGCCGGGCCAGCGCCGCGGTCAGCTGTTCAGCGTTCCCGCTCTCGAACAGCAGCCCGGTCACGCCGTCCTGCACCAGTTCGGGGATATCGTCGACAGCGCTGGCGACCACCGGCTTGCCGGCCGCCATCGCCTCGATCAGCGAATTTGGGATGCCCTCGTTATTGGGCAGCGATGTACACGTGGCGATGTCAAAGCCCTTGGTGATCGGCATCGGGTCAGCCACTTCTCCTGTAAAGATGACCGCGTCGCCCAGCGGCTCCGCTTCGGCACGCAGCCGGGCCAGCATCGGCACCGCGCCCGGCTGGGTCGTGTCGCCGCCGCACACCACTAGATGTACATGCGCATACTTGGCTTGCTGGCGCAGCTGCTTCACTGCAGCGATCAGCAGCGAAATATTCTTGCCGCCGCCCAGGCGCGAGGTGCGCCCGACGATGATCTTGTCTGGCCCCAGACCAAAGCGTTCCGCTGGCGCGGCGTCAAAAGCGGCCAGGTCTACCCCGTTGTAGATCGTGTAGATCTTACTTGCGGGCAGCATGCGCTCAAGATAGCTGGCCATGCCGCGCGTCGAAGCCACCACCGCGTCCAGGCCATCCTTGCTGCCCAGCGCCGCGCCGCCGCGCAGGCCGTCCACCCGCTCGATCACGCTCGGCACGCGCGCCAGACGGGCCGCATCGGCGTACAGGCGCAGATTGGCGATCTGCGCCAGGTCGATCCGTTGGCGCAACAGATACCAGGCCAGCGGCAGCTTGCGGAACGGCAGTACGGACACCGTTGCCACCTTGCTGTACTCCGGCAATACATAATCGGAATGGGTGGCAATGAAGTGAAAGTCGAATTCATCGCCCAGCTCACCGGCCAGGCGGTACAACCACTTTGGCATGCCCCCCACGCCAAACATCTGTAACAAATAGGCGATCCGCGCTTTCATGCCGGTTTGCGGGCGCGGATGCCGAAGCCGCCCGCGTAGCTGCTCCATATAGGGTGCGCATGGTGCTTGGCGTCAAAGCGCAAGGCGCGGCGGCGGGTGGCGGCCATCAGCCGCGGCAGAAGCCTGCGCTGCAGGCGTGGCAACGGCCCGCGGCCTTCTATCACGCCTTGCTGCCACCAGTGGCGCAGCATATCGGCCAGCACGCTACCAAACAAGCCTTGCTTCTCAATATCGAAGTCACTAAAACCCACGAGGGCGAGGTTCTCCGCCCAGAACCATTCGGTATAGCGCCCATAATCCGCCGGGTCAGCATGCTGGCGGAACATGAACGGCACCGTGATCAGCACCGTGCCGCCGGGCTGCAGCACCCGGTAGATCTCGGCCAGCACCGGCCGTGGGTCGCTCACATGCTCCAGAACCTCTGAGCACAGTACCGCTGGGTAGCTGTCAGCCGCCAGCGGCAGCCAGGCTGCGTCGGCCTTCACATCCAGACCCTTATCAGACACGATGTTGGCCACGGTCACCTGCAGCCGCTCGCTCACACGCTGGCCGTGGCCGCGCTGGCCCTGCTTCACGCCGCCGAGGTCCAGCAGGCGGCTGCCCTCGGGCAGGCTGGCCAGCTGGCGCGTCAAGAACTCATCTACCTGCTGGCGCCGCAGCGAGTAGGACAGCTCGTCATTCAGCGGGATCACTTGTGGAGTTTGTGGCGCCAAGCCTCTCGGGTGGTTCATCCAGCTGGCCCTAACTTACGAAGAAATATGTACTGTTCCCTCCCGAAGCCAAATGTCTTAGCGAACCAATACTGCAGCGGGTTTTGCTTGCGAACGGGTTCCCATATGCGTAACCAGTCCGGTTCCGTGCGTATCGTCAGTACATTGCGGTCAAGGAAGATGCGGTTAAGTTGTGGAGCGGTCACGAAATTAACCGTTCGTAGAAAAGCTGTCGAGCGGCCGGAAACCATAAGTTGCAGCCCGGTCAGCCAACGCGGGCTGAACGGTACGCGCTTGATCTTGTAGTGCCCTTCGTACGGGAAGCGGTACTCAGGAGTCTGGATGTAAACCAAACCACCGGTCTTGCACACCCGCAGCATCTCATCAATGCTGGCGGTCACATCCTGCACATGCTCTAGCACGGTATAGCAGTACACAAAGTCAAAACTCTCATCGGGGTGGGGGATCTTTTCCGCCACCGCCTGCTGAAACCGCTCGCGGGGGATGTTGTGCTGGTCAGCCTTCAAGTACACGATCTCCATGGCCTTGTTGTACGGCTCGATGCCGTGCACTTCCGCGCCGCGCTGGTGCAGCACCACGCTTTCCGCGCCTGTACCCGCGCCTACGATCAGCACCCGCTGTCCGGCAAAATCAATCCCCATCCAGTTTTCCACCCTGCGGATGTTGGGCTCGGCAAAGGTTTGCTCTTCGTTCAGGCGGCTCTCGATGCGCTCGCGCCAATCCCGCAGGCTCAGGTCCTTGCGGTAGTAGTTCTCATAATACTGGCGCATTAGGCCGTCTATACGGGCGCGCAGTTCCTGTGTGGTTTCAGTCATCTGGGCTGTCTTCTCTATTAATAGGAATACTCGCATTTTAACACCAGCCCGGCAGCTAGCTTGCTAACACGAATCCAATGTCCCGTTAACGCCCCTCTTGCGTTGCCGCACTATCCTCTACTACGTGCGTGAATAGACCGTACAAAACTTATCAATAGGAGTAAACAATGTCCAAGATCATAGGTATTGACCTGGGTACCACCAATAGCGTGGTCGCCACTATCGAAGGCGGCGAGCCCGTCGTCATCTCGACCGCCGAGGGCGGCCGTCTGCTGCCGTCGGTTGTCGCCTTCAGCAAGAACGGCGAGCGCCTGGTCGGCCAAACCGCCAAGCGCCAGGCCGTCATCAACCCGGAGAACACCGTCTCCTCGATTAAGCGTTTCATCGGCCGCCGCTTTGCGGACGTGGCCGACGAGCGCAGCATGGTGCCGTACGAGGTGATCGAAGGCGCCGGCGGCGACGCCCGCATCAAGCTGCCCGCCACTGGCAAGGAATACAGCCCGCAGGAGATCTCAGCCATGGTGCTGGGTAAGCTCAAGGCGGATGCCGAAGCCTACCTGGGCGAGAAGGTCAGCCAGGCGGTCATCACCGTGCCGGCCTACTTCAACGACAGCCAGCGTCAGGCCACCAAGGACGCCGGCAAGATCGCCGGCCTGGATGTCTTGCGAATCATCAACGAGCCCACCGCGGCCGCTCTGGCCTACGGGCTCGACAAGAAGTCCAATGAGACCATCCTGGTTTTTGACCTGGGTGGCGGCACCTTCGACGTCAGCCTGCTTGAAGTGGGCGACGGCGTCATCGAGGTCAAGAGCACCAACGGTGACACCCACTTGGGTGGTGATGACTGGGACGAGGCCATCGTGAACTGGCTGGCTGACGAATACAAGAAGGAGCAGGGCATTGACCTGCGTGCAGATCGTCAGGCGCTTCAGCGTTTGCGTGAAGCCGCCGAGAAGGCCAAGATAGAGCTCTCCACCCTGACCGAGACGGACATCAATCTGCCCTACGTCACGGCCGATGCTTCCGGCCCCAAACACTTGCAGTACAAGCTCAGCCGCGCCAAGTTCGAGCAGCTGACGGAGAAACTGCTGGCCCGCCTGCGCGGCCCCTTTGAGGCCGCCATGAAGGATGCCGGTCTGCAAGCCAGCGCCATCGATGAGGTT
Source organism: Anaerolineales bacterium (assembly GCA_021463845.1). GTDB lineage: Bacteria > Chloroflexota > Anaerolineae > Anaerolineales > UBA11579 > JAMCZK01. The sequence continues at coordinate 198,466 of JAJTXV010000003.1, read as the reverse complement.
GTGCTGGTGGGTGGCTCCACCCGCATGCCGATGGTGCAGGAGCTGGTGCGCACTCTTAGCGGCAAGGAGCCGCACAAGGGCGTCAATCCTGACGAAGTCGTCGCGGTGGGTGCCGCCATTCAGGCTGGCGTGCTGGGCGGCGAGGTCAAGGATGTGTTGCTGCTCGATGTGACCCCGCTCTCCCTGGGCGTCGAAACCCTGGGCGGCGTGATGACCAAGATGATCGAGCGCAACACCACCATCCCGGTCAAGAAGACTGAGGTGTACTCGACGGCCGAGGACAACCAGACCGCCGTGGACATCCACATCCTGCAGGGTGAGCGCACCCAGGCCGCCGACAACATGAGCCTGGGCCACTTCCGCCTTGACGGCATCCCTGTCGCCCCGCGCGGCATGCCCCAGGTCGAGGTCACCTTTGACATCGACGCCAACGGCATCCTCAGCGTGACCGCCAAGGACAAGGCCAGCGGCAAGGAGCAGCGCATCATCGTCACCGCCTCCACTAACCTCAGCAAGAATGAAGTGGAGCGCATGGTTGAGCAGGCCAAGGCCCACGAGAGCGAGGATCGCCAGCGCCGTGAGCTGGTCGAGGCCCGCAACGCCGCTGACAGTCTGGCCTACCAGACCGAGAAGACCCTGAAGGAACTTGGTGACAAGGTGCCGGCTGCCGAGCGCAGCAGCATCGAAGCCAAGGTAACCGAGCTGCACAAAGCAGTTGAAGGCGAAGACCGTCAGCGCATCCAGCAGCTCAGCGAGGACTTGCAGAACGCGTTCCACGCCATCAGCCAGCAGTTGTATGCTCAGGATCAGGCCGCCAATGGCGCGGGCTCGCACAGCGCAGCTGCGCACAATGGCAGCGGCGCCAACGGGCACGATCCGAATGACGAAGGCGTCGTGGAAGGCGAATTCCGCGAAGCGTAAGTCACAAAAAACACGCTAACAAAAATGCGAGCCACCGGCTCGCATTTTTGTTTGTTTTGTGCATTTTCTTACACGCATGCAAATAAGTCAGTGATTTGTTCATAGCTTGAATCAGTTTTTCTTGCATGCGTGCAAAGAGTCTTAAGCCACGCCCGATTCTCTTAATCCATCGATTTGTAACGCGCGCCGACAGGCTTGCGTTCGTCAGAATAGCAGCGCGCAGTTGCAATGCAACAAGGAGGAACTAGCAATGGAAAATCAAAATCGTCGTAAATGGCTGCTGGCTACAGTGCTCGCTTTACTGGCTGCTGCAACCCTGTGTGTATGGGGCGCCGCAGCGGCCGGTCTTCGCTTTAGCTCGCCGCCGCTGGAGGCTGCCATCCAGGCCTTCAATGAGAACCGCGCCCAACAGCCGCCTGCCAACACCGGCGGGGATGTGAACATCTCTGTGCCGGGTGGTAACGGCAACGGTAATGGTGGCGGTGACAACGGGGATGGCAATGGTGACGGCAACGGCAATGGCAACGGAGGCAACAACGGCGGCGGCAATGGCAGCGGCTCGGGTGACTCCGGCTGTCTGCTCGGCTTCCTGTGTCTGGATGCCAGCGTCAACACTGGCGGTTCGTCCGCTGGTACCGCTGGTGGTCTGAACATTGACGTGGATGCCGATACCAGCAACAGCGGTGGCATCAATCTGAACGCCGATGTGAATGCCGGCGAGACCGAGCGTTGTTTCCTGGGCTTGCTGTGCATCAACTCCAACACCAATGCCAGCCTGGATCCCCGTGTCAATGTGGATAGCAATTCTGCCATCAGCCTGAACAACGGCAATGGCACTTTGCTGACCGCTGACGTGGATGCCGATGTCGACCCGGATGTTGACGTGAATGTGAACGCCAACGCCAACACTCAGTCCAACGGCAACTGGCTCAACAACCTGCTCGATTTGTTTGTCAACGTAAACAACTAACTGCGCCTGCCTGAGGTTCAAAACAGGCCCCTGCCATCGGCAGGGGCCTGTTTTTTTTTTGTTCTAGCGTCTGCGCCCGGGGCGCCGGCCGCCGTCCCGGCGGCCGCCATCGCGTCCACCGTCGCGGCGGCCGCCGCCTTGCCCCCCGCCCTGGGGCGGCTGTGGACTGGCCGGCGGCTTGTAAGCCGATATCACCTGCTGCGGGTGCGCCGCGGCATGGTAGCTGTCGTCCAGCAGCATCGCCAGCAGGGCCTGGCCCTCGTCGGTCTCGGCCAGTTGGCGTGCCAGCTGGCGGAAGCGCTGGCTGCGCTCCACGCGCAGCTTGTCACGCCCGCGCAATTCGGCTTCCAGCTGGGCCGTCAGGCGCTGCGAGACAATGCTGGCCACGTCCTCTTCGGTGGGGGCAGGGCGTTCGGTGAATTCGATCTTGTAGATCGCGGCGATCTTCTTGAGCTCGCGTTCCTCGATGCCGGTGATGATCAGGCTGATCGCCACGCCGCCCGCACCGGCCCGGCCGGTGCGTCCGGCCCGGTGGATGTATAGCTCGGCCTCTTCAGGCGGCTCGTATAGGATCACCAGTTCCAACTCCGGGATGTCGATGCCGCGCGCTGCCACATCCGTGGCCACCAGAAAGTTCAGCGAGCCATCCTTGAGCTGGCTGAGCACCTTCTCACGGGCCGCCTGCGAGAGTTCCGAGCTCAGTTCCGCCGCGTTGAAGCCAAAGCGCTGCAGCACCGTGGTGACATAGTTCACCCGCACCTTGGTATTGCAGAAAATGATCGCCTGGTGCGGGTTCTCGATCTCCAGCAGGCGCACCAGCGTGCGGTCCTTGTCCATGCGCGGCACGGTCATCACCACATGCTCCACGTTGGTGACGTGCACATGGTCGCGGCTCAGGCTCAGAAAGTCGGGCGCATCCAAAAAGCGCTGGGCCAGGCTCTGTACCGTCTGCGGGAAGGTGGCAGAGAACATGCTGGCCTGCACGCCCTGCTTGGGCAGGTAGCGTTGCACCTCCAGCATGTCGGGATAAAAGCCCATCGAAAGCATGCGGTCAGCCTCATCGAGCACCAGCATGCGCAGTGAATTCAAGTTGAGGTTGCGCTTGAGCAAATGATCCAGCACGCGGCCAGGCGTGCCTACGATCACCTGCGCGCCGCGCTCGAATCCTTCCAGTTGCGGGCCGTAGCCCACGCCGCCGTACACCGGCACCACGTCCAGCCCGCTGCCGGGGAACAGCACTTGGGCGTCCTTGGTCACCTGGCTGGCCAGCTCTCGCGTGGGCACCAGTATCAGCGCCTGCGGCTCATTGCGGCTGGCGTCGAGCCGCTCCAGCATCGGCAACAGGAATGAGCCGGTCTTGCCGCTGCCGGTGCGCGCTTGCACCATCAGGTCTTTGCCTTCGACCATGTATGGGATGGCTTTGGCTTGCACGGGGGTCAATTGCGTCCAGCCAGCGCGTTGCGCCGCGTCCTGGATGCGGCTGCTGAGTTGGCTAAGAGTAGTTTCAGGTAGGCTGGGTGTTGATGTCGAATTTTCCATGGATACTTTCTTGTTTAAAGTGTGGCTTGATTATAGTGGCTCGCACCTGTTCAAGGCTGCATTCTATGCAATAATGAGGCTTCACTTTAGGAGGTGCTCAATGAAAAAGTGGGAGAACACAACCACATTGATCACGGGTGGAGGCTCCGGTATTGGCCGGGCGCTAGCCATTGCGATCGCTGGGCGCGGCGGCCAGGTCACCATTGCAGATATAGACCTCGCGGCTGCTCAGGCTGCCGCCTCAGAGATTGGCTCGCAGGCCAGCGCCGTCAAACTGGATGTGCGCGATGCCAAGGCCTTCCAGAAATGCATGGACGCCATCATCCAGCAGCACGGCCGCCTTGACTACTTGTTCAACAATGCCGGCATTGGCATTGCAGGTGAAGCCTACGAGATCCCGGCTGAGGCCTGGGATCGCATCATTGATATCAACATTCGCGGCACGCTCAACGGTATCGCCGCCGCCTACCCGCAGATGGTCAAACAGCGTGCCGGGCACATCGTCAATACTGCTTCGCTGGCCGGCCTCGGCCCGGCGCCGCTGCTGGCGCCGTATTCCATGACCAAGCACGCCATCGTCGGCCTGAGCCACAGTCTGCGCATCGAGGCTGCCGCCTACGGAGTGCGCGTCAGCGTGCTGTGCCCCGCCTCCGTGGAGACGCCCATGCTTGACGCGCCGCCCCCGGCGGATATCAAAGGTATGCCCTGGACGCCGGACGTGCGCCGTTTTCTCACCAAACTGGCCGGGCCGCCGTACCCCGCCGACAAGTTCGCCGCCGAAGCTTTGCGCGGCGTGGAGAAGAACGCCGCCACCATCGTGGCGCCGGCGCGGGCGCGCATGGTCTGGTACCTCGGGCGCCTCGCGCCCGGTCTCGTCGAGGCCGCCAGCCAGAGCGCAGTCGCCTCAGAGCGCGCCAGCCGCGCCTGATTGCGCCGTCCTCGCCGCTTTAGTCCGCCTTAATCTGCGGATGATAGAATCGCTCTTAATTCATGCAAGAGCCCTATCTCAGCCCCAAAAATAGACGCCGCCGCCCGCCAACACCCAAATGGCTGCGCATCCTCGCCATCCTGCTCGGCGTTATCCTGCTGGCCGTGCTGGTCTATAACCTGCCGCCGGTCAAAGAACGCCTGGCTTGGCGCGTAGACGCGCTGCGCACCAGCATCGTCTACTTTTTTAATCCGCCGGAAGAGGCGGTGTTCCAGCCGCAAATTACCACCATCAGCCAGCCCACCCAGCAGCCCACCCGCACCGCTCAGCCCACCGCGGAGGCGACCGCCGTGCCGCTGCCGCCCCAGGTGCAGCTGGACGGCTTCACTTATGTAGACCAGCACAACCGCTGGAACTACTGCGGCCCGGCCAATATGACCATGGCGCTGAACTTCTGGGGCTGGCAGGGTGACCGTGACGACGTGGCTCGCTACGTCAAGCCCGGCATTGGCAACAACCCCAACCAGCCCGAAGACAAGAACGTCATGCCGTACGAGATGCAGGACTTTGTCAACACACAGGTCCCGGGGATGCAGGCCCTCATCCGCATGGGCGGCGAGCTCGAGACGCTCAAGCGTCTGTTGGCCGCCGGCTACCCCGCCATCGTCGAGAAGGGCTACTACACCACGGACGCCAGCGGCAAGTACTCCTGGTTGGGGCACTACCAGTTCGTCACCGGCTATGACGACGTTGAAGGCGTCTTCATCGTGCAGGATACCTACGAGCGCGGCGGCGAGAACGGCACCGGCAAGAACATGCGCTGGCCCTACGATGATTTCCATGCGGCCTGGCGCCAGTTCAACTTCCTGTTCATCGTGGTCTATCCCGAAGGGCAGCAGGCTGCCGTGCTGGAGGCGCTCGGCCCCTGGGCTGACGAAGAGTGGGCCTTCGCCAACGCCATGCAGATCGCCCGCGCCGATACCGAGACCCTGACCGGGCTCGATGCATACTACGCCTGGTTCAATGTAGGCACCAGCCATGTGCGACTGTTCGAGTACGCCGACGCGGCCCACGCCTACGACTATGCCTTCCAGCTCTACCAGGGCCTCGACCCCGACGCGCGGCCGTACCGCATGCTGTGGTATCAGAGTTGGCCGTATTGGGCCTACTATTACAGCGCCCGCTACCAGGACACGATCAACCTGGCCAACACCACCCTGGCCACCATCGCTGAGCCGACCCTGGAAGAGAGCATCTACTGGCGCGGCCTGGCCCGCGAAGCGATTGGCGAGATCGACAACGCCATCGCCGACTACCGCGAGGCTGTGCGCCTCAACCCCAACTTTGGCCCCGGCATTGCCCAGCTGCAGCGCCTGGGCGTGAGCCCCTGACATATGAAGATCCTGCACTTCGCCGACGCCCACATTGACATGGCCAACACCGGCCGCCAGGACCCCAACACCGGCCTGCCGATCCGCGTGATGGACTACTTGCGCTCGCTCGACGAGATCATCGACACCGCCATTCGCGAGAAGGTCGACCTGGTGCTCTTTGCCGGCGATGCCTACAAGGACCGCAACCCGGCCCCCACCTTCATGCGCGAGTGGGGCCGCCGCATGATCAAGCTCTCCAAGGCGAAGATCCCCACGTTGCTGCTGGTTGGCAACCATGACCTCTCGCCCAGCCTGGGCCGCGCCCATGCCCTCGAAGAGTACGCCACCCTTGAGGTGCCGTATATCAAGGTGCTCGACCAGCCGCAGTTCCTCGGCCCGGCCGATCTGTGGGATCTGCCGCTGCAGGTCATCGCCCTGCCGTGGATTACGCGCTCCGGCATGCTGGCGTTCCTCGCCAGCCAGGGCGAAGCCGCCGGCGACATCTACGAGCAGATGGCCGAGCGCCTCAGCGCCCTGGTGACCGGCTACCTGGAAACTGACGCCGACCACAGCCTGCCGATCGTGCTGGCCGCGCATGCCTCGGTGCAAGGCGCGGTGTACGGCGGCGAGCACACCGTGATGCTGGGCAATGACCTGGTGCTCTCCGGCAGCCTGGTCAAGGACAAACGCCTTGACTATGTCGCCCTGGGCCACATCCACAAAAAACAGAACCTCAACGAGGGCGGCCAGCCCCCGGTGGTGTATCCCGGCTCGATCGAGCGCATTGACTTCGGCGAGGCACGCGATGACAAATTCTTCGTTATCGCCGATGTGAACAAGGGCGAAACCCAGCTCGATTGGCGCCAGTTGCGCAACATCCGCAAGTTCTGGACGGGCAGCGCCACGCCGGAGAACGAGCTCAACGTGACGGCCGAGATCATGGCCAAGCTGCCCCCGGCGGCCGAGATGCAGGACGCGATTGTGCGCCTGGTGGTGTATTACCCACGCGAATGGGAGCCCTTCATTGATGAGGCCCGCATCCGCGGGGCGGCCGCCAGCGCCTTCGAGTTCCATCTCATCAAGCGCCCGCAGATGGGGCCGCGCAGCCGCATTGCCGAGGGCCGCGTGGTGAGCGAGATGACCCCGTACGACTTGCTCGACATCTACTGGGACACCATCCAGCTCAGTGACGAAGCATCGCGCAGCATGCTGACCCAGCTGGCGCGCGACATCATCGAAACCCCGCTGCAGGACGAGCTGTGAGGTCGCCGCGCCTGCCGATAGGGGCCAGCCTGCTGCTGGCCGCCAGCCTTTTGCTGGCGGCGTGTACGCCGCCCAATACGCGCCTGCCCACCCTGACCCCAACGCCCAGCCGCACGCCGCGCGTAACGCTGGAGCCGCAGGCCGTGGCCACGCTGGCGCCCGAGACGGCCCTGGAGCTGCACGAGCTGGGCTGGCTCACCTATACCGCCAGCATCGGTGGGCGGCGAGATGTGTGGGTCATGCGGCCTGACGGCAGCTTTGATATCAACCTGACGGGCGAGTTCCCGAATGGTTTTGCCGAAGCGCCGGTCTGGTCGCCGGATGGCAGCGGTATCGCCTACGATGCGATCCCCAACTCGGACGTTTCGCGCGATATCTATTACATGAACCTTTCTGACCGGGCGCACCATGCCCTCACCTCGCTGCCCGGCTTTGATTGCTATCCCAGTTATTCGCCGGACGGCACCAAGATCGTCTACATGTCGGAGCGCGACGGCAACCGTGACTTATTCATCATGGACAGCGAGGGCAACGAGCTGCTGCAGCTGACCGACCATGTGGCTTACGACTACGAGCCGGCCTGGTCGCCGGATGGTGAGCAGATCGTGTTCACCTCGCGGCGCACGGGCAACTCCGAGATCTTCATCATCAATGCCGACGGCACCGACCTGCGCCAGCTGACCGACCAGTGGGGCCTGGACTGGCGGCCGAGCTGGTCGCCGGATGGTGAATGGATCGCCTTCGAGACCTGGCGCAACGGCAACGCTGACATCTACATGATGCGCCCGGATGGCAGCGACCTGACCCAGCTGACCGACAACCCGGCCGAAGACGGCCACCCGACCTTCTCTCCGGACGGGCGCTATGTGGTGTTCCACTCCTCGCGGGCGGGCAACTTCCAACTGTTCATCCTGTCGCTCGACGACCCGGCCAACCCGTGGCACCTGCCCACCGAGAGCCCGTATGCGTTGCTGCCGGCCTGGTCGCCCGTGACCACGATCGCGGCGCTCGATGATGCCATTGAGGGCGAGCCGGGCGGCGCCATCCCCGGCCAGCCCATCCCCACGCCATAAGCCTGAGCCGCCATGCCGCTGTCCTCGCTCTTCTCCACCCCGGCCCAGCTGGCAGAAAAAGACACTTTGCCCATTTTGCGGGCGTTGATCGCCCGCTATACAGACGAGCAGCCCTTTGCGGGGCTGCTCGTTGCGTTCTCGCACATCCTGGTGCGCAATTCGCTGGCTGTGGCCGAAGCGCTGGCGGCCGGCGGGGCTGAGCTGGTGCTGAGTGACGCCCACCGCAGCCCGGCCTCGGCCGTGGTGGAGGCCGAGCTGGCCGCGGCCGGCGTGCGCGTGCTGCCGCTTGCCGAAGCCGCCCAGGCCGCCGACATCTTTGTCGACGTCAATGCGGTGCTGGGCCGGGTGCGCACGCCGCGGGCCGCGGCGGAGGTTACCCGCACCGGCGTGCTGCACTACACCCACATCGGCTGCCCGGTGGTGAGCGCCGATGATTGCCGATCCAAACTCATCGAAGGTTTCTTTGGCACGGGCGATGGCTTCGTGCGGGCCTGGCAGCAGCTGCGCCCGGATGATGCGCTGCAGGGTAAGCAGGCGGTGCAGTTCGGCTACGGCAAGATCGGCCGCGGCGTGGCCCGCCGCGCCCGGGCCGCCGGCCTGCAGGTCACTGTGGTGGACGCCAGCCTCTCGGCCCGCCAGCGGGCGGCGGCTGAAGGCTTTGTGGCCCTGGACAGCGCTGCGCGGGCTGAGTTGCAGGCCGCCCTGGCGCCGGCCGACATCGTGATCTCGGTGACCGGGCAACCCGGCTTGCACAGCCGCCTGCTGCCGCCGGCCTGGCTGCGCGCCGGCCGGCCGGTGCTGGTGAGCCTGGGCGCCGAGGATGAGTACGGCCCGGCCTTCACCGAGGACGAAGTGCTGGGTGGTACGCGAGTGCCGCTCAACTTTCACCTGGCCCAGCCCACGCTCAACCGCTATGTGGACCCGCCGTTGGCCGCCCATGTGATGGCGCTGGAGGCCTGGGCGCGCCAGCCGGAGGCGTATGCGCCCGGCATCCACGCCCTGCCGCCCGAGATGGACCGCTGGATCCTGACCGAATGGCGCCGCGCCTGGCCCGACGAGAACCTGGAGGGGATCGGCGAGGAGTTGGGGCTGGAGGGGAATTTGGGAAGGTTGACTTCAAAGTGTGGTATTACTAATAGACGGGACTAACCAAGATGCTAATCTGGGGTCACAAAGGTTTTCAGCAACATCTAGGCTATGTTATATATAACTGTCCAATTTGCGCCAACATTCGGCCATTTGGAGTTTTCCAATACGGAAAGAAATTCACACTTTACTTCATACCGACTTTTTCCTATGACAAGAAGCAGATTATCATTTGCGCTTCTTGTGGCCATGTTGCCGAGATCCCAAAGCAACAACAAGAAGAATTTCTCTCATCGTTGATGAGCGAGGAAGAGCTTAGAGCGGCTCTAAAGCGGGTCGCTAAAAAACTTGAGAAGTCTCAATCTAATCAGACACCAAAAATCATTGATCAGGTTGAAGAGAAGAAATGCCCATACTGCGCCGAAGTTATTAGACTCGAAGCAACATATTGCAGATTTTGTCATAGAGATTTGACTAGCAAGCCAACAGCTAAAAAATCTGCAAGAAAACAACCGCGTATCAATGAAGCTAAGACTAAAGCAAAGAGTCAAAGCAAGATGAAGACCAAGAGACAAAGAAAAGAATAGTAGCTATGTTTCTCTAGCAAGTAAGTTATTTCTTGATTCAGATTTAAGCCCTCAGTTCTTAGAAAATGATTTCTATCGGCTTGTTTTGATTTCCCATGGGGCAATCTGGTGTCTATTGATAGATTGATTCTTCACTGCACTGAATAGTTTCTTCTTCAATCTTGATCACAAGGAACAACAAGGCGAACCTGCTTTTTGGCGAGCCGTTTGTTGCGACGTGACAATCTCGATCTTTACGCACTTTGCCTTTTCTTCTCTTTTGCGGGGCTCTGCCCCGCACCCCGCTGGGGCGAACCAAAGTTGGTTCCCCCAGGCCCCCTTCGCAAAGAGATGTCTATATACCCTTGTTCATCTAGGAAGCTCCTGCCGCGCCAGAACCGGAATGCTCGGCAAATTTGTGGTCAAAGTCATTTCCGCTTGGGTAGAAACTTTGTCCTCTTTGTGCTCTGTGGTTCAGCTTCATCCGCTTTTATCTGTGTTTATCTGTGTTCATCTGTGGTCAATCCTCAACCACATAGAATATCCGTTCCATTCCTGCTACAATCCGCAACATGGCGAATTTGGAAGCCCTGCTGGCCCATTGGCGCGCCGAGCCCGGCGTCGGCGGCAACGTCACCCGCTGGCACCGAGACCCGGCCCGCCCGGGCCGCTACGAGCCGCTGCCCAATGAACTGCACCCGGCGTTGGCGGCGGCCTTTGCCCGCCTGGGGTACGGCCAGCTCTACAGCCACCAAGCGGCCGCCTACCGCGGCCTGCGGGAGCGCGAGGACGTGGCGGTGGTGACCGGCACGGCCAGCGGCAAGACCCTGTGCTACAACCTGCCGGTCCTCGACACCCTGCTGCGCGATGAGAGTGCGCGGGCACTGTACCTGTTCCCGACCAAGGCGCTGGCCCACGATCAGCGCGACGAGCTGGATACATGGCTGGCGGCAGCTGATGCGGCGGCCAGCGTGCCGGCCGCGGCCTACGATGGTGACACGCCCACGCACCACCGCACGAACATCCGCCGCAAGGCGCACCTGCTCATCAGCAATCCCGACATGCTGCACTACAGCATCCTGCCCTCGCATACCCAGTGGGCCGAGTTCTTTGGCAATCTCAAATACATCGTCATTGACGAGATGCACTATTACCGCGGCGTGTTCGGCTCGCATGTGGCCAATGTGCTGCGGCGGCTGGCGCGTGTCACGCGCTTCTATGGCGCTCGCCCGCAGTTCGTGCTGGCCTCGGCCACCATTGCCAATCCGCGTGAGCTGGCCGAGCGCCTCATCGAGCGCCAGGTCACACTCATCGAAGACGACGGCGCGCCGCGCGGCCCGCGCAACTTTCTGGTGTACAACCCGCCAGTGGTGGACGAGCAGCTAGGCCTGCGCGCCAGCCTGTATCAGGAGAGCGTGCGCTTAGTGAGCGACCTGCTGGCCTATGACGTGCAGACCATCCTGTTCGGCCGCACGCGGCGCATGGTGGAAGTGATGTTAAAAAATCTGCGCGACCGCACCGCCGCGGGCGAGGGCAGCATCCGTGGCTACCGCGGCGGCTACCTGGCTGCCGAGCGTCGCGAGATCGAGAGCGGCCTGCGCAGCGGCGAGCTGCGCGCCGTGGTGGCCACCAACGCGCTCGAGCTGGGCGTGGACATTGGCGGCATGGGCGCGGCCGTGCTGGCTGGCTACCCCGGCAGCGTGGCGGCCACTTGGCAGCAGGCCGGCCGCTCCGGCCGCGGCGAGCAGCCCGCCCTCGGCGTGCTGGTCGCTTCGGCCAACCCGCTGGATCAATATCTGGCGCGGCATCCGGAGTATTTACTGGGCCGCACGCCAGAGCGCGCTCTGATCAACCCGGACAATTTGCTCATTCTGCTCTCGCACCTGCGCTGCGCGGCCTTCGAGCTGCCCTTCCAGCCGGGCGAGAACTTCGGCACAGTGCCGGCCGCCGAAGTGGAGGAGTTTCTGCGCCTGCTGGCCGAGGGCGGCGAGCTGCGCGCTTCGGGCGGCAAATATTATTGGATGCAGGAGCAGCAGCCCTCGCGCGGCGTGAGCCTGCGCGGTGCCAGCACTGACTCAGTGGTCATCCAGGCGCGGGACGACAAGGGCGTATGGCAGTTGGTGGGCGAAGTGGAGCCGAACGCGGCGCTGTGGCTGGTTCATCCAGACGCTATCTATATTCACGATGGCCGCACGTATTTCGTGGACAAGCTCGACCTCGATGAGAAGGTGGCCTACCTGCGCCCGATCGAGGCCGACTACTACACCGTGCCCAAGAGCCGCAGCACCGTCTCGCTGGTGGAAGAGCACAAGCAGCAGCCTGCGCCGGGCGGCAGCAAGCATTATGGCGAGCTCAACATCACGGTCGAGATCACCGGCTACGACAAGATCCAGTGGAGCGGCAGCAGCCTGGTGGACCCGGAAAACCCGGGCGGCGGGCAGCTGAGCCTGCCGCCGATCGAGCTCAATACGTATGGCTACTGGTTCAGTATCGGCGAGGACACGATCGTGCGCCTGCGCGAGCAGGGCCTGTGGACCAACGACGCCAACGATTACGGGCCGGACTGGGCGGCGGTGCGCAAGGCGGCATTGGAGCGCGACGGGCACCGCTGCCAGGTGTGTGGCGCCCCCGAGCCGCTGGACGTGCACCACAAGCAGCCGCTGCGCAGCTTCCGCTCGTTTGCGGAGGGCAACAAGCTTGAGAACCTCATCAGCCTGTGCCCGGCCTGCCACCGCCGCGCCGAAGCGGTGGTGGCGATGCGCAGCGGGCTGGCCGGGCTGTCGTTCGTGCTGCGCCACTTGGCGCCGTTGTACCTGATGTGCGACCCGAGCGACCTGGGCGTGCATTCTGACCCGCGCTCAGACCTGGCCGGGGGCGGGCCGGTGGTGGTGATGTACGACAATGTCGGCAATGCGCTGGGCTTCAGCGAGCGCCTGTTTGAGCTGCACGGCGAGCTGATGGCGGCGGCGCTGGAGCTGGTGGCCAACTGCGGCTGCAAGGACGGCTGTCCGTCGTGCGTGGGGCCAGGCGGCGAGCAAGGCCAGGGCAGCAAGCGCGAGACGCTGGCGCTGCTGCGCGAGCTGGTGGGAACCTAGGGATGTTGAGCTTTTTACCAGCCAACCCTTAACAAAAACTGGCTCTGTAAGGGCGAGGCATGCCTCGCCCCTCAGTCTGTTGTAAAAGATTACTATGCTGGCAAGTAACCAGTTTCAAACTGATTGGCGCATAATGGATACCCATGACCTCCCTCTCTGACCGTTTGAAAGCCCTCGGCGTGCAGCTGGGCACTGGCGAACTGACACCGAAGGTGTCAGTTCGCCATGCCATCGAAAGCATCGTGCCTGGCCGCGTGCAGCCCACCGATTTTGGCGACGCGTATGTGGTCGAGCACTTCATCGCCGCCGACGAGCCGCACGGCCAGCACCTGCTGCGCTTCCCGGAAGCGATGCAGCGCATGGCGGCTTGGGCGGCAGACACGCGCCTGGCGCTGATCCCGGCTGAGCGCTTCCTGTTCCTCGATACCGAGGCGACCGGCCTGTGGGGCAGCGGCACGATGGCGTTCCTGATAGGGATGGGGCGCTTCGAGGCGGGCGGTTTCCGCTGCGTGCAGCTGTTCCTGCGCGAACCGGCGGAAGAGCGCGCCATGCAATCGCTGCTCGACCATGCCATCACGCCGGACGACGCGCTGGTGACCTTCAACGGCAAGAGCTTTGACCTGCCGCTGCTGGCCAACCGTTACCTGGCCAATGGCCTGCGCTCACCTCTCCGAGATTTGCCTCACATTGACCTGCTGCACATTGCGCGCCGCTTGTGGAAGGACCTGCTGCCCAGCCGCGCCCTCGGTGACCTCGAGGCGCAGCTGCTCGGTATCACGCGCACCGGCGAGGACATGCCTGGCTGGCTGCTGCCGCAATTATTCATGGACTATATGCACACCGGTGACGCCCGCCCGCTGGCCGGCGCTTTCTATCACAACCGCATGGACGTGGTGAGCATGGCCTCGCTGCTGGAGCATATTGCGCGCAAGCTGGAGACGCCGATGGAGCTGGTGCAGCACGGTAGCGAGATGGCCGCCATCGGGCGACTGCTGGCGGATACCGGCTTCGCCGAAGAGGCCATTGAAGTTTTCCAAGGCACGCTCTCGATGGAGCTGCCGGATGAGAAGCGCGGCCAACTGCTGGAGCGGCTTGCGGCGCTGTTCCGCAGGCGCGGCAATTACGAGGCGGCGCTGCAGCTATGGCTGCAGGCCGCCGCGGATGGGCAGGTGTACGCCCATGTGGAAATTGCCAAATACTACGAGCACCGCACGCGTGAGTACACGCTGGCGCTGGAGTACACGGTGACGGCGCTCAAAGTGGTGCGCCGCAAGCGGCCCACCCACTTTGAGCGCGTGCACTGGGAGCCGCAGCTCGAGCAGCGGGCGGCGCGGCTGGAGAAGAAGCTGGGGCGGTAAGTGGTTCGCTAAATCTTTGCAGGATGGAGGGGAGCATGCATCAGAAACGTGAACGTCTGGCATTTGCCGTTGCGTTTTTCTTTCTAATCTTCTTGTGCGCCATCAGTCAAGAGTTTGTGCCACCTGCGTTTCCATTGTCCACGCTCACTCCAATTCCTATTGAATTTCAGGATAGAAGTTTTCTGACAGGCGAGCCTTGTGAGGCGCCGTGCTGGTATGGGTTGCTGCCTGGTATTTCTCATCAGAATGAAGCCCTCGAATTACTGGGTACGCTCAATTTTATTGACACAACGTCGTTTGCGGAGGTGTCAATCGGCTATTACAACCACCCAACATCGAGCCAGGAGAGCGGCACCAGGCTTTCTGCGGACTGCATATATCCCGAAGGAAGAACCTGCGTATCGCTTGACTTCAACAAGGATAGGGTGAGAAGAGTTTTGCTGTTCTTGAATTACCCATTGTCAGCGGGGCAGGTTGTTTCTAGGTTAGGCGCACCAGATTGGATTGAGGTGTTTCCGGATGGAGGTGCCCATCAGGCTCGCTGGTTTCGGTGTCATATCAGCATGGTTTGGTCTGAGCATAGAATTGTTGCTTCCTATACAGAATTTGACCGGGATGAAGCGCTGGAACTATGCTTTGATATCCTGCCTTCGGGTGGTCAGTTAGTCTCAAATGCATTATTGGATTTTCTGATTTACCTTGCAGAGTCGCCGCTCATGGAGGAACTCGAAGGGAGCGGCGCAAGTATTTTTCCATGGCCCGGTTTTAGCGAGTGATTCATGGCAGCAGCACAACCTGCGATAAGCCTAGATTGCTAGAGGGGCCGAATGTCAATGCGGCCAGCTCGCAATGACGACAGGCGTACGCGGATGTGCACAGCCCGCGTGTCATCCTGAGCGGGTGCAAACAGTACCACCTGCGCGCCGAACCCGCTTCAGCGAAGGATCTTTATAGACATATCTTCTATGTAGCGCGTGTTTCTAGTTTTTGGCAGCGAGGATCCCTCGCTGCGCTCGGGATGCACGACAGCAATGACGGGTGGGCGCGCGCTCGGGATGGGCGCAGCATGCTGCGCCCCTACAGATGGCGCTTCCTACACGGAGAGCGCGAGTATTTTCAGCGGTGGATTGTTGTCTGGGCTGGGGAAGTCGGCTTCGGGAGTGATCCATTCGAAGGCGCGGATGGGCCGGCCGGCTTTGGCGGCGCTGCGTTGCAGCTGAGCCAGCCAAGCCTCGCGCTCCACGGCGGCGACGTTGTTGCAGCAATATAGCGTGCCGCCTTCAGCGGTGCATAACAGGGCGGGCTTGAACACGGCAGGGTAATCATTTACTAAATCCACGACGCCGAAAGGGCTCTTGGCGTAGCGCGGCGGATCTAGGAAAACAATATCGAATTGCTGCGGAGCCAGCTTGGGGAAGCTTGGCATGCGCTTGCCGCGTACGAAGTTCGGCTGGCCGATGCCGGCCAGCTGGCGCACGGCGGGGAAGACATCGCTCTTGATGAACTCAGGCTGGATACGCAGCGCGTTCAGCTCGGCATTTTTCTGGCCGACGGCGAGCGTGCTGGCGGCGAAGTCTACATTGACGACCTGACGCGCCCCGGCGACCGCGGCGGCGGTGCCGATGCTGCAAGTGTAGGCGAACAGGTTGAGCAATGACTTGCCCGCCGCGTTTCGCATGATGTGGCGGCGGCCGGCGCGCATATCCAGAAAGAGCCAGGGGTCTTGCCCCTCATGGCGGGCCTGGATGCGGTAGCGCACGCCCAGCTCGCGGGCGGTATGCGGCTGGCTGGCAAAGGGCTGCCGCTCGGCGGGCAGCGGGTTGCGGATGCGCGAATTGCGCTGGCTGCGGTCGTTGTAAATCGGAGTCAGCGCGGGGAACTCTTTGGTGTAAAAGTATTCGATGGCGGTTAACTCGCCCTGCGAGAGCGAGCGGTGAAAGGTCTGCACCAGCAGCAGATCGCCATAGCGGTCAATGGTGAGGCCGGGCTGGCCTTCAGCAGTGCCGTGGAAGAGGCGATAGCTGTCGGTGTCTTCAGTGTGCAGGCGGGCGAGCAGGTCTGTGCGGTTTTCAAGTGCAGTGGCCAGCAGGGCGGGTAGCGGAGTGGCCACGGCTAGTCTTCGGCCGGGGCAAAGAAGACCAGCAGCTGCAGCTCTTCCTCGATGTTGATGAATTTATGCGGGGCGTGGGCCGGCACGAACAGCAGTGCACCCGGCAAGGCAGGCTGCTCGTGCTGGTCTACGCGTAGAACCGCCTTGCCGCGGATGACGTAGTAGACCTCGTCTTGGTTATGCGGGCCTTGCAGATCCTCGCCGCCGGCGGGCAAGGTATAGAGGCCCAGGCTCATGCTGGGCACGCGCAGGAATTCAAGATAGCGCTGGTCGGTCTCGGCGGCCTGCGCCAGCAGGCTGTGCAGGTCAAAGGATTCCATTTTTATGGATAGATATCAGCCAGAATGGCCTGGCCGGTTGGCCCCTGCAGGCAAGCCAGCAGGCTGCGGGCCGCGCCTTGCGGTACTTGCGCGGCGAGGGCCAGCACCGGCAGGCTGACCTTGTAGTCAAAGATCTTTACGCTGTCGTCCGCCCAGGCGGCGGGCAGGATGCCAGCCGCGCTGGGGTTGATGGCCACGTTCTGCAGCAGCGTATCGGGGCTGGTGGCGATGAGCGCCTGGCCGCTGAAGGCGCCGCGCACGACATTGCTGCGGAAGGCTTGCAGGGCCTCATCACTATCGGGCGGGATGAAGAGCAGTACCGTCTCGGCGCGGCCGCCGAGCTGGGCCCAGTCGCGCACGCGGCCGCTGAGCAGATCAGCGGCCTGCAGGGCGCTGAAGCTGGTCAGCCCTTGGGCGGGATTGATGGCGAGCACGATCTGCTCGGTGGCGATGAGGGCGGCGAACTCAGCGGAGGTGTTGCGGCCGAGATGAAAGTAGAGGTCGTACTCGCTCAGATCGACTTCGGAAGGATGGGGCGAGTCGATCGTCACCGCCACGCTGTCGTCGGCCGGCAGGCAGGCCATCACGGCCTGGGCAGCAGGGTAGGCGGCCGGGCTGATGGCCAGACGCAGGTTCTCCTGCGGGGCAGCCTGAGGGCTGCAGCCAAGGAGGAACAGGGCGACGAGGAGTAGATAGATGGGTTTCATTGCAGCAGCAGGATAAGGATACCCAAGACTGCGCAATATGCTGCAAACGGATAGAACGAATGGGTGGCCAGATAGCTGATCAGCCAGCGGATGGCAACATAGCCCACCAGCGCGGCGGCGGCAAAGCCTACCGCCAGCGGCAGCAGCAGGCTGGCGGCGCCAGCCAGGCTGCCGAGCTGCAGCAGGGCCACAAAGCCGGCGGCCGGCATGATGGGTACGGACATCAGGAAGGCGAAGCGGGCCGCCTGGCGGCGGTCAAAGTGGCGCAGCATGCCGCCGAACAGCGTGGAGGCCGAGCGCGAGACTGCCGGGAGCAGCGCAAGGATCTGGGCCGCGCCGACCCATAGCGCGTCAGCGGTGGTGAGGGTATTGAGCTGGCGCTGTTTCTTGCCGAACAGCTCGGCGGCGACCAGCAGCAAGCCGTTGACGATGAGAAAGATACCGGTATAGGCCAGGCTCGAAAAGGTATCCATGCTGTCTTTGATCAGCCAGCCGACCACGACGGCGGGCAGCATAGAAAGCAGTACCAGCCAGCCCAGGCGGGCGTTGGGGCTCGCGCTGCGGGTGCGCAGCCCGGCCAGCATGTCTTTGGCGATGGCCAGCAAGTCATTGCGGAAGTAGGCCAGCACGGCCAGCCAGGTGCCGAGCTGGATCAGCACGTCGAACACGAAGGCGGTGCTGTCTTCGGCGGGCAGGCCAAGCCAGTTGCGGGCCAGGATGAGATGGCCGGAGCTGGAAATGGGCAGGAATTCGGTCAGGCCCTGCACAATGCCGAGCACGGCCGCTTGGAACAAGGTCATGTAAGGCGATACCTCAATTTCGGGAGTGTGTGAATCTTACTCGTTAACCCGCTATGTGCTGGGCCTCGAGCGCGGCGGCGACCTGCGGGAAAGTGCCATCCAGAATGGCAGCGCGCAGATCCTTGGCGATGTGGATGAGCGTGTAGAGATTATGGATCGAGAGCAGGGTGCCGGCCAGCATCTCTTTGGCGACGATGAGGTGGCGCAGGTAGGCGCGGGTGAAGGTGCGGCAAGTGTAGCAGCCACAGGTCTCATCGATGGGCCGGGCATCACGCGCAAACTCCGCGTTCTTGAGGTTGAGGCGGCCGCCGGCGCGTTGGAAGACTGCGTTCGTGCGCCCCAGACGAGTAGGCAGCACGCAATCGAATATGTCAACGCCGCGTTGGATGCACTGCACCAGATCCTCGGGCGTGCCGACGCCCATGAGATAGCGCGGCTTGTCAGCAGGCAGGATCGGGTCGACCACATCCAGCATGGCGTGCATATCTTCTTTGCTTTCACCAACCGAGAGGCCACCGATGGCGTTGCCCGGCAGGCCGAGGCTGGCGACGAATTCGGCGGACTGGGCGCGCAGCTCCGGCCAGACGCCGCCCTGCACGATGCCGAACAGGGCCTGGTCGCCACGCTGCTTGGCGGCGATGCAGCGTTGCAGCCAGGTGTGGGTGCGCTGCATCGCCTGTACGTTGTAGGCGCGATCGGTCGGCTCGGCGCACTCGTCGAAGGCCATCATGATGTCGGCCCCCAAATTCTCCTGAATGGCCATCACACTTTCGGGCGTGAAGCGGTGGAGCGAGCCGTCAATGTGGCTGCGGAAATCCACGCCGTCGTCATCCACCGAACGGGTCTGTGAGAGCGAGAAGACCTGGAAGCCGCCGGAGTCGGTCAGCATGGGATGCGGCCACTGCATGAACTTGTGCAGGCCGCCCATCTCGGCCACCAGCTTGTCGCCCGGGCGCAGGTAGAGGTGGTAGGTGTTGGAGAGCACCAGGCTGGCGCCCATTTCGTCCAGCTGTGCGGGCGTGACGGCTTTGACGGTGGCGGCGGTGCCGACCGGGGCGAAGACCGGGGTGAGCAGCTCGCCGTGCGGGGTGGCAAAGCGGCCAGCGCGGGCGCGGCCGCTTTGCGCTTCGAGCGTGAATTTGAAATCGAAGCTCATGGCCAGAAATAGGGTACGGCTACCACCGCGATGGCGAGTGAGAGCAAGGTCAGCGGCAGGCCAAGCCGGAAATAATCGCTGAACCGGTAGCCACCCGGACCCATCACGAGCAGATTGGCGGGGTGTCCGGTGGGCGTGAGGAAGGGCAGCGAGGCGCCGAGTGCGATGGCGATGAGGATGGCCTGCGGCGAAGCCGCCAGCACACTTTGGCTGCTGAGGGCCACGCTGGCGGTCAGCACCACGACCACCGCGGTAGGGATGAATTGGGCGGCCAGGTTGCTGGCGAGGAACAGCACCGCGATCAGCAGCGGCGCCTGCCACTGGGTGGCCGAGGCGAACAAGATGTTGCCGAGATAGCCGGCCGCGCCGGTGCTCTCCATGGCGATGCCGAGCGGCAGCATGCCGGCGATGAGGAAGATGGCCGGCCACTGGATGGCGCGCTGGGCTTCTTCCATGGTGATGCAGCGCGCAAGCACCATTAGCGCCGCGCCAGCCACGGCGGCGATCTCAATCGGCAGCACGCCAAAGCCTACGCTGGCCACCACGCTCAGCATGATCAATACGGCCAGCAGGGCCTTCTCTTTGCGCGGGGCTTCCTGCAGATCGGGTGAGGTGACGAGGAATTCACCGCTTTCGGCGAGCAGCTTGATGCGGCTGCGGTCGCCGTGGATGAGCAGGGTGTCACCGGCGTGCAGGGGCATCTCGCGCAGATTGACACGGTAGGGGCGGCCGCGGCGCCAGAGGGCGAGCACGTTCAGGCCGTAATGCTCACGGAAGTGGATGTCTTGCAGGGTCTTGTCTTTAAGATCGGCGTGCGGGGAGATGACCATTTCCGCCAGGCCGACGTCCTCGGTTTCGAGCTCGGAAGGGCGCGGCAGGGTGGCATCCCCGATGATCTCGAGCTCCTGCAAGCCGTGGAGCAATTCCACGTCTTCGGCGCGGCCTTCGACCACCAGTTGGTCGCCGGCGCGCAGACGCTCTTTGGGCCGCGGCATCAGGCGGGTCTTGCCGCCGCGCACGATGCCGAGCACGGAGAGCCCGAAGGCATCCGCCAGGTCGCTCTCGGCCAGGCTGAGGCCGTCGAGGCGCGAGCCTTCGGGCACGGCCAGCATCTGCAGGCGGT
The DNA here is from genome assembly GCA_021463845.1 of Anaerolineales bacterium. Classification (GTDB taxonomy): domain Bacteria; phylum Chloroflexota; class Anaerolineae; order Anaerolineales; family UBA11579; genus JAMCZK01. The sequence continues at coordinate 178,078 of JAJTXV010000003.1, read as the reverse complement.
CTTGCAGGCGGTACTCGGCCAGGTCGCCTTCACGAATGCTGAAGTCGGAGGACTGGCCGAGGGCGGCCAACTGCTTGCGGCTGGTTTGCAGCAGCAAGCGGTCGCCCACTTGCAGAGGCAGGTGCTGGAAGTTGGTGCGCACCAGACTGTGGCCCTGGCGGATGGCGAGCACGTTGGCGTTGTACTGCTTGCGGAAATCCATGCGCGAGAGGGTGCGCTGTTCGAGCTGCGAATCGGGCGTGATCTCAACTTCGACCAGGGAGACCTGAGGCGAGATGAGGTTGCGCACGGCCAGGCTGGGGTCGCCGTTGCTGGCGCCGTTGGGGCTGCTGAGCGTTAGGGTCTGGCCCTGGATGAGTTGCTGCAGCAGCTCGCTACGGCCGAGCACCAGCAGCTCATCGCCGCCGCGCAGCAGCGTGTCGGGCGTGGGCGAGAAGCGCGGGCGGCGGTCACGCGTAATGCCGATGACGTTGAGCTTGAGGGCGGCGCCCAGGCGGCTGGCGCTCAGCGGGCGGCCGGCCAGGCTGCAGTCTGCCGGCAGGCGCACCGTGAACAGACGCTCCTCGAGGTCAAACAGTTCGCCGGTCTCCTGCAGTTGGCTCATTTGCAGAGCCGAGGTGCGCTGCGGCATGAGCCGGCGGCCGAAGATGGCCAGGAAGGCGATGCCGCCCAAGCCCACCGGCAGGCCCACGCGGGCGAAGTCAAAGAAGCCGAAGGCGGGCTGCCCGAGTTCGATCAGGGCGTTGTTGACCAGCAGGTTGGAAATGTTGCTGATGAGGGTATTGGTGCCGCCCAGCAGGGTGCCGAAGGCGATCGGCATCAGCAGGCGTGAGGTGGCCAGGCCGCGCTTTTTGGCGATCTGGCTGACCACGGGCAGCATCATCACCACGATGCCAGTGCTGCTCATGAAGGCGGAGAAGGCCGCCACCATTAACAGGATGGCGGCCACCAGGGTCACCTCGCGCTTGCCGCCCACGGCGTTCAGGCGGTGGCCCAGCCAGCTGGCCACCCCGGTGCGGGCCAGCCCGGCGCTGAGGATGAGCATGGCCCAGATGGTGATGACGGCCGGGTTGCTGAACCCGGAAAACGCCTCGGCCGGCGAGATGACGCGGCTGAAGGCCAGGCCCAGCAGGACCAGCAGGCCGATCAGGTCGGCGCGGAAGCGCTCGGTGGCCAGCAGCAGCACGGCGGCGGACAAAATGCCCAGCGTAAGGGCAATTTCGGTGGTCATCGGGAGATGTGGCCGCCGACAGACGGCGGCTGGGGCCGTGTAGATAAGGAAGCAAGCATGTGTGGAGGCAAAATTATACCGTTGGGGCAGGCACAGGGTGTGTGAGGGGCTGCTGATATAATCCGCTCGTTACTTTCAGATACAGACCCATATAAAGGAAATCGATGAAACCATCTGACGTTCACGCAATCATTGCCAAGCATCTGCCCGCGGGCAGCGAGCCGATCGTTGTTGATATTGAGGGTTCGCACGGCCCGTATTTGCGTGACGCCATCACCGGCAAAGAGTATTTGGACTTCTTTACCTACTTTGCCAGCGCTCCGGTGAGCCACAACCACCCCAAGATGCACGAATCAGCCTTCATTGAGAAGATGCTGAGCGTGGCCATCACCAAGCCGTCCTCCTCTGACTTCTTCACCACTTATATGGCCGAGTTCGTCGAGACCTTTGCCAAGGATGTCATGCCAGCCAGCATGCAGAAGTTGTTCCTGGTAGGGGGCGGCGCCCTGGCGGTCGAGAACGCCCTGAAAGTGGCGTTCGACTGGAAGGTGCGCCGCAACTTTGCCACGATCAGCAAGCCGCCCAAAGGGCGCATGCACCGCATCGACGGGCTGGGCAGCAAGGTCATCCACTTCCGCGAGGCCTTCCACGGCCGCTCCGGCTACACGGTTTCGATGACCAATACCCATGACGAGCGCAAGTATCTGTACTTTCCCAAGTTCGAGTGGCCGCGGGTCCTAAACCCCAAGCTGCGCTTCCCGGTGACTGACCAGGTGCTGGCCGAGGTCAAGAAGGCCGAAGAGATCGCCATCACGCAGATCGAGTTCGCCCTGCAGCAGTTCCCCGGCGATATTGCCGCCCTGATCATTGAGCCCATCCAGGGCGAGGGTGGCGACAACCATTTCCGCCCCGAATTCTTCAAAGAATTGCGCCGCCTGGCGGATGAGCACGAGTTCCTGCTGATCATGGACGAGGTGCAGAGCGGCATGGGCATCACCGGCAAAATGTGGGCGGTGGAGCACATGGGCATTGAGCCGGACATCATTGTGTTCGGCAAGAAGTCGCAGGTGTGTGGCTTCATCGCCGGCGACCGCATTGACGATGTGGACAAGAACGTGTTCGTGGAAGAGAGCCGCATCAACTCCACTTGGGGCGGCGATCTGACCGACATGGTGCGCTCGCAGCGCTTCATTGAGATCATGCGGGAAGAGAAACTGGTGGAGCACACCGCCAAAATGGGCGAGCGCCTCATCGGCGGCCTGCATACCGTGGCCGAGAAGTCCAAGGGCTTCATGGACAACGTGCGCGGCCGCGGCATGATGGTGGCCTTCGACACGCCGGACAGCGAGGCGCGTGACGGCCTGCTGGAGCGCATGAAGGAGAACGGCGTGTATGCCCTCAGCTGCGGGCCGCGCTCGGTGCGCTTCCGCGGCATGCTGGACACCCCGGCCGACGTGATCGACAAGGCGCTCAATATCCTGGAAGCCAGCCTGCCCAAAGCCTGAGCATACGCCGTATGATTGGGCAACCTGGGGCCGGCGCATATGCGGCCGGCCTTAAGGACGGAACAGTCTATGTTGCCTGACTTTAGAGTACGCCAGCGTGATTATCTGCTTGAGATCGCGCGGGCCATCACCCAAGAGCTGGACCTTGACGAGGTGCTGGCGCGCATTCTGCGTCACGCCGCTGACCTGCTGGCCGGCCAGGCTGGCCTGGTGGCGCTGCGTGACGAGACGGGCGGCTGGGCCACGGCCTCGTCCTATGGCATTCCCAACGAGCTGATCCAATACCTGAACCCGATCCTGGCGGCGGTGCCTGACCATGAGGACCCGGCCCGCTTTGAGCTGCCCGAGGTCAACCGTTTACTCCAGCGCCTGGCGCGTGAAGTGAGCCTGGGCCTGTTCACTGGCGTTGGCCTGCCGCTGATCGCCCAGAACCGCGTGCTGGGCGTAATTTTTGTGTTCCGCAATTACCGCGGCCAATTCTCTGGCGAGGACCGCGTGCTGCTGCAGAGCTTTGCGGTGCAGGCGGCGATCGCGGTGCAGAACGCGCAGCAATATGCCAACATCAACCGTGAGCGGCGGCGCACGGAAGCGATCCTGGATGCGGTCGCCGACGGCATCCTGATCCTGGGGGCTGACCACACCATCGAGCGCTGCAACCCGGCCTTTGCGCGCCTCTCCGGCCGGGCGGCAGGCGATGTGCTGGGCCAGAAGCACAACGATGTGATCCAGTTCGGCGAGGTGGAGCACGGCCCCACGCTGGAGCAGGCCGAAGCCGGCGGCTGGCCGCTGACGCCCACCGCGACCCTGTATGTGGAAGGCGACCTGCAGCGCCCGGATGGCAGCGCGTTGGCGGTGGGTGTAACCTACGCCCCGCTCAAGACGCAGGATGGCCAGTTGCTCAACATCATCGCCTCGGTGCGGGATGTGAGCCACTTCCGCCAGGCGGAGGAGCTGCAGAGCACGTTCATTTCGGTGATCAGCCATGAGCTCAAGACGCCGGTGGCGCTGATCAAGGGCTATGTGGGCACCCTGCGGCGCCCGGATGTGCGCTGGGACGGTAAGGTGGTGCAAGATAGCCTGGAAGTTATAGAAGAAGAGGCCGACCGCCTGAGCGAACTGATCGAGAACCTGCTGGACGCCTCGCGCCTGGAAGCGGGCGTGCTGCCGATCAACGCCAGCGACATCTCGCTGCCCGCCTTGACCGAGCGCATGGCCGAGCGCTTCCGCACCCAGTACCCTTCGCACACGTTTGTGCTGGACTTCCCGGCGGACTATCCCGTCATCCTGGCCGACGAGCAGCGCATCGGCCAGGTGCTGCTCAACCTGCTCTCCAACGCGGTCAAGTATTCACCGCAAGGCGGCGAGATCCGCATCTGGGGCCAGGTGCGCCCGGAGCATGTGGTGGTTTGCGTCAGCGATGAAGGCCCTGGCATTGCCCAGAGCGATATTCCGCACATCTTTGACCGTTTTTACCGCGCCGATGAAGCCCAACGCAACACCAAAGGCGCCGGTCTTGGTTTATATTTGACGCGGGCCATCCTGGAAGCGCATGGGGGCAGCATCTGGGTGGACCCGACCTATACAGACGGCGCGTGCATTTGTTTTTCACTGCCGCGCCACTAACTTCACAACGAACGAGAGAAAATGCCACGAACCCAAGTTGCCTGCCCCCAATGCCGCACGCCTGTAGCCGCTGAAGTGGAGCAATTGTTTGACGTTGGGGTGGAGCCGCAGGCCAAGCAGAAACTGCTGAACGGCTCCGTCAATGTGATGCAGTGCCCCAATTGCCGCTTCCAGGGCCAGATCCCGGTGCCGATCGTGTATCACGACCCCAGCAAGGAATTGCTGCTGACCTACTTCCCGCCGGAGTTGAATACCCCGGTAATGGAGCAGGAGCGCCAGATCGCCCCGTTCATGAACCGGGTGGTCAACAGCTTGAAGCAGGAAGACCGCAAGGCCTACTTGTTCAAGCCGCAGCAGATGTTCACCTACCAGAACCTGATCGAGAAAGTGCTGGAAGGCGAGGGCATCACCAAGGAAATGCTGCAGGCGCAGCAGAAGCGGGTGGAGCTGCTGCAAAGCCTGCTGACCGCGCCTGAGGACGGCCTGGTGGAGCTGGTGAAGCAGAATGCCGACACGGTGGACGCTGACTTCTTCACCCTGCTGAGCCGCATGCTGCAGGCCGGGTTGGGCGCCGGCGACGAAAAGGCCGCCGTGCGCCTGGGCCAGATCCAGGAGGCGCTGCTGGAGAACACCGACCTGGGCAAGCAGATCAAACAGCAGGCCGACGAGATCGAAGCGGCCCGCGCCGCGCTGGAAGGCGTGGGCGCCGAGCTGACCCGCGAGAAGCTGCTGGAACTGCTGCTGGCCGCGGCCGAGAGCGACGCGCGCCTGAGCGCCATGGTGAGCATGGCCCGCCCGGGGCTGGACTATGTGTTCTTCCAGCAGCTGAGCGAACAAATCGAGAAAGCCGGCGAGGACGAGAAGGCCAAACTAAGCAGCCTGCGCGAGAAGCTGCTGGAGATGACCCGCCAGATCGATGAGCAGATGCAGGTGCGCGTGGGCGCGGCCCAGCGCAACCTGGAGGCGATGCTGGCGGCCGAGAACCCGGTGGAGCTGCTGCAGCAGAACCCGGCCATTCTGGACGAGCTGTTCGTGCAGGTGATCAACCAAAGCCTGCAGGAGGCGGCCGAGAAGAAGGACGGCGAGCGCCTGCAGAAGCTGCAGCGCCTGGCCATGCTGATCCAGCAGCTGATCAACCCGGGCTACAACCCGGCCCTGCTGGAAGAATTGATCGAGGCGCCGGATGACGCGGCGCGTGCTAAGGTGGCTGCTGAGAATACGGAGTCGATCACGCCGGAGTTTTTGGAGAGCTTGTCGGCGATGATGGCCCAGCTGCAGGAGAGCCCGGATAAGGAGCTGGCCGAGAAGGTGCGCCAGGCCTACCGGGCGGCGTTGAAGGCTTCGATGCAGAAGGGGATGCAGGCTTCGTAGAGAACCCGCGTGTCATTCTGACCGGGTTATTGCATCTACACCAGAATCGCCGATGCCGGACCAGGGAAGAATCCTTGCTGGCATGTATTCCACGCTGCACTTGAACGAAAGTCTTGCCAGCGAGGATCCCTTGCTGCGCTCGGGATGCACGAGTTGAGGTTGTGGTTCTTCGGAAGATATGTGAATACGGATTCCTCAGTGGTCTGGGCTCGGCGACCTGATGTAGGTTTATAAAACCCGTTCGGAATGACAAAGTAAAGGTATTGGTATGCACGACTTTAGGTTGTGGTTGCTTGGAAGACGTGCGAATACGGATTCCTCACTGGTCCGGCATCGGCGACCTGATGTAGTTTTATAAACCCGTTCGGAATGACAAAGTAGACACAGAGCTATTGTTGTCATTCCGAGCGCAGCGAGGAATCCGTTAAGCGAGAGTTTGGAACTCTACAAGTCTGTGTGTATCCTGGATCGGAATAAAAAGAGGTAAAAAAAAGACCCGCTATTGCGGGTCCTTTGGTTCTTCGGGGAGGACGGGGTTGTCCAGGCGCAGGCCGTGGCCGCGTACGGTGATGACGTACTCGTGCTCCGGGTCGGCTTTGGCCAGGCGCTCGCGCAGGCGGCGGATGAGCGCATCCAGCGCCTGATCCGAGATGCTGAGGGCCTCGTCCTCCTGCCAGACGTGCTTGACCAATTCATCCCGCGTCACCACCAGCCCGTCACGCAGATACAGCATCTCGAGCATGGTGAACTGAGCCACCGAGAGCGGCGGCAGCACCTCGACATCGCTGGCCCATACCCGGCGCGAGCGCTTGTCCATGTGCAGACGGCGGCGGCCTTCGGTCACCTCGGCGGGGATGTCAAAATCCAGCGGGACGGTGGCGTCTGAGCTGAGGAAGGTGAACTTCTGGGCCAGGGCGATCTGGATCAGGTCGCCGTCGCCCAGCTGCACGCTGCCTTTGAGCGGCTTGCCGTTGTGGTGCGTGCCGTTCTTGCTTTCGAGGTCTTCGAGGAGGATGCCATCCGCGGCCATGGTGAGACGGGCGTGGTGGCGGGAGATCTTGCGGTCAGGGATGATGATGTCGCAATCATCACCGCGGCCGATGGTGAGCTGGTTGCGGATCGCCCAGCGCTCCCCGTTGAGTGGGCCGCTCTGCGCAATCAACACGGGGTGACTTTCAGCGCTGGGGGGCATTTTTGCTCCGCAGGTATAATACCAAATTCAGCTGTCTGACCCTTACGCCAGCAGTTCATGGGCCAGTAGCAGGCTGAAATGTGGAGAAGAAACCCGAATGCCTTTGGAATCAGGCGAGATTTTACGCGAGCGCTACCGAATTAAAGAGTTCATCAGCCGCGGGGGGATGGGCAGCATCTATCTGGCTGAGGATCTGCGCCTGGAAGGCCGCCTGTGCGCGGTCAAAGAAGTGCGCCTGGACCCTTCGCTCTCGGACGAAACGCTGGAGCAGACCCGTACTCAGTTCTTACGCGAGGCGACCGTGTTGGCGCGCCTCGACCACCAGAACCTGCCAAAGGTGTCTGATTTCTTCTCCGAAGGCCAGAGCGATTATCTGGTGATGGATTTTGTGCCGGGCGGCGACCTGCGGGCGCTGATGATGGAAGCCAAACAGCGCGATGAGTTCCTGCCTGAGGTGGAAGTGCTGGCCTGGGCGGGCCAGATCGCCGAGGCGTTGAGCTACCTGCACAGCCAGGAGCCGCCGATCCTGCACCGCGACGTTAAACCTAGCAACCTCAAGCTGACCCCCAACGGCGTGGTCAAGCTGGTGGACTTTGGCCTGGTGAAGATACTGGCGGCGCAGGAGGATACCGTCACGATCGTGCAGGGGCGCGGCACGGCGCTGTACACGCCGCTGGAACAGTACGGCGGCGACACCGGGCATACAGACGTGCGCAGTGATGTCTACGCGCTGGGTGCTACGATGTACCACCTGTTGAGCAACACCGCCCCGGTGGAAGCGCGCGAGCGCTTTTTGCACCCGGAGCAGATGCCGAGCCTGCGCAGCCTTAACCCTGAGATCAGCCCGCGCACCGAGCGTGCGGTCAGCTGGGCGCTGAGCCTGCACCCTGAGGAGCGCCCGCAGAGCATTGCCGAGTTCCAGGAAGCCTTGTTCGGCCGGTTGGAGCCCAGCGGGCGCGGCAGCGGGCGCGTGCCGGCCCCGACCTGGGGCGACATCCTCGCACGCGGCACGGAGCGCTCGTTGGTATGGTTCGCGGGATTGCTGCTGCTGCTGGGCTTTATTGCGACGATCGGACACTAGCCGGTCTCCGGCGGGTCCACAGCCACCACAGCCAACCTGCCAGCGCGCCGGCCAATGCGCCGGCCAATACTGAGATCACCAAACCCCATTTACCGCCGAACTCCAGAATTTCTCGGCTGGCTGGCAGATCCAGCGAAAGGTAGCAGCCTACCAACACGCCACCAATGAAAGTGGTCAGCGCCCAGCGCACACCCCAACGCACCTGGTGCAGGTTTGCGCCGCTTTGATAGGCGAACAGGGCGGCTACCGAAGAGATCAACACCCACAGGAACCAATCCACCAGGTCAGTACGGCGGATCGAGTCCTCAGCGCCGCCGGGCTGCTGGGTCACCAGCGGCGTCAGGGCGGCCTGGGTGGCCAGGATGGATTGGGCGGTCTGGGTGGCTTGCAGCGCCAGACCCTCCGGGTTGATGCCGGCCACGTTGAACTGTTGGCCCAGCGCCAGCGCTGGCGGGTCGCCGCTGGAGGCGGTGAGCACCAGGGTGCCCTCATCTTCGATCGAATAGTTGGCGGTGGCGATGCCCAGATGGGTCTGAGCCGTGATCTGGCGCTGCAGGGTGGTCTGCTCAGTGATCAGGCTGACCGAGAAATTGACCGGTGTATTGTCGGGAACCGGGTTGCCGTTGTGGTCGAGGATGGGACCGGCCTGCAAGGTGAGCAGGTCGCCCGCCTGGAAGGTGGGCGGCTCGGCGGTGGCGGCGGATTCGCTGGTGGCCAGCGGCGTAGCCGTGGCAGCCGGCAGGATGCGGGTGACCTGCAGCGGGATCTCGCGCCCGGGGTTGGGCGCCAGCGCTTCGCTCAGGTTATAGGCCACGCCCGCCACACTCACCGGGGATGCGCCGCGGGGCTCGATCTCTTTGAAGAGCAGGCGGGCAGCCACTTCGGCCAGTTCGCTGTTCTCGCCGTACAGGCCGTAATATACGCTTACTTTGGTCACATCGGTCGCATCCAGGTAATAGGGTGCATTCAATGCGAACACGATCACGCGTTTGCCTTGCAGCAGGTCCACGCGCTCCGAGAGCAGGCGCAGCAGGGCCTGTGACTCGGGGCGGGCGGGGTTGTTCTGGGTGACGCCAAACACCACCCATTCGGCGCGGGCCAGGTTGCCCAGCAACGGGTCCTCGCCCTCGACGATGCCATCCAGCGTACGGGTCAGCTGGGTGAAAGAGAACGAGGCCAGGTTGGCAGCGGAGATCTGGTTGCCGCCACTTTGGCCGTAGAGGCTCACCACCGCCTGGGCGAACGAATTCACCGAGACCTCTGACTGTAGTGGGCACTGGCTGCATTGCTGTGAGGTGTAGCTGTCGGTAATGAAGACGATCTGTTCAAAGCGGCCGGGCGGCTCAGGCAAAGCATCTGCCAGGCTAGATACGCTGGGGCTGAACAGGGTGGCGGCCCGACGGCCAACTTCGAAGATGAAATCACGGTTGCTGCCAATGTCTTCGATGCCGCTGGGTTCAGGAATTACCTGGTTGATGGAGAAGGCTGGGTAGAGCTCGTACTTCAAGGTGAGGATGCGCAGCACCGATTCGTCCACGCGCTCGGCGAAGGCCACATCCTCGCGATACTTCTGGGCGAAGAACTGCAGGGTATTGACCACGCTGGTGTAGCTATTGCCATCCCCAGTCGAGACGAAGTTGCCCAGATAGAGCAGGTCATTGCCCGCCAGAAACGCGTCGCGCGCCACCAGCGTACCGTTGAAGCTCTGCTCGCTGGCATCGTAGCTGCGGCGCACGGCGCGGGTACCCAGGCTGTCGCTGACGATCAGCCCGCCGCTCTGGCGCCAGCTGGCAAAGGCGGGCAGCGACATGAGGTCGTTGAAGGCTTGCGGGTCAAAGCTGAGCGGGCGGGTGGTGGTGCGGATGTTGCCCTGGAAGCCCTGGTAGCGAATGTGGGCCAGCAGCATGCCGTCCGCCGTGGCGTCTGCCGTAGCGGCGTTGCCGGTCACCGCAAAGAAGGGCGGCAGCTCCACCTGGGTCAGCTGGGTGAGCGACTTGCGGATGGTGGGCACTTCTTCTTCCAGCGGGCGGTCGGAGTCGCCAAAACCCGGCAGGTGCTTGGCGATGACTGCCACGCGGTTCTGGCTGCCGGTGTGCACGCCGGCGATGAAGGCCTGGCCCATCTGGCCGACCCAATAGGGGTCGCCGCCAAAGCTGCGCACGCCCAGGTCCCCGGTCGAGTCGGGGCGGGGGTTTTCGATGACGTCCAGCGAGGGGCCGAGCAGCATGTTGACGCCCAGGGCGGAGAGCTCGCTGCCCAGCAGTGCCCCCGCCTGCTGGGCCAGGCTGGTGCGCCAGGTGGCGCCCAGCATCATGGCGTTGGGCTGCGGGCTGAGCACGTCCAGCAGCTGATCATTGGGGAAGCCGTCGCCCTCTTGCGAGATGGCTACCAGCAGGGGAATGTAGACCGGGGTGTATTCGTTCTGGCTGGTCAGGTCCCGACGAGAGGCTTGCGAAGCGGCCTGCTCGGCGGTTTGCAGTTGGCTGATCAGCGTGTGAGCGCTGGCCAGGGTGTCTGGGCGGGCAACGAAGTTGTCCATGTCGCGGCGCAGCACCACCCCGCCGATGTGATAGTTGTTGATAAGGTCGTAGATGTGGCTTTCAGGCGGGGCGCTGGCGCCAGTGAAGGTCACCAGGAACAGCTGGCCCACCCGCTCCTCGGGCGAGAGACGTTCCAGCAGAGCTGCGGCGCGCGTCTCAGGGTTGTTTTGGGCCTGCGGCGCAGCCAGGGCTGGGCCGGCAGGCACAGCCTGCAGCAGCATAGCCAGCAGCAGCGCCGCCAGCAGCAAGCGATACAGAATTGTGGAGTGCAGGGAGCGCGTCATTGCGGCACGAAGCGGTAACAAAAAAACCGCAAAGCTTCAACCGTTTGCGGTTGAAGCAAATTATACACGGCGGGCTTGCTGCTGTTGGCGGCCGCGGTGCGCTGGGGAGTGCGGCAGTTCAATCGCATATAATCCAGCGATATGAAGCTTAGCGTCGTCGTCCCTATTTTTAACGAAGCCAATACGCTGGAAGAGATCATCAAGCGGGTGCGCGCCTCCAGCCTGGCGGATGAGCTGGTGCTGGTGAATGACGGCTCCATCGATGGCACGCCCCAGGTGTTGCAAAAATTTGCTGGGCAGGCCGGGATCAATGTGCTGCACCACGAGCGCAACCAGGGCAAGGGGGCGGCGGTGCGCACCGGCATCGGCGCCGCCACCGGCGACCTGATCCTGATCCAGGATGCTGACTTGGAATACGACCCGCGTGACTTCGCCAAGCTGCTCGACCCGATCCAGAATTCGGGGGCGGATGTGGTCTACGGCTCGCGCTTTCTGGGCGGCCCGCGCCGGCCAACCATGTTCTGGCACATGGTGGCCAACAAGCTACTGACCCTGCTGACCAATATCCTCTATAACAACATCCTCACGGATATGGAGACCGGCTATAAGCTGTTCAAACGTGAGGCCTTGCAAGGCATCACTATCCGTTCGAACAGCTTCAACTTTGAGCCGGAGATCACCGCCAAGCTGCTCAAGCGCCGCGTGCGCATCTTTGAAGTGCCGATCAGCTTTAACCCGCGGGATTATTCCGAGGGCAAGAAGATCAAGCTCAAAGACGCCTTTGAGGCGGTGTGGGCGCTGTTTTGGTATCGCTTTTTTGATTAGGTAGCTCTGTCCCGGGTGTACTCAACATATATCTAATCGATTAAACGAGCCCTTAACGGATTCCTCCTCGGCCTGCGGCCTCGTTCGGAATGACAATCCTGCGATCATTACTTCGCTCGCAATGACGATGTTTATTGGGCCGGTTTTAGATCGCGAATGTTGAGTTGCAGGCTGGTGCGCCCGTTGAATTCGTTAGTTTCGAAACGATACAACAGGTCGATCGCCTGGGGCATGCGTTCCAACCACTCTCCCATTCCAAACCCGATCGCATCGTAGACAATGCGCCCGTCTGTGACGGTGAGCTTGAGGTGGCGCGCGTCGCTGCCCACCGTACGGGCGGAGCGCACCGTCAGGCCGCGGCTGACCAGGTTGACCTGCGGGTTGCCGAAACCGGTCGGCTCCAGCAGGGCCAGCTGGTTGAGCACATCCGGCTTGAGCTGGTGCAGCGGCAGCTCGGCGTCCACCTTGATGACCTGGCGCAGGTCCAGCGCGCCAAGCTGCTCGGCGGCGATGGCGTTCATGCGCTCCAGCAGCTCCGGCACGCGCTCGTTGCGGATGGTGAAACCAGCCGCAGCGGCGTGGCCGCCAAAATTCTCGAAGAGCTCGGCGCACTGCTCGAGGGCGTGGGTGATGTGAAAGTGGGGGATGCTGCGGCACGAGGCCCGCGTGAACACATCGCCCTGCTGGCCGACGATGGCGGGGCGGTAGAAGCGCTCCACCAGGCGGGAGGCGGCCAAGCCCACCACGCCGGAGCTGTACTCCGGGTGAATGGCGACAAGCAGCAGCGCCTCCGGGTCGGCCTGGGTCGCCAGCACCTCCGCCGAGGCGCTCATCTCGCGGGTCAGCGCCTGGCGCTCCTTGTTGCGCGCGTCCAGATATTGGGCCAGCTGGCCGGCCTTGAAGATGTCATTGGTGGTGAGCAGGTCGTAGGCGGCCTTGGCGTTCTCCATGCGGCCGGCGGCGTTGAGCCGCGGGCCGAGCATGTAGCCGATGTCGCCCGAGCTGACGCCGGCGGGCTTAACGCCGGCCGCGCCCATCAGCGACATGAGCCCCTGGCGGGCCGGGCGGCGGATCTGGTCCAGGCCCTCGCGCACCAGCCAACGGTTCTCGCCCGCCAGCGGCACCATATCGGCCACGGTGCCCAGCGCCACCAGATCCAGCCCCATGCGCGGGTCGGCGTTGGGCTGCAGGCGGGCCTGCAGGGCGGCGGCCAGCTTGTAGGCGGTGCCCACGCCGGCCAGCTGCTTCTCCGGGTACTCATCGCCGTCCTGCTTGGTGTTGATGATGGCGAACGCATCTGGCAGCTCGGTGCCGGGTGTGTGATGGTCAGTGATGATGAGGTCGAGACCCAGCTTGCGGGCTTCGGCGGCTTCGGCCAGCGAACGGATGCCGCAGTCCACGCTGATGACCAGGCTGACGCCGGCCTCCTTGAGTGTGTGCAGGGCCTGGATGTTGAGGCCGTAGCCCTCTTCAAAGCGGTCAGGGATGTAATCCCGCGCCCGGCCGCCCAGGGCCTGGATGGCCTGCACCAGCAGGGCGGTGGCGGTGACGCCATCGGCGTCATAGTCGCCGTAGACGGCGACGAGTTCCTGATTGCGGATGGCGTGCTCGATGCGGTCCACCGCCCGGCCCATGTCCTTGATGCGCAGAGGGTCATTGCCCTCAGGCGGCAGGGCGCCGAGGTAGCGCTTGGCCGCTTCGGGCGTGGTGTGTTCGCGGTTGAATAGGATCTGGCGCAGCAGGCCGGGGTAAGCGCCCAGCGCCGAGTCGGCCTCAGGCGTGATGAGGTCGGCAACTTTCCAAATTTTTTCCAGTGGGGGCATCGCGGCGCAATAATACCAGTCAGCTATCGGCGTTCAGCTGTCAGCAGAGGCTGCTCATGCTTGACCGCTGAAGGCTGACTGCTGATGGCTTTCTTTGCGTTATCATCCTAGCCCTATGTTGCAGCAAGCAGAGAAGTGGTGGCGGGTGGCCTGGGTGGGGATCCGGCGCGTGCTGCGCTGGCTCACGCCCGGCCTGGGCATCAAGCGCTGGCTGCTCGTGATCCTGCTGGGCACCTTCCTCATCGGAGTGGGTGGCGCCATCCTGGTGCTGGACTTTTACCGCACCGCGCCGGACACCTGGTGGGCCGGTTACCTTTCCACCCTGTCGTTGCGCTTCCTTGATCGCCCGCTGCGCGTACTGGTGTTTGGCGGCATAGGCGTGGGCGTGCTGGTGTATGGCGTGCTAAACATGAACCGGGCCTTGCTGGCGCCATATATGCGCCCCGGCCGCCCGGTGGTGGACACCCTGGTGGACCACCGCAAGCGCGGCCGCGGCCACCGCATCGTAGTCATCGGCGGCGGGCATGGCCTCTCGACCCTGTTGCGCGGCCTCAAGGCGCATACTTACAACATCACCGCCATCGTCACCGTGGCGGACGACGGTGGCTCCTCCGGCCGCCTGCGTGACAACATGGGCGTCCTGCCGCCGGGTGACATTCGCAACTGTCTGGCGGCCCTCTCCAATGACGAAACGCTTATTACGCAGCTATTTCAATATCGCTTCCCCAGCGGGCAAGGCGGGCTGGAAGGCCATTCGTTTGGCAACCTGTTCATCAGCGCGCTGAGCGAGATCACCGGCAGCTTTGAAAAAGCCGTGGCCGAATCCGGCCGGGTACTCTCCGTACACGGCCAGGTGCTGCCGGCCACCCTGCACGACGTGCGCCTGGTGGCCGATCTGAGCATGCCGCTCTCTGGCGACGTGCGCGTGCACGGCGAGAGCAAGATCCCGGAGCAGCCGGGGGCGGCCGTGCGCCGTGTGTGGCTGGAGCCGAATGCGCCGCCGGCGTATCCGTCGGCGGTGCGGGCTCTGCTGAATGCTGACTTGATCGTGGTCGGGCCGGGCAGCTTGTACACCAGCATTCTGCCCAACCTGCTTGTGCCGGACCTGGCGGCGGCGCTGCGCAACAGCCCAGCGCTCAAGATCTTTATCTGTAATCTATCCACCCAGGCGGGCGAGACGGACGGCTACAGCTGCGGCGACCACGTGCGCGCTCTGGAGAGCCACGTCGGCTCACAGCTGTTCGATGTGGTCATCGGCAACCAGCCGCCCGAAAAACCGCTGCCGGATGGCGGCCAGTGGGTGACGATCGACGAAGACCTGCGCAAGAACTATCCGCTGTACCTGGCGCAGGTGGCTGACCCCAAGAAGCCCGGCCAGCACATGGCCGATAAGCTGGCCCAACTGCTGGTGGACTTGCTGCAGGAGCGCACCGGCCCCCTGACCCGAGAAGACGAGACGAGTGATGTTCAATAAGAAAACCATCGCTGATATTGACCCGCACGGCAAGCGTGTGCTGGTGCGAGTGGACTTTAATGTGCCGCTGGATGGCAGCGTAGTTCAGGACGATACGCGCATGACCGCGGCCCTGCCCACGATACAGAACCTGCTGGAGCGCGGTGCGGCCGTGATCCTGTGCTCGCACCTGGGGCGGCCCAAAGACGCGCCCGATCCCAAGTATTCGCTGGCCCCGGTGGCGGCGCATTTGCGCACGCTGACCCAGGCGCCCGTGCATTTTGTGGAAGAGACGGTAGGCGCCAAGGCGGAAGCCGCGGCCCAAGCGCTGAAGCCGGGCGAGATATTGGTGTTGGAGAATACGCGCTTCTACCCGGGCGAGACCAAGAATGACCCCGCCATGGCTGAGGCGCTGGCCAAGCTGGCGGATATTTACGTCAATGACGCCTTTGGCTCGGCCCACCGCGCCCATGCCTCGACGGAAGGCGTGGCGCGCCACCTGCCCGCCGTGGCCGGGCTGCTGATGGAGAAAGAAATTCAGTATCTGGGCCAGGCGCTGGCGGAGCCCAGGCGGCCCTTCGTCGCCATCCTGGGCGGCGCCAAAGTGAGCGACAAGATCGAAGTTATTCGCAACCTGCTCAGCAAGGCCGACCAGGTCCTGATCGGCGGTGGCATGGCCAACACCTTCTTCGCGGCTCAAGGGATCGCCATGGGCGACTCGCTGGTGGAGCCGGACGCGGTCGAGACCGCTAAAGGCCTGCTGGCCGACGCGGCCGGCAAGCTGAGCCTCCCGGTGGACTTTGTGATCGCGGATGCGTTCAGCGCCGAGGCGCAGCACAAGACCGTGGCGGTGGGCGATGTGCCTGCTGGCTGGCGCGTGCTGGATATTGGCCCGCAAAGCGTGGCGGCCTTTGGCGCGGCGGTCAGCGCGGCCGGCACGGTGGTGTGGAACGGGCCGATGGGCGTGTTCGAGCTGGCGCCGTTCGCGGCCGGCACGGTGGGCGTGGCCCAGGCCGTGGCCGCCTCCGGCGCGGTCAGCATCGTGGGCGGCGGCGATTCGGTGGCAGCCCTGCAGCAATCCGGCCTGGCGGACAAGATCACCCATATTTCCACCGGCGGCGGCGCATCGCTGGAAATGCTGGAAGGCAAACTGCTGCCGGGTTTGGCAGCTTTGGAGGACAAGTAATGAAGCGAACACCGCTGGTAGCCGGCAACTGGAAGATGAACAAGACGGTGGGCGAAGCGCTGCGCCTGGTGGATGAAATGCTGCCGGGCTTGCAGGCCGTGCAAGGCGTAGAAAAGTTATTGTGCCCGCCGGCCATGGCGATCATGCCGGTGGCGGCCATGCTGGAAGGCAAGGGCGTCGCGCTGGGCGCCCAGAACCTGCATTGGGAAAAAGACGGCGCCTACACCGGTGAGGTATCGGCCGGGATGGTGGCCGAGTTCTGCCAGTACGTCATCATTGGCCACTCGGAGCGCCGCGCCCTGTTCGGCGACAGCGACCTCAACGTGCACCGCAAGGTGACCGCTGCGTTGGCCGTCGGCCTGAAGCCGGTGCTGTGCATTGGCGAGACGCTGGAGCAGAACGAAGCCGGCCGCGCCGCCGAGGTGCTGAGCGCCCAACTGCGCGCTGCGCTGGAAGGCGTGCAGATCAATTCCGCCGAGGCGCTGGTGGTAGCCTACGAGCCGGTGTGGGCGATCGGCACCGGCAAAGCCGCCAGCCCCGAGCCCATCAACACCCTGCTGCGCAACGTAGTGCGCCCCACGCTGGCCGGCCTGCTGGGCCAGGAGCTGGCCGAGGGTGTGCGCGTGCTGTACGGCGGCTCAGTGAATGCCGCCAATGCCAAAGAATATTTCTCACAACCTGAAATTGACGGGGCGCTGGTGGGCGGAGCGAGCCTGAAAACGGCGGACTTCGTCGCCATCACCCAGGCTGCCGCGTAAATTCTTAGGCTTGCGATTGACCAAACAGGCGGAAATTGTTTCCGCCTGTTTGTTTAACTTCATACATGGCCTGGTCGGCCTCGCGTAGCAGGCTCTCTGCATCGCGCGAGGGGTCGCTGAGGGCGATGCCGATGCTGGCGGTGATGTTGGCCTCCTGCTCCGGCTTGGTGAGCTGGAACGGTTGCAATATCGCTTCCTGCACGCGGGTGGCCACGTGCACCGCATCCTCCGCCTGGTGCACGCCGTCGAGGAACACGGCGAACTCGTCGCCGCCCAGGCGGGCGACGACATCGCCGGGGCGGATGCTGGTCTCGACCCGGCGGGCGAAGTTGTACAGCAGCTCGTCGCCCGCCATATGGCCAAAGGTGTCGTTGAACACCTTGAGATCGTCCAGGTCAATGAACAGCACCGCGTAGCGATAGGTATTGTTCTCGGCCAGCTGATTGGCGCGCTGCAAGTGGTCAATGAAGTAGGAGCGGTTGGGGATCTGGGTCAGCGCATCGTGGGTGGCGTGATGCTGCAGCAGCTCCTGCGTGTATTTCCGCACGGTGATGTTGTGCAGCACGCACACCCAGCCGCCGTGGTCTGACTGCAGCGGGGCGGCATGCCAGTCAAAGTGCTGGTCACCCAGAGCAATTTCGAAATCAAAGGCGCGCGGGTTGGTGAACAGCCCGATCACGCGGGCCAGCTCGCCCGCGTCGAGCTCCTTACGCTGGAGCAGTTGCTCCAGCGTAAGCGGGGCGCGCTCGGTCAGGCCGAAGAAGTCCATGGCGGCTTGGTTGGCGCGGGTCAGGGTCAGCTGCGAGGAGAAGAGCAGGATCGGGTCGGGCGTGCTTTGCAGCAGGGCATCGAACAGAGCGGTCTGCTCCATCAGTTCGGCCTGGAACTTGCGCTTGCCGGTGATGTTGCAGAACATGATCTCGGTGCCGATCACGTTGCCGTCGTCATCCTTGCTGGCCACGGCTGAGCACATGGCGAAGACCGGCACGCCGTGTTTGTTGTACAGGCTCAGCTCACGCTCGCGCACGAAGCCGTTGGCCTTGATGTCGTTGAACAGCCGGGAGACATCGGTCTCGTTGTTCCACATGTACTCGGGGAAAGGCTTGTTGAGTAGCTGGCTGTTGGTTTCCTCGCCCATCATGGTGAGGAAATAGGGGTTGGCATACGTGATCTGGTTGCTGGCGTCGGTATACACCACGCCGTCGTGGGCGTTGTTGTGGAAGTTAAGGTCAGACATGGCGCGCTCAAAGAAGTTGCGCTCCAGTGACACCTTCTCAAGTTTTTTCTTGAGCTGGGTGTTCTCCTTGCGCAGCTTGGTAAGCGCTGGGGAATCAGCAGTGCGCGCAGGTGCTGCTTTTTTGGCAGCTTTCTTTGTGGTTTTCTTAACGGCCATACCTTAAAACGCCCTATCGCTCTTGAGAGTATACACCTTTCAAAAACGTCAAAAAGCCGTAGCTAACAAAACTGCAAGCCATGCGGCTCGCAGTTTTTAGCCGGTACCGAACTGGCGATCGCCGGCGTCGCCCAAACCAGGCACGATGTAGCCAATGTCATTGAGGCGTTCATCTTTGGCGCCCAGGAAGATGGGCACATCCGGGTGCTGCTCACTGAGGTGTTGGATGCCCTCGGGGGCGCCGAGCAGGCCGATGTAGCGAATGTTCTTGACGCCCCATTCCTTGAGGATGCTGACAGTGGCCGCCGCCGAGCCGCCGGTGGCCAGCATCGGGTCTAGCACCAGGCACACGCCCACAGTCGGGGCAGTGGGCAGCTTGTTGTAGTACTGCACCGGCTGCAGGGTCTTCTCGTCGCGGAAGAGGCCGATGTGCCAGACCTGTGCGTCCGGGATCAGTTCCCACACGCCATCCACCATGCCCAGGCCGGCTCGCAGGATCGGCACCAGGCCGATGGTGTCTTCCATTTCGCCGCCTTCAGCCTTGCCCATCGGCGTCTCGACGACCTTCTTGATGGTGTGCAGGTCCTTGGTGGCCTCATAGGTGAGCAGAGAGCTGATCTCTTTGACTAATTCTCTGAATTTTCGGGGTTCGGTGGATTTGTCTCTAAGGATGGTGAGCTTGTGTAAAACCATGGGGTGGGTGGATACGTTTTCCTGGGCCATGCGCGG
Source organism: Anaerolineales bacterium (assembly GCA_021463845.1). Taxonomy (GTDB): domain Bacteria; phylum Chloroflexota; class Anaerolineae; order Anaerolineales; family UBA11579; genus JAMCZK01. The sequence goes on along the minus strand of JAJTXV010000003.1, from coordinate 159,084 downwards.
TTCCTCCGTGGTTATTGAGTTGCAAATTGCGCTGATTATATATGCGCCGCCAGTGCGCCGCGATTTTTTCAACCTGTATAATCTTTTGCGATGAGCGACACGCCGCGCCTGGTTGACCCGGCGCCACAAACCACCGACCGCAGCGAACCTGCCCTGCGCCCCCGCAAGCTTGATGAACTGATCGGCCAGAAGAATGTCAAGGAGAACCTTGCCATCCTGCTGGACGCCGCCAAGCAGCGCGGCGAAGCGCTGGACCATGTGTTGTTCTATGGCCCGCCCGGCCTGGGCAAGACCACCCTGGCGCATATCCTGGCGAATGAGATGGGCGTGAACATCAAAGTCACCGCTGGCCCGGCTATCGAGCGCCAGGGCGACCTGGCCGCAATCTTGAGCAACTTGAATGAGGGCGATGTGCTCTTTGTGGATGAGATCCACCGCCTGGGTAAAGCGGTCGAAGAGGTGCTGTACCCGGCCATGGAAGACTATTCACTGGATATTGTGATCGGCAAAGGCCCGTCTGCCCGCGCCATTCGCCTCAAGCTGCCCCGCTTCACCGTCATCGGCGCTACGACCCGGCTGGCCCTGCTGACCGCGCCGCTGCGCGCCCGCTTCGGCGCCACCTTCCGGCTCGACTACTACGAGCCCGAGGCGATTCAGGCCATCCTGGCCCGCGCCGCCGGCGAGCTGGGCCTGCAGCCCGACCCAGATGGCATGCGCGAGATCGCCACGCGCAGCCGCGGCACGCCGCGCGTGGCGCTGCGGCTGCTGCGGCGTGTGCGTGACTATGCCGAGGTGCGCGCCAACGGCCAGCTGACCCGCGAGGTGGCCCAGCAAGCTTTGCAGCTTTTGGAAGTGGATGAGCTCGGCCTGGATGAGCTCGACCGGCGCGTGCTGCGCGTGATCGTGGAGAAGTTCAGCGGCGGCCCGGTGGGGCTCAACACCATCTCGGCCGCGGTGAGCGAGGAGCCCGACACCATCATGGATGTGGTCGAGCCCTATCTGATGCAGCTGGGCTTCCTGGAGCGCCGCGCCCAGGGCCGCCACGCTACCCTGGCGGCCTGTGCGCACCTGGGCCTGCCCGTGCCGGCGCAGCTGAATACGCCTACTTTGTTTTAAACACTTTCCGCAGATGGCGCGAATAAACTTTAATCTACCGCAGATGAACGCGGATAAACGCAGATGTAAATGCTTTTTTCACCAGAAGACACACGAACACAAGATTTGCTGAATGCTACATTTCTTTAAATGGAAATAGCGAATTACTCTGTAATCTGGCTTTATCTGTGTTCATCTGCGTTTATCTGCGGTAAATAACCCTCCCATGAATATTGCTGACTTCGACTACGAGCTGCCCGAAGAGCGCATTGCCCAGACCCCGCTGGAGCCGCGTGACAGCTCGCGCTTGCTGGTGCTTGACCGCGCCACGGGGCAGCGCACGCACACTCACTTTACCGAGATCGGCGCGTTCCTACGCCCGCACGACCTGCTGGTAGCCAACCACAGCCGCGTGCTGCCCGCCCGCCTGCATGGGCGAAAGCTGCCTGGAGGCGGCGAGGTGGAGCTGCTGCTGATCGAGCAGCTGGAGCCGCAGCGCTGGAAGGCGCTGGCCGGCGGCAAAGGCCTGCAGCCCGGCCGCATTGTTGACCTGGGCAATGGCTTGCAGGCCGAGGTGGTCGAGACCCTGGAGCGCTCGGAGCGCGTGGTGGTGTTCAACAAGCTGCTCGACGAGGCTCTGGGGTCTATCGGCCAGATGCCGCTGCCGCCCTACATCCACGCCCCATTGCAGGACCGCGAGCGCTACCAGACGGTGTACTCACGCCAGGTCGGCTCAGTGGCCGCGCCCACCGCTGGCCTGCACTTCACGCCCGAGCTGCTGGCCCGCCTGCAGGCGCAGGGCGTTGGCTTCGCCGAGGTGCTGCTGCACGTAGGCCTCGACACCTTCGCCCCGGTGCACGAGGACGACCCGGCCCAGCACCACATTCACACCGAGTGGTGCAGCCTGCCGGCCCAGACCGCCGCGGCGGTGCAGACCGCGCGGCAGGCTGGCGGCCGCGTAGTGGCGGTGGGCACTACCAGCGTGCGCACGCTGGAGAGCGCGGCGCTCGCCGGCAGCGGCCAGATGGCCGCCTACGAGGGCCGCACGGATCTGTTCATCTTGCCGGGTTTTGAGTTCAAGGCGGTGGACGCGATGGTGACCAATTTCCACCTGCCGCGCTCCAGCCTGCTCATGCTGGTCAGCGCATTCGCGGGGCGCGAGCTGATTCTCGAAACTTACAAAGAAGCTATCGCGCGCAAGTATCGCTTTTATTCGTTTGGCGATGCAATGCTGATCGTCTAAAGTCTAGCTCTCGTCGCCGTTGCAGGTGTCCAGCACCTGCAGGAACGCCTCAACCACTTGTGGGTCAAACTGCGAGCCGCTGCAGCGCTTCAGCTCGGCGATGGCTTCCTCTTTCGAGCGCGCTTTGCGATAGACGCGCTCATCCGTCATGGCTACGTAGGCATCCGCCACGCTGATGATGCGGGCGATCTTAGGGATCTGGTCACCCTTGAGCCCGTCCGGGTAGCCGGTGCCGTCGTAACGCTCCTGGTGGGCGCGGATGATGGGGGCTACCGAGGCCAGGTTGCGCACCGGCTCCACAATGCGGGCGCCGATCTCGGGATGCTGGCGCATCACCTCCAGCTCAGCTTGCTCCAGCGAGCTGGGCTTGCGCAATATCTCGTCCGGCACGCCGATCTTGCCAATGTCGTGCAGCAGCGCACCCCACTTGATGTCTACCAATTCTTCAGGCGTGCAGCCCAGCAGGCGGCCGGTCTCCACGGCCATATCCACCAGGCGCTGGCTGTGGCCGCTGGTGTAGGTGTCGCGCACATCAATGGCGCTGGCCAGTGCGCTCACCGTTTGCAGGTAGGCGTCTTGTGCCTCCTCAAACAGGCGCACATTTTCCAGCGCGATGCCGGCGTGGATGGCAAACGAGGCCACCAGATCGGCATCGGCCTGCGAGAATTGCTTGGCGGTGTAGCCGTCCACGGTCAATACGCCAATGCAGGCGCCGCGCGCGATCAGCGGAGCGCCGATCCACGACTTCACGCCCTGGGCGCCTTCCAACTGCAGCCAATCGGGATGCTCACTGATGTCCTCGTACAGCACGGTGCGCTGCTCGAACAACAGCGGATGGGCGAATTTGTCTTCCTTGATGGGCAGTTCCAGGCCAACGATGGCAGAGTCCAGATTGCCGGCTACGGCGTGCACGATCAGGTTCTCGCCGCGCACCAGTTGCACCGAGGCGCTGTCGAACGGCACGACCCGCTTTAGCTGCTCCAGGATCAGGTCCAGCACGCTGGCACGGTCAGCCGCCGAGCCGAGGATGGCGGCCACTTCACGCAGGGTTTCGGCCTGGCTGCGCTGGAAGCGTTCGGATTGCAGCAGGCGCAGTTTCTCGATGGCGGTGCCGGTCTGCCCGGCGATCGTGCTGAGCAGGCGCAGATCCGAGTCAGTGAAGGCGTTGACGCGCACGCTCTCGGCGTTGATCACGCCCAGCACGCGGTTGCCGTTACCCAGGATGGGCACGCACAGCTCGGAGCGCATGTTGGGGTTCACGCGCATGTAGCTGGGCTCTTTGCGCACGTCTGGCACGCGCCAGGCTTTGCCGGTGGCGGCCACGCGGCCGGTTACGCCCTCGGCCAGGCTGACCACCCGGCTCAGGTCCTGCGGGGCGATGCCCCGGTAGGCGGGATGCACGATCAGCTTATCGCCATCCGGGTGCATGGTGAGGAAGCCGAACTTGTCGGTGTACAGGCTGGCGCCAATGATCTCGGTGGCGCGCTCGATCAATTCATCTTCGCTGCGGGCGTTGACCGCCGCCTGAGTGATGGCGTGCAGCACGGTTAGCTCCTGCAGCTGGCGCTTGGTCGACTCGAACAAGTGCACGCTCTCCAGGAACATGGAGATCTGGTCGCCCAAAGTGGAGAGGGCCGCGATCTCGTAATCGTCAAAGGCGTTGGCCTGCTGGCTTTCGATGTTCAGTAGGGCATAGACCTTGTTGTAGATCTTGATCGGGATCACGATCTCTGACTGGATCTTGGCAAAGCCTTCAACCTGCAGGAAGTTGGGATTTTTGCTGGTGTTGTTTGTGTACACCACCTCACCCGTGCGGGCGGCCTGGCCCAGCAGCCCCATGCCAAAGGGCTGCACATAGCCCTGGCGCTCTGCCACCAGTTCGAAGCCGCCGGCCACCGCTTCCACGATGTAGGACTGGGTGTCGTCATCCACACGGGAGATATCGGTGGAGTAGTAGCCCATGCGGCGGTGCAGGCACTCCACAATGATCTCGAACAGTTTGTCGCGCTCCAGCACGCCGCTCATGCGGTTGGTGAGCTCGTTGAGCACGGCCAACTGGTGCGTGCGGCGGCTCTCAGCGGCCGCGTTGCGCAGGCGTTCAATGCCGGTGGCCAGCTGGCCGGCCAGGGTCAGCAGCAGGCGCTCATCGTCTTCGGTGAAGTGGTTGAGCTCGCGGCTCTCGGTGTTAATGATGCCGATCACGCGGTCGCCGATCTTCATCGGCACGCACAACTCAGATAGGGTTTGCTGATCGTAGCCGAGGTAATTGGCTTCCTGGCTGGTATCGGCAATGCGCATGGGCTTACCGGTTTGCGCCACGCGGCCGGTGACGCCCTGGCCCAGCGGAATGGGCTTGCTGGCGACCTCCGGGGCGGATTCGTATGATGGGTGAATGTGCAGCTGCCCGTCTTCACCCAATAGAATGATGCCGAAGTTATCCGAATAAATGCTGTGGCGAATGAGCTGGGTGGCGCTCTCGATCAGCTCGTCCACAGTGTTGGCCTCAGTAGTGGCGTTGGCCACCTGCTGCAGGATGGTCAGCTCTTGCAGCTGGCGGCGGGTGGCCTGGAAGAGGCGCGCATTTTCGATGGCCACGGCCGCCTGGTGGCACAGGGTCTGTGCCAAATAGATCTCGCGGCTGCTGAAGGTGCGGCCCTCGCGCTTGTCCTGCAGTTCGGCCAGGCCGATCGTCTTGCTTTGCGCGATCAGCGGCAGCACCAGCACGGTGGCGGCCCCGGCCGATTTCATGGTTTTCTTTTCGTTGGCGCTTGTGGTGCTGGCGTTGGCCTGCTTTTGCAGCGGGCGGCCAAGATCGAGCACGTTGCTGACATCCAAGTCAGGCGCAACCGGCTTGGGTTGGCTGCGCGCCAAGGTGTAGCTGTGGCGCAGGCGCAACTCTTTGCTGTCAGCCATCCAGTCATACGCAATGAAGGCATTCGCGTCCAGCAGGGTGGCCAGCTGCTTGCCGACCACCGCCATTACTTTGTCAATATCCAGGCTGGAGGCAATGCTGGCGCCGGTCAGCGCCAGGGCGGCCAGCTCATCAACATGCTGACCGTCTTCGACCCAGCTGGCGCTATCCGCTTCCGGGTGTGCGATCAGGACGCGGATGAACTCGGTATCGTTCACGGGCAGGCTGGACATATGAGCTTTGCCGGAAATTTGCTTGCCGCTGGGCGTGCGGCCCTGCCATTCGAATTCTGGCGTTTCGCCGGCGCGCACGCGCTGTACATGGTCCGCATAGCGTTCCAGCGCCGCGCTCTTGGGCGCATTCTTTGTTGCGCTCAATTGGTTGAAGGTAAGCCCGTACAAAGCGCCTTCGTCTGCCTCGAACAGCAGCAAGGCGCTCTGGTTGGCCACCAGGATCTTGCCGCTTTCGGCATGCAGGATCAGGACCGCATCCGCACTATGCTCCACCAGCGCCTTGACCTTGCTCAGGTTGCGCAAAGAGGCTGCGTCCGGAGCGTTCGGGCGCGATTGAGAGTCTTTGAAGGAAGCTAGCAGCATTGTCTCAATACCCATACGCGCTGCTCATCTTGCGGGCTGCGTCATGTTAAGGGAACGGTGCTTGCTGCCCGGCAACCGGGCAGCTATCCCAGAGTAATGCCAGAGCTTCTAGTGTACGGCCGCCGAGGTCTGGATCAGCGAGCCGAGGCGGCGCATGAACTGGTCCAAATCCATGGCTTGGATGGCCGTGATGGCGCGCATCTCTTCTTCATTCAATTGAAATGCACCCAACTTTTCCTGCAGGCGGCCGCTCAACATAGCCGCTTTGAAATCCTGGTCTACCAGAGCGAGAGTGGCGATAGCGTTCAGTTTCAGCTTGGACATTGTAGGTCTCCTAAGGCAAATACTGCAAAATTGTTTAGCTCAGAATCGGTTGAAGATTACAGAGTGGTGGGGCCGGTGCCTACACCGCCGCCAACAGGGTGGTGGCTCAGGCCGGGGCCAGTGCCTACGCCGCCGCCAACAGGGTGATGAGACAGGCCGGGGCCGGTGCCAACACCGCCACCTACGGGGTGATTCGCCTGCGGGCCAGTACCTACGCCGCCACCAACGGGATGAGCAAAAGCAAATTTCTTGGTCATTTTCGTAAATCTCCTGTTTTTTCTGATTTAGATTGGCCGCATTGTAGGCAGTGCCCTATGAACGCGGCTATGAGCAAATGGTCAAAAAAAGCCACCCAAAGTGAGCAGCTTTCCTGTGACTTTCAGCTTGTAAGATGCAATTTTCTTGCCGTTTAAACCCTGATGGTCAGTTGCTGATAATAGGTTTGCAGAGCCTCGATCGGCTCGGCGTTTAGCTCCCTCCGTAGTAGCTTTTGATATTCCTTGTAGTGCAGGATGGCGGCCGAGCTGGCGCCTGAATCGGCCATGCTCTTCATCAGCGCGAGGTGGGCCTCGTCGCGGTACGGGTCGCTGGCCACAATGCGCTCATAGATCTCGCGGGCCTCGCGGTGACGCCCGGCCTTCACCTCAATATTGCCCAACAGCTCCAGCGCGCCCAGGTACAGGCCGCGCAGCTCTTCGCGGCGGTCGTCGGCCCACTCCATGAACACATCTTCCAAATACGGGCCGCGGTACAGTCGCACGGCCTGGCGCAACAGTTCAGCCTGTTCCGCTTCGGGCAGGCTGGTTGTCGTGGCCATGCGCATGTAGTTCTCAAATTCCCTGGCGTCATACCAGGTTTGAATGCTGGGGTGCAGCGAATAGTGGTCATCCTCGAACACGATCGAGTCCTTGAAACCCAGTGCCTGGCGCACCCGCCACAGGGTGGCGTGAAAGTTACTGCTTACCTTGCCGGGGCTGAAATCAGGCCAGAAGTGAATGCCGATCGCGTCTTTGCGCACGCGGCCGCGGTCCAGTATGTAAATGAAGAGCGAGCGGGCGCGTGTGGAGCGCCACAGGGTCACAGGCAGCACTTCGCCGTTGCGGCGGATCTCAGAGCTGCCCAGGGTGTGTACCTCCAGCAATTGCGGCTCGGCGGTGGTGCGTTCCACCTCGCCTTCCAGCATACTGCGGGTGAAGGTGGCGCGGCTGGCCTGCTCCAGGATGTCGGCCAGTTGCGGCGAGGGCGTCTTGGCCTGGGCGCGCACCAATGCCGTCTGCCAGTCCCGCGCCAGCGGGATCAGGAATTGTTGGTAGCCCAGGTGGGCCGCGCCTTGCAACGCTTGGCTGAGCTGCGCTTCGCCATCGCTTTCCTTGCCCAGTTTGTAGAGTACGCAGGCCCGCAGGAAAGCAGCCGTCACCTGGTCTTGCTGCGGCGGGCTGCTCCAGTTTTGCAGAGCAAGCTCCAGCTGTTGCAGCGCCAGGTCGTACTGTTCCATGTTGGCGTAGGTCCAGCCCATGTGCAGGGCGTACTCGGCGCGGCTGAAGCGCGAGCCCGCCTGGCTGGCGGCTTTGCGCAGCCAGGCCATCGATTCGTTGTAGTCGCCCAACGCGCTGCTGACGCGGGCCAGGCTTACGTAGACTGGCACCAGCTCCTGCAGCTCGCCGGTGGTTTCGCCCACCTCCACCGCGGCCAGCAGGCTGGCCTGGGCCTCATGCGGGTCTCCGACATCCAGCAGCAGGGCCCCCTGGCCGCTCAGGATGCCAATGTGCACACGCGCCCGGCCGGAGGAACGCACATTCCCCAATGCCTGCATGTACTGTTTCCAGGAGGCCTGATATTGCCCGGTCTGGTGCAACAAGTAGGCGATGTTGTTGCGCGCCGAAGCTAGCGCGCCGAGGTTGCTGCGAATGCTGATGTGGATATCCAACGCTTCTTGAAAGGCCTGCTGGGCGCTAAGCATTTGGCCGCTTGTGATGTGAATAAGCCCAAGATCGTTAAGACATTCTGCCAGGTCAAACAAATACACTGTACGGCTGCTCTCAGAGCCTTTCGCCGCCAATTCACGCATGCCGACGACTGCGGCGCTGATGTGCTGGATGCCCGCTTCGGTCTTGCCGAGCACATGCAGCGGTACGCCGCGCAGGCGCTCCGCTTGGAACCACTGCAAGGTGTGCTGGGATTCGGCTGTTAGCAGCTTCTGGGCCGCCTCGGCCATATCAATAGCACCCTGGGGTTTGCCGCTGAAGCGATACACCATGCCGCGCGTGATGAAGGCATTGGCCAGCAGTTCGGCATCACCGCGTTGTTTAAGAATAGGCTCCGCTTCCGCCAGGAGTTTTAGACAGGCTTCAAACTGGCTTTGGTTGGTGAGCGATTTGGCCTGGTACAGGATCAGGCGCGGCGCATGTTGGCGCAGGCCGGGGGTCTTGTCCAGGTCTTCCAGCCAGCGCGCCAGCAGCGCCTGGCGGCCGGTGGTGTAGAAGTGCTCGGCGGCGGCGTCCATCCAGGCCGCGGCCGCCTGCACCTCGCCGGAGGCGAACTTGTGCTGGACGGCGTTCTCCCACTCCTGGCGCTGGAAGTGCCAGTCTGCCGCCCGCGAGTGCAAGCTGCGCAACTGGGCCGGGTCGTGGCGGGCAAAGTAATCCTGCAAAAATTCCGAGAACAGCTGGTGGAATCGATAGCTGTTGCCCTCGCGCGTTTCGGTGCGGCTGACGAACAGGTTGCGTTCCTCCAGGGCGCGCAGCATGTCGCCTGAATCTTCGCGCTGCATCACATAGTTGCACAGGGCTTCGGAGAAGTCGCTAAATATGGAGGCGCCCAGCATGAACTGGCGCAGCTCTTCACTTTGCTGGCTTACGACCTCTTCGGCCAGGTAGGTATAGATCTGCTCGGTGTTGCCCAGGAAGTGCGGCATGCTGCCGGTGCTCATGGCCCGCACCGCCAGCAGCAGGGCTACGATCCAGCCGTCGGCGCGCTTGGCCAACTCCTCGGCTTCCTCCTGCGAGAGGCGCATGCGATAGTTTTGCAGCACCAGCTTCTGCAGCTCATCGGCGCGGAAGCGCAGCTCATCCGCGCCGATGGTCACCAGCTCATCGCGGATATACAGGCTGGCGGCCGGGATGCCATACACGCTGCGCGAGCCGATCAGGATGCGCAGATGGTCAGGCAGGTGCTCAAGCAGGTTCTCGAGGAAATCGACGATCTGCTGGTTTTCGCCCGCCAGGTGGTAATCGTCGAGCACCAGTACGCTGAAATCGGGCACTTGCTCCTGCACGGCGTTGATCAGCTCAGTGGCAATGCTGGGGGCGTCTGGCCGGGCGCCGGGTGTGTTCAGGCGCTCTTCCAGCGCTTCCCCGAAGCCGGGGAACTCCTGCTGGAAGGCGGCCACAATGTGCTGGGCGAACTGCACCAGGTCGCCATCCTCCGGCCCGATGCGGTACCAGCACACGTGGGCGTCCACATCCGCGGCAAAATCCACCAGCAGGGTGGTTTTGCCGTAGCCGGCAGGGGCGGAAACAAAGGTCAGCTTGCGGTGCAGGTTCTGGTGCAGGGTATCCACCAGCCGCACGCGCCGCAAAACATCCTTGCGGCGCTGCGGGGCACGCACTTTGGTGAGTACGATGGTCATAGGGTTCGGTGGCAGCCACGGCTGGGCTGCCTGAGTATTGTAGGGCAATCCGAGAGGAATGTTGAGTCTGGTTTAACAGTCCTTTTTGGTCTGCGCCCCGCCAGTATAATTTCAGGCCGAGGTGACATGCGAACCGTTGATCTGATCATCAAGAAGCGTGACGGCCTGGAACTGACCACAGAGGAGATCGAATTCTTTGTGCGCGGCTTCACGGACGGCACGGTAACTGACTACCAGGCCAGCGCCTGGGCCATGGCGGTGCTGCTGAACGGCATGAGCGACCGCGAAGTGACCGATCTGACCCTGGCCATGGCCAATTCCGGTGAGGTGCTCGATCTGAGCCAGGTTGTGGACATTGCCCTCGACAAGCATTCCACCGGCGGGGTGGGCGACAAGACCACCCTGGTGGTCGAGCCGATCGTCTCGGCTTGCGGGCTGCGGGTCGGCAAGATGTCCGGCCGCGGCCTGGGCTTCAGCGGCGGCACGCTCGACAAGATGGAATCGATCCCCGGTTACCGCACAGACCTCAGCAAGGAAGAGTTCCTGGCCCAGCTCAAGGACCTGGGCCTGGTGCTGACCGGCCAGACCGGCAAGCTGGCCCCCGCCGACGGCAAGATGTACGCCCTGCGGGATGTCACCGGCACAGTCGACTCGCTGGCCCTGATCGCCTCCTCGATCATGAGCAAGAAGATCGCCGCCGGCGCCCAGCGCATGGTGCTGGACGTCAAAGTGGGCGTGGGCGCCTTCATGAAGACGCTGCCCGAGGCCAAGAAGCTCGCCATCATCATGGTGCGCATCGGCAAGCTGGCCGATCGCAAAGTAGTGTGCCTGCTGTCTGACATGAATCAACCGCTGGGCTTTGCCGTCGGCAACGCCCTCGAAGTCAAAGAAGCCATCGAAACCTTGCACGGCGGCGGGCCGCACGACTTCCGCGAGCACTGCCTGGACATTGCCAGCCACCTGCTGGTGCTCGGCAAGGCGGCCAGCACGCCCGAAGCCGCCCGCAAGAAGGCCGCCGCCACCCTGCAGGATGGCAGCGCCTTTGAGCGCTTCCGCAAGCTGGTGGCCGCTCAGGGCGGCGATGTGAGCTACGTAGACCAGCCCGAGAAGCTGCCTGCCGCGCCCTTCATCGAAGAGGTACCAGCGCCCAAGAGCGGCTACATTAAATGGATCGACGCCCAGATCGTGGGCGAGACCTCGGTGGAGATGGGTGCCGGCCGCGCCAAGAAAGGCGATGCCATCGATCCCGCGGTCGGCATCGTGGTGCTGCACAAAGTTGGCGACCGCGTCAAGAAGGGCGAGCCGCTGTTCGTGCTGCACGCCAATTCGAAGCAGTCGCTGGAAGCGGCGCGTACGCGGGTGTTGGCGGCCCACAAGTGGTCTGCCAAGAAAGTGAAACGTCTGCGCCATTCGTATGGGGTAGTGAAGTAGCTGAATGCTGATAGCTATCAGCATTCAGCACTCAGCTTGTACCCGACAATCAAAAAAGCCCTGCAAATTTGCAGGGCTTTTGTTTTGCTGACAGCTGAGGCTCTTTGGCTACTTGTAACCCGCCATGAACGCCACGCCCAATGTGCCGGGGCCAGTGTGCGTGCCCACGGAGGGGCTCACAGCCGAGAGGGCCGTGGTGGCTGGCTTGAAGCGAGTCTTGGCCTCGTCAAGCAGGGCCTTGGCATCCGCCTCAGCATTGGCGTGCACGACTGCCAGGTGCAGCGGCGTGCGGCCACCGATGCGCTCTTCCACCAGGTCCAGAATGCGGGCCAGCGCCTTGGCCTTGGTGCGCACGCGTTCGCGCGGCTCCAGGCGGCCTTCCTGCACTTCCAGGATCGGCTTCAGGTTCAGGGCCGTGCCCAGGAAGCGGGCGCCGCCGCCGATGCGGCCGCCGCGGTGCAGGAACTCCAGCGTGTCCACCAGCAGCAGAAGGCCGGTGTGCTCGCCAGCCTTCTTGGCGATGTCGGCGCACTCTTTCAGCGACTTGCCAGCTTTGGCGGCCTTAGCGGCCTCCAGCAGAGCCCAGCCGGTGCCCATGGAGGCCGAGTGGCCGTCCATCACTTCAATGTTCAGCCCGCTCACCAGGTCTTTGGCCTGGTTGGCGGAGGCGATGGTGCCCGAAAGCTTGGCGGACACGAACAGGCCGAGGATGTCGGTGTAGCCATCCTTCTGCAGCTTCTCGTACATGTCCTTGAAAGCAGCCGGCGAGGGCTGCGACGTGGTGGGCATGGTCTCAGCCTTGGCCAGGCGCTCGTAAAACTCACCGGGCTGAATGTCTACGCCATCACGCAGTTCTTTGCCGTCCCAGATCACTACCGTGGGCACAATATTGATGTTCAGGCCCTCGCTTAGCTCCTTGGGAAGGTAGGTGGTACTGTCCGTAATAATCGCTACTTTGGCCATGCGTCTCTCTCCTCGAGAATGATTCAGTGTGCCGGGTTGGCACGGGATTGTTCCCAAAGCCAGGCAGCTTTCGCTACCTATCCCTTGGGTAGAACTCCTAGTGTAGTGGAAACCTGCCAAGCGGACAAGAGAGCGCCGTCCGCCGGGCCGCAAAGCCGCCTCGACGGCTCTTGACCGTCTACCCCAGAGCGGCTACAATCACCCGCTGTTTGGGATGCAACCCCATGCAGAGCAAATCGCGGGCACGGCCCGCTTTTAAGAACATTTTTGAGGAGCTTGTTTTTTAGATGGTACGTATCAGACTGCGCCGCGTTGGCGGCCACAATCAGGCCAGCTTCCGTATTGTAGCGGCTGACAAAGAAAGCCCGGCCAAGGGCCGTTTCATCGAAGTGCTGGGTTCGTATAACCCGCGCACCAAACCTGCCACCATCGCGTTGCAGGAAGACCGCATTTATCACTGGATCAGCAACGGCGCCCAGCCCAGCGAGTCTGCCCAGCAAGTGTTCCAGCAGGCCGGCTTGATGGCGCGCTACGAGCGCTTCAAGGCTGGCGAAAGCCTGGAGACCCTGCTGGCTGAGGCTGACGCCGCCGCCAAGATCCGCAATGCCGACAAGCGCACTAGCTTCCCGGCTCCGGCCACCAGCGGCCGCAAGAAGGCCGCTCCAGCTGCCGAAGCCGCCGCGGCCGCGCCCGCCGCTGAGGCTGTTGCCGAAGCCGCTCCGGCTGCTGAAGAGTCCGCGCCCGCGGCCGAAGAGGTTGCGCCCGCCGCTGACGCTCCCGCTGCTGAAGAACCGGCCGCCGAATAATCGTCTGGCATGAAAGAGCTCATCGAGTACATTGCCGGCGCCTTGGTGGATGACCCCACCCAGGTGCGCGTAAACCAACGCCGCCGCGGCGATGGCACTGAGCTCTCATTGCTGGTTGGCAAGGAAGACATGGGCCGCATCATTGGCCGCAACGGGCGCGTGGCTAACGCCATCCGCCTGCTGCTGCAAGTGGCGGCCTCGCAGGATGGCAAGCGCGCCACCTTGCACATCTCGGAACCTGATTGACCTCTCGCAGACAACAAGCCAGCCAGCGCCGCAAGGCAAATCAAGGCAAGCCCTCACCGTCAGGCTCAGCGGAATTCCGCGAGCCTGACTTTGTTTTGGTAGGTATTCTGCGCCGCCCGCACGGCTTGCGCGGCGAAGCCCAGGTATCGATTGAGACCGATTTCCCTGAGCGCCTGCAACCCGGGCTCAAGCTGTTCCTCGGCCCGGAGCACACGCCGGTCACCATCCGCACCCAGCGCCCGGTGGACGGCGGCCTGCTGCTGTCCTTCGAAGAATTCCCTGACCGCAACGCCATCGAGCACCTCCGCAACGCGCCGCTGTTCTCGCGCATCGAGGACAGCCCGCCGCTGCCGCCCGGCCAGTACTACCGTCACCAGCTCATGGGCCTCAGCGTGGTGAGCGATGAAGGCGAAGCGCTCGGCACGCTGACCCAGGTGCTTGAGACCGGCGCCAATGACGTCTACATCGTGCGCTCCGAGCGCTATGGGGAAGTGCTGCTGCCCGCCATCCGCGAGGTTGTGCTAGATGTAGATCTGGCCAACAAGCGAATGCAGGTGCACTTGCTGCCCGGCCTTCTGCCCGAGATCAAGGATGAGGGAGCGGAAGGATAGGTTCCTTCATCCTTCGTTATTCATCCCTCATCCTTTAGTTTTCCCCTGTGGTATTCTGGTTGCCGTTTTGAGTACCAGCATGAACACGCACATGAATGCTGAAACGCTGAGCCGCATTGCGCTCACCAGCGTCAAGAATGTGGGGGCCGTGCGCTTCCGCATGCTGCTGGCTGCCTTCGGCAGCGCCCAAGCCGCCTGGGCCGCTACGCCGGCCCAGTGGCAGGCCGCGGGTCTGCCGCCCGCGGCCGTGGCCGGGCTGGTGCAAGCCCGCCAACACCTGAACCTTGACAAGATCCCTGCCCAATTGGCCGCCCACGGCGTGCGCGCCCTGGTGTGGGAGGATGCGGAATATCCGCGCCGCCTGCGCGAGCTGGAGCAGGCTCCGCCGGTGCTGTATGTGCGCGGCGACCTGTTGCCCGAGGACGAGTGGGCCGTGGCCATCGTCGGCACCCGCCAGGTGACCGCCTACGGCCGCCAGGTGGCCGAAGAGCTGGCCAGCTTCCTGGCCTGCCGCGCCATCACCGTGGTGAGCGGGCTGGCCAAGGGTGTGGACGCACTGGCCCACACCGCTGCCTTGCGGGCCGGCGGGCGTACGCTGGGTGTGGTGGCGCATGGGTTGGATAGCATCTATCCCACTGTGCATCACAGCCTGGCTGACGAGATGACCAAGCGCGGCGCAGTGCTGAGCGACTATGCGCTCGGTACCCCGCCCGACTCGGCCAACTTTCCGCCGCGCAACCGCATCATCTCCGGCCTGGCGCAGGCCGTAGTGGTGATCGAGGCGGGCGAGCGCAGCGGAGCGCTGATCACGGCCGGCTTTGCCGCCGAGCAGGGCCGCGAGGTCTTCGCCGTGCCCGGCCCGATCTATGCGCCGCAGAGCAAGGGCTGCAATCTGCTCATTGAGCGCGGGGCGCACCCGCTGCTGCAATTTGAAATGCTGTTGAAAGTATTGAACTTGGAGACGATGGATTCCAACAAAGACGCACGCCAGGCCTTGCCGGCTGACGCCACCGAGGCAGCGCTGTACAGCCTGTTGGGCGCCGAGCCGCTGCACCTGAACGAGATCGGCGCCCGCGCCGCCTTGCCCATTGCACAGGTGTCCTCGACCCTCACCTTGATGGAGCTCAAGGGCCTGGTGCGCCACGTGGGCGGCATGACCTATGTCGCCGCCCGCGAGCTGGGAGCCACCTATGCCTAAGCATACCGAAGGTATGCTACACGCCTATGCCGTCATCATGGCCGGCGGCGGCGGCACGCGCTTGTGGCCGCTCTCGCGCCAGTCCAAGCCCAAGCAGATGCTGACCCTCATCGAAGAGCGCAGCCTGTTCCAGATAGCCGTGCAGCGCCTGCAGGCGCTGCTGCCGCCTGAGCGCATATTGGTGGTCACCAGCCAGCAGCAGGCAGCCGAGCTCAAGGCCCATGCGCCCGAACTGCCTGCCGAGAATTACATCGTCGAGCCGCAGCCGCGCGGCACGGCGGCCGCCATCGGCTTGGCCGCCGCTGCTCTCAGCCAGCGTGACCCGCAGGCGGTCATGATCGTGCTCACTGCTGACCATTACATCGGCAACGAAGCTGGCTTCCACCGCTACCTCGAAGCCGCGGTGGCCCTGGCGCAGACCGGGCCGCTGGTGACGCTGGGCATCCAGCCCACCTTCGCCGCCACCCAATATGGCTACATTCAACTGGGCGAGAGCTTAGGGGAGTTTGGCGGTTTCGTAGCCCACAAGGTTAAGCGATTCAAAGAAAAGCCCAATCAGCAGGAAGCAGAGGGCATGATCGCGGCCGGTGACCACGCCTGGAATTCGGGCATGTTCATCTGGACCATCGAGCGCATCATGCAGGAATTTGCGCAGCAGATGCCAGACCTGCACACCACCCTGCAAGCCGTGGCCGCCGCTATGGGCACGCCGGGCTATGCTGATGTGATCGCCCATGAATGGCCGCGCATCGCCGCCCAGACGATCGACTATGGCGTCATGGAGCACGCCGCCAACGTGGCCGTCATCCCGGCCAAAGAATTGGCCTGGAACGATGTCGGCTCGTGGACTTCGCTGTTCGAAGTGCTGCCAGCGGATACCAACGGCAACCTGGCCCTGCACCCCCACCACCATGACCTCGACAGTCACAATTCCCTGGTGCACGGCGCCAGCAACACAGCCGAGCGTCTCATCGTTACCGTTGGCGTCAAGGATTTGGTGGTCGTGGATACCGGAGATGTGCTATTAATTTGCACTCGTGAGCGCGCCCAGGATGTGCGCAAGGTCATCGAAGTGTTGAAAGAAAAAGGCCTGCAGAAGTATCTGTAATATTGATTTCTACTTTTTAGAGGTGTTTGTTTGGAAGCATATTGTGTGAAATGCAAGACCAAGCGTGAGATGGTCGACCCCAAGCCGGAATATACGGCCAGTGGGGCGCCAGGCACGCGCGGCACCTGTGGCGTATGCGGCACGACCCTGTTCCGCATGGGGCGCACCCCTGCCCATGAGGGCATTGCCGCGCCGGTCAAACCCACCAAGCAGGAGCGCCAGGACGCTAAACGCAAGGGCCGCCTGGTCATCGTTGAATCTCCGGCCAAGGCCCGCACCGTAGGCCGCTACCTCGGCAACGGTTACCGCGTCGAAGCTTCGGTCGGTCACGTGCGTGACCTGTTGCGCTCGCAGCTCTCCGTGGATGTTGAGAACAGCTTCGCGCCCAAGTACCGCATCCCCAACGAGAAGCGCAAGGTCGTCAAGGTCCTCAAGGCTGAGGCCGCCAAGGCCGAAGAGATCTTCCTCGCCACCGACCCCGACCGCGAAGGTGAAGCCATTGCCTGGCACCTGCTCGAAGCGGCCGAGATCGACCCGGCCCGCACCAAGCGGGTCGTCTTCCATGAGATCACCAAGCCAGCCATCGAAGAAGCCTTCGGCCAGCCGCGCGACATCAACATGAATCTTGTTGATGCCCAGCAGACCCGCCGCGTCCTCGACCGCCTGGTGGGCTATAACCTCAGCCCCATCTTGTGGACTAAGGTGCGCAACCGCCTCTCGGCCGGTCGCGTCCAGTCCGTCGCCTTGCGCCTCATCGTCGAACGCGAGCGTGAGATCGACGCCTTCGTTCCCGTCGAATACTGGTCCATCGAAGCCAAGCTGCAGCCCGAAGGCAGCCAGAACACCTTCGTCGCCAAGCTGGCCGAGGTCAATGGCCAGGAGCCCGACCAGGGTTCCAAAGACAAAGTTGACCCGCTGCTGGCGGATATGCAGACCGCCGCCTACGCCATCCGTGAGATCAAGCGCGGCCAGCGCCGCCGCAAGGCGCCGGCGCCCTTCACCACCAGCACCTTGCAACAAGAAGCCTCGCGCAAACTGGGCTACACCGCCAAGCGCACCATGGCCATCGCCCAGCAGCTCTACGAAGGCATTGACCTGGGGCAGGGCGAGACCACCGGTCTGATCACCTACATGCGTACCGACTCGACCTACATCTCGCCGCTGGCGCAGCAGGAGGCCCGCGAGTACGTCACCAGCGTGCACGGCGCCAGCTACCTGCCGGAGCAGGCGCCCGAGTACAAGACCCGCGCCAAGGGCGCCCAGGAGGCGCACGAAGCCGTGCGTCCCACCTCCGCCATGCGCACGCCCACCCAGGTCAAAGACTTCCTCAGCCGTGACCAGTTCCGCCTGTACCAGCTCATCTGGCAGCGTTTCCTCGCCTCGCAGATGGTGCCGGCGGTGTACGACACCATCTCCGTGCGTGTCGTGGGCAAGGGCAGCAACGAGTACCTGCTGCGCGCCTCCGGCTCCATCCTGCAATTCCCCGGCTACCTGGCCGTGTACGAAGAGGCCAAGGACGAGACCGTCAAAGCCGAGGGCGAAGATGATTCGCCCATTCCGCCGGACCTGGCCGAGGGTCAAACCCAAAAGCTCGTAGAGCTTTTGCCGGCCCAACACTTCACCCAGCCGCCGCCGCGCTTCAGCGATGCTTCGCTGGTCAAGGCGCTCGAAGAATACGGCATCGGCCGCCCGTCCACCTACGCGCCCACGCTCAACACCTTGCAGCAGCGTGGCTATGTGGTGCGTGAAGACAAGCGCTTCATCCCCACCGAGACCGGCCTGCTGGTGAATGACCTCATCACTGAGCACTTCCCCGAGATTGTGGATTTCAACTTCACGGCCGAGATGGAAGCCAACCTGGACAAGATCGCCGCCGGCGACGCCAACTGGGTTAAAGTGCTGAGCGATTTCTACGAGCCGTTCTCTGAAACCGTCGAGAAGGCCAAGCTGGAGATGCCCGAATCCAAAGCCGGGCCGGAGTATGTGGGCCGCGAATGCCCCACATGCAACCAGGGTCAGCTCATCATCCGCTGGGGGCGCTACGGCAAGTTCATCGGCTGCGAGCGTTTCCCGGATTGCCGCCACACCGAGCCATGGCTCGAGAAGATCGGCGTGACCTGCCCGCTGGACGGCGGCGACGTGGTGGAGCGCCGCACGCGCAAGGGCCGCATCTTCTACGGCTGCGCCAATTACCCAGCCTGCGAATTCACATCGTGGAAGCGCCCGCTGCCCACGCCGTGCCCCAGCTGCGGCGGCACCCTGGTCATCGCCAACAAGAACTTCGCCCAGTGCATGAAGTGCGAAACGCAGTTCCCGCTGGACGATGTGCAGAAGGAAGAACCCGAAGGCCAGGCGGCGTAACCCTCACCCGTTGATGTGCGGAATATAGTGATTTCGATTCGGCCCTCTCCCACATGGGAGAGGGCGCGAGCGTAGCGAGCGGGTGAGGGCCAGATTGCTTCGCTGCGCTCGCAATGACGGCTTGGCTAAAACACCCTTGTCATTCCGAACGAGGCCGAAGGTCGAGGAGGAATCCTTTAGGCCAAAAAATTAGTCTGGTTTTGGCAATGCCCTAAAGGATTCCTCACCACTCGCTGCGCTCGGGTTCGGAATGACGGCTTGCCTTTCAGATTGCCTAGACCAGTTGCGCATTCGTGCCCGCTCCTCTAGAATCCAACCCTAATGGACTACGACCCAGAACCTCAAACGAACGAGCCCGCCCCGCGCCGCAGGGCGGCTTTCAACCCCGCCCAGCTGCTCGCCAGCCTGCGCCAGCCCCGTACCTTGGCGATTGTCGCCGGCATTGCCGGGCTGCTCTTCGGCTGGCTGGTCATCGGCTGGTGGCTCTACCCCGTCGAATTCGTTGACGGCAATCCGGAGCAACTGCGCGCCGATCACCAGCAGAGCTACCTGCGCGCCGCCATCGACTCCTACAGCCTGAACCCTGACGAAACCCTGGCGCGTGAACGCCTGCAGGCGCTGGGCGCCGCGGTGGACTCCACCATGGCCGCCGTGGCTGCCGCGCCCGGCAGCCAGAGCATCGATACCATCGCTCATTTCCAATCCATGCTGGGCCAGCCGGCCACGGCTGACCCGCAGACGCCCGTAGACGGCCAGCCCACACCGCAGCCCACTCCGGCTGCAAACGCCCCGCTGCAGAACGCCCGGAACTGGCTCACCATGATGTGCGGCCTGATGATCGCGATCGCGGTTGCTTTTGGCGGCATCACCCTGTGGAAGCGTCGCCAGGCCGCGGCCGGTGGCGGCGCTTCGCCCTTTGGCCCGCGCGGCCGCATGCAGCCCGCCAGCCCGCTGCCGCATGCCGGCGGCGGGGATGCGCTGCCACTCTCGCAGTGGATGACCACCTACCATGTGGGCGATGACCTGTTCGACGACTCATTCAGCATCGATTCGCCCGCCGGCGAATTCATGGGCGAGTGCGGTGTGGGCATCGCCGAGACCATCGGCGTGGGCACGCCCAAGCGCGTCACCGCCTTCGAGATCTGGCTGTTTGACAAGAACGACATCCAGACCGTCACCAAGGTGCTGATGAGCAGCCACGTCTTCCGAGACGATGCCGCCCGCGCCCGCCTCTCCGCCAAGGGCGAGCCGGCGCTGTGCAGCCCCGGCGTCGAGATGGTGCTCGAGACGGCCACCCTGCAAATGGTCGCCCGCGTGGTGGACATGCAATACGGCGAAGGCGCGTTGCCCGAGGACAGCTTCTTCGAGCGCGTCACGCTCGAGCTGGCCGTCTGGTCCAAGCAATAGTTTGAATCGCAAGCAGGCAAAAGACCAGCCACGGCTGGTCTTTTTTTAATCCCGTGTCATCCTGAGCGGGTTGATACAAATCACACCAGATTGCCGAACCGGACCAGCGAAGGACCCTTGCTGGCGTTCTTCTGAATTCGGCTTGAGTTACTTGTGCGCGTAGTGAGGATCCTTCGCTGCGCTCGGGATGCACGATGGATTCGCATCTTGGATAAAAGAGCCAGCGTATCGCTGGCTCTTTTTGTTCTATCTTTGCTGAGCGCTGAACGCTACCTACTTTACACTCACAATCTCAAACATCAACGCTCCGGCTGGAGTCTGCGCCTCCACCTTGTCGCCGGCCTTGTGGCCGAGCAACGCCTTGCCGATCGGCGACTCGTTCGAGATCTTGCCGTTGCGCGGGTCGGCCTCCTGGGCGCCGACCAGGAAGTACTTCACTGGCTCGCGGCCTTTCTCTTTTAGCGTCACCGTCGAGCCAATCCCGATCACGCCGTCCGGGTTGCTCTTTTCCTCGATCAACACCGCATTGCCCAGGATCGCATTGATCTCCTGAATGCGGCCTTCCAGAAAGGCCTGGTCTTCCTTGGCCTTGGAATAGTCCGCATTTTCCGACAGGTCGCCCTGCTGGATGGCCGTGCGCAGGCGCTGGGCCAGTTCGGTGCGGCGCGGGCCGCTCAGTTCGGCCAGTTCTGCCTTGAGCTTCTCGATGCCTTCGGGGGTCAGATAAAACTCATGTGAGCTCATGGCAGGCTGGTGCTTCCCTTCAATCGGTTGTTTTCCTGCTCGGCAAAACGGTCAGTCATGCCGGCGATGTAGTCGCATACGGCGCGTTCGAGGCCGCGGCTGGGGATGGCCGCCTGGAAGTCCGGCGGCAGCATCTCCGGCTTAGCCACATAGGCGCGGTAGATGGTGATGAGGGCGTTGCGGGCGTGCTCGGCCATGCCGCGCACCCGCGGGTGGTTGTACAGGTTCTTGAACAAGAAGCTCTTGAGCTCCTTGTTCATCGGCAGCATGCCTTCGCTGTAGCCGATCACGTTGTGGTCCAGCTGCTGGATGTCCAGTGCGCTGGCGGCCTTGGCGGCCTCGATGCGCGCATTGGTAGCCTCAACCACATCGGTGATGAGGATGCCCACCAGGCGGCGGATGATCTGGTGGCGCAGCAGTTCGCTCATCTCGCCCTTGCCGTCCCAACCCACACTGTCGATCACCAGTTTCCACAGGCCCAGCTCGCTGAACATCTCGTGGTGGATCATGCCTGAGCGCAGGCCGTCGTCCAGGTCGTGGGTGGTGTAAGCCAGTTCATCTGCCACGTTGGCGATCTGCGCCTCCAGGTTGCCGCGCAGCTCCGGGTTGAAATCGGTGGCGTCCGAGACATCATATTCGGTCTCGTGCTTGACGATGCCTTCGCGCACTTCCCAGGTCAGGTTGAGGCCCGGCCAGTTGGGGAAGCGCCGCTCCAGCTTGGTGACGATGCGGAAGGACTGCTTGTTATGGTCATAGCCGCCGTGGTCTTTGAGCAGCTCGTTGAGCGTGGCTTCGCCGGAGTGGCCGAAGGCGGCGTGGCCCAGGTCGTGCGCCAGGCAGATCGCCTCGATCAGATCCTCGTTGCCACCCAGGGCGCGGGCGATCGTGCGGCCCACCTGGGCCACTTCGAGGGTATGGGTCAAGCGCGTGCGGAAATAGTCGCCCTCAAAGTTGTTGAAGACCTGCGTCTTGTATTCCAGGCGGCGGAAGGCGGTGGTGTGAATGATGCGGTCACGGTCGCGCTGGAACGCGGTGCGGTACTCCGGTTCCTTGTCGGGATATTCGCGGCCCTTGCTGTCGCGGCTGCGCATCCCATACGGTGCCAGGGTCTGGTCCTCGTACTGTTCAAGCAGTTGGCGAGTAATGATCATCGTATGAAAAGTCTAGTTGATGGCTATGGGACTGTCAACGAGAGAAACGCGGAGCAAATTACCGCGCTGATAGCGTGGTGCCGAGGCTCTCGCCCAGAAGCGCGTTGCGAATATTGCCCGCTTCTACGCCGGAGAATATGCTCACCCGGCACTCGGGCAGCGCCTTAACGATGCGCAGCATACCCTCGACCTTGCTGGCCATGCCGCCGGTCACATCGGTGGCCGCCGAGGCGCCCGGGAGCGCCGCCATGCCCGCGTAGCTGGCGGGCGTGATGTGCGCTACCACTTCGCCATCCGGATAGCGGGTGTACACGCCGGCGTCGCTGCCAGCCAGCAGAATGCGTGCCGGCCGCAGTTCGGCGGCCAGATGCTCGAACAAGTCCTCGGTCGAAAGGATCGTGCCGCCGATCTCGCTGTCGAACACTACATCCCCATACACCACAGGCAGCAGGCCCGCGGCCAGCGCGGCGCGCAGCGGCTCCAGGTTCCAGCTCTGCACGCGGCCGCCGGCGACCAGCACGCTGCTCACCGGCGCAAACGCGATCGCGGGTTGGTCGGCCACGGCTTGCAGCGCGCCCATGATGGCCTGGTTGAGTGCGCTGGCGTAGCGCCACACTTCCACAAAGCCGCGCCACTGTTCTGGCGTGTGCACACCCTGGCGCGTGCCGTATTTCTTGGCCGGCACATGCCCAAACGACCCCGAGCCGTGCCCCAGCAGAATTTGCAGATCGGGCTTGGCCTGGCGCGCTTCGGCAATTTCCTGCACGATGCGGCGCACTACCTCCGGGCGCAGCATCGCCTCAGTGTGCTTGTCGGTGATCAGCGAGCCGCCGAGCTTCAAAAATACGAGTTCGCTCATGCCACCACCGTGTGCAGCGTGGCGCGGGCGCCTGCGGCTTGCAGCGCGGCCTGCAGCGGCGCAGGATCACCCGCCGCCAGGGCCAGCATGTTACCGCCGCGCCCGCCGCCGGAGAGCTTGGACCCTAGGGTGCCGGCGGCTTGGGCCGCCGCCACCAGCCCGTCGAGCTCGGGCGAGGATACGTTGAGTTGTTGCAACAGGGTATGGTTCTGGTTCATCAGTTCGCCCACTGCAGCCAGCTCGCCCGTTTCCAGGGCGCGGCGGGCCGTTTTGGCGATCTCGCCAATTTCAGCGAACAATGTCTCATAGCGGGCCGGCTCGGCCTGCCAGGCCGTGCGCACATCGCCCACCGTGACTTTGGTGGGGCTGGGGATGCCAGTATCGGCAATGACCAAATTCAGCGGCGCGCCAAGCGTGAAGGTTTGCAGCGGCTGGCCCTTAATGAAATACACCGGCCGGTTATAAGTGATGACGGTGTTGTCGATGCCGGAGGGCGTGCCGTGGTGAATTTTCTCGACTTCGAAAGCGACCGCGCTGACCTGCTCATCCGCCAGCGGGTGACCGAGGAAACTCGACAGCCCGCGGGCGATGGCCACGCTGACCGCCGCCCCGGAGCCCAGTCCAGCCGCTACCGGGATGGTGGAGCTGACCTTGATGGTGACCGCCAGCGGGCGCTGTACGCCCATCGCCTCCAGCGTGAAGCGCACGGCGGCGGCCAGCGGGTGCTGCGGGTCGAGCTGGTCTAAGTCAGTATCCAGGCCCACTTCGGGCGCCTGAATGCGGATGCGGCCGCTGGGCGCATTGAACAGCGGGCGCACCAGGGCGCGGGCCGCCACCTGCTGCACCGGCACGGCGATGGCCGGCTGGCCGTACACGGCGGCGTGCTCGCCAAATAAGATCACTTTGCCGGGGGCCGCCCCGGTGCCGGCGGGCATGCTCACGAGATGTAGAAGATCAGCAGCACGGTAAGCGCCCACAACACCAGATCGATCTGCAGCGGGCGGTCGGTGAACAATATCTCTTCCGGCGCTTCACCGGAGTGCTTGACCTGCACCAGATATAGATAACGAAAGAAGCCATACAGCACGAAGGGGATAGTCAGCATCATGCTGTGGTTGTCAGGCAAGTTGGGGGCTGAGAAGGTGTACAGACTGTAGGTCAGGATGGCCAGGCTCAGCACGATCAGGAGCAACTGGTCCAGGAATTCTGCTGTATAGCCAGCCAGCACTTTGCGCGTATGCGCGCCACCCTTGGCCTGGATCTCGGCCCGGCGCTTGCCGATGCCCAGGAACAGCGCGAAGAAGGTGGTGAACACATACAGCCAGGGCGAGAAGCGCACCACATCGATCAGCGTCACGCCCGCGCCAACCCGGATCACATAGAACAGCGCCAGCACGATGACATCGATGATGGCGATGTGCTTGAACCAGCTGGAGTAGGCAAAGTTGAGCGCCAGATAGATGATACAAAGAATACCGAACGCAGTTGAAAGCCAGAAGGCCCCCGCCAGCGCCACCAACATGCATACCGCCGCCGCGCTCGCCGCCAGCCACAACGGCAGTGCCCCGGAAGCCAGCGGGCGTTTCTTTTTGACCGGATGGCGGCGGTCCGCGTCCAGGTCCAGGATGTCGTTGATCAGATAGACGCTGCTGCTCAACAGGCAAAAGAACACAAAACCCAGCGCGGTTTGCTTGAGCGGGCCGAGCTGGGTCAGCTGGCGGTCAAAGACCAATCCGGCGAACAACAGAACGTTCTTGGCCCACTGTTTGGGGCGCATGTTCTTGAGTAGGGCGATGAACATGGATGGAATCATAGCATTTAAAAGACAGTGAACAGTGATTGGGAAGCGGTGAGCAGTACCTCGCTAAATGACAGCTGCTCACGGTTCACTCTTCACTCATCCCTGTTCCCTTTCTACTATAGAATCCTGGCATGCCCAAGCAACGCGCCGATCTGCTGCTCGTGCAGCGCGGCCTGGCCGAAACCCGCAGCCAGGCCCAGCGCCTGCTGATGGCCGGCCAGGTCCGCTACAACGGCCAACTGGTCGACAAGCCCGGCGCGCTGCTGCCTGAGGATGCCGCCCTGGAACTGGTCGCCCGGCCGCCCTTCGTCTCACGCGGCGGCGAGAAGCTGCAAGCCGCCCTCGATGCGTTTGGTATCGCCGTAACCGGCTGGGTGGCGGCCGATGTGGGCGCCTCCACTGGCGGCTTCACCGACTGCCTGCTGCAGGGCGGCGCGGCCAAAGTGTATGCCATCGATGTCGGCAAGGGCCAGCTGCACTGGCAGCTGCGCCAGGATGCCCGCGTCGTGGTGATGGAAGAAACCAACGCCCGCAACGTGCAGGCATTGCCAGAGCCGGTGGACGGCGTCGTGGTGGATGCTTCGTTCATCTCACTCAAGACCCTGCTGCCCGTATTCCAGGCCTGGCTTAAGCCGGGCGGGCAGGTGGTCGCCCTCATCAAGCCGCAGTTCGAAGCTGGCAAGAAGGAGGTTGCCCGCGGCAAGGGCGTCATCCGTGACGCCGCCGTGCACCGCCGCGTGCTTGAGGATACGCTAGCCTTTGTCGCAGAGCGTGGCCTAGCCGTGCGCGGCCTGCTGCGCTCGCCAGTGCTTGGCCCCAAGGGCAATGTTGAGTTCTTGCTGTGGGCGCAGATGGGCGGAGTAAGCATCCAGCCGGATCTGGATGCAGTGCTGGCTGTACCCACGGAGAACAAGGATGGCTAAGCTACAGACCCACGCCGGCGTGCTGGCCTACTTCCTCAAGAAGCCCGGCGCCAGCGACAGCTACCCCTTCGGCCCCGGGGCGCGCGTGCTCAAAGTGGGCGGCAAGATGTTCGGCCTCATCGGCGAAGGCGAGGATACGCTGACCCTCAACCTCAAATGTGACCCTGAAGACGCGCTGGCCCTGCGCGCTGCCTATCCCACACTTGTTCGCCCCGGCTATCACATGAACAAGAAACACTGGAATACCGTCGTGGTCGGCGAAGGCCTGCCGGATGACGTGTTGCGTGAAATGATCGACCATTCGTATGCCTTGGTCGTTGCCAGTCTGTCCAAATCCGTACGCGCCAAGCTCGAACGCTAGACTGCGTGCTGCGCCCCTACACACTGCCTGTCATTGCGAGGAGTATTGCCGCTTGCGGCAAACGGACGAAGCAATCTCCGAGATTGTTTGGGAAACCCAGATTGCTTTGTGCACAGGCTCCGCCTGTGCCTCGCAAGGACAAGCGTTGCCTACGCCAAGCCCGGCGGCAAATAGATCGTGAACTCTGTCTGCGCTTGCACCAGCGCGCTATACGGCCTGCACTGCTCCTCGAAACTGGCCACGCCCAGCCGCTCCAGCGCCTCAAAGCGCGCCGCCACAACCTCGGCGGACTGCATCTCCAGCTTGTCGTGCCATATGCTGTAGCTGCCCAGCTGGCCGTCGCGCCGGGTGTAATACCCACTCAGCGGGTGGGTCAGGTACACCAGCGCCGTCTCCTCGTCGGGGAACCCGCCATGCTGCTGAAACAGGCCGGTGCCTTGGCGCAGCTCCAGCGCGGCGCTGCCCCAGGCCGAACGGGTGCGGATCGCATAGTGGCTGTATAAGCCATCTGCACCCAGCCTGCAGTCAAAGCGCATCTGCCCGTAATGCCAGGGCAGCTTCCATATGTAGCGGGGAATCATCACGGTCACCGAATCCAGCAAACTGCCCAGGAACCATACACACGGCTGGCCTGTGCTGCGGTCGGTCACATACACGCGGTAATTGGTCTGCCCAAAACGAAACTGTGGGGAAGGGTAGGCGGCGAGTCGAAAGTCCAATTCCTGGAACGGCACTACCGACACCAAAGCGCGCCGCTCGCCGTTTACTTCGATTGTCAGCAGCTCAAAGCGCTCATGCACCAGCGGCCGCAGTCGTTCGGGCGGGACGGCGTAGGTGATGATGGCGAAATGCAGCAGGGTGCTGACCACGTCAATGCCGCTCGGCTGTGGCTTGGGCCGGGCCACAGCCGCAAAGCGTACGGGTTTCATCCTATTCCAGCGGGCTCAGTTCGCCATCCGAGCTGAGCTGCTGCACGCGCAGCTCAGCCTTTTCCAGCAGTTCGCCGCAGTGCTTCGTCAGCGCCTGGCCGCGCTCGTACAACGCCAGGGATGTGTCCAGGTCGCCCACTTCGGCTTCCAGTTGCTGCACGATGCTCTCTAGCTCTTCCAGCGCCTGGTCGTAAGTCAGGCTGCTGATCTCTTTGGGCTTCGCCATTAGTCTTCCTTCGTTTCCTTGACTTCTACATCCAGGCGGCCGCGCTGCACGCGCACATCCAGCCTGGCGCCAGGCGCGACCTCGCCGGCGTTGCGCACCAGTTTGCCGTCCGCGGCGCGCACCACGGCGTAGCCGCGCTGCAGCACTGCCAACGGACTCAGCGCTTCCAGCCGCGCCGTCTGGCTGCTCAGCTCGGCCCGCTGCAAGCGGGCGCGTTGCGCTAGGGCGCGGCCGCCGCGCAGGCTCAGCTCATCCAGCTGCTGGCGGGCGCGGTTGATCTTGGCGACCGGCGTCTGGCGCAGCAGGCGGCTGCGCAAGGCGGCCAGCTGGCCGCGCAACTCCTGCACATCCGGCGTGCTCAGTTCCGCTGCCGCCGTCGGGGTGGGGGCGCGCAGGTCAGCCGCAAAATCAGCGATGGTGACATCCGTCTCGTGGCCCACGCCGCTCACCACAATGGCTCGCGTGCGCACAATGGCCCGCGCCAGGATCTCGCTGTTGAACGCGGCCAAGTCTTCCAATGAGCCGCCGCCGCGCACCAGCAGGATCAGGTCGGGCTGGGCGAACTGGTCCAGGGTCGCCAGCGCATCCGCCACCAGCATCGCTGCGCTCGGCCCCTGCACCTGGGCAGGCGCCAGCACCACCTCGGCCAGCGGGTAGCGCCGCTCCAGCGTGTGCAGCACGTCCTGCAGCGCTGCCCCGGTGGCAGAAGTGACGATGCCGATGCGCCGCGGCCAGGCGGGCAGGCTGCGGCGCCGCTCGAACAGGCCCTCGGCTTCCAGCCGGTTCTTGAGCTCAATAAATTTTTGATACAGCGTGCCCGCGCCCGCCGAGCGGATCTCGTCAACATACAGCTGGTAGCGTCCCTGGGCCTCGTAGATGCTCAGCCCGCCGTGCACTTCAATGCTGTCGCCATTTTTGGGGATCTGGGCTTGCAGTTCTGCAGTGCTGCGCCACATCACGCACGGCAGGGCTGCATCGCGGTCTTTGAGGGTGAAGTACCAATGGCCTGACTGCGGGCGCGAGAAGTTGGATACCTCGCCTTGCACCCACAGGTTCTGGAACACATCGACTGACTCGATCGCCCGGCGTAGGCCGCGGGTCAGTTCGGTCACGGTGATGGTCTTGGGTTCGGGGGTGAACATGCCCATTTGCTGCATGCAGGCAGGATACTTGCCGCACTGGGTCAAGTCAAGCCAGGACGCTAACTGTCAAGGTTGTGCATATATCTGTTGCTCCTTGTTGGTTTCCAGCTTACTGGCATGAAATCAACATAAACCGCGTAAGGGCGTACGCTGCTCCGCAGCGTAGCATGCTTCGTCCCTACCTACTCAGGAGTGAATTCCTGCCGGCTGGCAAACCTCTATAGCACCCCTGCTACAATCTGGCTGTATGCAGCGCCTCTTTTCCCCCTGGCGAAAGCCCTATATCGAGCGTAAGCCGGATGCCGAGGGCTGCGTGTTCTGCCAAGCCTTATCTCAGGCCGATAGCGCCGACAACCTGATCCTGCACCGCGGCCAGCACGCCTTTGCCATGCTCAACCGTTACCCGTACACCAGCGGCCACCTGATGGTGCTGCCGTTGGCCCACGTCGCCCGCCTGGGGGAACTCACCCCCGCGGTGCGCGCCGAGATGATGGAGCTGCAGACCCGCGCCATCGCCGCCCTCGAAGCCGAATACAGCCCGCAGGGCTTCAACCTGGGCGCCAATATCGGCGCGGCGGCTGGCGCCGGCATCGCCGAGCATCTCCATCTGCACATCGTGCCGCGCTGGGCCGGCGATACTAACTTCACCTCCACCGTTGGCTCAGCCCGCGTGCTGCCCGAGCTGCTCGAGGACACCTGGGCCCGCCTCAACGCCGCCTGGAAGGCCAGCGCCTAAATGCACACGCTCAGCGAGCGGGTTTGGTCCGCCCTGGTGTGCCCCGCTTGCGGCGCCCAGCTGACCCAGCAAGCCGGCGGGGCGGCCTGCAGCCGCTGCAAGCTGCATTATCCAGTTGCCGCCAACGGCCAGCTAGATCTGCGCCTGCAGCGCCCTAAATCAGAGACGGTGGAATTCGCCTTGGGTGGCGCACCGGTGCCGGCCGGCTTTGACTTCAAGCCGCTCGTCACCAACCCCCAGCCCGCTCTCGAGCTTGCCTCCCTATCTATCCCCTGGCATCTCACCCTTACCCTGGTCAGCCACTTCCCCAAGGCGCGCGCCAACGACGCGCTCATGCTCGATCTGGGCTGTGGCGACGGCATTCACCGTGACATCGCCCAAGCCTTCGGCTACGAATGGGTCGGGCTCGACTATGTACTGCCCGAAGCCCCCATCCGCGGCGATGGGCACGCGCTGCCCTTCGCCGACGGCAGCTTCGAGTTCATCCTCAGCATCGCCGTGCTGGAGCACATCCAGTTCCCCTTCGTAATGATGCAGGAGGCTTTTCGCTGCCTGCAGCCCGGCGGTGTATTGATTGGCACGGTTTCGTTCATGGAGCCGTTCCACAACGACAGCTTATATCACCACAGCCACCTGGCAACTTATAATACGCTGCACAACGCGGGCTTTGAGGTGCAGGCGGTCAGCCCCTCGCCTGACTGGCAGGCTCTGCAAGCCATCGGCGCCATGGCGCTGTTCCGCATGGCGCCTGGCTGGCTCAGCCGCCTGCTGGTCGCGCCGCTGCAGGCGCTCCATCGCCTGTGGTGGTGGCTGGGGTATGCTTTCACTCGTTCCGAGCGCGCCAGCGAGGCCTATCGCCAGCTCTCCACCAGCGGCTCCTTCACTTTCATCGCCCGTAAACCAGACTAAGGATGGTTATGACCCAAAACAGTCATGCACATGAGCCGGTTATTCTGAGCGCGGTTCGCACGCCCATCGGTAAATTCCTCAGCGCCTACAGCAGCCTCACCGCGCCGCAGCTCGGCGCGGTGGCCGTCAAAGCCGCCCTCGAGCGCGCCGGGCTGGACAGCGCCGCCAAGATCGACGAAGTCATCATGGGCAACGTGGTCTCTGCCGGGCTGGGGCAAGCCCCCGCCCGCCAGGCCAGCATCTTCGCCGGCATCAGCCCCGAGGTCGGCGCCACCACCATCAACAAAGTGTGCGGCTCCGGCCTCAAAGCCGTGATGATGGCCAGCCAGGCCATCAAAGCGGGCGATGGCAGCCTGTTCGTGGCCGGCGGCATGGAGAGCATGAGCAAGGCGCCCTTCCTGGTGGACGGGCGCGGCGGCACGCTGCGCTACGGCAGCGCCCAGCTTACCGATGCCCTGCAATACGATGGCCTGTGGGACCCGTTCGAAGACTGGATCATGGGTGATGCCGCCGAATACATCGCCGATGAATACGAAGTCACCCGCGAAGCGATGGACGAATTCGCCCTCGCCAGCCACCAGAAAGCTATCGCCGCCATTGACGGCGGCAAGTTCAAGAATGAGATCGTGCCCGTTGAGGTCAAGGGCAAAAAAGGCGTCACCGTCGTGGATACCGACGAGTCGCCCCGCCGTGACACCTCGCTGGAGCAACTCCACAAGTTGCCGGCCGCCTTCAAAGAAGGCGGCAAGGTGACCGCCGGCAACGCTCCCGGCCTCAACGACGGGGCGGCGGCCACGGTCGTGGCCAGCCGCGCCCGCGCCGCTGAGCTGGGGGTCAAGCCGCTGGCCCGCATTGTGGGCTACGCCCAGGCTGCTGTGGACCCCAAGAGCATCTTCATCGCCCCGGCCCGCGCTATCCCACTGCTGCTTGAGAGGATCGGCTGGACTCTCAAAGATGTCGACTTGATCGAGCTCAATGAAGCCTACGCCGCCCAGGTCCTCGCTGACGGTTATGCCCTGGCCGACCACGGCTGGGATTGGAGCAAGGTCAATGTCAACGGCGGGGCCATTGCGCTCGGCCACCCGCTGGGCGCCAGCGGCGCCCGCTTGCTGGCCACGCTCATCTACGCCCTCAAAGACCGCGGCCTTAAGCGCGGCATCGCCTCGCTGTGCCTCGGCGGCGGCGAAGCCGTGGCCATGGCCATTGAAGTGGAGAATTAAATGGAAAAAGCCGAACGCCAGCAGCTCATTGAAGCCTACGCGACTGCCTTTGACGAATTCGAAGCCGCGCTGAACGCCATCCCCAAAGAGGCCTGGCTGTTCAAGCCCACTCCGGATGCGTGGAGCGTGCACGAGAACATCATCCACCTGCTGGATAGCGAGACCAACAGCTTCCTGCGTGCCCGCCGCCTGGTGGCCGAACCCGGCCAGCCGCTGATGGGCTACGACCAGGACGTCTGGGCCGTCGAGCTGGACTATCACTCCGAGAACATCGAGGATGCCCTGGCGCTGACCCGCATGGTGCGCAAGGTCACTTACGACTTCATCAAGAAGCTGCCTGATGGCGTGTGGAGCAATACTGTCATCCATCCGGAGTACGATGAGCCCTACACCTTCGAGCGCTGGCTACGCATCTACTCCAACCACCCCCGCGCCCACGCCCAGCAGATCACAGAGAACTATCGCATCTGGAAAGAGCAGCAGGAGTCCTAATGGCTATCAAGCACATCTTCGTCATCGGCGCCGGCACCATGGGCAATGGCATCGCCCAGACCGCCGCGGTTTCCGGCTACCAGGTCACCATGATGGACGTTACCGATGAGTTCGTTCAGCGCGGCAAGACCACCATCGCCAAATCGGTCGAAAAACTAGCCGAGAAGGGCCGCATCACCGCTGAGCAGAAACAGGCCGCCCTCAACATTGCTCCGGTGACCGACATCAGTGGCGTGGCCAAGGCTGACCTGGTGATCGAGGCCGCCACCGAGAACCCCGACATCAAGTTCAAGCTCTTTCAGGATCTGGACGCTATCGCCCGCCCCGAAACCGTTTTGGCCTCCAACACCTCGTCCATCAGCCTCACCAAGCTGGCCGCCGCCACCCAGCGCCCGGATAAGGTCGTCGGCATGCACTTCTTCAACCCGGTGCCGCTCATGTCACTGATCGAGATCGTGCGCGGCCTGGGCACCAGCGACGCCACCGTGGCCCTGGCCCGCGAAGTTGGCGTGCAGATGGGCAAGACCCCCGTCATCGTCAAGGACTCGCCCGGCTTCGTGTCCAACCGCGTCCTGTGCCCCATGATCAACGAAGCTGTCTACGCGCTCGAAGAGGGCGTCTCTGACGCCGAGGGTATCGATACCGTCATGAAGCTCGGCATGGCCCACCCGATGGGCCCGCTGACCCTGGCCGACCTTATCGGCTTGGATGTCGTGCTCTACGTGATGGAAGTGCTGCACCGTGACCTGGGCGACAGCAAGTACCGCCCGGCCCCGCTGCTGCGCCGCATGGTCGACGCGGGATATTTAGGGCGCAAGAGCGGCAAGGGGTTTTACGAGTACAAGTAGAGTGGTTTGCGGTCTCTTGCTCGAGTAGTGCATCGCTAACTTTTACGTGTCGCCCTGAGCGTAGCGAAGGGCATTCGCAAAGCTGGTTTATAGGTCAACATGGCTGAAACTTTTACCCGCATTGCTATAGCTCAGCTCAATATTTGAGCACTTCGCTTCGCTCAGTGTAAACTCCACTAAGGGCATTCGTAAGGGCGGTTTATAGAATCAATATGGCTGAAGCCTACGTCTACATTCTCGGCAATAAGAGCGGCAGGCTTTATGTCGGTGTAACCAATGATCTCCAGCGCCGTATGCATGAGCACAAAACCAAAGCCGTTCGTGGATACGCCAGCAAGCTGGGCATAAATCGCCTTTTGTACTTTGAGGCTTTCAATCATATTGTTGACGCGATAGCGGCAGAAAAGCAGATCAAAGGCTGGTTGCGAAGCAAGAAGCTGGCATTGATTCAAGAGCGAAATCCAAAATTTGAAGACTTAAGCAAAGATTGGTTTGAATAGCTCCCTAAATTGCTTATCTTGAAACCGGCGCTGCAGATGCCCTTCGCTAACGCTCAGGGCGACACACCTTCTAAGTTCTGCCTGCTGATAAAATTCCCGCATGCCCGCCTACGAAGTAGTCATCGGTCTCGAAACCCACATCCAGCTCAATACTGAGAGCAAGATCTTCTGCTCCTGCAGCGCCGATTCGTGGGACGATGCGCCCAACACCAACATCTGCCCCGTCTGCAGCGGCCTGCCCGGTGTGCTGCCGGTGCTGAACGAAGGCGCCGTACGCAAGGCCGCCACGCTGGCGGCCGCCATGGGTGCCGAGTTGCAGCCCGTCTCGCACTTTGATCGCAAAAACTACTTCTATCCCGACTTACCCAAGGGCTACCAGATCTCGCAATACGACATGCCGCTCGCCAAGGGCGGGTACATGGATCTGCCCACCGCCAACGGCCTCCGCCGCATCGGCATCCACAAGCTTCACCTGGAAGAAGACGCCGGCAAGACTGTCAACCGCGCCGACGGTGCCCGCCTGATCGATTTCAACCGCTGCGGCGTACCGCTGGTCGAGATGGTCACCGGGCCAGACCTGCGCTCGGCCGACGAGGCTGCCCAATACCTCATCCGCCTGCGCCAGCTCCTGCGCTGGCTTGGCATCTCTGAGGCCGATATGGAGAAAGGTCACTTGCGCGCCGACGCCAACGTCTCCATCCGCCCGGTCGGCAGCGATGTGCTCAACACCAAGACCGAGATCAAGAACGTCAACTCGATCGACTCGCTGCGCTCCGCCATCGAGGCTGAGATCGAGCGCCAAACCCGCGAAGTCGAAGCCGGCGGCACCATCCAGCCCTGGACCCTGGGCTGGGACGAGAACACTGGCACACTCAGCAAAATGCGCTCGAAGGAAACCGAGGCCGATTACCGCTACTTCCGCGAGCCTGACCTACTGCCCCTGGTGCTCGACGATGGCCGCCGCGCCGAGATCATCGGCTCGCTGCCCGAGCTTCCGCTCGCCCGCCGCCAACGCTTCATCGCCGAGCTTGGCCTGCCGGAGTACGACGCCGACATCCTCAGCGGCGAGCGCGCCCTCTCCGACTACTTCGAGGCTGCCGCCGCGGCGTACGGAGGCGACATCAAGCGCGTCTCCAATTGGCTGATGAACGATGTGCTCGCCATGCTCAACGAGAGCGGCCAAACCGCTGACCAGCTTAAGTTGACCCCTCACTATTTTGCTGAGGTGCTCAAGCTGATGGATTCCGGCGCGGTCAATACGCCCACCGGCAAGAGCCTGCTCGCCAAAGTGCAGGCCAGCGGCCAGGCTCCCGCTGACATCGTACAGGCCGAGGGCCTGGCACAGGTCAGCGATGAGACTGAACTGCGCAAGATCGCCGAAGACATCATCACTGCCAATCCAGACAACGTTGCCAGCTTCCGCGGCGGCAAAGAGGCCCTGATGGGTTGGTTCGTCGGTCAGCTCATGCAGCGCACCAAGGGCAAGGCCGACCCCAAGGCCGCCGCCCGCATCCTCAACGAACTGCTGCGTGGCTAGTAACGACCCGCTGCCATCCGATTTCAGCATCCAGCCGGCTGCACCCCAGCATGCCGAACCCATCCGCCAGCTTATCGAGCAGGCCGACCTCTTCCAGCACGGGCTCGACTGGCGCAACTTCCTCGTCGCCCTCACACCCGCTGGTGAGTTCATCGGCTGCGGCCAGGTCAAGCAACATCAGGATGGCACTTGGGAGCTGGCCTCTATCGCCGTACAGCCCGGCTGGCAGGGGCAGGGCGTTGGCCGCTCCATCATCGAAGCCCTGCTGGCCAGGCACACAGGCGAGCTGTACCTCATGAGCATCTCCGCCCTCAAGCCACTCTACGAGAAATTCGGTTTCGTGGAGATCGAACGCGAGCACATGCCAAGATATTTTCGCCGCCTGACGCAGATGCCGGCCATGATCGCCGAATTTGAGCGGGTGGATGAGCGCATCATGGTCATGAAGCGCGAGGGCAACGCATGAGCCGGCCCCTAGTGCTCTACGATGGCTACTGTGCGCTGTGCAACCGCAGCGTATCTTTCCTGCAAGCCCGCCAGCGTGAAGGCGCGCTGGAGTATGCCTCGCTGCAGTCCGCCCGCGGCCAGTATGTCCTGGCCGCCGCCGGACTGCCGCAGCAGGACTTTGACAGCATCGTCGTGCAAGACGGCGGGCGCATCTATCTGCGCTCGGCGGCCGCCCTGCATCTGCTGCGCTACCTGCGCTTCCCATGGCCGCTGCTCGGCGTGCTGCGGCTGGTCCCCGCCTTTTTGCGTGACCCCATCTACAGCTTCATCGCCCACAACCGCTACACATGGTTCGGCCGGGCCGGGGGCAAGTAGCAGCTCCGTCATTCCCGAATCGCGTAGGGGCGAAGCATGCTTCGCCCCTACAAGGGCTCCGTGCATCCCGAGCGTAGCGAGGGATCCTCATTACGCGTGTTTAGACACTCAGGCTCAAAATAGAAGACTTGCCAGCGGCGCGCCCTCTGAACAGCATCTACCCGCCGTATAATCCCGCCACTATGCGCCTCCCTAAGCTCTTCTCGCCCGCCGGCCTCTTCTTGCTCGCCTTCGTCCTGCGCCTCATCCCCGTCATCGCCGCCTTCAACCTACCGATCGGCCTCGACGACATGTTCCAGTACGACATGCTTGGCCGCAGCCTCGCCACCGGCGAAGGCTATCGCTGGTACGCCCAGCCCGATCTTGACCTTATTCGCAGCTACATCGACATCGACTTCATCGCGCCTAACTACGACCCGCGCGGCATCGAGACTTCGTTCCGCGCTCCGGCTTATCCCTTCCTGCTCGCCGGCGTCTATACCCTCAGCGGGCTCGGGAGCCGCCTGTTCGCCGCCCGCCTGGTTAACGCCGCCCTCGGTGCGCTGTTGGCGCCGATGGCCTACGCGCTGGCGCGCCGCCTGTTTCCGGATGACGCTCGCGTGGCCCGCTTCGCTGGCATTGCCTTGGCCGTCTATCCCTTGCTGCTCATCTACCCGCTCGCCCTCGCCACTGAGAACCTGTTCTTTCCACTAGTGTTGGGCGGGCTGCTGGCCTTGCTGCGCGCCGCCGAAACCCAACGTGGGCGTGACTGGTTGTTGGCCGGCGCCATCCTCGGCCTCGCCACCCTGACCCGCTCAGTCATCTTTGCCTTCGCCGGGCTGGCCGGGCTGTGGATCTGGTTCGGCCTGCGCAATTTCCGCGGCGCGCTGCTGTATGGCCTGGCCGTGCTGACGCTGGTGTTGCCCTGGACCATTCGCAATACCCTGCTCGAAGGTCAGTTCACTTTTGTCGAGAACTCGATGGGCTACAACCTGCACATGGGTTACCACCCGCAGGGCAGCGGCACTTTCCAGTACGGCATCTCGCTTGAGCTGCTCCCGTATCTGGATGATGGCGAGCGCAACACCCTCGGCACGCAGCTGGCGCTGGACTACATCAAGCAAGATCCCGGCCGCGTGCCCTCGCTCATCGCCAGCAAGCTTGGCTACTTCTTCGGGCTCGAGCGGCGCGCCATCAGCTACTTCTACACCAATAATTTCTTCGGCCCTATTCCTACTGTTCCGTTGGTAGTCCTCTTTCTGCTCTTCACGCTGCCGTTTCCTATCATCGCTACCCTGGCCGCCGTGAGCATCCCCTTCGTGCGCTTTACCCGCAAGCATGCCCTCATGCTTCTGCTGCTGTTGGCCTACATTCTTCCGCATGCGCTACTCATGGCCGAGGATCGCTTCCACCTCGCCATCCTGCCTGTGCTGGCAGTCTATGCTGGACATGCCTGGTCGCAGCGTGCCCAAATAAGGACAGCCGCTCGCGCTAGCACACCTCGCTTACTGGCCGCCGGGCTGCTGGTCGCTTTGCTGTGGTTGAATTGGGGTCTGGAGCTGCACCGCGACTCAGCCAAGCTGGCCCAGCTCTTCGGGCCAGACGGCAATCACGCCGGCTTCTCTTACTAAGATGAAAAAACTCTTCGATTTCAACGTCAAGTTTGACCGCGAAGTGGTCGCCCTCACTATCGTCAGCACCCTCCTGCTGATGATCGACTACTACCAGCGTCTGACCCCCATTAAGGTCATCGACCGCGTTGCCCTCTATCTCATCATCCCGCTTGGCATCATTATCTTCGCCTTCCGCCGCCCGGTGGGCGAGTACGGCTTCCAGCTGGGCGATTGGCGCGCCGGCTTGGCCCTCACCGGCCTGGTGGTCGCCATTGGCGCCCCCATCCTCTGGTTCGTGGGCCGCAATGACCCCGCCATGGTCTCGTATTACGCCCACCAAAGCGGCCCCGCCGCCGCCATTTACACGTTTTTGGACCTTATCGGCTGGGAATTCTTCTTCCGGGGCTTCCTGCTCTTCGGCTATGCCCGTTTTTTCGGGGCCAATGCCCTCTGGCTCGCCTCAGTGCCCTTTGCTTTAGCCCATATCAGCAAACCCGCTGTGGAGACCTATTCAACCCTGTTTGGAGGCGTGCTTTTCGGCCTGGTCGCTTGGCGCACCCGCTCCTTCCTCTACCCCTTCCTCATTCATTGGTTCGTGTCCACCTTCACTATCTACGCCGCTGCGAGCCTTCGCTAGTAGATGGTTGACAGTTCCCGCCTTCTGCTCGTATAATAGCCGCCGCTCTACTGGTAGGGCCGCCGTGCAGGCACGGCAACTGCCCCGGCAGACTACTTGCTGGGGCTTAATTTTGAAAATTTTTGTTCCTGGAGACGTTGTTGATGCGTTACGCAATTATTGAGAGCGGCGGCAAGCAATACAAGGCCGTTGAAGGTGAGACCATTGAGGTCGATCTGGTTGAGCAGGAAGCTGGCAAGCAGATTGAGATTGCCCAGGTGCTGCTGATCTCGGATGGCGACAACATCCTGGTCGGCACGCCCACCGTGGCCGGCGCCAAAGTGGCGGCCACCGTGGTGGATGACACGCAAGGCCCCAAGATCACGGTCTTCAAGTACAAGCCCAAGATCCGCTACCGCGTCAAGACCGGCCACCGCCAGAAGCTGACCCGCCTGATGATCGACAGCATCAACATTGCTGGCGAGACCCGCACCAAGCCTGCCAGGCAGGAAGCCGCGCCCGCCCCCAAGGCGGCCGCCAAGCGCAAGCCGGCAGCCAAGAAGACCGCAGCCAAGAAAACGGTTGCGAAGAAGACCGCGGCCAAAAAGACCGCGAAAAAGAAATAAGTTTGGAGCAGATGACAGATGGCACATAAAAAAGGCGGCGGTTCAAGCCGCAACGGACGTGACAGCCACTCCCAGCGCCTGGGCGTGAAGAAGTTTGGCGGCGAGCAGGTCAAGGCCGGCAACATCCTCGTGCGCCAGCGCGGCACCAAGATCCACCCCGGCCAGAATGTTGGCTTGGGCAAGGACCACACCATCTTCGCCACGGTTGACGGCCAGGTCGTTTTTGACACGGTCGCCAATGGTCGCAAGCGCGTCAGCGTGCAGCCGGCCGAGGCCAAGTAAATATCAATTGAAGCGCCGCAGCACGGGCGTTGAAAGGAAACAAATGAAGGCTGAGATTCACCCGAAGTACTACGCTGAGGCCAAGGTCATCTGCGCTTGCGGCAACACCTGGACCACCGGCTCCACCAAGTCGGAGATCCGCGTGGACATCTGCTCCAATTGCCACCCGTTCTACACCGGTGAGCAGCGCATCATTGACACCGAAGGCCAGGTGGACCGCTTCTACAAGCGCCTCGAAGTGCGCACCGAATACAAGAAGACCCGCGATGCGGCCCAGGCGGCCAAGACTTCGCCTTCCCGCCCGCTGGCTGAGTTCGAGCTCACCAAGAAGACCCTGGAAGCCTACAAGGCCGCCGGCATCGAGACCGCCGGCCAGTTCGTCGATAAGCTGCAAGGCGGCGACGAAGCCCTGCTGGCGCTGGATGGCGTTGGCCGCAAGGGTCTGGCTGACACCAAGAAGGCCCTCAAGCGCGCCGGTTTCGCCCTGCCTGAAGGCACGGACACCGAGCCGGAAGCTGAAGCGGCTGAGTAAGCATGCAAGCCCAAAAGCGCTCCCATACGGGAGCGCTTTTTGTTTAAAACTTCCGCCATACATGGCAAGCCGCGCGGACTTGCTCTACAATAAGATTCAGCCACGGTTTGTGGCAACTCCCTTTCACAATTGCTGAGGTGCAATGGAAGCCCAAACCGGCTCGCTCGAAGTCATTACCGGCTCAATGTTTTGCGGCAAATCAGATGAACTGATCCGCCGCCTGCGCCGCGCCAAGATCGCCCAGCAGCACATCCAGGTCTTCAAACCTGCCCTCGACAACCGCTATGCCGAAAGCAAGGTCGTTTCGCATGCCGGCAACGAATTCGACGCCGTCGCCATCGAGAAGGCCGCTGACATCCGCTCCCAGCTCCAGCCCGCCACCACCGTCGTCGGCATTGACGAAGCCCAATTCTTGGACGAGGAGATCGTTGCCATCGTCAACTATCTCGCTGACAATGGCATCCGTGTCATCGTCGCCGGGCTGGATACCGACTTCCGCGGTGAGCCTTTCGGCAGCATGCCGGTGCTCACCGCCCAGGCCGAGCGGGTGGACAAGCTGCACGCCATCTGCATGGTGTGCGGGCGAGATGCCAGCCGCACCCAGCGCCTGGTGAACGGCCGCCCAGCCAATTACAATGACCCCATCGTCATCGTCGGCGCGTCTGAAATGTATGAGGCCCGCTGCCGCGCTCACCACCAGGTGCCGAACTAGCCCATGCCCCAGCTCCCCCCGCCATACACCGACCTGCTGTCAGAAGTCCTCATCACCGAAGAACAGTTGCAAGCCCGCATTCAGGAACTCGGCCAGCAGATCAGCGCTGACTATGCCGGCAAAGACCTGGTGCTGATCTGCATCCTGCGCGGCGGGGTCATGTTCCTGACCGATCTGGTGCGCCACATCGCCGCCCCGCATATGATGGACTTCATGGCTGTGTCATCTTATGGCGCCGGGGCGCGCGAGAGCAGCGGCCAGGTGCGCATCACCATGGACCTGAGCATGGACATTGCCGGGCGCAACGTGGTGCTGGTGGAGGATATCGTCGACAGCGGCAACACCATCGCCTCGGTGCTGGCCTTGCTGCAGGCCCGCCAACCAGCCAGCCTCAAGGTGTGCAGCCTGCTCGACAAGCCAGAGCTGCGCCAGACCGAAGTGCCGATCGATTACACCGGCTTCGTCATCCCCACCAAGTTTGTCTTTGGCTACGGGCTCGATCTCGACGAGTACTACCGTAACCTGCCTTTCATCGGCGTGGTGGATACGTCCAAATACAAACCCACAGAGTAGAACTTCTGGCGCCCGCCGCTCCCTTGGAGCGCAGTGAACTAGACTTTTGCGCTGCCACACAGCGCGGCAGATGCTACTCGGCTACCGCCGAGTGACGCTTCTGCGCTAGACTTAACCCATGAGCTTCCCTCAATTGCCGCCGCTGGTGCGGCAAGTTCGCGCTGCGCTGCCGCCTGACCAGCCGCTCTATCTGGTGGGCGGGGCGGTGCGCGACCTGTTGCTCAACCGCACTATCCACGACCTCGATTTTGTGGTGCCTGGCCGCGCCATCTCCCTGGCGCGCAAAGTGGCGGATGCGCTGGGCGGCAGCTTCTACCCGCTCGATGCCGAGCGGGATGCCGGCCGCGTGCTGCTGCCCCAGCACGGCGCGGCGCTCGACTTCGTAGCCCAGCAGGGCGCCAGCCTGGAAGAGGACCTGGGCGGGCGTGACTTTACCATCAATGCCATGGCGCTCAGCCTGCACGACGCCGCCTTGCATGACCCGCTGGGCGGCGCAGCCGACCTGCGCACCAAACGCCTGCGTATGACCGGGCCGTTGGCATTTGCCAACGACCCTGTACGAGTCTTGCGGGCGGTGCGCATGGCAGCCGTCTTCGGTTTGCAGATGGAAGCCGAGACGCGTGCGGCCCTGCGGGCCGCGGTGCCGGCGCTCGGCCAGGTTTCCCCGGAGCGCCGGCGTGATGAGATATTCCGTCTGCTGCTGGCGCCGAAGCCTGCCACCTCGCTGCGTGCCCTGGATGTGTTCGGTGCGTTGTCGGTTTTGTTTCCCGAGCTCGAGCCGCTCAAGGGTTTGGAGCAATCCCCGCCGCATATCTATGATGTCTGGAACCACAGCCTGCACGTAGTAGACAAGCTCGGCCTGGTCTTCGGCGCCTTGGACGAGAACTATCCGGCCGATGGGGTGGGGGAGTTGGTCAGCGG
This sequence comes from Anaerolineales bacterium, assembly GCA_021463845.1. Taxonomy (GTDB): domain Bacteria; phylum Chloroflexota; class Anaerolineae; order Anaerolineales; family UBA11579; genus JAMCZK01. The sequence continues at coordinate 118,102 of JAJTXV010000003.1, read as the reverse complement.
GCTGACCGTGCTGCGCCTGGGCCGCTACCGCAGCCAGATCAGCCAGCACCTGGCTGCCGAGCTGGTGCCCGGCCGCCCGCGCCGCGGCCTGCTGCTGCTGGCCGCGCTGCTGCACGACGCCGGCAAGGCGCTCACACGCACGGTAGACACCAACGGACGCATCCGCTTCTTTGAGCATGAAGCCCGCGGCGCGGAGCTGATCGAGGCGCGGGCGCAAGCCATGCACCTGAGCAGCGACGAGATCGAGCTGCTGCGCACGATCGTGGCGCACCATATGCGCCCGTTCCTGCTGACCCATACCGGCAAGCCGCCCAGCCGCCGCGCCATCTATCGCTACTTCCGGGATGCCGGCGCTGCCGGCGTGGACATTTGCCTGCTCTCGCTGGCCGATCAGCTTGGCAAGCGCGGCCCGGAGGTGAACGAGAAAGAGCTCACCGCCACCCTGGATACCTTGCGCGCCCTGCTGGAAGGGTATTACGAACTCGCCGACGAGATCGTATCGCCGCCCGTGCTGCTCAACGGCAACGACTTGATGAACGAGCTGGGCCTGAAGCCTGGCCGCAAGGTGGGCGAGATCCTGGAGGCACTGCGCGAGGCCCAGGCGATGGGTAATGTGCCCGACCGGGCTGCGGCGCTGGCCTTCGCCCGCCAGCGGGTGCGCGCCGGCCGGAATTGAGAGATTGTCATTCCGAACGAGCTGCGTAGCAGCGAGGAGGAATCCGCTAACGGTTGGTTTGAATTGTCGCAGATATGTTCGACGAGAAATAGACTCTAGACGGATTCCTCGCTTCGCTCGGAATGACACGAGCATTAATGCTGCGTAGGGTGCCGCAAGCAGATAGAATCCCATAGCATGCAAATCAGCAACCATCCCACCATCAGCACCAGCGTTGACCTGAGGCCAACCCATGTCCAGGTGGACCTGGAGCGTCTGCAAAGCAATCTGCAGGCCATCCAGGCGCATGTGGGCAGCGCAAAAGTGATGCCGATCCTCAAGGCGAATGCCTACGGGCATGGCCTGGTGCGAGTGGGCCAGTATATGCAAGAGCTCGGTGTCGGCTCGATCGGGGTCGCTTACCTCGAGGAGGGCATATTGCTGCGCGAGGCGGGCATCACCACGCCCATTCTGGTGCTGGGCGGCATCCTCGGCAGCCAGGCGCCGTTGTTCCTGCAGCACAACCTGACCCTGACGGTGTCTTCGACCCAGAAGCTGGAGCAGGTCGAGGCGGCGGCGGCTGCCGCCGGCGTGACCGCTCGCGTCCATCTCAAGATCGACACCGGCATGGAGCGCATCGGCGTGCACTATTACAATGCCGAAAGCCTGCTGGAGGCCACGCTGAAGTGCAAGCATGTCGAGGTCGAGGGCATCTTCTCGCACTTCGCCAATGCCGACGCGGCCGACCTGGCCTCGGCGCGCACGCAGGTGGCGCGCTTCGAGGAAGTGCTGCGCTTTTATGAGAAACGCAGCTTGCCCATGCCGCTGCGCCACATGGCCAACTCGGGCGCGGTGCTGCAGCTGCCCGAAAGCTGGATGGATATGGTGCGCCCCGGCATCCTGCTGTATGGCGTGTATCCCTCCGCCCAGGCGCAGCGCACCGTGGCGGTGCAGCCGGCACTGACCTGGTCTTCGCGCATCGTCTATTTCAAAGTCGTGCAGCCCGGCCACCCGGTCAGCTACGGCTCCACCTGGCAGAGCGATCACGCCGTGCGGGTGGTGACCGTGCCGGTGGGCTATGGCGACGGCTACTTCCGCGCCATGTCGGGCCAGGCGCAAGTGCTGATCAAAGGCCAGCGCTATCCGGTGGTGGGCACCATTTGCATGGACCAGTTCATGGTCAACATTGAACACAACTCGGCCTACAACGAAGACGAGATTATCCTGGTGGGGCAGAGCGGAAACGAGCGCATCACGGTCGAGGACCTGGCCGTCTGGGCCGGCACCATTCCGTATGAGATCCTGACCAATATCAACACCCGCGTGCCGCGCGTCTATCTGCAAGACCAAAAGTGATCGCCCGCCGCGGCGGGTAGAATAAGAGTTCATCCCCCTTTGAGTCTCCATGGCATCCAAGACCCCCCAACCTGTCATTAACCTGCGCAGCTATCTCTCCCTGGTGCTGATCTCGGGCACCATCATCCTGCTTGACCAGCTCACCAAGAACTGGGTGCGCGCCAACCTGGCCTATGGCCAGACCTGGATGCCCTGGGAAGAACTCGCTCCCTATGCGCGCATCGTGCATTGGCAGAACACCGGCGCAGCCTTTGGCATGTTCCAGAACGCCGGCGGCATCTTTGCCGTGCTCGCCATTCTGGTGGCGGGCATGATCGTGTACTACTTCCCGCGCCTGGAGCCGGGCGATTGGGCCGTGCGCCTGGCCATGAGCCTGCAGCTGGGCGGGGCGCTGGGCAACCTGATCGACCGCCTTCAGCACGGCCATGTGACTGACTTCGTATCCATTGGCAGCTTCCCGGTGTGGAACATTGCCGATGCCAGCATCACCTGCGGCGTGGTCGTGCTGGTGCTCGACCTTCTCTTCAACCGCGAGCGCAGGGAGCAGGGCCACGCCGCGTCTGCCAAGGGCGATGACAAACCCGCCAACTGACCAAGCCCGGCTACCGGGCACAACCCATACCTTCCATAACCAGGGCGGCGTGCAGCGCCTGGATAAGTATCTGGTCGAGCAGCTCGAAGGCTTTTCGCGCGCCCGCCTGCAGGCGCTGATTAAAGACGGCCTGGTGCTGGTGAACGGCAAGCCCGCCAGCAAAAGCGGCCAGCAGCTGGAGGGTGGGGAGCGAATCGAAATCCGCGTGCCGCCCGCCGCGCCCAGCAACCTGGTGTCCGAAGACATTCCGCTGGACGTCGTGTTCGAGAATGATGATGTGCTCATCGTCAACAAGCCGGCCGGCATGGTGGTGCACCCGGCGGCGGGGCACAACACCAGCACGCTCATTCACGCCGCCTTGGCGCATGCGCCCGAGATCGAGGGTGTGGGCGGCGAGCTGCGCCCCGGCCTGGTGCACCGCCTGGATAAAGACACCTCGGGGCTGATCGTGCTGGCCAAGAACGACGCGGCCCAGCACGCCTTGCAAGCCCAGTTCCAGCAGCGCCAGGCGCAGAAGACTTATATCGCCCTGGTGGATGGACGCCCGACCACGCCGACTGGCCGGATTGAGGCGGCGATCGGGCGTGACCCGCGTGAGCGCAAGCGCATGGCGGTGGTGCGCTCCAGCAGCAGCCGCGGCCGCGAGGCGGTGAGCGAGTACCGCACCGTGGAAGAATTTGACGAGCACACCCTGCTTGAGGTCGATATCCACACCGGCCGCACGCACCAGATCCGCGTGCATCTGGCGTTCATCGGCTGCCCGGTGGTGGCGGACACAGTGTACGGGCGCCGCAAGGCCAGCCTGCCGCTTAAGCGCCAGTTCCTGCATGCGGCCCGGCTGGGCCTGGTGCTGCCGGGCGAGAGTGAGCTGCGTGTCTTCAGCGCGCCGCTGCCGGCGGACCTGCAGCATGCGTTGAACAACTTGCAGACCAGGCGATAGTTGCGGGGCGCGCCATAGTGCGCTTGTTCGCAGATAACCATTAATCATCATCATCTTTGTTTTTAGTGCCCCCATATCTTTGCCGTTTCGTTAAAACATTTGTCCCCTGTTTTGATGCTTGCTTAGCCTGTATTTAGGGGAAATGTACTTAATGTATTAATTGTTTTAACTCCTCCTTTGATCGAGGTGGGCGCAAAACCAGATTGCTTCGTCGCTCAGCAGCTCCGCCGCCTCGCTTCCTCGCAATGACAGAGGGTGGCGAGTACTTGGAAGGTATAGCGGGGAACGTGGGTTGGCGGGTGGATTGGGCTGCGGTGTCAAGGAGATGGTGTTGAATGCGTGCGCACGCCTAATTAGGTTGCCGTGCTCGCCATGAGGGGTTTTGATGTTTTTTGTTTTCCAGGGGCTCTGCCCCTGGCCCCGCTTAGGGGGAACTGCTAGTTCCCCCTAAGAACCCCCTCAGACGGTAACCGGAGGTTTGCAGTCTAAGCTCGGCCTCAGTGAGACCCGCGTTGCAGGTTGTGGCAGTTTTTGTTCGAAGGGCAGCGAACTCAAGCACGGCCCGCTCCTAAATAACGCTTTAGAATACGCCTATGCCCCCAATTGATCTGCGCTCTGACACTGTGACCAAGCCCACCGAGGAGATGCGCCAGGCCATGGCCCGCGCCGAGGTGGGCGATGATGTATATGGTGAAGACCCCACTGTAAACCAATTGCAGGAGCTGGCTGCCGAGCGCACCGGCAAGGCGGCGGCCCTGTTCGTGCCCTCAGGGCACATGGGCAACCTGGCCGCCTTCCTGGCGCACTGCCAGCGCGGTGACGAGGTCATCCTCGGCAATCTCTCGCACCCGTTCAACTCGGAGACCGGCAGCCTGGCAGCGGTGGGCGGCATCCAGCCCTATACGCTGCCCAACCAGCCGGACGGCACGCTGCGCCTCGAGGATCTGCAGGCCGCCATCCGTGAGGACGATGTGCACCATGCGGTGACGCGGCTGATCTCGCTGGAGAACACCCACAACCGCTGCAACGGCGTGCCGCTGACGGTGGAATACACCCGCGCCGTGGCGGAGTTGGCGCATGCCAACGGGCTCAAGCTGCACATTGACGGGGCGCGGTTGTTCAACGCGGCCGTGGCGCTGGGCGTGCCGGCCGCGACTCTGGTGGCGGAGGCGGACTCCGTGACCTTCTGCCTCAGCAAGGGGCTGTGCGCGCCGGTTGGCTCGGTGCTGTGCGGCGATGAGGAGTTTATCTATCGTGCCCGCCGCGCCCGCAAGCAGCTGGGCGGCGGCATGCGCCAGGCGGGCATTCTGGCCGCCGCAGGCATTATTTCGCTCACCAAGATGGTAGACCGCCTGGCCGAGGATCATGCCCGCGCCGCCCGTTTGGCGGAGGGCTTGATGGAGTTCCGCGATTTTGTGGTGCCTTCGCCGCACACCAACATCGTGCGCTTCCGCATGGCCGAGGGTTCGCAGGTGGACGCGCCGGCGCTGACCGCGGCCCTGGCCCGCGATGGCGTACTGCTCGACTATGGCCACTACGAAGGTTTCCGCGCAGTAACCCATCACGGAGTGGAAGACGCTGACATTGAGGCTACGCTGGCCGCTTTTGCCCGTAACCTTTAAACCCAGATTGCCACGTCGTTCAGCGGCTACGCCGCTTCACGTCCTCGCAATGACAGACAGGTGGGGATTTGCGGGTAGGCGGCAATATCTCATCCTGCGCTCAGCAACCGCTTAGCTGTTTCAGGGGCTGGGGTATCGGGCCACTGTTATAATTTTGCTTATTGTCCTTTAGCGTTTTTATCAACCTTCCAATGGAGCAGAACATAGATGGGTGATTTCCTCACCATTGCCGATATTCAAGCTGCAGCCGCTGCAATTCAAAAAAAGACTGACCAAAAGCCCCGGGTAGGCATGATATTGGGCTCTGGCTTGGGCTCATTAGCCGAATCCATCGAAAATCCGCAATACGTCCCGTACAGCGACATTCCCGGCTGGCCGATCTCTGGCGTCAAGGGCCACGCTGGCCGCCTGGTGCTGGGCAGCCTGGAAGGCCAGAATGTTGTCGTGATGCAGGGCCGTACGCATTATTACGAAGGCTACGACATGCCGCGCTTGGGCCTGCCGGTGCGGGTCATGCAGGCGCTGGGGATCGAGATCATCGTGATCACCAATGCGGCCGGCGCGGTCAACCCGGAGTTTGAGCCGGGTGACCTGATGCTGATCACTGACCACCTCAACCTGATCGGCATGGCCGGCCAGAACCCGCTGCGCGGCCCCAATCTTGATGAGCTTGGCCCGCGCTTCCCAGATATGAGCCAGGTGTACGACCGCCAACTGCAGTCCCTGACCCGTGAAGTGGCCGCGGCCGAGCACATTGGCCTGCGTGAAGGTGTGTACTGCTGCCTGGCCGGCCCCAGTTTTGAAACCCCGGCCGATCTGCGCTTCCTCCGTGGCATCGGGGTGGACGCGGTGGGCATGTCCACCGTGCCGGAAGCCACCATCGCCCGCCACAGCGGCACGCGGGTGCTGGGCGTCTCCGGCGTCAGCAACAAAGCCAACCTGGACGGCAACACCGAGACCACCCACGAAGAAGTGCTGGAGGCGGGCACGGTGCTGGCGCCCAAACTTACCCAGTTGGTTCGCGGGGTGCTGCGCAAGCTGTAACGTGTTGCTCCGATGGCTGAAGTATTAAGATTTTTCGTTCAATATGAAGCGGTCCTGTACTTTTTACTGGGCCTGGCTGGCATTCTGTATTTCTATCGTTTCCTGCTCGCCTGGCAGGAAGTGCGCGAGGCCCACTATGGCCTGGAGCGCCAGGCCAGCCGCGAGCGGCTGAACCAGGCGGCCCTGATGCTGTTCGGCATGCTGGTGATCGCAGTCGGCGTTTTTGTCATGGTGACCTTTGTGGCCACCTCGTTGCCTGCTCAGGATCTTTTGGCTACTCCCACCCTTTCCCTCTCGATGGAATCCCAAACCGGGGCCACCACGGTTACGCCCGCCGGCGATGAGGTGCTGGCCACTGCCACCGCGCTGCCCACTGTGGCGGTGAACCCGGAGGCGTGTATACCGGCCCAGATCGCCATCACGGACCCGGAACCCGGCGCTTCGCTAAGCGGCTCGGTTTCGATCATTGGCACGGTGGATGTGACCAATTTTGGCTTCTACAAATTTGAAGTGGCCCGCGCCGAGGAAGAGCTGTGGCTCACCATCCAGGCTGGCCGCTCGATCATTCGGGATGACGTGCTGGTGGAGAACTGGGATACTTCGCGCCTGCCCACTGGCGATTATGTGCTGCAATTGGTGGTGACGGACAGCAGCGGCAGCGAGCTGCCGCCCTGCCGCGTCCCTGTGCGTATTGAGGCGCCAAGTTCATGAACGAACCGAAATTGCAGGTCAGCCTGCGTCCGGTGACCGAGGACGATCACCCCGCCTTGATGGCGCTGGATCACGGGTATTCCACTGAGCATGTGTGGCAGATGGAAGTGGACGCGACCACCCCGCGCATGGGGGCGCGCTTCCGCGAGATGCGTTTGCCGCGCCTGATGCAGGTGGCCTACCCGCGCCCCAAGCAGGCCCAGGCCGCCTTGCTTGCGCAACGCAGCCTGGCCCTATTGGCCGAAGCCGAGGGCCAGCCCATCGGCTATGCGGCCCTCACCACGCAACTGGTGCCCTCGACTGCGTGGGTCACGGATGTGGTGGTGGCGGCCAGCCAGCGCCGCCGCGGCGTGGGCAGCCGCCTGGTGCTGGGCGCCCAGGCTTGGGCGCGTGAGCACGGCTGCCAGCGCCTGGTGCTGGAGATGCAGGCCAAGAATCAACCGGCCATCAAGCTGGCCCAGAAGCTGGCCTTTGAATTTGCCGGGTTTAGTGACCGCTATTATGAAAATCAGGATATTGCGCTGTTCTTTGCCAAGCGTTTGACATAACCACTTTTAAAGTTGAAACGGCATGGATGATTGGGTTCTGAGAAGTTTGCAAACCATCAACCGAATATTTGAGGCCGGCATCGCCATCACGGCGCTGTCGCTGTTCCTACGCGCCCTGACCTTTAATCTGCGTGACCGCATCTCGCGGGCCTTCGCCGTCATCCTGGCCTGTGTCATGGTCAGCTTCTCAGGCGAGGCGGTGGCGGGGGTGCTCAGCCAGTCCAGCAGCCTGGAAGTGTGGCTGCGTTTGCAGTGGATGGGCACCCTGTTCCTGCCGGCGGCTTATTTGCACTTCTCTGACGCCCTGCTGGAGACCACTGGGCGCCCCTCGCGTGGCCGTCGCCGCTGGGCGGTGCGCTTTTCGTACTTTATTTCGGCGGCGTTCTCGCTGCTGCTGCCCACCACGCTGTTCCTCGGCCCGCTGGTGGCCGAAGGCCAGCCCATGCCACATCTCACGCTGACCTCGCTCTCGCTGGGCTTCAGCGTCTACTACGTCGTCACGATTCTGATGGCGCTCTCGGTGATCTACCGGGCCTGGAAGCGCACCGTGCTTACTGCCAGCCGCCGCCGCATGACCTATCTGTTGGTCGGCTCGATCGCCGTGGCGGTGGGCAGCTATCCCTTCCTGCTGCTGGCCGGCGAGCTGGCGGCGGCGGTGCCGATCCTGTTCTTCCTCACAGCCTCGATCGCGAATGTATTCGTCTTCTACGCCATGGTGGCGATGGCCTACGCCACCGCATTCTTTGGCGTGCCCTGGCCCGACCGGGTGGTCAAGAGCCGCCTGTTCCGCTGGCTGCTGCGCGGGCCGGTGACGGTCTTCATCGTGCTGGCACTGATCCCCTGGGCCGATGATATTGGCCGCATCCTGCAAATTCAGGATGGGGTCGTGCTGCCTATCCTGGTGGGGCTTTCAACCTTGCTGGTCTCGCATGTGCTGACCCTGGCCGCGCCGGTGCTGGAAAAATGGCTGATCTTCGGCGCCAGCGAGGACGACATGCAGTTCCTGCAGGAGCTGCCGGAGCGCTTCCTTACCGATGCCGATATGCGCCAGTTTTTGGAGGCCGTGCTGGCCTCCGTGTGCGACCGCTTCCAGAGCAAGTCCGCTTTCGTGGTGAGCCTGCAGGACGGGCAGATGCAGACCGTGGTGGAGGTTGGCTCGCGCAATTTGCGGGATGATGACAAATCCAAAGACCTGCTCGAAGTGGCCGGCAAGCAGAATGGCGGGCAGGTGTTCACCTGGAGCGGGTACCGCTTGCTGCCGCTGCATGGCAGCGACGGCAAGCAGCTGATCGGCATGCTGGGCGTGCAGCGCGGCCGCCGGGGCGAGCTGAGCGAAGAGCAGCTGCGCGCCTTTGAGAGCCTGGGGGCGCGCGCCGCCCAGGCGCTGGAGGACCGCCGCCAGCAGGGCGAAGTGCTGCGCTCGCTGCAAAGCTTGACCCCGCGCGTAGAGGTCATCCAGCGCTTGCGGGCCGCCTCGCGCTATGACCAGGGCGAAGTGCTGAGCGATGTGGAGAAACTGCCCAAGTACAAGGACCTGGTCAAGTGGGTACGCGATGCGCTGACGCATTACTGGGGCGGCCCGCGGCTCACCCAGAGCCCGTTGCGCAGCCTGCAGGTGGTGCAAGGCGCCCTCGACCAGCATGAGGGCAACCCTTCGCTGGCGATGCGCGCCATTTTGAAGACCGCCATTGAGCGTAACCGCCCGGAGGGCGAGCCGCGCCTCAACGGCGAGTGGATGCTGTACAACCTGCTCGAAATGAAGTTCATGCAAGGCCGCAAAGTGCGCGAGGTTGCCATGCGCCTGGCCATGTCTGAAGCTGATCTGTATCGCAAGCAGCGCGTCGCCATCGAGAGTGTGGCCCGCAGCTTGCTTGAAATGGAAAAAGACACTCTTGCCGTGAAGAATGGAAAGGAATCACAGTGATGAATGAGTACAACCGCGCCAGAAATTCCTCTGCCCCGCGTAGTGAAGGGTGGGGTGGTTCACTAGCTGATGACCACCTGGGGAGCGCGCCGCGCCGCCCGCAGGGCAAGCGCCCCGGCCAACGGCCGGGCGGCCCGCGTGGCGGCCAGCGCACAGGCGGCCGCGGCCCGGCGCCCAAACCCAAGAGCGATGAGAGCATGGGCTGGGTGGACTGGCGCCGCGTGCTGGAGCTGCAGGAGAACGAGACGGTGTGCTACGCCGAAGTGGTGAGCTGGAACAAGGGTGGCCTGCTGGTACGCGCCCAGGAATTCCAGGGCTTTGTGCCGCGTTCGCATCTACAGGCCACTGCCAACGGCCAGCGCATTACCGAGAAGCTGCTTGAAAGCTACATGGGCAAGGAAATGGAGCTCAAGGTGATCGAGTGTGACCCGGAGCGCGGCCGCATCGTGCTTTCCGAGCGGGCGGCGGAGAGCGCCCCCGGCTCGCGCCAAGGCTTGCTGCAAACCCTGCAGCCCGGCCAGCAGGTAGAGGGCAAGGTCACCAACGTCACCAACTTTGGCCTGTTCATTGACTTGGGCGGCGTGGAGGGCCTGGTGCATATCTCCGAGCTGTCGTGGGGCCGGGTCGGCCACCCGCGCGAAGTGGCTTCGCCCGGCCAGGTGCTCACCGTGGTGGTGCTTGAGATCAACAGTGACCTCGAGCGCGTCTCGCTGAGCGTCAAACGCGGCCAGCACAACCCGTGGGCCAGCGTGCTGGAGCGCTTCCCTGAAGGTGCAGAAACCAGCGCCGAGATCACCGAAGTTGTACACTTTGGTGCCTTCGCCAAATTGGAAGAAGGGCTGGAGGGCCTGATCCACATTACTCAAATGGGCCTGCACCATCGCCTCGATCCCCGCCTGGTGCTGGAGAACGGCATGCAGGTGCAGGTGAAAGTGCTGCAGGTGGAGCCTGAGCGCCAGCGCTTGAGCCTGCAGTTGCTCGGCGAACCATGGAAGGACCAGGCCGAAGGCCCCGCCTGGCTTGAAACCCCCGGAGAGCATGCCTAAACAACCATCGCAGCAGCGCAATATGGCTACGCAACGCCCGCCCCAACGCTCCCTATGGGAGCGGGTGGGCTGGCTGCAAGGCGGGCCAGCCGACTATGTCTCAGATGTGGTCGGCGTGCTGTTGATCGCCCTGGCGGTGATCACCATCCTGGGCCTGGTGGGCCTGACGGGCGGCGCGTGGCTCTCGCCCTGGGTGGGCGTATGGCGGCGCTGGCTGGGCTGGGGCTCGGTGCTGGTGGTGATCGGGCTGGGCTTGGCGGGCTGGCAGCTGTTGCAGCGCCGCCGCCTCGGCGCCAGCCTTTCGCCGGCGCGCCTCATCGCATTTGAAATTGCCGTATTCGCTTCCTTGGGCTTGCTCAGCCTGGTCACCGGCCTCTCGCTGGAGCAGGCCGAAGCCGGCAGGGCCGGCGGCCTGATCGGCTGGGGGCTGGCCGAAGGCCTGCACCTGCTGCTCGACAGCATTTTGCCCAACTGGCTCTCGCTCGGCATCACTGGCTTGGTTTTCCTGGCCGTGGCCGGCCTGGCGGGTCTGTGGGCCTTCAGCCAGGTGGCCTGGCTGCGCGGCCAACTGGGCGGCGCTGAGTCCAAGCTGCCCAGCTTTGAGTTTGATGATGAGCCGGTGTTCAGCGCCTCGCCGATGAGCGCGGATATCGAGCCGGAGGACGAGCCTGTTGCCGCGCCGCGGCCGCGGCGCCAACGGCTGCCGGCCGAGTACCGCAAGGATTTCAAACTGAGCGAGGAGCAGAAGAAGCCCGCCAAGGCGGCCGTGCCGCGTTCGGCGGATCTGCCGCCACTCAAACTGTTGGTGGAAGAGCGCAGCACGCGCCCCGACGAGCGCCACATCAACGAGATGGCAGGCCTGCTGGAGAAAGCGCTGGCCGAGCTGGGTGTGCCTGCCAAAGTGATCGACTTCCAGGTTGGGCCTACGGTGACGCAGTTCGCGGTGGAGCCCGGCTACATCCAGCGCCCCGGTGACCCGCAGGGCGAGGGCGGCCAGCGTGTGCGCGTGGCCCAGATCTCCGCCTTGCAGCGCGACCTGGCGCTGGCGCTCTCCGCCCAGCGCCTGCGCATCCAGGCGCCGGTGCCCGGCCGCTCCTACGTTGGTATTGAGGTGCCCAACCTGCGCACCATGACGGTGCGCATGCGCCCCATTTTGGAGAGCATGGCCTTCCACAAGCTCAACTCGCAGCTCGGCATTGCGCTGGGGCGGGATGTTTCGGGCGAGCCTATTGCGGCCGACCTGGCGCGCATGCCGCACCTTTTGGTGGCTGGCACCACGGGCTCCGGCAAGTCTGTACTCATCTCGGCCATCGCGGTGTGCTTGATGATGAACAACAGCCCGGCCGATCTGCGCCTGGTGATGCTTGACCCCAAGATGGTCGAGCTGGTGCGCTTCAACGGCCTGCCGCACCTGATCGGCAAAGTGGAAACCGAGCTCGAGCGCATCACCGCCAGCCTGCGCTGGGTGGTGGCCGAGATGCAGCGCCGCTACAAACTGCTAGAAAAAGAACGTGTGCGCGATATTGACGGCTTCAACCGCAAGGTTGAGAAGCAGGAAGACGCCGAACGTCTGCCGCGCATCGTCGTCTTGATCGATGAGCTGGCCGACCTGATGATGAACACCGCTGAGCATACTGAGAGCACCCTGGTGCGCCTGGCGCAGATGGCCCGCGCCGTCGGCATCCACCTGGTGGTGGCGACCCAGCGCCCCAGCACAGATGTGGTCACTGGCCTCATCAAGGCCAACTTTCCGGCGCGTATTTCGTTCGCGGTCGCCTCGGCCATCGACTCGCGCGTGATCCTGGACACCACTGGCGCCGAATCGCTGCTGGGACGCGGCGACATGCTCTACCTCTCGCCCGAGGCCGCCGGCCCCATGCGCTCGCAGGGCGTCATGATCACGGACGCCGAGATCGAAGCGGTCATCGCCTATTGGCAGAAGGCCTGGCCGCCCGACGAAGACATCTCTGCCCCGTGGGACAGCTTGTTGCAGCGCGAAGCGCTGAGTGAAGACCGCGATGAGTTGATCGACCGCGCCATTGACGTGATCCGCGTCACCGGCAAGTCCAGCGCCTCGCACCTGCAGCGCGCGCTGAAGGTGGGCTACCCGCGGGCCGCCCGCCTGGTGGATGAGCTCGAAGAGATGGGCGTGCTCGGCCCGGCGCAAAGCGGCGGCCGCGAGCGCGAAGTGCTGATGGACCTTGACAACTTTGGCGGCGAGGATGGGGATGATGATGTCGCTTGACACCGCTCGCGCGCTCCAGTAGCATAGCCATCACTTCCATGCGCGACCCCATAACCTTCACTGACCGCCTGCGCATCAGCTTTGCCTGGCTTATCAACCCCACGGTTGAACTTCTATACAAACTCGGTGTAACCCCCAATATGCTCACCATCGTGGGCTTTTTGGGCATCTCAGTCGGCGCCTGGTTCGCCGCCCAGGGCAACTTCCCCATGGCCGGCTTGATGGTGCTGCTCATGACACCCTTCGATGCCCTGGATGGCGCCCTGGCCCGCCGCCGCGGCGAATCGCAAGAGTTCGGCGCCTTCGTCGACTCTGTAAGCGACCGCTACGGCGAGTTGGTGGTCTACGGCGGCTTGCTGTGGTGGGCCAGCCTCAACAACCATCACTGGCTGGCGGTCGCCAGTTACCTTGGCGCCTTTGGCTCGGTGCTGGTCTCGTACATCCGGGCCCGCGCCCAAAGCGTGGGGCTTGAGGCCAAGGTCGGCCTGCTGAGCCGGGTGGAGCGCTACTTCATCCTCGGCCCGACATTGTTATTCAATCTTCCGCTGATCGGCGTCAGTATCATTGCCATCGGCGCAAACCTCACCGCCATCCAGCGCATTTGGCATGTTCGCACAGAAGCCCGCAAGCTCGCCAGCGCAAACGCGGCCGGGCGCAAACGCAAACCAACCCGCAAGCCCCGCAAGTAAGGAGCACGCATGTCGATCGACCAAACTGCAATTTATATCGGGCCGCTGACCATTCATTTCTATGGCCTGATCCTGATGGGCGGCGTGATCGCGGCCGCCTATCTTGGCGAACGCATCGCCAAGGAACGCAAGATGAACAGCGAGTTCATCTGGGACAGCCTGCTGTGGATCGTGCTGGGCGGCATCCTTGGCGCCCGTTTGTGGCATATCCTGACCCCGCCGCCCAGCATGGTGGAGGCCGGCGTTACCACCATGTACTACCTCACCCATCCTCTGGATGCGATCGCGGTGTGGCGCGGCGGCCTGGGCATCCCCGGCGCCGTGGTGGGCGGTGTGATCGCCCTGTACATCATGGCCCGCAAGCACGGCGAAAAATTGCCAGCCTGGCTGGACGTGATCGCCGCCCCGCTGGCGCTGGGCCAGGCGATCGGCCGCTGGGGCAACTTCGTCAACCAGGAGCTGTACGGCGCTCCGTCTGACCTGCCGTGGGCCATCACCATTGACGAAGCGCACCGCCTGCCTGAGTTTGCGGATGTGTCGCGCTACCACCCCATCTTTTTGTATGAGTCGTTGTGGAGCCTGGCTACGGTGTTCTTCCTGATCTGGCTGGGCCGCAAGTACGGCAAGGCGCTCAAGCCGGGCGACATCTTCCTGACCTATCTGATCACCTATCCCACCATCCGCATCCTGCTCGACTTCCTGCGCCTGGATGCTTCGCAGGTGGGCGGTTTCAACGCCAACCAGACCCTGATGGCGGTTGTGCTGGTGCTGGCGGCCGGTACGCTCATCTACCGCCACACCCGGCCGGATAAAAAGAAGCGTAAGTAAGCAAAAGGCGGCCAGTCGGCCGCCTTTTTTATTCTATGCGTGTGGAGAACCATACTCGGCGTCAGCCGAGTAGGTTTCTCCCGAGGCTGCGAAGCCTACCAGCCTTTGATAAAACTGTCCCAATCCGTGTTCTCAGCCAGGTAGCGGCCGAAGATGTACTGGGCCGAGGCGGCGGGCGCATGCGGCTGGCTGAGCAGCTGCATGCCGGCTTCCACCAGCACGCGGCCGCCCTTTTGGTGGTTGCAGGCCCGGCAGGCAGTGATCAGGTTATCCCAGCTGTGGCGGCCGCCCAGGCGGCGCGGCAGGATGTGGTCGAGGGTCAGCTCGACATCCTTGCGGCCGCAGTACTGGCAGGTGTGATGGTCTCGGCGGAAGATCTCCTGTTTGTTCAGCTTGACTTTGGGGCGGGGGCGGCGCACCATGCGCTCCAGCCGGATGACGGATGGGGCCGGGTACACCTCTCGAGCCGTGTGGATCTCGCCGCGGCCGTTCTGGAGCATGGAGGCCTTCTCGGAAAAGATCAGGCCCATGGCGCGGCGCATGGTGCAAACGTTGATCGGTTCGTAGTTGGTGTTGAGGACGAGGACGAGTTCCTTAAGGCTTGGTTGCATGGCCGTGATGGAGCAACGAGGGCATTATAGCATCACGGGTATCGGCTGGCTGTAAACCCGCAATGTTATATAATGCCCGCATGCACGCAGGCACTGCCCCCGCATATGCGTACGCCCCGTCTTGCTGAGCTGGTGACGGGCAAGCCTGCGCGCCCTCGCCAGCGAGGGCGTATTTGTTTAACTGGAGCCGAGCATGAGTATGAACATTGAAGAGCAAGTCCAAACCCTGATGCAGGGCACCGAGTACGGTGACCCGCAGCTGGCCAAAGCGATGGAGACCGAGCTGCGCCAGCGCCTCAGCGAGGCGCAGGCCAGCGGGCGGCCGCTGCGCGTGTATGCCGGCTTTGACCCGCGCACCACCGACCTGCATCTGGGCCACACCATCCCCATGCGCAAGCTGCGCCAGTTTCAGGATTTTGGGCATCATGTCGTCTTCCTCATTGGCAGCTTTACCTCGCTGATCGGCGACCCCTCCGACAAGGATCAGCTGCGCCCGCAGCTGACCGCGGAGGAGGTGGAGCAGAACGCCCAGACGTATGCCGAGCAGGCCTTCCGCGTGCTGGACCGCGACAAGACCGAGGTGCGCCAGAATTCCGAATGGCTCTCCAAGCTTGACTTTGCGGACCTGATCAAGTTGGCGGCCAACTTCACCCTGCAGCAGTTCATCACCCGTGAGAATTTCCATCTGCGCTGGGAGAAGGGCGACCCCATCTTTCTGCACGAGACCTTCTATCCGATCATGCAGGGCTACGATGCCTACGCGCTCAAGACCGATGTGCAGGTGGGCGGCACCGATCAGCTGTTCAACATCCTCACCGCCGGGCGCAAGCTGATGACCGCGATGGGTGAGAAGCCCAACATTGGCATCATCCTCGGCATCCTGCCCGGCACGGATGGCGAAGTCAAGATGAGCAAATCCCTCGGCAACCATATTCCGCTCAACACGGACGCCAACGACATGTTCGGCAAGGTGATGAGCGTGCCCGACAAGGCTATGGGCGCCTACATGCGCCTCGCCACCCGCTGGACCGCCAGTGAGGTAGCCCGCCGCGAGGCTGCCGTCTGCGACGGCAGCCTGCACCCGCGTGAGGCCAAGGCTGAGCTGGCCGCTGAGATCACCAGCATCTTCTACGGCGCCGAGGCGGCTGCGGCGGCCCGCCAGCACTTTGACCGCGTCTTCCAGCAGGGCGAGGTACCAACGGCAATGGATACCTTTAATGTAGATAAGGACCAACCTTTGCTTGACGTCCTGCTGGCCGTTGGTCTGGTCAAGAGCAAGAGCGAAGGCCGCCGTCTGGTGGAGCAGAACGGCGTGCGCCTGGATGGCCAGGCCCTCACTGACCCGGCCGCGGCGCTGCCGGCGGGCGGCGTGCTGCAGGTGGGCAAGCGCCGCTTTGTGCGCATTGAGTTCATATAGTGGGTGCGCCCAGGCTGTGCCCCTTGAAAACCTTTAATCATCATCATGGCTAAAAAAGTGGGGCGGGGGATGACCGTTAAAGGTTAATACCAAGGGCTTTGACGACCCATCTGCCTGATAAGGTGGCGTGTTTAGCATGGCTTGTTAACGTGCTGTGGCCAGGGATGGCCGCCGCTGCGATGCAGTTAACCATGCTCTGGGGTAAGAGGGCGAAATTTGGGCGGTGCGTCAAGGCAGTGGACGCCCCTGCTTTGGGGCCAAGGGCAGGCCCTTTACATTTACGCACGGCTCTGCTAATATGCAAGTATATACTTGCATATTAGCAGAGGAGAGCTAGACCATGAAACAAGCTGTACAACTGCTGCCGTCGCTGGTGTTTGACGCCACCTGTGATGAAGCCATGAAGTTCTACAAAAGCGTGTTCGGGGGCGAGCTGGTGGTGAACTACTACCGAGACATGTACGAAATGCCCGAGAACGAAGCCCACAAGGTGATGCATGCTGAGCTCGACACCGAGTTTATGACCCTGTTCGCCGGTGACACCGTGCCGGGCGCAACGACGACCTTTGGCGACAACGTGCGCGTGTGCCTGGCCGGGAGTGATGTGGCCAAGCTGGGCGCGTACTTCAGCGCGTTGGCCGAGGGTGGGGCGGTGTTCATGCCGTTCGAGAAGCAGGCCTGGGGCCAGGAGCTGGGCATGCTTACGGACAAGTTCGGTACGCACTGGATGGTGGCCAGCCGCGCATAGCGCGCCGCACGCCCAACAAAAAAGCCCGTGGCTCTGCCACGGGCTTTTTTTGTTTACGCGCTGGGCACCTCGGCCAGCTCGATCAGGTTGCCGTTGGTGTCATCCAGCACGGCCGAGTACCAGCCGCCCTGGCGCATGGGCTTCTGCGTGAACAGCACGCCCAGCCCGCTCAGGCGTTTGTACTCGGCATCGAGATCCTTGACCGCGAACGAGGTGATGGGGATGCCGTCCTCAGCCAGCGCCTCACGCAGGGCCTTGATGCCGCGGTGCTCGGCGTTCGGCTCCAGCAGCAGCTCCGGCCCGTCGGGGTCCTCAGGCGAGACCAGGGTGATGAAGCGCATGGCATGGCCCATCTCGATATCGCGCTTCTTCACGAAGCCGAGTTTCCCGGTGTAGAACTCCACGGCGTTGTCGTAATCCGAGATGGGGACGCTGGTGATGTAGATTCTCATGATCTCTCCTTGTGGCTCCAGCGCTGCTGGATGGTTTTCAATGGTTCGGTATTGATGAAATGGAATTTGTAGCGGCCCTGGCGCTTGATGCGGATCAAATCGGCCGCTTCGAGTACATCCAGGTGCTGCGAAATGGCCTGGCGCGAAGATTCAACCTTGTGCTCGAACAGCAGGCGCTGGCACAGCTCGAACAGGGTTTGCCCGTCGTGCTTGCTGAGTTCATCCAAAATGCTTCTGCGGGTAGGGTCGGCCAGCGCTTTGAATATCAGGTCCACGACCAGAGTATTGCAAGTAAACACTTGCCTGTCAATGAGCAGTTTGTTGCGGCGCGAGGAACTTTGACGAGAGGCGCAGCGTTGTACTTGCTAACCCTTCAACCTCTTTAAAGATAGGAGCTCACGCATGTTGAACCCAAACACCCGCCTGATATTGATCGCAATCGCCATCCTGCTGGCGGCCTGTGGCAGACCGGCGCAGCCCGCAGAGCGCACGGGCATGCCCGAGATCGACCACATCATCGAAACTGCGCTTGCCGGGGATGTTGGCGAGTTACGTTTACTGGTCCATTTCACCCAGGCGCATTGCACCAACGCGGAAGGGCTGGGTGGGCCGCCCAAGTGCCTGCCAGATGAGGCGGAAGGCACTTTAGTGGAAGTGCTGCCGCTGCTGGGGGCAGAGGGCAGTTTCATTCGCAAGGCGGAACTGCAACATTGGGAGGGAGTGCAGGTGGCCAGCCTGTATGCGGTCTATGAAGTCTCGGCAGCGGCATACTCTGATGAGAATTATCCGCGCGGCGAGTATGCGCTGGTATTCATCCCAGATAACGAACAAAGCTACAGCATTACATTGCAGGTAACCCAAGGGCGCATTGTACGAATTGATTATGGCTACAGTGACTCGCCTCAGATCAATGAGAGTCTGGTTGCTAGATACTTGGTTGAACCTGCCAAGTGACGGCACGGCTTTAGCTTCTATTCGCCCAGGGCGGTCAGCAGAACTTGACGCCCGATGGCGGCGGCCTGCTGCGGGCTGCTGCCTTCCAGCAGCACGACCACCACGCGGGCCGGCTGGCTGCCGCGGCTTAGGCTGCCGGCCAAATACCAGGTGTAGTGCAGCCCGCTGGCGCCTTGGGCCGTGGTGCGCAGTTCCCAGATCGGCGCATCTTCGGCGGCCAGGCGCTGGGCCTGGCTGAAGGCGGCGGCGCTGGTGAGCACGGCTTGGGCGGCGCTCGGCTCAGTGTAGGGCTGCCACTCACCGCTGGCGTCTTTCACCGCCAGCGCAAGCTGGGCGGCCGGCAGCTGGCCGCCATTGCTGAGCGTAGCGGCCACGCGCGCCATCTGCAGCGGGCTGACCAGCATGCCGGCCTGGCCAGTGGCGGCCTCGCCCGGGCGCGGCAGGCTGGCCGGCGCGGCGAAGCTGGGCTGCCTCAGCGGCACAGACGGCGCGGTGTACAAGCCCAGCGCGCTGTATAGGGTCAGCAAGTTCTGCTCGCCCAGCGCCAGACCCAGTTGGGCCAGCGCACCCGGGCAGGCTGCGGCGATCAACGCATCCCATTCCATTTCGCTGGGCGGCTGGGTGCATTCAAGGGTTGTGCCGTTGAGCAGGTAGCTGGTTTCAAGTTCCGGCTCGGGCAGCAGGTCCTGATTGCGGGCGGCGGCCAGCAGCCAGGGCCCCAGCACGCCGCCGGGCGGGTAGGCGCCCTGCACGGCCCGGTTCATCAGCGGCGAATATTCGCTCTCCAGCAGGCTTTGCCAGTCCTCGCCCACCGTGCTGGCGTTGAAACCGGGCTGCGAGGCCAGCGCCAGCACCTCGCCGCTGGCGGCGTCCATCACCACGGCTGCGCCGCGCTGGCCCTCCAGCGCCTGCATGCTTTGCAGCGTAAGCTCGCGGTCCAGACTGAGTTGCACATCCAGCCCGGGCGAGGGTTGGCCATACAGGATATGGCTGAGCCACAAGCCCCAGGCGGGCTGGCGCTCCTCGCCGCGCAGGATCGGGTCGAGCCCATCCTCCAGACCGGACTGGCCGAATTGCGGATGCGAGTAGCCCAATACGTTGCCCAGGCTCGGCTCGACATAGTCACGCGTGTATTGACTGGCGCTGCCGCCGGTGCGTGAGAGCAGCTGAAAATCGCGGTCGAGCAGAGCGCCGCGCCACACGTAGCGGTCAGACAGGCCGCGGCGGGCATTGTCGGTGCGGGTCAGCAGGTCTGGCCCGCGGGCCACACCCCACCATCCGGTGATGACGGCGGCCAGCGCGAAGGCGCCCAGCAGCAGGCCGGCGATGATCAGGGTGGGGCGGCTGTTGAGCACCGGCGCGGCGCGATGCACGCCATCATGGCTGACCAGGCACAGCAGCAACAGGGCAAAGAACGAGATCAGCATGGAAGACCCGCCGTAGGACACGAACGGCAGGGTGACGCCGGTGAGCGGCAGCATGCGGATGTTGCCGCCGATGATGAGCAGACTCTGGCTGGCGATGTAGGCCGCCAGGCCGATGGCGAGGTAGCGCTGGTAGGCATCGCGGGCGTGCAGCGAAATGCGCAGGGCGCGCACCACCAGGAAAGCGATCAGCGCCAGCAGGGCGATGGCGCCCAACAGGCCGCTCTCCTCCACGATGGAGGTGTAGATGAAGTCACTGTGGGCCACCGGCACAAAGCCGGGGCTGCCGAGGCCTGGCCCGCGGCCAAACATGCCGCCGGCGGCGATGGCCATTAGCGCCTGCACGATCTGGTACGAGCGATTGGTGGGGTCTACCCAAGGATTCAGCCAGCTGTCAATGCGGGCGTGCACCAGGCCCACCAGCTCATAGCCGGCGACCATGGCCAATATCAATACCACGGCGCTGGCCAGCAGCACGCGCCGCTTGCCGGCGGCGATGTAGATCAGGATGGTATAGATGAAGATAAAGACCCAGGCTGTGCCGAGATCGCGCTGGACCATCAACAGCAGCAGCACCGCGCCGGTCATCACTGCGGTCGGCGCCAGCAGCGGCAGCAGGCCGGTCATCAGCGGCTGGCGATCAGCCAGGTAAGCGGCCAGGTAGATTATCAGCAATAGTTTGAGCAGCTCAGACGGCTGGAAGTAGAGCCCGCAGCAGCCCAGCCACAGATCCGGCCCGATGCCGGAGGGGTTGGTGCCGAACAGAAAAGTGAGGGCGGTGATGAGCAGGCCGGCCAGCAGCCAGACGTACTTGTAGCGGCGCAGCATGGGCAGAATGCGCTCACGCAGGCGCAGGGCCAGCACGAACAGCGCGCAGCTGACCGCCAGCCAGGCGGTCTGGCGCAGGCCGAACTCAAAGGTCAGACGCCAGATGGTCAGCAGGCCCCAGCCCGCCAGCAGGCCGGCCACGGGGATGATGAAGGGGTCACGGTTGGGCAGGCGCTCACGCGTGCGCCGGTCGAGCCAGAAGAGGGCCAGCACCCAGACCACCACGCCCAGCCAGTGCGCCCAGCGCAGCTCGGCCAGCGGCAGCAGGCTGCGCTGGCGCACAGCAGGCGAGAGGGTCAGCGCCAGCGCAAACAGGCCCAGGAAGGCCGCCGCCAGCCGTAGCAGGCTGGCGGAGACGCTGGCGGGCAGCAGGCGCCTCAGCGGGCGGGGGACTTTCATTCGGTCAAATATTTCTCAACCAGCAGGCCCAGCTTCTTGCGGGCGGCTGGGTCGATATTGCGCTTGTGGGTGATCAGGGCCGGGGCCAGCGCCTGGTCGCAGGCGCACTCTGGCGCCTGCAGCCCGGCGGCCAGCTGGCGGATGGCTTCCTGCGCGGTGCGCGTGTTTTGGTGCAGGGTGCGCACGACCATATCCACGCTGACCGGCTCCTGGTGCCAGACGTCATAGTCGGTCACGTGGGCCATTACCGCGTAGCACAGCTCGGCTTCGCGGGCCAGGAACGCTTCGGGCGAAGTGGTCATGCCGATGATGGAAAGGCCCCAGGAGCGATAGATATTCGACTCGGCTCGAGTGGAGAAGCGCGGCCCCTCGACTGTGATGAAGTCGCCGCCCATGTGGGCCGTGGCGCCGGCGGCGGTGGAAGCGGCATAGACTTGCTGGCTCAGGCTGTTGCAGAACGGGTCGGCCACGCCGATATGCGCCACCAGCCCGGGGTCATCGAAGAACGAATTCACGCGGTGGCGGGTCAGATCGAAAAGCTGGCTGGGCACCACAATATGGCCGGGCTCAAAATCCTCGCGCAGTGAGCCGCAGGCGCTGACCGCCACAATCCAGCGCACGCCCAGCGATTTAAGCGCGTAGATGTTGGCGCGGTAATTGACGTGGGTGGGCGAGATGGTGTGCTTGACGCCGTGGCGGGCCAGGAAGGCCACCCGCCGCCCCTCCAGCGTGCCCACCACCACGGGCGAGCTGGGTTCGCCGAAGGGCGTATCCACGTTGTGCTCGCGCTTGTCTTCCAGGCCCGGCATGTCGTACAGGCCGGAGCCTCCAATGATGGCGAGTTCGGGGGCTGGGTTCATGCTTGCTCCTGTGTCTGCGGTGCGGCCTGCGGCAGGGCTTCGATGTGGAGGGTGAAGCTCACCTGGCCGCAGCGAATATGGTCCTGATTGGTTAACACCACTGGGGCGCTGAGCGCATCGCCGTTGAGGAAAGTGCCGTTGCGCGAGCCCAGGTCCTCGAGCCACCAATGGTCGTGGTGGAACACCAGGCGGGCATGGCGGGACGAGACGGTCTCGTCGGCCAGCACCCACTCGCAGCTGGGGTGACGCCCCAGCGTCACCTCAGCGGTGGCGAAGCGCAGCTGCTCGCTGGCGGCGTCCTGCGTCACCAGCAGGGCGGGGATGCGCTGGCGGGCCAGGTTGAGGGCCTGCTGCTTGAGCTCACGCCACAGCGTGAGGAAGCACCAGGCCAGGAAGCCGTACAGGGCCAGGGCCATCAAGGCCCGCAGGCCCAGGAGTATGTATGCGGGGAGCTCTGCCATCACTTCACGGAATTGGCGCTGGTGTTGATCTCCTGGGTCTCCTGCGCCTTGCTGGTGGCGGCGTCCTGCCCGTAGATGAGCGGCACCACGCCGGCCAGCTGGATCACGTCGCCGGCCAGCAATATGGCGCTGCGGGCTTCGGCGCCGTTGATGCGCGTGCCACCGGTGGAGCCCAGGTCAAAGAAGTGATAGTGCCCGCCGATGGCGCGCAGCTGGGCGTGGCGGCGGGAGACCTGCGGGTGCTCGATCACCAGCTGGTTGTCGTTCTTGCGGCCAATGTTGATGATGGCGTGGGTCAGGGGCACCACTTCGGAGCCGGCCACGATGAGAAAGGCGCCGACCGGGATCTGCACTTCGGCCCCGGTGGCGCTGGCGTCAGCGTCCAGGCTCTGGGTGGTGCTCAGGCTCTCGCCCACACCCGCGGCGCGGACGCGGAACTCGCCTTCGGCGAGCCCGTCCTGCGGGGCCACGTGCAGCACCAGCTCGCCAGCCATGGCGATGCCGGATTCGGCGGCGGCGTGGCGCAGGGCGCCACCCAGCTCGTCGAGCAGGCTGGCGTTGGCGCGCAGCCCGCTGGCGTGCTCGGGGTGCGCCAGGATGGTGTAGGTGCCTGGCGCCTGGAGCCTGTCGCCGCCGGCGAACTGGACTTCGGCCTGCATGGCTTCGATCAATTGGGAAGCCAACACGGCCTTGGTGTCATGGGTGGAGAACAAACGCGCCGTGCCTTCTTCGATCAATCGCTGCAAGCGCGCTTCCAGACGGTGCAACTGGCTCATAATTGGATTGTATCGTTTTAGCCCCTGTGGCGCAGTTGTGCGGCGGATGGTTTAATCAGCATTAATGCGCACAGGATCGTTTTTGCGTACAGGGCAGGAACATTTCAGCGAGTGGAGGCGTTCTACGAATATGAAAAAGCAACTATTTGTTCTCATTGTTCTGGCGGTGGTGCTGGCCGCCTGCGGGACGCCGGCGCCGGTTGAAGGCCGCGGGCCGGTCTTCTTTGACTCGGCCGATGTGCTGATCCTGGAAAGCTTCCCGATCCAACTGCGGTTGGTGATGGCCGGCAACCTGCCTACGCCATGCCACGAGCTGGCCTACGAGATCGCTGAAGCCAATGCGCAGAACCAGATCCATGTCAGCGTCTACACCACGGTGGACCCGGCGGTGACCTGCATGCAGGTGTTGGAGCCCTTCGACGAAACCATCGCCATCCCGCTGGACGGGCTGGCGGATGGCGAGTACAGCGTCTGGCTCAACGGCGAGCAGATCGGCGAATTTAGCTATCCGGGGTAGCAGAAAACAAGCTTGGAGATTGCTTCGTCCGTTGCCGCTGCTACGCAGCGACTACTCCTCGCAATGACATAAATCGTCATTGCGAGGATGTGAGGCGGCGCAGCCGCTGAACGACGAAGCAATCCACATGTGAGATCACACAATCCCTAAGTCAGTATAAAAAGAGGCGCAGCATTTGCTGCGCCTCTTTTTGTATTAGCTGAACGCTGAAAGCTACTTGCTCAGCCGTTCCTTGAGGGCCTTGGTCAGCGCCGGCACGATCTCGTACAGATCGCCGACTACGCCGAAGCGCGCCAGTTTGAAGATCGGCGCATCCGGATCCTTGTTGATGGCCACGATCACCTTGCTGGTGCGCATGCCCGCCAGATGCTGGATGGCGCCCGAGATGCCCAGGGCGATGTACAGGTCAGGCGAGACCACTTTGCCGGTCTGGCCGACCTG
Organism: Anaerolineales bacterium; assembly: GCA_021463845.1. GTDB lineage: Bacteria > Chloroflexota > Anaerolineae > Anaerolineales > UBA11579 > JAMCZK01. Next base: position 94,014 of record JAJTXV010000003.1, on the reverse strand, counting down.
GCTGGCGTAGGGGATGTAGCCCGCGTCCACCGCGGCCCGACTGGCGCCGACGGCGCCACCGAGGGCCTGGGCCAGCTCGCCGATCATCAGGAAGCCCTGCTGGGCGCGCCAGATCTCTTTTTCCTTCTCGTCAGTGATCTCGGCAGGCGGGGTGAGGGCCGGGTTGTTGGCCACGCCGCGGCCGCCGGAGACGATCACGCCGGCATCCGCCAGGCTCACCCGGCCTTCTACCGTGGCATAGTCCACCACCTTGGTCTGCAGGTCGCCATCGGCGACTGCGGCGGCCACCTTGGTGACGCTGCCGCTGCGGCTCGTATCCGCCACCGGCTTGCCGAAGGCACGCCCGCGCAGCGTGATGAGAGCCGGCTTGGCGCTGACCGTCACCTTGCTGAGCAGCTTGCCGGCGTAGATGGGGTGGGTGGCGGCGAAGCCGTCACCGTCTTTGCTGATTCCGGTCACATCCACCAGCACGCCGGTGTCCAGGTCGATCGCCGCCATGGCGGCGATCTCTCGGCCACGCGTGCTGGTCGAGAACAGGACCGCATCCGGCTGGTGCTCTTTGGCCAGCTTGCTGAGCAAGCTGGCGTAGGCCTCGGCGCGGTAATCGGCCAGGCTGGCGTCATCGCCCAGCAGCACTTCGTCGGCGCCGTAGTGGAAGGCGCTTTGCGCCAGGGCGTCCACGCCCTGGCCAAAGATGAGGGCGGTCACCGGGCCGCCAAGGGTTTTGGCGGCGGCGACGGCTTCATAGGAGGCGGGCAGGGCCGCGCCTTTGAAATGGTCTACGTATACCCAGATGCCAGCCATTACAGCACCCCCTCAGCAATGATGAGATCAGCCAGCTTGGCGGCGATCTCGTCGGCATTGGCGCCGGTGACCATCTCGCTGGTCACGTCGCGGGCCGGCGGGGCGCTGATCTCAGCCCAGCTGACTTTGGAGTCGGGGGCGCTGATGCCCAGGTCGCCCAGGCTCCAGACCGGGATCTCGGCCTTGGAGGCCTTACGGATGCCCATGAAGGAGGGGTAGCGCGGCTCGGCAAAATCCTTGACGATGCTGAGCACCGCCGGCAGCTTGCCCTCCACGATCTGGCGGCCTTCTTCGATGGCGCGCTCGACTTTGATGCTGCCTGCATCGAGGGACGGGATGGCGGCCACCATGCTGAGCGCCGGCCAGCCCAGCACGCGGGCGGTCATGGCCGGGGCCAGCCCGGTGTCCGAGTCGATGGCCTGCTTGCCGAAGATCGCCAGGTCCACGCCGCCCAGCTTCTGGACGGCGGCGGCGAACACACGGGCAGCCGCGGCGGCATCGGCCTTGGCCAGGGCCGGGTCGCTCACCAGCGTGGCGCTGGCGGCGCCCATGGCCAGGGCGTGCTTGAGCGCCTCTTTGGCGTTCTCGTCACCCAGGCTGATGGCGGCCACTTCGCCGTTGTGCTTTTCGGCCAGCTGCAGGGCGGCTTCTACGGCGTACTCGTCCCACGGGTTGATCACCAGCGGGGCGTCGCCCCAGTTCACAGTGCCGTTATCGACGGACAGCTTGGCGGCTGAGTCAGGCACTTGTTTAACGAAGACTGCTATTTTCAAACGTTCCTCCTAATCCGAGATTGCTCGCTGCGCTCGCAATGACGGCTAGCTTTGCCAGAACTCGGCGTCGTAGGCGGGCAGTTCGCAGCGCAGCTCGGCGTCCTTGCGGTAGCCCAGCGCGTAGCCAGCCTGCATCAGTTGGTGGATCTCACTCGTGCCTTCGTAGATCACGCCGCCCTTGGAATTGCGTAGGTAGCGCTCTACATCGTATTCATCACTGTAGCCATAGGCGCCGTGCACCTGGATGGCTTCCGAGGCGGCATCGAACGAGGCATCGGTGGCGTACCACTTGGCCAGCGAGGTCTCACGAGTGTTGCGCTCGCCCTGGTTCTTCATCCAGCCGGCCTTCAAATACAGCAGGCGGGAGGTCTCGTATTGCTGCACCATGTAAGCGATCTTCTGCTGCACCAGTTGGAACTGGCCGATCTCCTTGTTGAATGCTTTGCGCTCGTGCGAATACTTGACGCTGGCGTCTAGGCTGGCGCGGATCAGGCCGGTGGCCCCAGCCGCTACGGTATAGCGGCCATTGTCCAGGCAGGACATGGCGATCTTGAAGCCCTCGCCCTCTTCGCCCAGGCGGTTCTCGACCGGCACGCGCACGTCTTGCATGGCAATGTAGCCGGTGGAACCGGCGCGCATGCCCAGCTTGCCGTGAATGTCGCCAGTGGTGATGCCCTTGCGGTCCAGCTCCACAATGAAGGCACTGAGCCCATCGTGCGGCTCGGCATCCGGGTTGGTTCGGGCCACGATCAGGGCGTGGTGCGCCTTGCTGGCCAGCGAGATCCACATCTTCTCGCCGTTGAGCACATACTCATCGCCATCACGGCGGGCGGTGGCCTTCATGCCGGCCACGTCTGAGCCGGCGCCCGGCTCGGTCAGGCCGAAGCAGGCGTATTTCTCGCCCTTGGCCTGCGGGGTCAGGAACTTTTGCTTCTGCTCCTCAGTGCCCCACTGCAGCAGGGCCATGCTGTTCAGCCCCATATGCACCGACATTACGACGCGCAGCGGGCTGTCGCCGGCTTCCAGCTCCTCGCACACCAGGCCGAGGGTGATGTAATCAAAGCCCTGGCCGCCATAGCGCACGGGGATGTTGATGCCCAGGATGCCGAGCTCGGCCATGCGCGGCAGAATGAAGGGGGCCATCTCCTGCTTGCGGTCCCACTCCTGAATGACGGGCTTGACCTCTTTTTGCACGAAGTCCCGCACCATCTTTTGCACCATCAGGTGCTCTTCACTTAATCGAAAGTCCATGTGACTCCATATAAAGGAAAAACTTGTGATTAAAAGCGCACAGAGTGGGAATTATACCTAGATACGCCCAGCCTCCATCTTCGCCGCCGTGGCGCCAACCAAAGCGCGGGCGGACTCTTATAATCAACGCATGCGCCGCGTCTCCCGCAAGCTTTGGCTGTTGCTCCCGCTGGCTGTCATGGTGTTTGCGCTGCCCACCTGGTGGATGCGCACCTGGCTGCCGCGTCAGGGCGGCCTGCCGACGCCCACCGCCACGGTGGCGCCATCCCCATTCGAAGAGACCTACCGCCGGGCGGTCGAACTGGCTGCCAGCGAGCCGCTGGATGCGCTGCCCCTGCTGAGCGAACTGATCGATAGCCCTTATGCCAGCGCGGCGCTGATCATCCGCCAGGGCATCCAGGGTGGCCGCCTCAGCGGCGACCGCGCCTACCTGCTGACCGCCACCGGCCAGTCACTGGCCGCGGTGGGGGAGTGGGCCGCCGCCCGCCAGGCCTTCCTGGCGGCGGTCGAGGCCAACCCCGATTACGCTGAGGCCTGGGCCTATCTGGGCGAAGCGCTGCAGAAGAACGGGCAAGACGGCTTGCAAGCCCTGCAAAAGGCCGAGGAGCTCGACCCCAATTCGCTGTCGGTGCGCCTGTTCCTGGCCCTGTACTGGCAGCGCCAGAACGACTTTGAGCGCGCTGAGCAAAACCTGCGCGTGGCCGCCCTGCAGCACCCCAGCAATCCGCTGGTGCAGATCCAACTGGCCGAGAATGCAGTTCTCAAAGGCGACATGGCCGGCGCGCTGCCTTTTCTGCAGCGCGCTCTTGACCTGGCGCCAAACGACCCGGCCATCTGGCGGGCGGTGGCCGCCTACAGCGTCGAATCAGCCCTGTATATCGAGGAAATCGGCCTGCCCACGCTTGAACGCTTGATCAGGCAGGAACCTCAGCAAGCCGATTATCTGGTGCTCAAGGCCCGCGCCCTGGCCCTGCTGCGCCGGGATAGCGAGGCTGAAATTAGCTTTGTGCAGGCCCTGCAGGCGGATGAGAGCCACGTTTCGGCTCATCTGTATTACGGCATCTTCCTGCTGGCGGCCCAGCGCCTGGACGAGGCCCGCCAGCACCTCAACAGCGTGCTGGCCCTGCAGCCCAGCGGCCCGCAGGCCAGCCTGGCGGCCCACTGGCTAGCACAAATATCCCAGTAGCCTAGTAACACCCCCGTGTTAAAATGCGTTCACTGCGTGATTAAGGAGATCGATATGCGCAAACAGCTATGGTTGGTTGTACTGGCTCTGTTGGTTGTAGGCTTGGCTTGCAGCTTCGGCGCCGGCTCTGAGACGCAAGGTGGCGCACCGACGAGCGACACCAGCGCCCCGACTCAGGCGGCCCCCGCCACCGAGTCGTCCGTCCTGTTCCAGGACGATTTTTCCAGCACCAGCAGCGGGTGGGACCGCACGACCTATGATGATGGCAGCCAGACGGATTATGTGGACAGCGGCTATCACATTCTGGTGAACGGTGAATACGCCTCCGTGTGGGCCAACCCGGGCATCAACGTGGCGGATGTGAGTGTTGAGGTTGACGGCGTCAAGCGCGGCGGTGTGGATGACAACGAGTTCGGCGTCATCTGCCGCTACCAGGACGAGAGCAACTTCTACGCTGGCAGCATCAGCAGCGACGGCTTCTACGCCATCGTCAAGATCCAGGATGGCGAGTTCGGCTATGTTGGCACGGAGGGCATGCAGTCCTCTGACCTGATCCTGCAAGGTGAGCAGGTCAACCGGGTGCGCCTCGATTGCGTGGGTTCCACCCTGACCCTGTATGTCAATGGTATCCAGCTCATCTCGGGCAACGACAGCAGCTTTGGCAGCGGCGATGTCGGCTTGTATGCCGGCACCTTCGCCACGTCAGGCATTGATGTCTTCTTCGATAACTTTGTTGCCCAGCGCCCGTAACCACTGTTAGTCGGGTAAGCGGCTGGCAGTCGCCAGCCGCTTACCCCTTTAAGGAGAGTGATGCACGTCAAGAAACTATTGCTTGTAATCGCGCTGCTCAGCGCCCTGGCGATGGCCTGCGCCGGTCTGCCGAATATCGGCGACCTGGCTGGCAATGTCGTCAGCACCGCCCTGGCCACCAGCGGCCTGGATGAGTTCGTCCAGATGGCCACGATGCTGGCCGACAGCGGCCTCAGCGATGACGCCCAGAGCATGGCCGCTACCATGATGGCTGGCGGTACTGCTATGCCGCTGGAAACGCTGATGGCCCAGTTTGGCGGCCAGGCCTCCGGCGCCATCGTCTACCAGGATGACTTCTCCAGCACGAACAGCGGCTGGCCGATCGACAACTTCACCGAAGGTTCCACCGGTTACTACAACGGCCAGTACCGCATCACGGTCATTGAGACTGAGTACGCCATCTGGGCCAGCTCTGGCGCCGGCGACTTCGGTGACATCTCGGTGGAAGCCGACGCGGTCATGCTTGGCGGGCCGGAGGAGAACGAGTTTGGCCTGCTGTGCCGCTTTGTGGACAATGACAATTTCTATGCCGCCACGATCGCCAGTGATGGCTACTACTTCATCTGGCGCCGCCTCAACGGCGGCGACTGGGAACTGGTGGGCATGGACAGCGGCCAGACCAGCACCGCCATCTACACCGGCACGCAGAGCAACCGCATCCGTTTGGATTGCATAGGCTCGAGCCTGACGCTGTATGCCAACGGTACCCAGCTGATCCAGGTGCAGGACAGCTCGCTCACCACGGGTGATGTGGGCGTTTACGCCGGCAGCTTTGATGTGGGCGGCGTGGATGTTGTCTTCGACAACTTCCTGATCGCCCAGCCGTAACCCCGCGTCTGCTTATAATAAAGCGGTGTGCTCAACCGAGCACACCGCTTTTATTTTTAGGTGACGGTATGACAGACTGCATATTTTGCAAGATCGTCGCCGGCGAGCTGCCGGCCACCAAGCTTTACCAGGATGAGTTGGTCACCGCCTTTCGCGATATCCATCCGCTGGCGCCCACCCACATCCTCATCATTCCCAATACCCACCTGGCCAGCACCAATGACCTGGCGCCCGAGCATGCGGCCGCGGCCGGCCGCATGCTGACCCTGGTACCCGAATTGGCCCGCCAGGAAGGCATCGCCGAGGACGGCTACCGCCTCATCATGAACACGGGCGCCCACGGCCGCCAGGAGGTGCCACATATGCATCTGCATCTGCTGGGTGGCCGGCGCATGCAGCATCCGCTGGGGTAGGGCAGCTGCTCCTCGCGACGGCTGTTACGCCCCTACAACAGGCGTTGCTAAGTGGTGTACAAAAATTGAGAGGGACAAGGGTTGATGCCAACATTTTGATTTTCTGCCTCAAGCACCCTGCGTATATAATGGCCCGCAAAATTCGCCCCAGCTGAGGAACTATGAAACCGTCATTTGGCGACCGCCTGCGTTACCGCTTTGACAACCTGATGTCGCGCGGCGCGCCTGCGCTGATCGGCATGCTGTTTGTCGTTTCCTTGCTGGTGGTGCTGCTGGCCGCCACCATCCTCACCATCGCCGGCTTCGTGCAGGACGGCGAGATGGAGCGCCTCAGCTTCACCGAGGCGGCCTGGCAAAGCCTGATGCGCACGCTCGATTCAGGCACCATGGGCGGCGACACCGGGGCCGGCTACCGCTTCGTCATGCTGCTGGTCACCCTGGGCGGCATCTTCATCGTCAGCGCCTTGATCGGCGTGCTCAACAATGGCATCGAAGCCAAGATCGATGAGTTGCGCAAGGGCCGCTCGCGCGTGCTGGAAAGCGGGCACACCCTGATCCTGGGCTGGTCGCCCCAGGTCTTCACTATTTTGAACGAGCTGGTGCTTGCCAACGAGAACCAGAAGAATGCCTGCATCGTCATTCTGGCTGACCGTGACAAGGTTGAAATGGAAGACGAGATCCGCGAGCGGGTCAACCTGCGCGGCAACAAGACCCGCATTGTCTGCCGCAGCGGCCAGCCCAACGACCCGGCCGATATCGAGATATCTAACCCGCAGGCCAGCAAGTCGATCATCATCCTGCCCCCCGATACGGCTGACCCTGACGCCGAGGTGATCAAGTCCGTACTGGCAATCACCAACGCCGCCAACCGCCGCCCTGAGCCGTATTCGATCAACACTCAGGTGCGCAACGCGCGCAATCTGAATGTGCTCAAACTGGTGAGTGAGCAGGACAAGCTGCAAGTCGTGCTGATCGGCGATTTGATCTCGCGCCTGGTGGCCCAGGCCAACCACCAGTCCGGCCTCTCGGTGGTCTACACCGAGCTGATGAATTTTGACGGCGACGAGATCTATTTCAAGGAAGAGCCGGCCCTGGTCGGCAAAACTTATGGCGAGGCCCTGCTATCCTACGAGGACTCGGCTGTGATGGGCATGCGCTCGGCGGAGGGCAAGATCTGGCTGAGCCCGCCCATGGACACTGAGATCAAGCCCGGCGACCATCTCTTTGCGCTATCGTCAGATGATGACACCATCCGCCTGGCGAAGCCCGATGACGTCGAGATCCAGGATGCACTGATCCGCACTCGCGCCACGCTGCCCAAGCCCGAGCCGGTGCGCACCCTGGTGCTGGGCTGGAACCAGAACGGCTTCACCATTCTGCGCGAACTGGACCACTACGTCACCAAAGGCTCTGAAGTGCGCGTGGTGGCCGATATCTCGGATGCGGTTGCCGACGGCTTGCGTGCCCAGTCGAACGCGCTGCAAAACCTAAATCTGCATGTGCTGCAGGGCGACGCCACCGACCGCGGCTTGCTGGATGCGCTCAAGGTGGAGGATTACCACCATGTCATCGTGCTGGCCTATATCGAACGCGGTGTCCAGCAGGCGGATGCCCTGACCCTGGTCACCCTGCTGCACTTGCGTGACATCTTCCATCAGGACCAGACGCCCTTCTCGATCGTCAGCGAAGTGCTCGACATTCGCAACCGCGAGCTGGCCAAGGTCACCCGCGTGGACGACTTCATTGTCAGCGAGCAGCTGGTCAGCCTGATGATGGCGCAGTTCGCCGAGAACGCTGACCTGTACGCGGTCTTCGCTGACATCTTCGACCCTGAAGGCGCCGAAGTCTACCTGAAGCCCGCCGACTACTATGTGGAAACCGGCCGCCCGGTCAACTTCTATACCGTGGTGGAGGCGGCCCGCCGCCGCGGCGAGACCGCCATCGGCTACCGCCTGGTGGCCGAATCCAACGACCCGGCCAAGTCCTACGGGGTGTACACCAACCCGCCCAAGTCCAGCTCGATCATCTTCGGCGAGGGTGACAAGGTGATCGTGCTGGCGGAGAGTTAGCAAAAACCAGATTGCTTCGCTGCGCTCGCAATGACTATACAAAAAACGCCCGCATATATGCGGGCGTTTTGTTTATCTTGAGCAATAAATTCTAGGCTTAGTTGCCGCCACCCTGGCGGGCCTGCATCTCGGTGCGCTTCTCTTCCTGCTGCTGCATGACCGTGCGGATGCCGTTGCGCACCTGGTTCAGCACGCGTTCCAGCTCCATCTCCAGGCTGGTCAGGGTCTCGATCACGTAGTCATCGGCTTCCTGGCGGGTTGCTTCGGCGTCCAGATTGGCCTGCTGGATGATCTGGTCGGCGCGGCTCTCAGCCGCGGTCACCACCGCATCCCGCTCCACCAGGCCGTCGCTCTTCTCGCGGGCCAGCTGCAGGGTGCGCTGGGCTTCCTCCTGCGCCTGGGCCATGGTGCGGTCGCGCTCGGCGATCAGCTTCTGGGCCTTTTTGACCTCATCAGGGATCGCTACGCGCATCTGGTCGATCAGGTCCAGCATGCGGTCTTCGTCCACAATGACGTTATTGGTCAGCGGCAGGGGGCGGCTTTCGTTAAAAAGCTCTTCCAGCTTGTCTACGAGTTGAAGAATGTCCATAGGTTTCGTACCTCTTGCCTAAAGATGCAAGATTTGAGCCAAGCTTATCTGCAAACGGCCGTTTAGGCAACTTGCTGGGCTGGGCAATCTATAGCATATCAAGGGCTTTGTGCAGAGATTGGTAACAATTGATAGGCCCACAACGGATTCCTCCTCGGCTTTCAGCCTCGTCGGAATGACAAAATAGGATGATGTGTCATTCCGAACGAGCGTAGCGAGGAGGAATCCGCTAAGACGAATAAAGTTGCAACCATATCTGCTGGATGTATGTTTTCAGCAGGGCAGAAGTTAATCGCGTAGCTGGTTGGCGGGGTACTTCGGTTCGCCGTTGGCGGCCATCTCGGCGATGCGATCGGCCAGGGCCTGCTTCACGTGCGGCGGCACCATGCTGCCGACGTCGCCGCCGAGCGAGGCCACCTCGCGCACCGTGGTGGAGGACAGGAAGCTGTGCTCCTTGCTGGTGATCAGCGAGACCGTTTCCAGGTCGGGCGCCAGCTGGCGGTTCGCCAGCGCCATGCGGAACTCGTACTCGAAGTCAGAGAACACACGCAGCCCGCGCACGATCACCTGGGCGCCGATCTGGCGGCAATAGTCCACCGTCAGGCCGGAGTAGGTGGTGACGGTGACCTTTTTCTCGTTCTTGAAGGTTTCCTTCACCAGCGCCACGCGGGTTTCGGTGGACAGCAGCAGGTTCTTCTGGGGCAGCTCGTACACCGCGATCACGATCTCGTCGAACAGCTTGCTGGCGCGCAGGGCAATGTCAATATGCCCATTGTGGATGGGGTCAAACGTAGCGGGGAACAATGCACGGATCATTAACTCAGGTCTCCCTTACCGTCTCGAGTGTAGTGTATCAAGGCTGCGGCGATGGCACTGTGCTGGGGCTGGCTCAGATCCGGGTCGGCCGCCAGCAGGCCTTCGGCCTGGCGGCGGGCCTTGTCGATCAGGCGCGTATCGGTGAGCGCCAGCTGCAGATCGCCGAAGCCGGCCTGGGCCATGCCCATGAACTGGCCCGGGCCGCGCTGCTGCAGGTCGATCTCGGCCAGCTTGAAGCCGTCGTGCGTGCTGGCCAGCGCGGTCAGGCGCTCGTTCTCCAGGGCGTCTTCGCTGTCGGGCACCAGGATGCAGTAGGCCTGGTCTGCGCCGCGGCCCACCCGGCCGCGCAGCTGGTGCAGCTGCGCCAGGCCGAAGCGGTTGGCGCCCTCGATCAGCATGACCGTGGCGTTGGGCACATCCACGCCCACTTCGATCACCGTGGTGGAGACCAGCACATCCGTCTGGCCATCACGGAAGGCGCTCATGACCTTGTCTTTGTCCTCGGCGCTCATGCGACCGTGCAGCAGGCCCAATTTTAGTTCGGGAAAGATGTCCTTACTGAGCCGGGCGTGCTCGGCCACGGCGGCCTTGGCCTGCGAGTTCTCGTTGTCTTCGATGAGCGGGTAGATGACGAAGGCCTGCCGCCCGGCCGCGGCCTCTTTGCGAATGTAGGTGTAGGCGCGCTCCACCTGGCGCGGCGGCAGCACATGCGTGCTGACCTGCTGGCGGCCCGGCGGCAGCTCGCCGATCACACTTACGTCAAGGTCGCCGTACAGGGTCAGCGCCAGCGAACGCGGGATCGGCGTGGCGCTCATCACCAGCAGGTGCGGGTTATTGCCCTTGCTGCGCAGGGCGGCGCGCTGGCCTACGCCGAAGCGGTGCTGCTCGTCGATGACAATCAGCTCGAGCGCATCGAAGACCACCGGGTCTTCGATGAGCGTGTGCGTGCCGATGATCAGCTTGATGCGGCCGTCGCTGAGCCCGGCTTTGATCTCGTCCTTCTCAGCTTTGCTGGTGGCGCCGATCATCAAACGGATCTCGTCCGGCGCCAGCGGGCCGCCTTCGTTGGCCAGCAGCTTGCGCAGGCTGGCGTAGTGCTGCTCGGCCAGAATGCTGGTGGGTGCCATCAGCGCCGCCTGGGCGCCGTGAGCGGCCACCAGCGCCATGCACAGCGCCGCCACCACCGTCTTGCCCGAGCCCACGTCGCCTTGCAGCAGGCGGTTCATCGGGCGGCCGGAGGCAATGTCGCCCAGCAGGTCCTCCAGGGCGGTGTGCTGGGCGCCGGTGAGGGTGTAGGGCAGGCGGGCGGTCTGGGCCTCCAGCCAGCCGGCCGCAGGGCGGAAGGCGGTGGCGCGCTCGCCCTGCCAGATGCGCTTCTGGATCAACACGGCCAGCTGCAGCAGGAATACTTCGTTGAAGGCCAGGCGCAGTCTGGCAGATTCCAATTGTTCCTGCGAGTCGGGGAAGTGCACTTGCTGCAGCGCATCCGCAAACGGCAGCAGACCGGCGCTGGATACCAGATCAGCCGGCAGCATGTCCGGCAGGCGCGGCGCCCAGTGGCCGACAACCTTCTTCATCAGGCCGCGCAGCCAGCGCTGGCGGATGTCTGCAGTGAGCGGATAGACGGGCACGATGCGGTTGGTGTGCTGGGTGTCGGCGGCGGCATCTTCGTCTTCCACCAGTTCCCATTCGGGGCTGCTGAGAGTCAGGCGGCCGAGGTACTGGTCGATCTTGCCCGAGAGCACCACTTCGTCGCCTTCGTGGAAATTTTTGAGCAGCCAGGGCTGGTTGAACCAGATGGCGCGCAGGGCGGCCGTGCCGTCATCCACCACGATCTCGAAGACCTGCTTGCCGCGCGGCGGGCCGTGGCGGCTCTTGCTCTTGACCGTGCCGATCACAGTCACCACCTGGCCAAACTTGAGCTCGCGGATCGGCAGCAGCTGGCTGTAGTCATCGTAGCGCCGCGGGAAGTGATACAGCATATCGCCCAGGGTGTAGATGCCGAGCTTCTCCAGCCGCTCGGCGTTCACCGGGCCGACCCCGGTCAGCACGGTGGTGCTGGCCTCCAGGGCGGCTGGTTCGCCTTCGATCTTGGCGCGGCGGGCCGGCGGCTTGCTGCGCCGGGCCGCGGGTTTGGGTGCGGTCTTAGGAGCGGCCGCCTCGGTTGGCTTTGTGGGGGCAGCTTTACTTTGTGCGCTTTGTGTCTTTGTGGTTCGTGCTTTTGTTTTCGCTGGGGCGGCTTTGGCCGCCGCCTTGGCCGCAGGTTTGCGGCTGCCGGCGGCGGGCTTGCCGCCCGGGACCAGCTGCCATGCGGCCTTGAGCGCGGCGGCGCGGTCATCCTCGGCCAACTGGTCGTAGTTGTGCAGGCGCTGGGTGATGGCGTTCACCAGCGCTTCGTCCACGCCTTCAGCGCGGGCATTGCTGGCCCACAGGGGCAGCATCTTCTCTAGGCCGCCCAGCACGGCGCGGTTGTCGTAGCCGCGCTCGGCTTCCAGACGGAAATACTTCCTCAGGGTGCTGAGGGCGGGATGCATGAGAGGATTCTACTGGGAATTGCGGGTTGGTATTTGGTAAGTGGTTATTGGTAACTGGAAATTAGAGATTGGAGATTACTTTACCAATCTCCAATCTCTAATTTCTTTTTTTCAACTCCGTATCGCAAATAATCCCAACGACCTGGGGCCAATAAAACTGGCCAGCGGCGCATTGATGATCTGCTCGCTGATCGGCGTGGTGTGGCCTTCTTCGGCCAGGCGCTCGCGCAGGGCGCGCGTCTCAGCTTCGAAAGCCGGCGAGCCTTGCAGCAGAGCGATATGGCTCAGGTCGGTGAACTCAGACAAAAATTCATGCATCACATCCACCAGCTGGCGCGGGTTGCGCGCTTTTTGGGTAGGCACCAGCTGGCCGCTGTCCAGCGTAAATACCTGCAGGATCTCCAAATATTCGCCCACCACCGCCTGGCTGTGGTTGATCTGCCCCGTGCGCTCCAGGTAGCTGAGCCCCGGCACGCACAGCATGCCGAACACGCGCGGCAGCAGGCCGCGCACATGCAGGTCCAGCTCTGCCAGCGGCATGCCGGCCGCACTGGCCGCCGCGGCGGCCTGCACCAGCAGGCCCAGCCCCAGCGAGATGTTCAGGCTGTCGAGCACGCGCACCGGCACTTTGCCGTGCACTGCGCCGGCGGCGGCCTGGGCCTCTTCTTCAATTGGGCTGAAATGATTGGAGTGCAGCACCACCAGCACGCCGTCGTGGCTTTGGCCCAGCTGGCGATACAAGGCTTCCAGGTCGGCGGCCCGCGGCGGCAGCAGGCGCGGCGCCGCGCCGTTGGCGCCGCCGCGCAAACTGGCGGGGAAGCTGCTGGCCTTCAGGCGCTCTACGCCGGCAGGCAGCCCCGGCTGCCAGCCCGGGGTGAGGATGTGCACCAATTCCCGGCCCGGGAAGACCGGGTTGGGGAATGAGACGGTACTGTCAGTAACAATGGCGACGGACATGCCAGAGGGCGGCGCTTATTCCGCGGCGAAGATGAATTGATAGTGCGGTTGCCCGCCGTGCTGGACTTCGATCTCCTGGTCAGGGTAGGCCTGGCGGATGGTGGCGGCCACCGATTCAGCTACCTGGGCGTCCACTTCTTCGCCGTAGAAGATCGAAAGCACTTCCATGCCTTCAAATTTCATCTCTTTCAACAAAGCCAGGCTGGCCTTCTCTACATCTTCGGCAGCCACTTTGAGCTTGCCGTTGTGCAGGCCAATGATCTGGCCGTCCTTGACCTTGACGCCGTCCAGCTCCACGCTGCGGGTGGCGGTAGTCACCTCGCCGGTTTGCACGGCGGCGGCCGCCTTGCGCATCGCTTCGCTCACCGGCTCCAGCTCGCCGGTGGGGTCCCACACCAGCATGGCCGCAAGACCTTGCGGCACGCTGGTGGTGGGCAGCACGATGGCGTCCTTCACCGTCAGCTCGGCCGCCGCTTGGGCTGCCAGGGCAATGTTCTTGTTGTTGGGCAGGATCACGACCTTATCAGTCGGCAGGTTCTCGAACGATTTCAGAATGTCGGCCGTGCTGGGGTTCATGGTCTGGCCGCCTTCGATGATGGCGGCCACGCCCAGGTCAGCAAAGTGGCGGGCGATCCCGGCGCCCGGCGCCACCGCCACCACGGCGATCTGGCCGGGGGCGATGGGACGCACGGTGTACTCGCCGCGGCCCTTGGCCTGGGCGGTAATGTCGTCCATTTGCGCCATCAGGTTCTCGATGGCCACGTTGGTCACGGTGCCGAGGGTCATGATGTAGTCGATCGGCTCGTAGCGCTTCTCGGTGGGAACATGGATATGCATGCGGAACATGCCTTCGCCTTCGCCCACCTGGATGGATGTGCCCATCTTCTCCAGCTCAGCGTAGAAGGACGGCAGCGTCAGCTCGCCATTGGGGCGGAAGTCCACGACCACTTCGTAGTCCTGGCCTTCTTCCACAGCTTCCAGCGAGTTCTCCAGGTTCAGCGCGGCGATGGGCGCAATGATGCTCTCGGCCTGGCGCACCTGCTGGCCGCGCACCCAGCGCAGCATGCCTTCGATGAGGAAGTACAAACCCTTGCCGCCCGAGTCGACCACGCCAGCTTCCTTGAGGATCGGCAGCAGTTCCGGCGTGCGCCGCACGGAGGCGTCGGCCGCTTTCAAAACGGCTTCGAGCAATTGGATCGGGTCCTTCATGCCGTTGGCGATGGATTCTTCCGCCGCGGCCGCCATGTCCTTCGATACCGTCAATATCGTGCCTTCCACCGGGCGCACCACGCCTTTGTAGGCAGCATCGCGCGATTCGCTAAAGCCGCGCGCCAGGTCTTCAGCGGTCAGCAGGTCCTTGCCCTCGGCGGCGCGGGCAAAACCGCGCCACAGCTGCGAGAGGATCACGCCGGAGTTGCCGCGCGCCCCCAGCAGGGCGCCGCGCGCCACGGCCTCGAGCACTTTGCCAGCCTTCTGCTCGGCGGTCTTGTGCATCTCTTCGATGGCCGATTTCATGGTGAGCACCATGTTGGTGCCGGTGTCGCCATCCGGCACCGGGAAGACGTTCAGCGCGTTGACGGACTGCTTGTTGGCCTCCAGCCAGCCAAAGCCGGCGAGGGCCAGGCTGCGCACACCGTTGCCGTCAACCGGGCGGTGCTGCAAGATGGTGGCACGGTGGGCGCGTTCTTGTGTAAGTTCTGACATGGGATGATTCCTGCTTCTCTCTGCTGGATTTAGTCTGCGCTGACGCGCAGCCCTTGCACATGCACGTTGACATGCTGGATCGGCAAGCCAAGCGCCTTCTCTACGTTGTAGCGCACGGTCTGGGCTACGCTGGCGGCGATGGTTTTGATGTTGGTGCCGTATTCCACCACGATGTAAATATCAATGTTGATCGAGCCCTCATCGTAACTGACTTCAATCCCGTGAGTGGGGTCTTTGACAATGAAGTTGCTGACGCCGTCCAGAAAGTTCTTGGCGGCCAGGCCCACCACACCGTACGACTGCACGGCGGCCTGGTAGGCGATGGTGGCGATGGCGCGGGGCGAAACATGGGTGCTGCCGTGAGGAGCGTTGTCTGCGGTCATTGTGTCGTCCTAGTGTTGGGCTACCAGGGCTGCATTGCGCAGGGCGTGAACGCCCGCCGCAATGCCCTGTGGGTGGTCGAAGATGGCATGGCCGGCCACGAAGGCCTGGCTGCCGGCCCTGTGGGCCGCCGGCAGGGTGCTGGCGTCGATGCCGCCGTCCAGTTGGATGATGGTGTCCAGCCCGCGTTCGGCGATGGCCGCGCTGAGTTGGCGCACCTTATCCAGGCTGTCTGGCATGAACGCCTGGCCGGAGCGGCCCGGGTTGACGCTCATCACCAGGATGATGTCGGCCTGCTCCAGGTAGGGCAATACGTGCTCGACTGGGGTGGGTGGGTTAAGCGCCAGGCCGGCCTTGCAGCCCAGGCCGCGGATGGCGGCCAGGCTTGCGGCAGGGTCTGGGCTGGCTTCTACATGGATGTGGATGTGATCGGCGCCGGCGTCAGCGAAGGAGGCCAGCATGCGGTCGGGGTTCTGCACCATCAGGTGCACATCCAGCGGCAGCTGGCTGTGCTGGCGGCAGACTTGGGTAACCAGCTGGCCCATGGTGATGGGCGGCACGAAGTGCCCGTCCATCACGTCAATATGCAGCCAATCCGCCCCGGCCTGCTCGGCCTGGGCGATCTGCTCGGCTAGATAGCCAAAATCTGCACTTAGGATGGATGGAGCGATGATTGGCTTGGACGCCATTGGAAAATTATAACTGAGGTGCTCTGGCAGTCACCAATCCCTTGATTTCAGTCCTTCACCTGGTTCGCACCGTCTGAAACAGGTTACAACTCAGCCATCTTTGAGGGTAGTAGAGGTTGTTACTTATAAGTTTTAACCCCCTCCCTGTTTTTAAACTAATAACTTTTAGCCTTGGAGAGCGCCGAGAGTTATCCAGCAAGAGTGGCGAGGATAAACGTAGGTTATTGAATTGGCGGGTTGTAGACCAGATAGACCCACATCCAGAACGGCAGCAGGCCGCCAACCGCTAGCGCGGCCAGCAGCCCCAGCGCCACGGCCACCCAGTCAGTCTGGCCCTGCTCTTTTGGCTCCGGCTGCAGGTCTGCGGCGGCCGCGCTCATGGTGGCGGCTTCCTGCGCCCGTTCGGCGGCGATCTGCGGCGCGGCGAAGGTGAGCAGGACGCGCCCGAGCTGGTCAGCCGCCCGGTAGCGGGCCGAGGGCTCCTTGGAGAGCACCTTCAGCATGATCTCGTTGAGCGCCGGCGGAATGTTGGGGTTGAGCTGGTTGGGCGGCACCGGCAGCTCTGTACGGTGCTGCTGGCTCAGCTCGGCGGGGGTCTTGCTGGTGAAGGGCAGCTGGCCGGTGAACATCAGGTACATGATCACGCCCATGCTGTACACATCTGAAGCGGGTGAGGGGGCGCTGCCGGCCGCCTGCTCGGGCGAGAAGTATTGCGGTGAGCCCCACACGATCTCCTGCTCCTCGCGCGGGTTGATCGAGGCCAGGGCGCGGGCAATGCCGAAGTCGGTCACCTTGACGCGCCCGTCCGGCGTCACCAGAAAGTTGTGAGGTTTGATGTCGCAGTGCACCAGGCCGGCCCGGTGGGCATAGCCCAGCCCCTTGCAGGCCTGGATCACGAGGGGGATGCCCTCCTCCAGCGAATAGACACGTTTTTGCTTGATGAGGGTGTTCAGGTCGGTGCCGGGCACATACTCCATGACGATGAACAGGCGCTCCTCGTCGTAGCCGAAGTCGTATACGGTGACGATGTTGCTGTGGCTCAGGTTGGCGGCGGCTTTGGCCTCCTGGCGGAAGCGCTCACGGAAGCCGGCGTCCTTGGAGTAGTCCTCGCGCAGCACTTTGATGGCTACATCGCGCTCCAGCATCAGGTCGCGGCCGCGGTACACGCTGGCCATGCCGCCTTTTTCCAGGAAGTCTTGCAGCTGGTAACGCTTGTTCAGCAGATGTTTCTCAGACATAACATGGCGATTTTATCGCGGCAAAACGCCTGTTTTCAGCCAGGATATGGATGATTGACAAGTTCGTGCTTTGTGCGTAGACTGCGCTCATCTTTTGCGGGCAACTGTATGCAATTCAAGAAATGGCTAGTAATTGGGTCAACCTGTATCCTTCTGGGTTTTTTGCCATCCTGCCGTTCGTACATACGGCTCAATCCCCGTACCGAGCAACTCGAAGTCTATATCCCCGCCGGGGAGTTCATTTTTGGCCAGGCCCCGGAGAATACCCCAGGCAGCGTCTTTGCCCTTCAAATGGCCCGTGCCGCGTTGCCAGGCTACTGGATCTCGCGCACCCAGGTCACCAATGCGCAGTACCACAAGTGCGTGGGGGCTGGCGCCTGCGAGTATCCCATAGGCCCGGAGCGCAACCCCTACTATTACCTGCCTGAGTACGCCAACCATCCGGTGGTATACATCAACTGGTATCAAGCCCAGGATTTCTGTCACTGGGCTGGAGGGCGCCTGCCGCATGAGCTGGAGTGGGAGAAGGCCGCCCGCGGCGAGAATGCCAACAGCTTCCCCTGGGGTGAAACCGAAGACATTACTCTGCGCGCCCATGTGGGGCGCGGCTACCAAGGCACTACTGCTGCAGTCGGTTCCTTTACGCAGGGGCACAGCCCTTACGATGTGCTGGATATGGGCGGCAATGTGCGCGAATGGATCGACGATTGGTTCGATGAAGCGCATGTAGTGCTGCGCGGGGCCGCCTGGTATGACCCCGCCGTATACAGCCTGACCTATACTCGCTTATCGCATGAGCCGGGCTCGGCGGGAGAGGGGCGCGGTTTCCGCTGCGTGTTCGACGATTTCGCCTTGACTAGCTGGGGCCAATAAGCCAGCGCTGCGCAACTCAGCCCGCCGCGTAGTATCCTTGTGCGCGTGGAATTCCGAGACCTGCTCAACTGGCTGCGCACCTATGTGCCGCCCAAGGTGCTGCTGACCGCGGTGGGCCTGGCCATAGTGCTCGGCGCAGCCGGCGTGTACGCCATGTTCGCCTACATGCCGGCCAGCACGGTCGAAGACCGTGCGGCCGCGCTGACCTGGATCCCCGGCCCCACCAATACGCCCGCACCAACCGCCACCCTGGTGCCCACATCCACGCCCACGCCGTCCTTCGAGCCGCCCGCCAGCGGGCAAATGGGCGTGGGCGCCTATGTGCAGATCGTGGGCACTGAGGGCCGCGGCCTGAATATCCGCAATGCGCCGGGGCTTTCCACCAATGTGCAGTTCCTGGCCTATGATGCCGAAGTCTTTGTGGTGCGCGACGGCCCGCGTGAGGTCGACGGGCTCACCTGGTGGTATATCGTCACCCCGGTGGATGCGGCCCGCGCCGGCTGGGCGGCCGGCACGTATCTGGAAGTGGTGGTTAGTGAGTAAAAACCGAGATTGGAGAATCGAGATTTAATCTCCAATCTCTAATCACAACTTACCCATTACTATTGCAAGATCATGACTGAAACTATTCCCACTTCCATCACCGCCAACCGCGCCCAGGCGCGTTTGACCATCGAGTGGAGCAGCGGCCGTGTGGCCAGCTACCCGTTCGAGCTGCTGCGCAACGCCTGCCCGTGTGCCCAGTGCCGCGGCGGCCACGAGAACATGAAGCCTGAGCCCGACCCGGGCGTCTTCATCATCCCGCTGATGAGCGCCAACGCCACCCGTCTGGTGGGCATTGAAGCGGTGGGCAACTACGCCATCAATGTGGAGTGGGAAGACGGGCACAAGTACGGCATCTACAACTGGCATTACCTGCTGGCGCTGGCCGATGAAATGGACAAGCACGCCGCCAAAGGCAAGTAACAAAAAGAGCCGCTAAAAGCGGCTCCTTTTTTTGCAATGGCTGTTGCCGTTGCTTCAGACAGTTCTACTTTTTGCTCTTTTTTGCTTCTTTGGAAGATTCTTTCGCAGGAGCGTCTTTCGCCTGCTCATTCTCTCGCTTGAAGTCTACAAAGCGGTAGCCGACGCCGCGCTCGGTGAGGATGTATTTGGGGTTGGCCGGGTCTTTCTCCAGCTTTTCACGCAGGTAATTGACGTACAGGCGCACATAGTGCGGCTCATCACGGTACTCGTAGCCCCACACCTTGGCCAATATCTGGTCATGGGTGACCACCCAGCCGGCATTTTGCACCAGATGATATAGCAAGCGGTACTCGGTGGGGCGCAGCTTCACCAGCTTGCCGTCCACCCATACTTCACGGCGGTCAAAATCCAGCTTGAGGCGCTCATCCACCTGGATGATGCCCTCGCTGCCGCGCTGGGTCTCGGTGCGGCGCAGCACGGCCCGTACCCGGCTGACCAGCTCGCGCGGGCTGAAGGGCTTGGTGACATAGTCATCCGCGCCCAGCTCCAGGCCGCGCACGCGGTCATCCTCCTCCGACTTGGCGGTGAGCATGATCACGGGCACATCATTGTTCTCGCGGATCAGGCGCAGCACCTCGAAGCCGTCAATGTCCGGCAGCATCACATCCAGCACGATCAGGTCAGGCAGGCTTTGGCGCAGCTTGTCCATCGCCTTTTTGCCGGAGAAGGCTTCCTCCACCTGGAAGCCGTCCTGCTCCAGGTTAAGGCGGATGAAGCGCACAATTCGCTCTTCATCATCCACCACCAGGATGCGTTTGTTGGTCAGTTGCGATTCAGTCATAAGTCATAGCTCAAATTGGTCAAAGCACTCACACAGATGAACACGGATGCTTAAAAAGATGAATCGGATACATCCGCTTTTAAAATCTGTGTTTATCTGTGGATCATTCCCTCACAAAGCCGATGATCTCGTCTTCGCCGCCGCTCGGCAGCAACTCGACAAAGCTGATGCGCGTCCAGGGCCAGAACACGGTGGTCACGTCATTTTGCAGATAGTGCAAGTCCTTGCCGTCGCGCTTGCGTGGGTTCATGACGCGCAGCATGGTGTCAGTGGGAGTGGGCAGCTCTTCGATCTCGCCGACCACAGGGTCTTCATTGTGCAGATGGATGAGAACAGTGTGGGGCATCGTGCCTCTATTCGCCGGTGAGCGCCTGGATGCTGAGGCGTCCAAAGCGCAGGACATCTTTGTTGTTCAGGGAGTAGGTCTGATGGGGAGAAAGCTTCTCGTTGTTGAGACGGGTGCCGTTGGCTGAGCCCAGGTCCATGATCGAGATCTCGCCTTCCTGGATGCGGATGCGGGCATGCAGGCGCGAAACGCCCGACTCGTAGGCCGCATACGGCTCCAGGTCCACATCCGGCAGGATGGATTGGCCGGAGCTGACCCGGCCGACAATGAATTCGCCCGGCCCTTCGAGCGGCAAAATTTGCCCGCTGCGGATGATGTGCAGGTTCAGGCGGGCCGCGCCGCTGGGGCGCATCAGGGTGCCGCTGGTTTGCAGGCGAGTGGTGGTCAGCCCACCCGGGGAGTTATCCATCGGCATGGTGCGCAGACCCTCGTCCTGGATCAGCTTGGTGCCGCAGTCCGGGCAGAATATGTCTTCCTGTTGTTGGTTTTTGCCGCAGCCGCTGCAAACGACGATCACCGTGAGCCTCGTTTCCCGCGCCCTTCGGTGTCGTCGATCAGGGCGCGTGTGCCGTATTTTATCTGTTTTCCCTCTTTCGCACCCAGCGCTTCGTTCTCTTTCAGATCCTCAGCCGCCAGCAGCACGGTGCGCGCCAGGCTGCGCTGGCCTTGCGAGAGCAGCCGCGTGGCCAGCATGCGCATGCGCTTGGCGGCGGCTTCCGGGTCGCCCTGCTCCAGCTCCTGGCGGGCGCGCTCCTGCATGCGATACAGCGAGAGCTTGCCGATGGCGCTGATCAGCGTATTGGGCGGCGCTTCGGCCTCGACGATCTCTGAGATCTGGCGGGTGAGCTGGAAGCGGGCCGAGTTGGACGGGATGGGGCGGGTGGGTACGTCCAGGCTCAGGCGGCCCTCGGCCAGCGTGATGTAGCCATCGTGCGCGCCGCGGCTGTCAAGCTCAAACTCCAGCAGCACGCTCAAGCTGTCGTTCTGCGGCACGTTGCCGAGGAAGATGGGCTGGCTACTGTCCAACTGGGGCAACGACACCGGCCCCAGGTCGGGCGAGAGGCGGAAGACATAATTGAGCTTGCTCATGGCGCCGTTCTCGTAGCTCAGTTTGACGTTGTTGGCATAGCTCAGGCTGAGGGTATGTAGGCGATTTTCCAGCACGGTGTGGATATCGGCGCTTTTATCAGCATACAGGCTGCTGCCGCCCGATTTGGCCACCAACTGGTCAACGAATTCTTCGTTCCACTCGTCGCCAATGCCGATGGCGCTGATGGGGATGCCCTGCTGGGCGGCCTGGCCGGCCAGCTCCAGGCAGGCGGCCTCGTCTCCATAGGTGCGGCCATCGGTGATCAGCACAATGTGGTTGGTGGCGCTGGGGCGCAGGTGGCGCTGCACTTCCACCAGGCCGGCTTTGAGGCCCTGATAGATCTCGGTGCCGCCGCTGGTCTGCAGCGTGCTGAGGCGTGAGATCAGGCGCTGGATATCTAGGCCCGGCTGGGCCGGCACCACCACTTGGGCGCGGTCATTGAAAGTGATGACCGAGAGGATGTCGTGCTCGCTGAGTTGCGAGACAAAATGGCTGGCCGCCTTGACCACCTGGCCCAGCCGCGCTCCCGCCATTGAGGTTGAGGTGTCCAGCACCAGCGCCACGTTGAGCGGCGGCTTGCGCCGTCGTTCTTCTTCGCTGGCGCTGGGCTTGAGGTCAAGCAAGACGTAGATGACCTGGCCGGATTCATCCGGCGTGATCTGCGGGCGGCTGTAGAGCGCATTCACCATCAGCGCCGGGGGCGCCTCAATGTCCTCCGGCAGGGTGGCGTCGTATTCGCGGCGGCGCGGCGGGTCTTGCAGGGTCTCGAAGGCTTCCTGCACCAGCAGGAACAGCTCGCTGGCGCCGGTGTTCTTGTTGGCGTCTGGGTGGAACTGGCGGGCGGCGCGGCGGTAGGCGCGCTGGATCTCGTCCTGGCTGACATCCCGTGGGATGCCCAGGCGGGCGTAGTAGTTATCCAGATAGCTGGTTGCCATGAACTAACAGTGTAGCTGAATCCTGACCGGCCATGCCCCCATGGGTGCGAGTTTGTTAGTGGACCAGCCGGGCCAGAATGACGGCAATGTTGTCGGCGCCGCCGGCCGCATTGGCGGCTTCGACAAGATGCAAGCAGGCCAGGTAGGGGCTGGTGGTGGCATTGATGATGGTCTGGATGTCATCCTCTTCCACAAAACCCCACAAGCCATCTGAGCACAGCAGCAGGAAGCTGTTGGGCGAGAGGCTGCCGGTGAAGAAGTCGGCCTGGACCACATCTCCCTGGCCGAGGGCGCGGTACAGCACGGATTTTTGCGGATGGTCGGCGGCTTCTTCCTCGCTGAGCTGGCCCATTTCCTGAAGACGTTTGACCAGGGTGTGGTCCTTGGTGAGCTGCTCCATGCGCCCGTCACGGTGCACCATGTAGGCGCGGCTGTCACCCAGGTGCGCGATCACCAGCTGGGTGCCGACCACCAGGGCGGCGGTCAGCGTGCAACCGCCGCCGGGGGCGGCGCGCTTGACGGCGCGGTGGGCTTCGCTCACCGCGCCTTCCATGATCTCGCGCAGCGATTCATTGGCGGGCTGCGGGTCAGGCCCGAACAGCGGCTTGTACAGGTGCTGCATCAGGTACTGGCCCAGGGCGCGCACGGCGGTCTCGCTGGCGATCTCGCCGCTGCGATGGCCGCCCATGCCATCGGCGACCACATAGACGCCAAAAGGCGTCGCCAGGTCGCCCGCGCCCAGCGTGCCGTTGAAGCACAGCAGGCTGTCTTCGTTGTTCTCACGGCGCTGCCCCTGGTCCAGCGCACTGCCGGCGATCAAGTGAATGTACTTGCCCGGCCGCTCGCCGCTGCCCAGATCCCACAGCTGCGCTTCACTCAGCGGCGCGGTGGCCGCATTGCTTGGCAGTGGGGCCGAGCCGCTCTTTTTCTTGGGAAACAGCTTCTTCAGGAAGTTGACCATTGCGCTC
Source organism: Anaerolineales bacterium (assembly GCA_021463845.1). GTDB lineage: Bacteria > Chloroflexota > Anaerolineae > Anaerolineales > UBA11579 > JAMCZK01. The sequence continues at coordinate 70,953 of JAJTXV010000003.1, read as the reverse complement.
TCTTGTATTCAGCGTTATGCCAGGAAGGCATACAGTTTTTTGTCGGTTGAGCCAATGAAGATCATATCGTCGTGGGCCACCGGGGTTCCGGTGATGGGCGCATCGGTCTGGTAGCGCCAGCGCATGCGCCCGCTGGCGGCGTCCAGGCAGTACAGGCTGCCGTCCACCGAGCCGCAGTAGACTGCATCGCGGTGCACGATGGGCGAGCCGTTGACCTGGTGCTCGGTGGTGTAGCGCCACAGCTCCTTGGCCGAGCGGGTGTCAATCGCGTAGATGATGTGGTCGGCCGCGCCGGTGTAGAGCGTATTACCGGCGATGGCGGGGGTGCAGATGCTGCCCTTGCCGAGGCGGAAGCGCCACACGGCCCAGCCGGTGTTGGCGTCCAGAGCGTACAGCGTGCCGTCCATCGAGTTGAAGTACACCACGCCGTCCTGCAGCACGGGCGAGGAGGTAATGGCGCGCTTGGCCTTGAAGCGCCACTTGGCATCGCCGCGGAAGTCAGTGGCGGTGAAATCGCCGGCCTCTGAGCCGAAGTAGATGTGCTCGTTGCCGACCCACGGCGTGGAGCGCACCGGCGAACCGGCCTCCGAGCGCCAGGCCAGGCGGCCGCTGCTGAGGCCGATGGCGTGCAGGCTGCCGTCGTCTGAGCCGATGAACACGTGCCCCTCAGCAATGCGCGGCGAGGAGCGCACCGGCCCGTTGGTGTAGTGTGTCCACACCACCTTGCCGGAGCGGGTCGAGATGACGTGCAGGCGCTTGTCCTCCGACCCGAAGTAGATATTGTTCTCGAAGATGGCCGGCTTGCTGGCGATGCCGCCGTCGGTGGGGTATTTCCACTTGAACTCGCCGTTGGCGGCGTCCACCGCGTACAGATTGTTGTCGTAGCAGCCGATGTACAGCGTGCCGTCGTGGTAGGTGGCCGAGCTGCGCAGTTCGTCTTCGGCTTCAAAGCTCCACAGCGGCTTCACGCCCACACCGCGGCTGGGTGCGCCGCTGCTGAGCGTGGTGGGGATGCTCAGATTGAGCAGGGTGCCGGTCTTGCGGGCTACATTGATCAGCGCATCCTTCATTTCCATGGCGCTGGCGTAGCGGTCCTCTGGCTTGTACTCCAGGGCGCGCTCGACCACTGCGGCGAACTCGCGGCTGACGTTGGGGTTGATCTCGCCGATCAGGCGTTCCCCGAAGGAGAACGGCGCCTCCAGTTGCGGGTCACGCAGGGTCAGCAGGTGGTGCAGCGTAGCGCCCAGTGCGTAGATGTCCACCTTGGGGGTGGCCTCGCCGCGGTACTGGTCCGGCGGGGAATAGCCCTGCGTGCCCACCATGGTGTTCTTCTGCTTGGACTCAAAGACCTTGGCGATACCAAAATCCACCAGGGCAATATGGTTCTGCAGGGTGTTCATGATGTTGGACGGCTTGATGTCACGGAAGATGATCGGTTCCGGCTTGTGGCTGTGCAAATAGTCCAGCACATCGCACAGCTCGACCGCCCAGGCCAGCACCTGCTCTTCGGGGAAGAAGCCGGTGGTCTCCGCCAGCAGCTGCTCCAGGTTCTTGCCGTGAATGAATTCCAGCACCAGATAGGCGCGTTCGCCAATGGTGAAGTAGTCGTAGATACGCGGGATGGAAGGGTGGCGCAGTGTGGCGAGGATGTTGGCCTCGCGCTCGAAGATCTGGAAGATGTTCTTGCGCACCAGCGGGTCGGTGACCTGGCTGATCATTTCCTTGATCGCCACCAGGCGGATGGCTTTGAAGTTCTTGTCGCGGGCGCGGTAGACCGAGCCCATGCCGCCGATGCCTACGATCTCCTGGATCTCGTAGCGCTCCTGCAGCACCTCACCCTGGCGCAGCTGGCTGTGGCGCGTGGCATTCTCCGGGATATCCAAGTTGCGGGTGGGTTGGTCCTCGCTCAGCATTACTCCTCGGCCAAACGGCCTGGTGAGCGATTATAGCCCCCAGCCTTGTTCTGCGCTGGTTCCCCTCACCCCGATATGGGTTTGCGTATGGCCCCTAACCCGACATAGTCTTTCTAAGACTTAAATCGTCTCCCCTCTCCATTGGGAGGATGTAAGAGTACGCCAGGATTTAATTCAATGGGGTGAGGGTGCCCGCATCACTGGATTAGAATTCCACACATGCTGATCCTGAATGCTAACGAAGTACGCCAGGCGCTGCCGATGGACGAGTGCATCGCCGCCATGAAGCAGGCCTACGCGGCCCTCTCGGCCGGCACGGCCGAGGTGCCGCTGCGCACCCGCCTGAATGTTGCGCCGCACGAGGGCATGAGCATCCTGATGCCCGCATTCGTTGACGGCGCGTCGGTTGACCAGCAGGCGTTGGCCGTCAAGCTGGTCTCGCTGTTCGGCAAGAACCCGCAGCGCGGCCTGCCGCTCATCAACGCCGTGGTGCTGGCTTTTGACCCGGAGACCGGCGTGCTGCAAGCCGTGCTCGAGGGCGCCGCGGTCACCGCTATCCGCACCGGCGCCGGCTGCGGCGCCGCCACGGATGTGCTGGCCCGCCCGGACGCCAAGACCTTGGCGGTCTTTGGCGCCGGCGTGCAAGCCCGCACGCAGCTGGAGGCGGCCTGCGCCGTGCGCGAGATCGAGACCGCCTGGGTGTATTCGCCCAATCCAGACCAGGTGGTCAAATTCATTAGCGAGATGGCCGGAGTAGGGCGGGTGCCCAAGGATCTGCGCCCGGCGGCCAGCGCCCAGGAGGCCGTGGCCCAGGCCGACATCATCAGTGCCGCCACCACCAGCCACGCGCCCGTATTCGCCGTAGAGGATGTGCGCCCTGGGGCGCACATCAACGCGGCCGGCACTCACACCGCCGAGGGCATAGAGGTGCCGGCCGAGCTTGTCGCCAAAGCGCGCATCACCGTGGACAGCCGCTCGGCCACCCAGGTGGAAAGCGGCGAGATCGCCATCCCGCTGCGCGATGGGCTCATCAAAGCAGACGACATTGCCGAGCTGGGCGAAGTGCTCAACGGCAAGGCGGCCGGGCGCAGCGCGGCCGAGCAGATCACATTCTTCAAATCCGTGGGCGTGGCCGTGCAGGATGCACTCGCCGCCCGCGTGGCAGTCGCCAATGCGCGCAAGCTGGGCATTGGCACGGAGGTAAGTTGGTGAGTGTTCCAAAGACAGCTTCAGTAGTGATCATCGGCGGCGGGGTGATGGGCGCTTCAGCGGCCTACCACCTGGCGCAGCGCGGCATCAAGGATGTGGTGCTGCTGGAGAAGGAAGAGTTCTTCGGCTTGGGCGCCACCGGCCGCTGCGCCGGCGGCGTCCGCTACCAGTTTGGCACCGAGGTCAATATCCGCCTCAGCCTGGCCAGTTTGCCCATGCTGGAGCGCTTTCCAGAAGAGATCGGGCAGGAAGTGGATTACCGCCAGTGCGGCTATCTGTTCCTGCTCAATAACGATGCCGACATTGCCGTCTTCGAAAAGAATGTGGCGCTGCAAAACAGCCTGGGTGTCAACACCGAATGGCTGAGCGGCGATGAAGTGCGCGCCCGCCTGCCGCAGATGCGTTTGGACGATGTGCTGCGCGGCACCTTCAACGCCAAGGACGGCTTGTGCGACCCGAACAGCGTGGTGATGGGCTACATCAACGCCGCTACGCGGCTGGGCGCGCAGTGCATCGGCAGTGTCGAGGTCACTGGCCTGCAAGTAGAGGGCGGCGCGGTGACTGACGTGCACACCAGCCAGGGCAGCATCTCGGCCCCACTGGTGCTCAACGCGGCCGGGCCGTGGGCGGCCCAGGTGGGCGCGATGGCCGGGCTGGAGCTGCCCATCCGGCCCATCCGCCGCCAGATGCTCACCACCACGCCGCTGCCCGAGATCCCCGCCGATTATCCTTTCGTGATCGACTTTGCCCAGTCGCTGTATTTCCACCGCGAGGGCGATGGCCTGCTGACCGGCATGTCCAATCCCGACGAGAAGCCGGGCTACGACCAGAACGTGGACCCGGAGTGGGAGCTGACTATCCTCGAACGCGCCGCCGAACGCTTACCCGTCCTCGAAAAAGCTGGCCTGGCCAGCCATTGGGCCGGCCTGTACGAGGTGACCCCGGACGCGCATCCCATTTTTGGCGCTACTCCCATAGACGGGCTGTACCTGGTGGGCGGCTTCTCCGGCCATGGCTTCATGCACGGCCCGATCTCCGGCAAGCTGATGGCCGAGATCATGCTCGACGGCGGCGCCAGCAGTGTGGATGTCTCGACGCTGGGCCTGGACCGTTTCAGCCGGGACTCGATCAAGGAGTACAACGTAATCTAATGCCCAGCGCAGAGATCCTCACCATCGGCACCGAGCTGCTGCTCGGCGAGATCACCGACACCAACACCCAATATCTGGCGCGCCAGCTGCGTGATGCCGGCATTGACCTGTTCTACACCTCCACCGTGGGCGACAATGAGCAACGCATCGCTGACGCGGTGAAGCTGGGCCTCAGCCGCTCAGATGTGGTGCTGTGCACCGGCGGCCTGGGGCCGACGGTGGACGACGTGACCCGCGAAGGCATTGCGCGTGCGCTCGGGGTGGGGCTGGAGTTCCGCCCGGAGCTGTGGGAGCAGATCGTGGCGCGCTTTGCGCGCATGAGCCGCACGCCCAGCGAGAACAACAAGCGCCAGGCGGAGCTGCCGCAGGGCGGCCGCAGCCTGGAGAACGCCGTAGGTAGCGCCCCCGGCGTGCTGGTCGAATCCAACGGCAAGGTGGTCATCGCTGTGCCAGGCGTGCCCAGCGAGATGAAATACATCTACGAGCACGGCATCCTGCCGTACTTTCAGGAGCGTTTTGGCATCACCGGCGTCATCCGTGCCCGCGTGCTGCATGTGGCTGGCGTGCCCGAATCGCAGATCGACGAGCACCTGGCTGACCTCGAACGCCAGACCAACCCCACGGTTGGGCTGGCGGCCCATGCCGGCAGCGTGGACGTGCGCTTGACCGCCAAAGCTGACAGCGTCGAGCAGGCTAACCAGATGCTTGACACGCTGGAAACCGAAGTGCGCCAGCGCCTGGGTGACTGGGTGCACGGCGTGGATGAAGAAACCCTGGCCCGCGCCGTGCTGCGCGAGCTGGCCCAGCGCAAACAAACCCTGGCCGTGCTCGAAAAGGGCCTCAACGGCGCCATCGTCAAAGCCTTCACTGGCGAGGGCAACGCCTTTGTCGGCGGCGAGGTGCTGCACGCCAGCCTGCGCACCGAGCCGCTCAAGGTAGCCGCCAGCGAATACGCCGGCAAGGTGCGCGCCGACATTGTGCTGGCGGTGGAGCTGCGCACCAAGGGCGAGGGTCTGCACGCCCACGAGTTGGAAATATTCATCAGCGGCCTCAAGGCGCCGCATCACATTGCCCTGCCGTACGGCGGGCATACTGCCCAGGCGGCGGGCTGGGCCACCAGCCTGGCGCTGTCTTTCCTGCGGCGCAAACTGCTGGATGAGGTAAACTAGGCCAATTTAATTTCAAGCACTCATTAACTTGCGCTGCAAGAATATACAGAAAGGGAAATGATTGGCTACTAAAGCAGACCTTATCCTTACCAACGCCCACGTCCTCACCATGAATGAGGGCATGCACCAATTCCCCAAGGGCGCCGTCGCCATCCTCGGCGACAGCATTCTGGCCGCCGGGCCGGAAGACGAGATCCTCAAACAATACGAAGCCACTGAGAAACTCGATTGCCGCGGTAAAGTGCTGATGCCCGGCCTGGTCAACGCCCATACCCATGTGCCCATGACCCTGCTGCGCGGCCTGGCTGACGACCTGCGCCTGGATGTGTGGCTGATGGGCTACATGATCCCGGTCGAGCGCGAGTTCGTCACGCCTGATTTCGTGCACCTCGGCACCTCGATCGGCTGCGCCGAATACATCCGCTCCGGCATCACCAGCTTTGCGGATATGTACTATTACGAGTCCACGGTGGCCGAAGCAACCGCCGCGGCCGGAATGCGCGCCGTGTGCGGGCAAACCGTGATGAAGTTCCCCACGCCAGACGCCAAGTTCTATGAAGAGTCGATGGCCTACACGCGCGAGTTCATCCAAAAGTGGAAAGGCCATCCGCTCATCGTGCCCGCCGTTTCCCCGCATGCGCCCTACAGCTGCACCGAGGAGATCCTGCGCGCCACCGCCGCCCTGGCGGTGGAGTTCGATGTTCCCCTGCACACCCACATCGCAGAAAGCTCATTCGAAGTCGAAAATGCCCGCAAGGATTGGGGCATGCCGGTGGTGCCCTACGTCAAGAAGCAAAACCTCTTCGATGCCAAGGTGCTGGCTGCTCACTGCGTCCACCTGGACAAAGGCGAGATCAACACCCTCGTGCACCACCATGTGGGCGTCTCCCACAACCCATCCTCCAACATGAAGCTGGCCTCCGGCGCCGCCCCGGTCAGCCAGATGCTTGCGGCCGGCCTCAACGTCGGCATCGGCACCGACGGCCCGGCCTCCAACAACGACCTCGACATGTTCGAGGAAGTGCGCCTGGCCGCTTTCCTGGCCAAGCTGCGTGAGAATGACCCCACCACGCTGCCGGCCCAGACCGCTTTGCTCATGGCCACCCGCCTCGGCGCCCAGGCCATGCACATCGGCGACATCACCGGTTCGCTCGAGCCCGGCAAGCGCGCTGACCTGATCCTGGTGGATATCGACACCTTGCATGCCTCGCCGCACTTCAGCCGTGACCCCAACAGCACCTATGCCCAGATCGTGTATGCGGGCAAGTCCACTGATGTGACTGATGTGATGGTGAATGGCAAGTGGCTGATGCGCGCCAGACAGCTCACCACGCTGGATGAGACCAGCCTGCTGGCCCAGGCCAATGAACTGGCCAAGAAGATCGATAAGTTCCTGATCGCCCGTGAGAAGTCCGTCCTGACCAAGCTGATCGCCATTGGCGGCGCTACGCAGGAAGAGAGTTTCGAGGCCCAACTCAAGGTGCCGGTTGAGAATGCCGATACCGTCATCGCCGCCCTTGAGCATCCCGAGATCAAGATCGTCTACAAGCGTCACTATCACGAGTACGACACCTACTTCATTTTCCCGGAGGAGAACTACACCCTGCGCTACCGTGAAGATGTGTTCCTGAAGGAGAGCGGCGCGCCTGACCATTCGCGCTACCGCCTGACCTTGATGGGCGATAGCCATGAGCGTGAGTTCCCCAGCGAGGTGGTGCTTTCGCGCAGCCGCTACCTGGCGCCGGCCGACCAAAGCCTGCGCTTCTACCGCGAATACTTCCAGCCCCCGCGTGAGGTCGAAGTCGAGAAGAACCGCCGCCGCTGGCTGGTGCATTTCCGCGGCGAAGATTTTTACGTCAACGTAGACCGGGTCGATAAGCCGGATCTGGGCAGCTTTGTTGAGATCAAGAGCCGCACCTGGAGCCAGCGCGACGCTGAGACCAAGGCCAAGCTGATACTGGAGCTGGCCAAGCTGCTGGGCGTGTCAACTGAAGGCGCCGAGCCGCGCGAATACGTCAAGATCGCCGCCTAGCCTGCAACGCAAACAAAAAAGCGCAGCCATTCGGCTGCGCTTTTTGTTGTTTGCATCGTCATTCCGAACCCGAGCAAAGCGAGGGTGAGGAATCCTTTAGGTCAAAAAAGACTGACTTGGATGATATTGACCTAAAGGATTCCTCGTCGCGGCTACGCCGCTTCTCGGAATGACAACAAAGCTGCGTATCTAGTCAATACCCAGGTAGGCTTTTTGCACTGTCTCGTTCTTGGCCAGCTTGTCGGCCTTGTCGCTCAGCACAATTTCGCCGGTCTGCAACACGTAGCCGCGGTGGGCGATCGCCAGCGCCATGCTGGCGTTCTGCTCCACCAGCAGCACGGTGGTGCCTTCCTTGTTGATCTCCTTGATGGTGTCGAAGATGCCGTCCACCAGGATCGGCGCCAGACCCATCGAAGGCTCGTCCAGCAGCAGCAGCTTGGGCTGCGCCATCAGCGCCCGGGCGATCGCCAGCATCTGCTGCTCGCCGCCCGAAAGGGTGCCGGCGACCTGCTTGCGGCGCTCCTTCAAGCGCGGGAAGCGCGTAAAGGCGCCTTCCTTGTTGTGCTCGATGCGGGCCTTATCGTTATCGATGTAGGCGCCCATCTCGATGTTCTCTTCCACTGTCAGCTTGGCGAACACGCCGCGGCCTTCGGGCACCATCGAGACGCCCTTGTACACCAGCTCGTGGGCGGGGTACTTCGAGAGGTCCTCGCCGTTCAGCTTGACCGAGCCCTCACGCGGCTTCAGCAGGCCGCTGATCGTGCGCAGAGTCGTGGTCTTGCCCGCGCCGTTGCCGCCGATCAGGGTCACGATCTCGCCCTGGTCTACGTGCAGGGAAACGCCTTTGAGGGCGTGAATTTTGTCGTAGTAGGTGTGAATGTTGTTGACTTCAAGCATGGCCATGGGGGCTGCTCCTTACTTTGCCTTGGCCGTCTTAAGGCCAGATGCGGCGCCGCTGCCCAGGTAGGCCTCGATCACCTGCGGGTTGCTTTGGATGTCCTTCGGCAAGCCTTCAGCGATCTTGGCGCCGTAGTCCAGCACCGTGATCTGCTCGCTGATGCCCATCACCACGCGCATGTCGTGCTCGATCAGCATGATCGTGATGCCCAGCGTGTCACGCAGGTCACGGATGAACTTGGTCAGGTCGGCGGTTTCGTTGGGGTTCATGCCCGCGGTCGGCTCGTCCAGCAGCAGCATCTTGGGCTTGGTGGCCAGGGCGCGGGCGATCTCCAGGCGGCGCTGGGCGCCGTAAGGCAGGTTGCGCGCCAGCGAGTCGCCCAGGCCGCGCAGGCCCACAAAGTTGAGCAGGCGCTTGGCCTCTTCTTCGGCCGCGGCTTCCTCTTCCTTGAAGCGCTTGGTGCGCACCACCGCGTCCACCAGGTTCGTGTGCAGGTGGACATGCTCACCCACCAGAATGTTCTCGATCGAGGTCATGTTCGAGAACAGGCGGATGTTCTGGTAGGTGCGCGCCATGCCGGCCCGCGTGATCTGGTCGGGGCGTAGGTTGTGGGTGGGCTTGCCCTCGAACAGGATCTCGCCCTTGTCGATCTTGTAAAAGCCGGTGACGCAGTTGAAGAAGGTGGTCTTGCCCGCGCCGTTGGGGCCGATCACGGAGCTGATGCTCTGCTCCTTGATGTCCAGGCTCAGGTCGTTCACAGCCACCAGGCCGCCGAAGATCTTGGATACGTTCTTTGCAGACAGGATGTTTGTCATGGTCGTCTTCCTTAGCCAGCCTGCTCTGCTGCTTCATCGCCGGCGTGAAGCTCACGTTTGATGGTTTCCGAGGGGATGAAACCTTCGGGCCGGCTGAGCATCATGGTCACCAGCAGCACACCGTAGGCCAGCCAGCGGAACTCGGCGAATTCACGCAGCAGCTCCGGCAAGCCCACCAGAATGATGGCGCCCACCAGCGTGCCCGGGATGCTGCCCAGGCCGCCCACGATGATGAGGCTGAGCACGTTGATCGAGATGAGCAGGTTGAAACTGTGCGGGAAGATGGAGCCCAGCTTGGAGGCGAAGATGGCGCCTGCCAGGCCGGAAAAGCCCGCGCCGATGGTGAAGGCCAGCAGCTTGGTGTTGACCAGGTTGATGCCCATCGCCTCGGCTACGTCTTCGTCTTCGCGCATGGCCATCCAGCGGCGGCCGATCTGCGAGTCACGCACACGGGTGGACATGAACATGGCGATCGCCACGCCGATCAGGATCACGTAGTACATCTGCTCAGGCCGGATCAGCGCCAGGTCGCCCACTGTGGGCTTGGGGATGTTGAGGATGCCCTGGGCTCCGCCGATGTACGGCTTCATCAGGTCAGACAGGGCCAGGATGCGGATGATCTCGCCAAAGCCCAGGGTCACGATGGCCAGGTAGTCGCCGCGCATGCGCAGCACCGGCATACCCAGGATGAAACCGGCAAGAGCCGCTACTGCCACACAGATGGGCAGCGCCACCCAGAAGGAAATGCCTGCCACGCCCAGATGTCCGGTGGAGGTTAGGGCCGCCATGGTGTAGGCGCCGATGGCGAAGAAGGCCACGTAGCCCAGGTCCAGCAGGCCGGCCAGGCCCACCACAATGTTGAGGCCCAGGCCCATCAGGAAGAACAGGCCGATGTTGTTGGTTACTTCGGTCAGGTAGCTGCCCAACAGCATGGGCAGCACCAGCAGCAGCAGGCTGATCAGCGCGGTGCGCACGATCTTGGCCTGGCTCGGCTTCAGGTCAGGGCCGATCTTGCCAGTGCCGATGCGGCCGCTCTGGCGCAGGTAGCTGATCGCGCTCACCAGCACGAACAGCACGGTGGCCGGTATCACTTGCAGCGCCTTGGAGGCAATGATGGCGCTGCTCAACTGGCTGCTGAACAGGCTGCGCAGGCGCTCCGCAAGGATCTCAGACAGCAGGCCCACCAGCAGGGTGATCGAGGCGCCCAGCAGCAGCGCCTTGCGCAGCTTGTCGGGCACCAACGCCAGTGCGCCGCCGGCCAGGGCCGAGCCCACCAGGGCCAGGAACAGCGTGGTCGCGCCGCCCGCATGCTCAAAGGAGAGGATGTTGATCAGGCGCGGGGAGATGTTGATAAATACGCTGCGCACGTCAAAGTTCTGTGCCAGCCAGACAAAAGTGAACATCACGATGCCCACGCCCACGCCGAGCAGCAGGGCTTTTAGCAAGCCCAGCCACTTCTTGCCGGCCGGCGCCTCTTGCGCCGCCCGGTAGGCGAAGAAGGCCGTGGGGCCGAGGAACAGGATCTGGGCCATGGTGAACAGGCCGGTGATCACAAAGCGGCCGCCGAACAGCTCCACCATGCCGATCGCGCTCACGCTAAGCGTGATGATGCTGGCAACCAGCAGTTGCATTCCAAGTTTACGCAGGTCGAGGTCTTTGAAGAAGCTCATGTCCAACCTCTACGCTTTCTTTTCTTTGAGGCGCTCGCCCACGATGCCTTGTGGGCGGAAGATGAGCACCAACACCAGCATGGTGAAGGCGATCACATCCTTGAGCTGGTTGAAGGCTGGGATGCCCAGGCTCTGCAGGAACAGGCTGGGGCCGAGGGATTCGAACAGGCCGAGGAACAGGCCGCCCACCGCGGCGCCCGGAATGCTGCCGATGCCGCCCAGCACCGCCGCCGTGAAGGCTTTGATGCCGGGGATGAAGCCCATGAAGAAGTGCACCTGGTGGAACACCAGCGCATACAGCATGCCGGCTACACCCGCCATGGCCGCGCCGGTGGCGAAGGTCAGGCTGATCGTGCGGTTGACGTTGATGCCCATCAGGGCCGCCACGTCCTTGTTCTCGGCCACGGCGCGGATCGCCTTGCCGGGGCGGGTGCTGGTGATGAAGAAGTTCAAGCCCACCAGCACCACCAGGGTCACGAAGATGACCAGCACGTGTGACTTCAGCACTTGAGTATGCAGGAAGGGCACGGTGCCCTCCAGCTGCGGGATGTCAGGGAAGGGGATCACTTGCGAGCCGAACAGGCCGCGGAAGTAATACTGCCAGAAGAACGAGGCGCCGATGGCCGTGATCAGCGGCATCAGGCGCGGCGCGTGGCGCAGCGGCCGGTAGGCGATGCGCTCGGTCAGCAATGAAATGGAGATCGAGATCAGGATCGAGCACAGCGCGATCAGCAGCAGGCTTGGGATCGGATGGGACGCCAGATAGCCCGCCCGCGCCAGCGGAATGGCTACCGCCGACGTTGACGCAAAAATGCCCGACATAAAAAATTCGCCGTGCGCAAAGTTGATCATTTGCAGCACGCCGTACACCAGGGTGTAGCCAATGGCGATCAGGGCGTACATGCTGCCCTGCGCAATGCCAAAAATAATGAAGTCTTCCCAATTGCGCAACGTGTACGGGTTGTTCAAAATGGTTTTGACCGTGCCAACTAAGATCACCGCCACAATGGCGGCGCGCACGATCCAAAGAAACAGATCAATCCAATCTAGATTACGAAGGCGGTCTCTCATGCGTCTTGCTCCGGCGTAGGTACTAGAGGCCCAGGGCTTGCGCCCTGGGCCTTTTGTTACAACGAAAAGCTTTGTCGCTCGAAAGCCGTGCGAGACTTACGGCCAGATGGCGACGTAGTCGCCGTTCTGGATCTCGTACACAGCGATCTTGGGATCAGCGCAGTCACCGTACTCATTGCAGGTGAGGCTGCCGGTGATGCCAGCAAAACCGCTGGTGGCATACAGACAGTCGCGCAGGTCCTGGCGGCCGATCAACAGCGCACCACCGTCACCCTGCTTGGCAACTTCCTCGATGCAGGCGAACACCATGTTGGTGGCGTCGAAGGCATGGGCGTGGAAGACCGACAGGGGGGCGCTACCAAAGTTAGCCTGGTAAGCGGCCGTGAAGTCAGCGTAGGTGTCACCAGCGAAAGCCAGATCCGGGCCGGAGAAGTACATACCCGCGGCGGCGGAACCAATGGCCTCGGCAGCGGCGGCCGAGAAGCAGCCGTCAGCGGCACCGCGGACGGTGTTCTCGAGGCCGGCAACTTCCAGAGCCTGGGTGGCCAGGTGGGCACACTCAGCGGTGAAGACGGGGAAGAACAGGAAGCCAGGAGCACCACCAGCGCTAGCAGCGATGGAGGTCAGCACCGGGCGCATGTCCGTGTCACCCACGTTCACAGCGGTGAAAGCGACAATCGTGCCGCCCTCAGCCTCAAAGGCCTCGCGGAACGCGTTGGCCAGGCCCTCGGTGTACGGGTCACCGTCGTGAATGGCGGCGGCCGTGGTCAGACCCAGGGTGTTGTAGGCGTAGTCAGCCATGGCAGCGCCCTGAACCTTGTCGTTGTGGGCGGTGCGCAGGTAACCGGGCTTCCAGGCCTGAGCCGGGTCCGTCAGGGACGGAGCGGTGTTGGACGGGGAAACCACAGCGTAGCCAGCGTCAGAGGCGATCTGAGCCAGGGGTACACCAGCGCCGGAGCAGCTGGTACCGATGATGGCGACGATGCTGGGGTCAGACACGATCTTCTGACCAGCGGTCTGGCCGCCTTCAGCGGAGCAGCCGTCATCTTCAGCCTGCAGCTCAACCGGGTGGCCGAGCACATCGCCCTTGAACTCAATGGCGATTTCAACACCGTGCTGGGAGTCCAGACCCAGGTCAGCGTTGGGGCCGGAGATCACGAGCGCGGAAGCAATGCGGATGGGGGCACCCGCGGCGACTTCCACACAACCAATCTCGTCAGTACATTCAAAAGCAGCGGAAGCTCCGCCGCCGCCACAAGCAGCCAGCACCAAGCCGGCAACCAGAACGGCGATCAAAGCCAAGAAACGCTTCGACATTCTTACTCCTCCAATAGAGTGATTCGAAAGATCTTTTGTTTTCCTAGGAAAGCAAAACAGTGTGGTTTTCATATTGCGGTTATCGATGGCACCTCCGTTTTTCCTTTTTCTATGGATAGAGGTGCGCACATAGATATATCCATCGCGCACCTCTATGTTCATAGCTGGTTTGGGTCACAATCAACCTGATTGTGAGCATTCATTGTACATATCCCTCAGAAGTGGGTCAAGCTGCAATACTTTGCATAGAAATAGAAAACTAACCGCTCCACAAGCGCTCCAGGCGCTTTCTGAGGCCGCTCATATAGACGCGCGTGGTAAAATAGAACATAGAGTCCAATAGATACATTCATTACCTTGCCAACTGGGGGAAGAATCAAATAGCGTAGAACCGGCAAGGCCTTTTTAATCTAAGGACCTGTTTTCATTGTTGGAGGTACTTCGTGGCACAGCAGGCCAAATCCTATCAAGCTGAGAATATCCAGGTCTTAGAGGGCCTGGAGGCTGTTCGCCGTCGCCCCGGTATGTATATCGGCGGCACGGACATTAAAGCGCTGCACCACATCGTCTACGAGGTGGTGGACAACTCTATAGATGAAGCCATGGCGGGCGTGTGTGACCGGATCGAGGTCACCATCCATAAGGACCGCAGCGTCACCGTGGCTGACAACGGGCGCGGCATCCCAGTAGACCAGCACAAGACCGCCAAAAAGTCGGCCCTGGAAGTGGTCATGACCATGCTGCACGCCGGCGGCAAGTTCGGCGGCGGGGCCTATAAGGTCTCCGGCGGTCTGCACGGCGTGGGCGTCTCGGCGGTCAACGCCGTCTCCGAGTGGTGTGAGGCCGAGGTCAGCCGTGACGGGGCGGTGCACAAGCAGCGCTACGAGCGCGGCGTGCCCACCGGCCCCGTCAAAGTGCTGCGCAAGATGAAGCCCGGCGAGGGCACCGGCACCCGCATCACCTTCAAATTTGACCCGATCCTGTTCAAGGGTGATCTGGACTATCGCTTCGAAACCCTGATGCAGCGCTTCCGCGAGATGGCCTTTGTCACCAAAGGCATCACCATCAAGCTGGAAGACGAGCGCGACAAGCGCGAGATGACCTTCTACTTCGAGGGCGGCGTCACTTCTTTCGTGCGCTACCTCAACCGTGAGCGCGAGGCCCTGCACCCCGTGTTCCACCGCGAGCAGGAAGTCGACGGCGTGATCGTGGATGTGGCCGTCCAATATACCGATGCATTCACGGAGTCTGTGCTGGCGTTCGCCAATACGATCAACACGATCGACGGCGGCACGCACATGACCGGCCTGCGCTCGGCCATCACCCGCACCATCAACGACTATGCCCGCAAGAACGCCTTGCTGAAGGACAGTGACCCCAACTTCAGCGGCGACGATACGCGCGAGGGCTTGACCGGCATTGTCAGCGTGAAAGTGCCCGACCCGCAGTTCGAGAGCCAGACCAAGGTCAAGCTGATGAACCCCGAAGTGCAGACCTACGTGGCCCAGGTGGTCAACGAGCACTTCGCCGAGTTCCTGGAGCAAAATCCCTCCGGCGCCCGCGCCATCGTGGCCAAGTGCCTCACCTCGGCCCGCGCCCGTGACGCGGCTCGCAAAGCGCGTGACCTCGTCATCCGCAAGTCAGCGCTCGAGAGCCTGACCCTGCCGGGCAAGCTGGCCGACTGTTCCGAGCGCGATCCGGAAAAGAGCGAGCTCTACATCGTAGAGGGTGACTCGGCCGGCGGCTCGGCCAAGCAAGGCCGAGACCGCCACTTCCAGGCCATCTTGCCGCTGCGCGGCAAGATCCTCAACACCGAGCGCGCCCGCCTCGACAAGATCCTCGGCAACAACGAGGTCAAGGCGCTCATCTCCGCTCTGGGCACCGGCATCGGCGAGAACTTCAGCCTCGAAGGGCTGCGCTACCACCGCGTCATCATCATGACCGACGCCGACGTGGACGGCAGCCACATCCGCACCCTGCTGCTGACCTTCTTCTTCCGCTATATGCAGCCGCTGATCACTGAAGGCTATCTCTACATCGCCCAGCCGCCGCTGTACTCCGTCACCAGCGGCAAGGATGTCCAGTGGGCCTTCTCTGACCGCGAGCGCAACGCCATCCTGAAAGAACTGGGCGCCAAGGCCGAGAGGGCCGGCGTGCAGCGCTATAAGGGTCTGGGTGAAATGAACCCTGATCAGCTGTGGTCCACCACCATGGACCCTGAGAACCGCAGCCTGTTACGCGTGCGCGTTGAGGATGCCAAGGAAGCCGACCGGGTCTTCTCCATGCTGATGGGCGATGAAGTCGCCCCGCGCAAGCGCTTCATCCAGACCCACGCCAAAGAAGTGCAAAACCTGGACGTGTAGCCTGGGCTGCGCCCAGGCAATGGCGTTGCTGCCAGGCTTTGCCTGGCAACGCAACGCCGGGTTCGTTCACTTCTAAAGGAGACTGCCATGAGCTACAAACCTGAGAACTACACCGATCTTTCGCCATATCTGATCGTGGATGACCCCAAGGGGTTGATCAGCTTCCTCGAGACCGCCTTGGGCGGCACGACCAAGCAGGTCTTTGAGCACGAGGGCCGCGTGGTGCACGCCGAAGTACAGCTGGGCGACTCGATCGTCATGCTGTCTGGCGCCAACGAGCAGTTCCCGGCGGTCAAGAGCGTGCTGCACCTGTATTTGCCTGATGTGGATGCGGCTTTCAAACGCTGCCTTGAGGCAGGTGGAACCGAGTTCCACCCGCCGCAGCAGCAGCCCGGCGAGTCTGACCGCCGCGGCACCTTCACTGACCCGTATGGCAACATGTGGTCACTGAGTACCAAGACCAGCTAGCAAAAAGCGCCGCATCTGCGGCGCTTTTTTGTCCAGCCGCTTGACACAGCCCGCCAAAACCCGGCATCGAAATCAAACTGTGGCATCTTCATGCACACCTGCTGGGCCAGGTGAAAGGACGAAAATGACAAGACCTACAACACCTACAACAGCGACAACACCGACAACTGCGACATAGGTGACACAACTGACATAAGCGACACAATGCGCCTGGCTCGTATAATCACGGCATGACCGCTACCATCCTTGACGGCAAAGCCATTGCCGCCCGCCTGCGCGCCGAGATCGGCGCTGAGGTCTCCACCCTGCGGGCCGCTGGCGGCCCGCAGCCCGGTCTCGCCACCGTGCTGGTGGGCGATGACCCGGCCTCGGCCGTGTATGTGCGCAATAAGCACAAAGCCTGCGCCGAAGCCGGCATGCACTCGGTGGATATCAAGCTGCCCGCCAGCGCCAGCCAGGCGGAGCTGCTGGCCCTTGTGGCCGAGCTCAACACGCGTGCCGATGTGCACGGCATCCTGGTGCAGCTGCCGCTGCCGGCCCACATTGACGCGCCCAGCATCATCGCTGCCATTGCGGTGACTAAAGATGTAGATTGTCTGCACCCTGAGAATGTCGGCCTGCTGGCCCAGAAGGGCCGCCAGCCGCGCTTTCTGCCCTGCACCCCTGCGGGAGTGATGCATATTTTGCAGGTGTCCAACACTGCTCTGGCCGGTGCCAACGCGGTGGTGCTCGGGCGCTCCAATATCGTCGGTATGCCGCTCTCGCTGCTGCTGGTCAGCGCTGATGCCACCGTCACCATCGCCCATTCGCGCACGCGTGACCTGCCGGCCCTGTGCCGCACGGCGGATGTGCTCGTGGCTGCGGTGGGCGTGCCCGAACTGGTGCGGGCCGACTGGGTCAAGCCCGGCTCCACCGTGATCGACGTGGGCATCAACCGCATTGCCGACCCGGCGGCCAAAAGCGGCAGCCGCCTCGTCGGCGATCTAGCCTACGCCGAAGTCGCCGAGCGCGCTGGCGCCATCACGCCGGTGCCCGGCGGGGTGGGGCCGCTGACCATCGCCATGCTGCTGCAAAACACGCTGCACGCCACCCAGGCCAGCCAATAAAAAAGAGCCGCTAGCGGCTCTTTTTCTTTTTGGCTGTCTTTCGGGCTTTGCGCGCCCGGCGTGGCCCGCTTTCCATCTCGTTGAATCTCAATCCATGCTTGGCACTGGGTGAAGCCACCTTATAGGCAGCCCGGGTAAGTGCCGTGGTGGCGATCGGCCCCGTGATAAAGAAGAGCACCACCAGTATGAACATGCGCGTCAGATAATCCGGATAATAGATCCCAGCGGCCAGGATCAACCCGCTGATGCCCAGCGTGCTGGCTTTGCCAAAGCTGTGCATTCGCACAAAAACATCAGAAAGTTTCAGCACGCCAAAGCTACTAACTAGCATGATCAGCACGCCGATGCCGGCGCTGATGAGTGTAATGATCTCGCGAAGTTCCATCGTCCTATCCTATTCGCCGTCCCGCGCATGCTCAAGGTAGCGCGCCAGCAGCACAGTTCCCAGGAAACCCAGCACCGCCGCCACCATGGCGATGTCCAGCAGCATCGGCGATGCGTGGCGAATGGCCAGCAGCGCCACCATGCCCACGGCGTGTAGGGCCAACAGATCAAAGGCCAGGGCCCGGTTGGGTACATCCGGGCCAATGATCAATCGCACGGAGCCTAGCACAAAGGAAACCGTCAGCGCCACCAGCAGTACTTCCAAGCCAGCATTAAACCAATTCACTTTGCCAACCTCCACGCGTCACAAGCGAAAGACGCCGCTCAAACGTTTCTTTGATCTCATGCCGAAATGCGTCTGCATCTTCCACAAAAAAACTGTGAATATAGACCACGTTGCGGCCGCTCTTATCCGGCCTCAGATCAATGCTTACAGTGCCTGGGGTCAGGGTGATCATGGTCACCAGCACCGTGATCTCAAAATCCGAATCCAGCGTCAGCGGCACGGCCACGATGCCGGGCTTGAACTCAAGCTTGGGGTGCAGGATCCACCAAGTCAGCTTGGCATTGCTGAGTACGATCTCCCACCCTACAAAAACAAGATAGGAAAGCAGCCACCAAATGCGTTGCCGGTAACTGCGATAGTAAATTGAAAGCGCCACCATCCCCAGCCCGAAACCGATGAATAGGTCTTCTGCGCCCCCATAGGTGGGGATAAAGATGTACCAAAATACAGCCAAGCTTACATTCACTAAAAGCAGACCGATGATCTCTTGATTTTCATGTTTCTTCGGCATCTGTTCTCCTGCTAGTGCTCCATGCCTACAGGCGCGATCAGGTCCGTCGGCGCCACCGCCTGGATATAGCCAGCCCGGTCGATCAGCTGGCCGGCGGCCACCTGTGACCACTGGATGAACGTATCGCTGAAAATGCCCATCCCCAGGCTGATCACCACCAGGATCATAATCGGGGCGATAGTGAAGCCATAGATCGGGCGGCGCGGCGTAGGCAGCGCCGCCTTGTGCTGCTTGCCGGCGAAACCCTTCTGCCACAGGCGCACCATGCTCATCAGTGTCAATGCACTCACCAGCAGGCTGACTGCCGCGATCATCCACTGCTGCGAATCAAGCGCGGCTTGCAGCAAGCCCAGCTTGCTTACAAAGCCGCTGGAGGGCGGGAGGCCCGCCAGCGAGAACGCCGCCAGGAAGAAGATCGCTGCCAGTAGTGGGAAGCGTTTCACCAGCCCGCCCAGGTATCCTTCTTTGAGCTGACCGGTACCCATGGTCAGCTCGGCTGCGCCGCCGGCCATCAGCAGGGCGGTCTTCACGATCATGTGGTGCATGATGTAGAAGATGCCCGCCGCCAGGCCGAAGCCGATCGCCAGCTCGTTGCCGGTGCTGGCCAGGCCCAGACCCATCACCATGTAGCCCACCTGGCTGATGATATGGAAGCTCAGCACGCGCCGGATGGTGTTGACCGCCATCGCCCCAAACACCCCGGCCAGCATGGTCAGTGCCGCGATCCCAAGCAGCAGCGGCTGCCACTCCAGCAGCAGGTCAGGGAACAGCAGCGTGAATATGCGGAACAAGGCATAGATGCCCACCTTGGTCAGCAAGCCGCCAAAGATGGCCGTGACAGCCGGGTGGGGCGTGTGATAGCTGGCCGGCAGCCAGAAAAACAGCGGGAACAAACCCGCCTTGCTGCCATACGCGATTAGCAGCATACCCGCCACGATGATGCGCAGCGTCAGCGGGGCCACCTCCATGCGCACGGCCAGGTGCGCCAGGTTCAGCGTGCCCAGCGTGCCATACACCACGCCAGCGGTGGTCAGGAACACGGTCGAAGCCAGCAAGTTCAACACTACATAGCGCATGCCGCCGTTGACCTGCGCTGGGCGGCCGCCCAGGCTCAGCAAGACAAAGCTGGCCATCAGCAGGACTTCAAAGAAGACATAAAGATTGAAGAGATCGCCCGCCAGGAAGGCGCCGTTCACACCCATCAGCAAGAACAATAGCAGCGGGTGAAAGTTGAGCCCTTCGCGCTGGTCCAGCGTGCCGATAGCGTACAGCACGATCGTCACCATCAGCACCGCGGTCAGCGTCAACATTATCGCGCTCAGCGCATCCGCCACCAGGGTGATGCCGAACGGCGCCTGCCACAGGCCGGCATGCAGCACCATGCGCTGATCCTGTATCACGGTGCTGTGCAGCAGCAGCAGGGCCACGCCAAGGTTCAACACGCTGGCGATCAGCGCCAGGTTGCGTTGAACACGCATCTGGCGCAGGTTCACCCGCGTGGCCACCAGCAGCGAGCTGGCCGCGAACAACAAGGGAATGATGACCGGGGCCGCCAGCCAGTTGGCATTAATGCTCATTTGCGTTTCCCTTTCGGTTTGCGTAGCTCACGCTTCAGCACCACATCCTCCAGCCATTCATAATCCTCTTCCACCGCTTCCAGCGCAGTAGTGCTCTCCATCGCAAACGGGTCATCCACACGGTCTGTGCAGCTTTCCACAGCCTCAAGCGAGTTGCGGCGGTGCAGGAGCGCAATCAGAAAGGCCACGATGCCGAAACTGATCACGATGGCGGTCAGGATCAGCGCTTGTGGCAGCGGATCCACAAATTGGCTAATGTCTCCGTTGAAAGCCGCTTTGTCGACCACGATCGGCGGCTGGCCGCGGTGGCTCACACTGGTGCTGAACACCAGCAGGTTGACCGCATGGGTGAACAGCCCCAGGCCGATCACCATGCGCACGGGGTTGCGCTGCAGCAGCAAATAGGTGGCGCTGCCCATCAGCACCGCCACCAGCACGGCGAAGACCAGCGCGATCATTTGGCCGCTCTTTCTGCTGGGCGGCTGAGCTCCAACAAGTAGGAAGTGACGAACGCGCTGACCACCAGGAACACGCCGATATCAAAGGTGGTCGGCGAGCCAAACTCAAGCACAAAGTCACCCAGGCTGATCTTCCACCAGATCCCTTGGAAGAAGACGCCGTAGTTGCCAATGCCAGTCAGGGCAGAGAACAAGGCGATCAGCAGGCCCACGCCCATGGCAGGCTGCAGGTAGGTGCCGATCAGCCGGCGTACAAACTGGTCACCCCGTGCCAGAATTTGCATCAGGAACGCAGTGGCCACTACCAGCCCGGCAATGAAACCACCACCCGGCGCGTTGTGACCGGCCAGCAA
Source organism: Anaerolineales bacterium (assembly GCA_021463845.1). Classification (GTDB taxonomy): domain Bacteria; phylum Chloroflexota; class Anaerolineae; order Anaerolineales; family UBA11579; genus JAMCZK01. Next base: position 50,202 of record JAJTXV010000003.1, on the reverse strand, counting down.
AAATATGACAGCCAGCATCAGCAGCACAGGGGTGAGAATACGGTCAAGCAGCGAGAGATAGATCTCAGGCATCGTAAGGCTCCTCAAAATCCTCTTCGGGTTCGATCGGGCGCATACGTGAGGCTCGCAGCAGGGCATAGCCGCCCAGGGCCGCCACCACCATCACGCTGATCTCGCCCAGCGTATCGAAGCCGCGGAAATCCACCAGGATCACATTGACAATGTTGCCGCCGTGGGCCGCGCCCACCGAATTCAGCAAAAAGAAGTCGCTGATCAGCGGGAATAGCGGTTCGCCCGCTGCCACCAACGCCATGCCGAAGCCCCACACGGCCACCGCCGCGCTGATCAACAGGTACTTCATCGAGCGGTGTTTGGGTTGCTTGGGATAGGCGTGATTGGGTATACGGTAAAACACCAGCACCAGCAGCACCAAGGTCAGCACTTCCACCAGGAACTGCGTCAGCGCCAGGTCGGGCGCTGAGAAGAACACATAGATCAGCAGCACCACCACGCCCACCAGGCCGAGGCTGATGATGGCGCTCAGGCGGCTTTGCGCCCGGGCGATCACCAGCGTGGCTACGACGGCCATCAAGGGCAACACGACCTCGTAGAAGGTTGGCAGGGCGTTCCAGTCCACCCGCAAGTCAGCCACCAGGTTCATACTGAAGGCGTAGAGTACAACGCCGGCCGCGGCCAGCAACGGGATGCTGATCTGGGTCGGGAAGGATGAGCCTTGCAGGGTGCGCGTGCTCCAGCCCGCCAGCGCATACAAGCCATCCACCACGCCGTCAAAGATGCGCGTGCCGCTGAGTTGAATACCGCTTGCGAACAGCTTGCGCACCGGCCCGCGCAGTGCGAAGATCGCCCCGCCCAGCGCAATCGCCAGCAGGCTGGTCAGGAAGATCGGCGTCCAGCCGTGCCACAGCGCCAGGTGCAGCTCGGCCGGGGCGGCCGTGATGGCCGCCACCGGCGCCGCGAACAGCGTGTTCTCGATGGCGGTCAGGAAGAACGGGATCGCCGCGCCTACCAGCGTAAGCGCCAGCACCGGCAGCACGAACAGGGGCGAAGGCGCGTGCTCGATCTTGGCTGGCTTGAGCTCCGGCTTGCGGCGGAAGAACGCTTCCCACAGGATGACCAGGCTGTACGCCACGAACAACGCGCCCGCGATGACGGTTGCAGCCAGGCCCAACCAGCCGATCTGGCTCTGGCCGGCTTCGATGAGCGCAAAGAAATTTTCCAGCAGCAGCTCTTTGGCCAGGAAACCAAAGGTGGGGATGATGCCGGCCATCGAGATGGCCGCCAGCGTGGCCGCCGCGCCCAGCAGTGGCAGGCGGCGGGCCAGCCCGGCCAGCTTGCGAATGTCACGCGTGCCCGTGGCGTGGTCCACGATACCGGCCACCATGAACAGTGGCCCCTTGTACAGCGCGTGCGCCAGAATGCCCACCACGGCGGCCACCGCCGCCAGCTTGATTTCAAAAGCCAGCAGCATGACCAGCACGCCCAATTGGCTCACCGTGGCATACGCCAGGATCGCCTTGAGGTCATGCTGGCGCAGCGCGATCAGCGCCCCGGTCAGCATGGTGATGCCACCCACCACGAACAGCGCCCAGAACCACACTGGGCTTTCGGCCAGGGCGGGGTGCAGGCGGGCCAGCAGGTACAAACCGGCCTTCACCATCGTGGCCGAGTGCAAATATGCGCTGGCCGGCGTGGGCGCCGCCATGGCGCCCGGCAGCCAGAAGTGGAACGGGAACTGGGCTGACTTGGTGAACGCGCCCAGCAGCACCAGCGTCAGCATCGGCACGAACAGCGCGTGCTGGGTTAGGGTGCCAGCCGGCAGCGCCAACAGCCTGCTGATGGAGTAGGTGCCGGCCATCTGGCCCAGCAGCACGAAGCCGCCCAGCATGGCCAACGCGCCCAGGCCAGTCACCACCAGAGCGCGGCGTGCACCTTCCAGCGCGTTTGAATCGGTCAGCTTAAATGAGATCAGCAGATAGCTGGTGATGCTGGTGCCTTCCCAGAAGACGAACAGGGCCAGCAGGTTATCGGCCCACACCAACCCCAGCATGCTGGTCATAAAAAGAAATAGCAGGCCATAAAAATAGCCCAGGCTGCTCGATCGTTCGAAGTAATAGCCGGCGTACACGGCGATCGCCGTGCCCATGCCGGCAATGATCAGGCCGAAGAACAGGCTCAGTCCGTCCAGGCGCAGGTCCAGCGCCAGCCCCAACGCCTGTGACCAGGCGTAGTGCTCGCTGAGTGCGCTGCCCTGGCTTACTGCGCCAAGCTGGCTCAGCAACCAGCCGGTCACCACCGCTGGCGCAAGCGCGGCCAGCCAGCCAGCGTGCCGCCAGCGGTGTGGGCGTAGCAGCCACAGCGCTGGCGCAGTCAAGGCCAAAAGGGCGAGTAGTTGTATCAACATGGTCTACATTGTAGGTGAGCTCGCAGGTGGCCGCGCCAATAAGCGGCTTCATACGAATTTAGTCCCTGCCTCTTCTTCTATGAGATTTTTACCGCAAAGTGCGGCTTTGAAACAACAAGGCCGCCCGGCGATACTCGGCGGAAAGTGCCTTATGTAGGGCACAGTACGTCAGTAAAACGTCGTGGCGGCCTGCCAACGGTGACGAAATGATTGTGAAACGTGCTAGAAAGTGAAATCAATCACTTATCGCTCTATGCTAACAAACTCGGTATCTCTTTGTCAAGCACGGCCCAATTTGCCGCAAATGCGCGGCGTGCCTTATCATTGCCTTCCTATGAGCACACTTTTGGTACGCAATGCAACTTTGCTCGCCACCATGGATGCGCAGCGCCGCGAGCTCAAAGATGCGGGCCTGTTCATTCGCGATGGCTTCATCGAGCAGGTAGGCCCGACTGCCGAGCTGCCCACCCAGGCAGACGAGGTTCTGGATCTGCGCGGCCATATCCTGCTGCCCGGCCTCGTGAATACCCATCATCACTTCGTGCAGATCCTCACCCGCGCCGTGCCCGCCGCTCAGAATGTGAACCTGTTCAACTGGCTCACCACGTTGTATCCCATCTGGGCGCGCCTCACGCCCGATGATGTGAAGGTCGCCACCCGCACTGCGCTGGCCGAGCTGGCCCTCTCCGGTTGCACCACCGCCTCCGACCATCTGTACATTTATCCCAACGGAGCGCGCCTGGATGACCAGATTGAGGCTGGGTTGCAAATGGGCCTGCGCTTGCACGCCTCGCGCGGCTCGATGACCCTCGGCGAGAGCCAGGGCGGCTTGCCGCCCGACAGCGTGGTCGAGACCGACGCCCAGGTGCTGGCCGAGAGCCGCCGCCTGGTCGAGACCTATCACGACCCCAAGCCCGGTGCGCTCGTCCGAGTTGTGCTGGCACCGTGCTCACCGTTCAATGTTTCGCCTGATCTGATGCGCGAGACGGCCAAGCTGGCTCGCCACTACGGCGTGCACATGCACACTCACCTGGCCGAGACGCAGGACGAAGAGCAGTACACCCTGCAGCATTACGGCATGCGCCCGGTGGCCTGGATGGAAACCATGGACTGGCTGGGGCCGGATGTTTGGTATGCGCACTCGGTGCACGTCAACGACGCCGAGATCGCCCAATATGCCCAGCACAACTGTGGCGTGGCGCACTGTCCCTCCTCGAACATGCGCCTGGCCTCCGGCATCCCGCCGGTGCTCAAGATGCTCAACGCCGGCGTGCGCGTCGGCCTGGGTGTGGACGGCTCGGCCAGCAATGACAGCTCGCACCTGCTGGCCGAGGTGCGCCAGGCCATGTTGCTGGCCCGCCTCGACGCCGGCCAGCGCGGCGCCTCGCTCTCCGGCGAGGATGCTCCGCCGCTGATGGCTGCTCGCACCGCGCTGGAGCTTGCCACACGGGGCGGCGCCGCCGTGCTCGGGCGCAGCGACATCGGCTCGCTCGAGGTTGGCAAGTGCGCCGACTTCTTCGCCGTCGATCTGCACCAGCTCGGCTTTGCCGGCGCCCTGCACGACCCGCTGGCGGCGCTCGTCTTCTGCGCCCCGGTGCAGGCCGACTACACTGTGGTGGGCGGCCGCTTCATTGTGAAGGAAGGCCAACTGCAAACCGCCGACCTGCCAGTCCTTGTGGAGCAGCACAACCAGGCCGCCACGCGGCTGGTGAACTAGCTGATGGCGCCGATTTATAATGCCAGCCTAAGGACCGCATGAAGAACAAAGATAGTCATATTGCTCAGTTCAAAGACGCGATCTCAGAAGCCGCCAATGAATCGCCAGACCAGTTTTTTACCTGGTTCAATCAAGCTGCTGACCTCCAGGCGTCTTTTTTGCGGGCCAATTGGGATTTTGGGCATCATATTGCCCGACCTCTGACCCCGCTGCTACGCAAGCCTGAAGAACTGACTGCTCTCGAGATCGGTTACGGGGGCGGGCGCTTGCTCTCAGTCGCCGCCAGGCATTTTTCAAAAGTCATCGGGGTTGACGTTCATCCCCAAAGTGAGAAAGTGTTTGAGATGCTGGCGTCACGCGGCATACAAAATGCGGAACTGCATACCGCGTCTGGCAATTCCCTCCCTGTGCCGAACGACTCAGTGGATGTGGTCTATTCTTTCATTGTTTTGCAGCATGTGGAGAAGATTGAGATCTTTAATGCCTACCTCGAAGAGACATTCAGGATATTGAAACCCGGTGGGCTGGCGCTGCTGTATTTTGGGCGCTGGTCGGGCTCAAACCAGCGTAGCCAGATCGCCTATTGGTTGGACAGCCTTCTTGAAAACATCAAATTACCCAAAGGCTATCTAGAGATCGAGGCGGAGGTCAACCATACCAACCTTTTGGTCACCAAACGCTATGTAAAAGCCAAGACGAAGCAGCTCGGCTTTGAGTTCCTGAAGTTCTGTTTTTCTTACAAGAATATTCCTGATGGATATGGACGCATAGGCGGGCAGCATGGCATCTTGCTCAGGAAGCCACTCTAATCTTCTGCCATCTATCAGCCGTTTAGCCCGATGAAAAAGATCGCCGTCGTCGCCGTAGGTGGCAACGCCCTGATCCAGCAAAAGGGTAAAGAGAGCATCGCCGACCAGTACGCCGCCGCCAGCCAGACCATGGGCTATGTCGCCGAGATGATCCAGGCTGGCTGGGATGTTGTCGTCACCCACGGCAACGGCCCGCAGGTGGGCTTTGCCCTGCGTCGTTCCGAACTGGCCGTCGCCGAGCTGCCCGCCGTGCCGTTGGATTACTGCGGCGCTGAGACGCAAGGCTGGATCGGCTACATGTTCCAGAAGGCGCTCAATAATGTCTTCGCCCACCGCGGCATTGCCAAACACGCCGCGACAGTAGTGACTCAGTGCCTGGTAGACGCGGCTGACCCTGCATTCAAGAATCCCACGAAACCTATCGGCTCCTTTGTCGACGAGAAGGCCGCGAAGCAGTTGCGCGCCCAGGGCAAGCACGTGGTCGAAGACTCTGGCCGTGGCTGGCGCGAGGTGGTCGCCTCGCCGCAGCCGCAGGAGATCGTCGAGGCGCCGGCCATCAAGCAGCTCATCGAAAGCGGCTTCATGGTTGTGGCCTGCGGCGGCGGCGGCATCCCGGTCGTGAAGGAGGGCGGTGAGCTCAAAGGTGTCGCTGCCGTGATCGACAAGGATTTCGCCTCCAGCTTGCTGGCTGGCGAGATCGGCGCCGAGCTGCTGCTCATCTCCACTGGGGTGGAGCAGGTGATGTTGCACTACAACACGCCCCAGCAGCGCGCCCTCGACCGCATGATCCTGGCCGAGGCCAGGCAATATATCGAAGAGGGCCACTTCGCTCCCGGCAGTATGCTGCCCAAGATCCAGGCTGCTGTGCGCTTTGTGGAAGCCGGAGGCAAGCACGCTCTGATCACAGATCCGCCCAATATTGCCCGCGCCTTGCGCGGCGAAACCGGCACCTGGATCAGTACTTAGCCACTATCCCTAGCCGTTTCCTGCGTTTCAGCGCATAATCGCTGCAATGAAAGCCCCCACCTATTCCATCGTTGTACCGCTGTTCAACGAGTCTGAAAGCCTGCCGCAGTTCATTGCCCGCACCACCGCGGCCATGAACCAAGTCGGCGAGCCGTGGGAGCTCATCATGGTGGATGACGGCTCGCGTGACAACACGGCCGAGATCCTGCTGCAGCACGCCGCGCAAGCCGAGAATATTCGCCCGATCCTGTTCGCCCGCAACTTCGGCCACCAGATCGCCGTCACCGCGGGCATGGACTATGCCCGCGGCACGGCCGTCATTCTGATCGATGCTGACTTGCAAGACCCGCCCGAAGTCATCCCCGAGCTGATCGCCAAGTGGCACGAAGGCTACGAGGTGGTCTACGCTGTGCGCCGCCAGCGTGAAGGGGAGAGCTTCTTCAAGAAGTTCACCGCCTCCGCTTTCTATCGTCTGATCAACCGCATTACTGACATCGAGATCCCGCTCGACACGGGCGACTTCCGCCTCATGGACCGCAAAGTGGTGGATGTGCTCAACCGCATGCGCGAGCACCATCGCTTCCTGCGCGGCATGTCGGCCTGGGTCGGCTTCCGCCAGATCGGCGTGCCGTATGACCGCGCCGCCCGCTTCGCCGGCGAGACCAACTACACCCTTGGCCGCATGGTCAAGCTGGCTCTGACCGCCATCACGGGTTTCTCCTTCTTCCCCCTGCAGGTCTCTACTTACTTTGGCTTCGCTTCGGCGGCGTTGGGCCTGCTGGCTATCCCCATTGTCATCGTGCTGCGCATCATCGGCAGCCAGGCTTTCACCGGCCAGGCCACTGCCCTCATCGCCGTGCTGTTCTTTGGCGGCGTGCAGCTGATCTCGCTCGGCATTGTGGGCGAGTACATCGGCCGCCTTTACGACGAAGTCCGCGGCCGCCCGCTGTACATCCTGCGCAACAACCCAGACGAGCCCGTCACCAAGCGCTAACCCGTTTCCTGTCATTGCGAGGAGTATTCCAGCGCACCAGCGCTGGAAACGGACGAAGCAATCTCCCGCTGAGTTTAGTTATTGCGCTTGGCGGCTACAATAAATAGCGCCTGCATATGCCTCAGCCCCTTCCCACAGACCTCGTACTCGTATGCATCATGCCCAGCCCGCGTGACCTGGAGATCGCCCGCACGTTGGGCTGGTACCGCATCCCCCTGGTCAGCGGGCCGCACGTCATCGCCGCCGATCACCTGGCCTTCTACCACCCGGCCAGCTTCGGCAGCCGCAAGTGGTGCATCGAATACACCGCCCCGGTCGCCGGCAATGAACTCGTGCTGCGGCGAGACCTGTTCAAGGATGAGCCTGACCACCCGCGCGCCATGAACGAGTATTACAAAGTGCAGCTGGGCACGCTGCAGACCCTGCCGCGCCCCATCCCCGCTGACGAGTGGAAACGCATCACCTTCTTCTACACAACTGGCGAACTGCTGCTGGCGGCCGAGACCATCGCCGACCTGCAAGTCCCTTCCGAGCAGCGCGGCGTGCTCTATCGCTCGATCCGCGAGAAAGCCATCACCGAGCAGGGCTACGACACTCGTCACACGCCTGACCTGCCGATCGATCTGGACCTTTTGGCATTGTTCACCATTCGCGAAAGTGGTGAGATGTACTTCGGCAATGATGAGGCTGGCGCCTGATGTTAGTTCTGCTGCCCGTTGTCCTGTTGATCGCAACCCTGCTGGCTTTGGTGGGCTTGCAGCGCTGGCGCCCCGCTTTTAAGTCGTACTGGTTTGTGGCTACAGGCGGCGCATTGGCCGCTGCGTTGGTTGTGTTGGGCTTGCGCTTCAGCTTGCCGCAAGCCGCCAGCTTCCCCGGCTGGCAGCTTGGCGATGGGCTGGAATTTCCGTTCACCCTGTTGCTCGATGCTCATTCCTGGCCGCTGGCTTTGGCCCTGCTGGTCCTGCTGCTGGCCCGTTTGCTCGGCAGCGTGCGCCGCGCCTCCGGGGTCAGCTGGCCGATCTGGATGCCGGCCCTGGCCGTGGCGGGCGCCGGCCTGCTGGCCGTGGCCGCAGGCGACCTGTTGGCCGCCGCGCTCACGCTGTTCCTGCTGGATGTTGTCGTATACGCGCTGCACAGCCCGGTCGCCCCAGAAGGGAGCCATGCGGCGCTGTTGGAGCGTTTTGCGATCAATGTCGGCAGTGTCCTGCTGGTGCTAGCGGCCTGGGCCACGCCGCCTTCGTACGCCAGCCTGGCGGCCATCTTCCTCTTGCTGGCTGGCGCCCTGCGCCTGGCTGTGGCCGCCGGTCCGCAGGCGGGCGCCAACCAGCCGATGCCCGCTTTTATCAATATGCTGCGCACGGCCCCCGTGGCAGCCGCTCTGGCGTTGCTAGGGCGCGGCCTTCCGCTAACTGGCGTTGTCCTGCATCTTGGTTTGCTGGCTGCCCTGGCGGTTGCCTTGCGTTTTGCGCTCCGCAGCCTGGCCGCGGACGCTCCCGCCCATGCCCTGTATCAGTGTCTTGCAGCGCTGGCGCTGGCTGCTGCCATGGCGGGCGTCATGCCGGCTGTACTTGCCCTGGGCCTTATGCTTCTATTCGCTGACAGCATTGTGCAATTGATCGGCCGTTACCCTCGCGCCCGTGTCGCCCTCCTCGCGGCCGCGGTCCTGCTGCTGTGCGGCATGTGGTTCACGCCGGCGCAAGGCTTGGGTTGGCTTTTCGCCGCCCCCGCCAGCCCGCTGGTAGTTGCTTTCCTACCCTTGCACGCGTTGGCGCTGCTGGCCTTGCTGCAGCGCGCCGCTGAGCCCATCCAGCCGCCCGCGCCGGATGAACCCTGGACGCTGGCCGTGGAAAGTATCGGCGCGGCGCTGCCCGCCGCCATGCTTCTAGTGCTCGGCTTATTGCTGCCTGGCGCAGGCTCCGCGCCCGTCTGGGTTGGCCCTGCGGTGCTGGTGTTGCTGGCCGCACTGTGGGCGGGCCGCCGCCAGCTGCAGCGCACAGGCCGCAGCTTGCTGCCACCCCATCTGCGTTTGCCCCCATGGCAGCTACCGCCGCTGGCGCGGGTAGCCTCCGCTCTCTCCGCAGTGCTGGGTGCCGGCCTGCGCCTGCTTAGCAGCCTGCTGGAAGGCGAGGCCGGTTTGCTGTGGGCTTTATTGGTGATCGCGCTGCTGATCTCGATCGCCTCACAAAGCGGGTTGGCCGGATGAGTGACTTCACTGGCACTCTGGTGGTGCTCCTCCTGCTCATCACCGCGCTGTACATTCTGGTGAATCGGGATTGGCGTTGGGCCATCGCCGCCCTGGGCCTTCAGTATGTGTGGGCCTTCCTTCTGGTCCTGTCCTCCTGGCCGGTCGAGCTGGCCATTGTCAAGCTGGTCACCGGCTGGATCGCTGCTTCAGTGCTCGGCCTGACCCGCGTCAACTTGCCGCAGACTCCGCCAGCCAGTGGCAACGTGCCCTCCGGCGTGGCCTTTCGCTTGCTGGCGGCTGGTTTGGTGGTGCTGCTGGTGTTGGGCGCAGCCCCGCGCCTGGCCGACTGGTCACGCGCCTTCGGCATCTACCCGGCCTGGGGCGGCCTGTTGCTGATCGGCATCGGGCTGCTGCAGATCGCGCTGCGGGCCGGCTTCTTCCGCAGCGCGCTGGGTTTGCTGACCCTGTTCGCGGGCTTCGAAATTCTGTACGCGGCTGTGGAAGCCAGCACGTTGGTGACCGGCTTGCTGGCGGCGGTCAATCTGGGCATTGCCCTTGTTGGTTCATATTTGCTGGCCGCGCCCACTTTGGAGGCTGAAGAATGAGCTCCGCTTTCCTCTGGATGGCGCTGCCTATCATGGTCGGGGCCGCCTTGCTGCTCTATCGTCGCAAGGACGATACCCCTCTGTATCTCGCCCTCGGCTTCAGTGGCATCCTAACTTGGATCGCCTGGCAGTTCCCAATCGATGTTGTTCTGCAAATGGGCTCAGTTTCATTTGAGATCTCGCCCACGCTGGTCTTGCTTGGCCGCAACTTCACGCTGGGCGAGACCCAGCGCTTGCTGCTCACCTTCATGTACGCCGCCCAGACTTTTTGGCTGCTGGGCGCATTCATCACCCGGCCCGGGCGTTTGTTCCCCGGCCTCTCGCTGATCGTGGTCGGCTTGTTCATGGCCGCCCTGTCTGTGCAGCCTTTCTTGTATGCGGCGTTGTTGTTGGCCGCCGCCGTGCTGGTGTGGGTGCCGCTGCTGGTGCCAGCTGGCCAGCAGCCCGGCCGTGGGGTGCAGCGCGCTATCGTGTTCAATCTGTTCGCCGTACCCTTCATTCTGTTCACCGGCTGGCTGTTAACCGGCGTCGAAGCCACGCCCGGCAACTTCAGCCTGGTGCTGCGCGCCGGCTTGCTGCTGGCGCTGGGCTTCAGCTTTCTGCTGGCGGTCTTCCCCTTCCATACCTGGATGCCCATGCTGGCTCAGGAAACCCACCCCTATGTCATCGGTTTCCTGATGTTCTTTCTGCCGGCGGTGTCTTCGCTGTTCCTGCTCAGCCTGATTGAGCGTTACGTCTGGCTGCGCGAGAACCCCGCCGTCTTCCAGCTGCTGATGGCCGCCGGCAGCCTGGGCGTGCTGCTGGGCGGGCTGTGGGCTTCGCAGCAACGCCAGCTTGGGCGCATGCTGGCCTTTGCCAGCATGCTGGCCACTGGCGGCCTGCTGCAAGCCATCGGCCTGGGAGACGCTACCGGCCTGCATACCTTCTTCGCTCTGCTGCTGCCACAAGCCTGGGTGCTGTGGGCGCTGGCCGCCTGTTTTGCTGTGCTGGCCCGCCACACACCCAGCCTGCAGCTCGACGAACTGGGGCCGGCCCTGCGCCAGCACCCTCTATTAGCCTTCACCAGCGTGGCCGGCTTGTTTGGGCTGGCCGGGCTGCCGCTGTTGGGCCCTTTCGCGGCCCACCTATCTATTTGGTCCGGCATTGGGCAACGATCCGTTCCGCTATTGGTACTTTCCCTGTTGGGTAGCCTGGGCCTGCTGGCGGCTGGCCTGCGTTTGCTGCATGCATGGCTTGGCGCACCCGCGCCGCAGCCCCGCCAGCCGCAAACGGAGCCCCAAGCCCGTGGCGACTTTGCCAACCCGTATATCTGGGCGTTCTTCATCATCTGGGGCGTCACTCTGCTCGGCTACGGGCTGTTGCCCTCATTTTTAGCCCCTGTGCAGCGCCTGGTTCTCATGTTCCCCCAATTACTTCAGTAGCGGCCCCGGCAACCACTCAAACGGCAAGCCGCTATAATCCCAGCCATGGAAAAAGAGCAGCTTGAAAAGAAGGTGCAGTGGCTGGATGAGGAGCGCCGCAAGGCCATTGCTGAAAATGATGAGCTGAAAAAGCGCCTTGAGGTGCTCGAGCGCAGCCTCCTGCGCTCCCAGAAGACCAGCGCCACCCGCTCCGAAAGCAAAGCCAAAGTGAAATCCCTGGCTGACCAGGTGGCCGAGCTTGAAACCGAGCTCAAAAATCAGGGTAGCCAATTCAAAGAACAGATCCTGGAACTCAGCACCCAGCGCAAAACTCAGGACAAGACCCTGGCGCAGGAACAAAAGGGCCTCTCCAAAGTGCTGGATGACTTCCGCAAAGAGATCGCTGACCTGCAAGCCTTGCGCAAGGGCCTCAATGAGCAGTCACAGTCAGTCCTGAAGCTCAGTGGCTCGGTCCAGCGCCTGGAGGAAGCCGTCACCGAAGTGGAACGCGGCGAGGACCAGCGCGCCAAGATCGCCAAGAACATTGAAAAGAACAGCCAGCAGGACATCAAACGCCTGACCGAAATGCACGCCGAGGTGGCAGCACTCATCAGCCGCCTGGATACCGCCGCCAAGCGCACCGAACTGATCCTGGACGGCCAGCGCAAGGTGGACAAGCGCGTCGACGAGGTCTTTGAGGCTGAGGAGCAGCGCAAGCAGACCCAGGCCACTTTCCTCGAGCAAGCTGGCATTCAGGAAGATGAGCGCAAGCGCACTATGAAGGAATGGGGCAAGCGCTTCGAATTGGTTGAGGAGCAGTCCAACTCACTTATGCGCCACCTCAAGGAGCTGGAGACGACCGACCTGGCCGTGAAGCGCGCCCAGCGCTCCTTCGATGAGCTGGTCGAGAAGATCAACCGCCGCGTCAACGAGCTCAGTGAGATCCAGCGCCTGGGCGAGCAGCGCTTCCGCCAGGAGTGGTCCACCTTCCAGGCCGATTCACAAAAGCGCTGGGCCAACTTCAACCTGACCAGCGAAGAGCAGCTGCGTGAAGAAGGACGACAGCGCGAGAAGCTGGTGGACCAGGTCACCACGATCGAAGACAACTTGCGCGAAGTGCAAGACACCCTGCAGCACCTGACTGACCAGTCTGAGCGCAATTTGCAGACATTACTGGAGCTGGCCCGCGACTCGCTGGCCGAGAACGAGCGCTTCATCAGCAACCAGCGTTAGCCGTACATCCCGAGCGCAGCTAGGAATATCGCTGCGCACATAATCCATCGTCATTGCGAGACAACCGCCGCATTCATGCGGCGGTTGTGTAAGGCCGGACGCAGTGCGGCCGGCGAAGCAATCTGGTTTAGTGTGTAAGTGGGAAGATTGCTTGGCTCCGCTCGCAATGACAGGATTCAATATCGAATCAGTAGGGGCGCAGCATGCTGCGCCCCTACGAAAAAATCTCGTGGCCTCCCAGGCTTGAACGCAATTAGCGCTTGCGCATCAGCCGGGTCACCAGACTGTCAAGTTCCTCGTCTGAGTAATAAAACACCGTAATACGCCCACCCTTGCGGCTGTGCTGCAGGTTCACCTTGGTGCCCAGCGCATCGCGCAGCTCATCCTGCAGGTTGCGGATGTCAGCGCTCTGCCCAGCTTTGCTCGCCTTCTTCGGCTTCACGCCGCGCAGCTTGCGCACCAACTCCTCAACCTGGCGCACATTCAGGTTCTGGCTGATGACGGTGCGCAGCGCCGCGTTCTGGGCCTGGGTTGTATCCAGACCCTTGAGGGCGCGGGCGTGGCCTTCGCTGATCTCTTCGTTCAGCAGGGCTTTCTTGACCGCGTCGCTAAGCTCCAGCAAGCCCATCGTGTTGGTGATGGCCACGCGGCTCTTGCCTACTCGGCGGGCGATCTCCTCGTGCGACATCTTGAATTCGCTATGCAGCTGCTGGTACGCCTCGGCCGATTCCAGCGGGTTGAGGTCTTCGCGCTGCACGTTCTCCACCAGGGCCAGCTCCACCAGGTCCTGGTCGTCGGCCTCACGTGGCACTACCGGCACCGTAGCCAGGCCGGCCAGCTTGGCAGCCTGCAGGCGGCGTTCACCTGCGATCAGCGTGAACTTGCCGCCGCCATCTTCTTTGACGATCAGCGGCTGGATGACGCCATAGGTGCGGATCGAGTCGGCTAGCTCGCGCAGCTGCTCTTTGGCAAAATGGGCGCGGGGCTGGTGCGGGTTGGGCCGGATGGCCGCCACGGCCACCTGCTGCACATCGCTCGGCTTGATGGCGCTTTCAGACGGGATCAGCGAGTCAAGCCCGCGGCCCAAACGTGATTTCTTCATGTCACGCGCTCACGGCAACCTGCACGCCGTCTCCTTCCAGCAGTTCCTGCGCCAGCTCGCGGTGCGCTTCTGCGCCCGGCGAGTTGGGGAAATAGGCAATGATCGGCAACCCGTGAGACGGCGCTTCGGCCAGGCGGATGTTGCGCGGAATGACCGCCTTGAAGGTCTCGTCCTTGAAGTGGCTGCGCACCTGCGTTACCACTTCGTCTGACAGGCGAGTGCGGTTGTCGTACATGGTCAGCAGCACGCCGCGGATGCGCAGGCGCGGGAACAGCGCCTTGCGCACACGCTCGATGGTGCTGAGCAGCATGCTCAGCCCCTCCAGCGCCAGGTACTCGCACTGCACGGGGATGATGATGCCGTCTTGCGCCGCCACCATCCCGTTGAGGGTCAGCAGTCCCAGCGAGGGCGGGCAATCGATGAGGATGTAATCGTATTTGTCTTTGAGCGGAGCCAGCGCTTCGCGCAGCTTGTTCTCGCGGGCCAGTTCGTTCACCAGCTCCACCTCGGCCCCGGCCAGCGCCGGGCTCGCCGGCAGTAGTGAGAGCTTGAGTTCGGGGCTGACCAGAATGCTGTCGGCCGCCGAGGTCAGGCCCATGATGGCCTCGTAGGTGCCGCTCTTGACCCCGGCCTTGTCGATGCCCAGGCACGAGGTGGCGTTGGCCTGTGGGTCCAGATCCACCAGCAGCACGCGCTGGCCGAAGTGGGCCAGGTACGCGCCCAGATTGATCGTCGTGGTAGTTTTGCCCACGCCGCCTTTTTGGTTCACCAGGGTGTAGATGCGCGCCATCAGGCCGCTACCTCCGCCAACAGATCGAACAGTTCGTCTCGCGTCGGGATGCCCGCCAGGCCAGGCCGCGTCACCGAATGGGCCGCCACCTGGGCGGCCAGCGCCGCGGCCTGCAGTGGCTCGCCGCTGCGCTGGAACTGCAGGAGGAATGTGGCGGCGAACACGTCGCCTGCCCCGGTGGGATCCACCTCTTCCACTGATGGCGTGGGGATGTGAACCACCTCGCCCTGCGTATACAGGTTGGCCCCGGTCTTGCCTTCGGTCACCAGCAGCAAGGGGCACAGGGCGGCCATGCTATCGATGCGGGCTTGGTTGCCGCCAATATCTTCTAGTCCTAGAATACAGGCATCCAGCCGGCTCAGCACCCACTCAGCTTCCAGCCAGTCGGCTGGCTGCACGCGGCCGTCGGCGTCCCACTCGCGCAGCCAGCCTTGCGGTGTTGCGCCGCGCAGCGCTTCGGGATAGTAGCTCAGGATGCGCGGCGAGACTTCCTGTGCCACCGGCGCCAGGTGCACAATGCTGGCGTTGCGCCAGCCTTCAGGGATGTGGTGAAAGTCGAGTTCAGGCGCCTGGTGCAAAATGCGCTGGGTGCGGGCGCCGTCAATGTAGCTGTTCTCAAAACGGGTGCTGTGCTCGGCGCCAATGTTCAGAATGGCGATGCCTTCCAGCTCGTCGGCGGGCAGCTCTTCGCCCCACGCGGTCAGGATGCCGGCGCGCAGGCCAAAGGCCCGCGCCGTCAGGGCCGCATAGGCGGCAGAGCCGCCGATGCGCGGCCCGTCTGGCGTGTCATCAATGGTGATGTGCCCAATAGCTAAATAATCCACCGGCTCCATGCGAACGCTGTGCAGCATGGCGGGATTATATCGTTTGCGGGGCAGGGCTTAGGTGTTTACGCTGCGGATGAAGGCCGCCACCACCTCATTGAATTTTTCGGCTTGCTCCAAGTTGGGCACGTGCCCCGCGTTTGGAATCAGCTGCAGTTGGCTGTTAGGGATGGCGGCCGCCATCGCCTCGGCCTCGCTCTTGGGGATCACCTGATCTTCCTCACCATGCACAACCAGGGTCGGCACGCGGATGCTACTCAGCAGCGGGGTGGAGTCTGGGCGGTCACGCATAGCGGTCAGCGCCATCACCACGCCCTCGGTGGTAGCGCCGGCCATGATGCCCTTGAGTTCCTCGGCGGTCTGCGGCTGGGCTGCGTAATTGCCGGGCGCCAGCAGTTTGGGAAACATGCCTTCGCCGGCTGGGGCCGGGCCTTGCTCCTGGGCGGTGGCAATGCCCTTGTCGCGGTTGGCTTTGGCCTCGGCGCCGTCTGCCCCGGCCCGGGTGGAGAGCAGCATCAAGCCGCGCAGGCGCTCCGGGTACAGGCGAGCGATCGCCAGGGCAATGTAGCCGCCCATGGAGAGGCCGCCTACCACCGCCGGCCCGCGGATGCCTTGCGCATCCAATACGGCGATGCAGGCCTGCGCCAGCGCGTCCACCGTGTGCGGCGGCGGGGCGGCCGGGCTATCGCCGAAGCCCGGTAGGTCAGGCGCCAGGATCTGGCAGGTGTCAGCCAGCCCGTGAAGCTGAGGCTGCCACATGCGGCTGGTGAAGGGAAACCCGTGGATGAGCAGCACCGGAGTGCCGGAGCCGCTGCTTTGGACGTGCAAAGGGGGGATTTTGGTCTCAGTCATGCCGAAAGTGTAAGCTATTTTGCCAAAAAATCAAAAATCATACATAAAACCTAAGAATTTATAAATTGGGTATTGACAAAATCTAAACTTATGTTTATTATTCTTGCAATAAGGAGCAAAAAATGTTCATTTCTTTTCTTTCTCGTTTCAAATTCTTCTTCTAGGCCTTCTTGCGGTTCATGATCCACTCAGAAACACAGCCTCAAACAGGCTGGAAGCGGCCATTCTTCCAGGTCTGGATAGGCCAAGCGCTGTCCTTGCTCGGCAGCCAGCTGGTCCAGTTCGCCCTGGTCTGGTACCTCACCCGCGAGACGGGTTCGGCCACCGTGCTGGCCACCGCTACGCTGGTGGCCATGCTGCCCAACATCGTGCTCGGCCCGCTGGCCGGCTCGCTGGTGGACCGCGGCGTGCGCAAGCGCATCATGATCCTGTCGGACGCCGGCATCGCCATCGCCACCCTGGTGCTGGCGGCGCTGTTCGCGCTCGACGTGGTGCAGATCTGGCATATCTATGTGTTGCTCGGCCTGCGCTCTCTGGGGCAGAGCTTTCACAGCCCGGCCTTCAGCGCTTCAACATCACTGATGGTTCCTAAGGAACATCTGCCTCGCATTCAGGGCGTAAATCAAATGCTCAACGGCGGGCTGAGCGTGGTGGCCGCGCCACTGGGCGCCTTCCTGCTGGAATTCCTGCCGACCCAGGGCGTGATGGCTATTGATATCGTCACAGCCACCATCGCCATCCTGGCGGTGCTGCCCGTGCGCATTCCACAGCCCGCACCCGCGCAAGCCGAAGCCAAACCTGGCTTCTGGGCAGATTTTCGTGATGGTCTTTCATACGTAGTCACCTGGCCGGGGCTGATGCTGTTGCTGGGCATGTCCATGCTCATCAATGTGCTCTTCAGCCCGGCGATCTCATTGTTGCCATTATTGGTCACCCAGCACTTTGAGCAGGGCGTGATCCAGCTTGGCTGGCTGCAAGGTTTGTGGGGGCTTGGCATTGTGTTGGGAGGCGCGCTGCTGGGTGCATGGGGCGGCTTCAAGCGCCGCATCTACACCTCGCAGCTCGGCTTGCTGGGATTGGGTTTCGCCTTCGGCCTGATGGGCTTGCTGCCGCCGAGTGCATTTACCTTGGCGCTGGCTTGCACGCTGTTAGCCGGCCTCATGCTGCCGCTATCCAACGGCGCCTTCTGGGCCGTGATGCAGGCCACCGTCGACCCAGCCCGCCAGGGCCGCGTGTTCTCACTTGTCATCAGCCTGGCCAGCGCCATGGCCCCAGTAGGCTTGCTGTTGGCTGGCCCCATCGTCGATACATACGGCGTGCCGCTGTGGTATCTGGTGGCCGGCGGCATCTGCGCCGTGATGGGCGTGTTCGGCTTCCTGATCCCCGCCGTGCGCGATCTGGAAGACGGCCGCCCCGAACCTTCCAAACGGCCTGCTCAACAGGCCGCCAAGGGCTAAGAACCCTACATAGCTGTTTGCGTACTTAAGTAATCAGGAGAGAGATGACTCAACAAGCAGATCCGATCGAGCAACAAAACTGGCAGCGCCGTTTCTTCACCATCTGGACCGGCCAGGCCTTTTCCATTCTTGGCAGCCAGCTGGTGCAGTTTGCGCTGGTGTGGTACCTGACCCGCGAAACCGGCTCGGCGGTGGTGCTGACCACCGCCACCCTGGTGGCCTTGCTGCCCAGCATTTTCCTCGGCCCCTTGGCGGGCTCCTTCGTAGACCGCGGCAACCGCCGCCGCATCATGATGATCGCCGACACCAGCATCGCCCTGCTTACGCTGACCCTGGCGATCCTGTTCGCGCTCGACCTCGTGCAGATCTGGCACATCTACGTGCTCATGTTCCTGCGCTCGCTGGGCGGCAGCTTCCACGGCCCGGCCATGGCCGCTTCCACTTCGCTGATGGTGCCCAAGCGCCATCTGGCGCGCATCCAGGGCGTCAACCAAATGCTGGGCGGCGGCCTCAACATCATCGCCGCCCCGCTGGGCGCCTTGCTACTGGAGCTGCTGCCCATGCAGGGCGTGCTGGCCGTAGACGTGGTCACCGCCATGCTGGCGGTGGTGCCACTGTTCTTTTTCCAGGTGCCACAGCCGCCGAAGCCAGCCGCCGGCACCCAGCCGACCAGCTTCTGGCAGGATTTCCGGGCCGGCCTTCGCTACGTCTTTCAGTGGCGAGGCTTGCTCATCATTCTGCTCATGGCGACCGCCATCAATTTCATGCTCACTCCGGCCGGCGCCTTGACCCCGCTGCTGATCACGCAATACTTCGAGGGTGGGGTGAAAGACTTGGCCTTGTTTGACGCGGTCTTCAGCGTCGGGGTGATCGTGGGCGGTCTGATGCTGGGCGCGTGGGGCGGCTTCAAGCGCCAGGTGGCCACCGTGCTGGTGGGCATCATTGGCATCGGCCTGTTCTCCTTCATCGTCGGTGTGGTGCCGCCCAGCGCCTTCCTGCTGGCGGTCGCCAGCATGTTTGGCGTGGGCATTGCCGTGCCGGTCACCAATGGCTCGCTGGGCGCCATCTTCCAAACCGCGGTGGACCCCAACATGCAGGGCCGCGTCTTTACCCTGATCGGCAGCGTGGCCACCGCCGCCTCACCCATCAGCCTGGTGCTGTCCGGCCCTTTGTCGGACCAGTTCGGCGTGCAGTCGTGGTACATGGCCGGCGGCCTGGTATGCATGCTGATCGGCGTGCTGGGCTTCTTTTTGCCGGCGGTGATGAGCGTGGAAAAAGGCCACCCCAGCCAGCAGTCGCCTGCCGCCGAGCCAGCCGCAACGGCCGGTTAACAAATTCGTTTGGTTAGGCAGGTAAGGATTGCGGATACGCTTGCGTCAGGAGCATTAGGAGCAAGTGATCTCTGCACTTCTCTCCTCCCTTGAGATCGCAAACGGGCGCGGCGAGGCGCCCGTTTGCGCGTTAAAAGCAAACCACAAAGACACGAAGAACACAAAGTTTTTAGGTTGTCGGGGCAATCCAAGGATAGCTGGTACTTGAAGTGCCCTAAAGAATTCCTCCCCCACTTCGGTCGGTCGGAATGACTTAGGATTTTTTCTTTGTGTCTTGTGGTTAGTTTTGGTTTATTGCGAAACCGGAATTTGCTCGATGCTGATGGGCAGGGCGGCCGGGCTGGGCAGCAGGCGGCCCTGCATGGACCATGGACCGGTCCAGGTGATCTGTACCGGCAGCACCTGGCCGCGCAAGCTAGATTCGCTCTGCACGAAGACCAGTTTGTTGGTCTCCGTGCGCCCCTTCCAGCGGCCGCGCACTTCTTCCTCGAACAGCACGTTGACCATCTCGCCCATATAGCGGGCGTTGATCTCGCTCAATATCTGTTCCTGCTGCGCGTCCAACACCTTTAGGCGGCGCATCTTCTCGTCTTCGGGCACATCGTCCACCATGCGGCGGGCCGCCACCGTGCCCTCACGCGTTGAATACCGCGCCAGGTGGGCCACGTCCAGCTTGAGCTCGGCTAGCAGCTGCCGCGTGCCCTCGAACTGGGCTTCGGTCTCGCCCGGGAAGCCGACGATGATGTCGGTGGCGATCGAGACATGCGGAATGATCTTGCGGATGCGGGTCACGAGCGCCCGGTACTCAGCCACGGTGTAGCCGCGCTTCATGTTGGCCAGCACCTCATCGTGGCCGGCTTGCACCGGCACTTCGATATGCGGCATCACTTTGGGCAATGCGGCCACCGTTTCCAGCAGCTCGTCACTCATCCAGTTGGGGTGCGAGGTCAGGAAGCGGATGCGCTCGATGCCGTCCACTTCACTGACGTGGCGCAGCAGGGCAGGCAGGTTGGGGCCATCCGGGACGTCTTTGCCGTAGCGGTCCACGATCTGGCCCAGCAGGGTGACTTCCTTGACGCCCTGCGCCGCCAACGAACGGATCTCGGCCACGATCTCGCCCAGCGGGCGGCTGCGCTCGACGCCGCGGCGGTAAGGGATGATGCAGAACGTGCAGGCGTGCGAGCAGCCGTACACCACCGGCACATGCGCCGAGATCAGATTGCCGCGCTCTTCTGCGGGCAGGATCAGGCTTTCGTCATCCATCGCATCGAAGCGCTGCTGGGTATCTTGCAGTTCGATGTAGCGGCTGTCGTCCTGGGTCAGGTGCGCCACCAGCGGGCCGGGGTCCGAGGGCGGCGAGAACACATCTACATACGGCAGGGCGGCGCGCAGCTTCTCCTGCCCTTTCACGCCCACCATGCAGCCCATCAGGTTGATGGTGATATCCGGCCGGGCTTGCTTGAGCGGCTTGAGCGAGGTGACCCGCCCCATAGCCTTGTCCTCGGCGCTCTGGCGCACCACGCAGGTGTTGAGTACGATGACTTGGGCGTCCTCGATCACTGGCGTAGCCACGTAACCCAGCCGCTCCAGCGCAGAGGCGACCCGCTGCGAGTCGGCCACGTTCATTTGGCAGCCCTCGGTCCAGATGTGGTATTTCATGGAGCGGAATTATAGCCAAACTGGCCAAACAAAAAGACGCCCTTGCATAGGGCGTCTTTTTGCATGACACGCGTGGCTTAATCGGCGTACAGGTCCAACGTGATACTGTAATCGGCATAGTCCACCGGCGCCGAAGCCAGCGGGTACGGGTTGACCTCAACCAGTGTGACGGTCCACCCGCCCACCTCGACCGAATTTACATCTCCGGTGCTCATGTCGCCCAGGGTCAGTACCACATCCCGCGTGATTTCACCCTGTTCAATGAGAAGCCGCACTTGCACGAAGCCGGAGCTGACGCAGATGGCATCCGCCGGGCAGCGGCTGTCCTGCACGATCTCAACAAAGGTCAAGACCGAGCCAGACTGCACATCGTCCAGGCGTTCGCCCGGGCTCATGTCCACCTGGCCGGCCTCAAACCCGCGGCTGCCCGCCGGGCTGCAGGCGGCCGCCAAAACCAATAGTGCGCTTAGTAAAACGATGCTCCATTTCATGTTTGCTCCTCGTTAAGTGATCCTCTGCAGAACGCCAGCTGCGTTGTAAAAGTTCCATCGCAGCATTACAACACTTAGCCTGCACTCAAGATAGCTGGATACAATCACCCAATGCGCATTCGCAACATTGCTCTTGGCATACTCGGCTTGCTGGTCCTGGCCGTGCTGGTGTATCAGATCCCCTGGGTGAAAGAACGTTTGGAATGGCGCCTTGACCTGGCCCAGGTCTTCGTGCGCAGCCGCCTCAACCCGGTCGGCGAGCTGCCACCGCCGCAGATCGCCGTCAGCAGCCCGGTGGCTCAGCCCACCCATACTCCCATGCTCGTCACCCCCACGGTGACCCCGCAGGCCACCCCCACGCCGCTGCCGCCCAGCGTGCTGCTGCCGCCGCCGGCTCACATCACCCAAGGGCCTAACAACTGCGGCCCGGCTACGCTGGCTATGTACCTGCGCTACTACGGCTGGGGCGGCGACCAGTACACCATCTCAGATGTGATCAAGCCGGTCACAGCTGACCGCAACGTCAATGTAGACGAGCTCGACTATTACGTGCGCGTCAATGTCGGCGCGCTCAACACGCTCTTCCGCGTCAACGGCAGTCTGGAGCTTATCAAGCAGCTGCTCGCTGCAGGCGTCCCGGTGATGGTCGAAAAGGGCCACGTCATCGAGATCGACTATCTCTTCAATGATGACTATTGGAACGGACACTATGCCCTGGTGACCGGCTATGACGATGCCGCGGGCGAGTTCATCTTCCAGGACAGTTACAACGGCCCCGACCAACGCATGGGCTACGAAGAGTTCGATGTGTGGTGGCAGCACTTCAACCGCGTCTACAACCTCGTTTTCCGGCCTGACCAGGCCGAAGCCGTGCAAGCCATTCTGGGCGATGACTGGGATGCCAGCGTGAATCGCCAAAACGCCCTCGCGGCTTCGGAGCTCGAGGTGCAGCAGCAGCCAGACAATGCCTACTCATGGTTCAACCTCGGCATGAACCAGGTCTACCTGGCCGACTATGTAGGCGCAGCCCAATCCTTTGACCAGGCCCGCGTGATTGGCCTGCCGATGCGCATGTTGCGCTACCAGTTTGGCCCCTTCCGCGCCTATTACGAAACCAACCGGCTCGAAGATATGGAGCAGTTGATCGACTACGCGCTGGGCATCACGCCTAACTCAGAGGATGTGCTGCTGTGGCGCGGCTGGCTGCTGCAAAAGCAGGGCGATAACGCCGGCATGCTGCAGCAGTTCAACCTGGCGCGTGAGGCCAACCCCAACTCCATTTACGTCGAGTTGGCTTTCAGTTCGATCAACCAGTAGTTTCTCGCTATTAACCCTTTGTAAGAAAGCTCAGCAGGGCAGTTATTTTTCTTGACTGCCCTGTTTACGCTTGTTAAAATGAGTGAAGCATGCTTTTAGCACTCTCGTATCGAGAGTGCTAAAAATCAGCGATATGACACCGCAACCGCTTAGCGAGCGCCAAAAGCTCATCCTGGGCCTGATCGTTCAGGACTATGTCGAGAGCACCCAGCCGGTCGGCTCCAAACGCCTGCTGGATCAATACGCGCTTGACTTCAGCTCGGCCACCATCCGCAACGAGATGGCCGAGCTCACTGAGGCCGGCTACCTGCGCCAGCCGCACACCTCGGCTGGCCGCGTGCCGACCGAGGAGGGCTTCCGCTTCTTCGTCGGCGAGCTCATGGCCCGCCAGGAGCTGCCCGCTTCGCTGCGCCACACCATCAGCCACCAGTTCTACCAGGCTCGCCACGAGACCCAGCAGTGGATGAAGCTGGCCGCCTCGGTGCTGGCCAACCAGTCCCGCGCCGCTTCGCTCATCACCGCCCCGCAAACCCAGTCGGCCCGCTTCAAGCATTTGGAGCTCATTCTCACCACGGGCCGCCAGGTGCTGATGGTGCTGGTGCTGGAGAACGGCCTTGTGCGCCAGCAGATGCTGGCGCTCAAAGACGCGGTGGACCAGGAGCGGCTCAGCAGTATGGCCGCCAAGCTCAACCAACACCTGCGCAGCGCCACCCTCGAGACCATGCAGCCGCCCGCCCCTGAGATGGGCGAGTTGGCCGGCGAGATCTATAAGCTGGTGCATGCCGAGCTGCAGAACACGCAGAGTCCGCTCACCGGCGAGGTGTTGCAAGACGGCCTGACCAATGTGCTGGCCCAGCCGGAGTTCAGCGATGCGGACGCGGCCCAGCGCGCCCTGCGCGTGTTTGAAGAGCGCCCCATGCTGGCCGACCTGCTGGCCCAAACTCTGATGAACAGCGAGATTGGCGGTGTGCAGGTGCTGATCGGCGGCGAAGGCCGCTGGGAAGAGTTGAATGATTTCTCGCTGGTGCTGGCGCGGTACGGAACGCCCAACGCCGCCAGCGGATACCTCGGCGTGCTTGGCCCCATCCGCATGTCGTATGGCCGCGCCGTCTCCACTGTGGATTATGTCGCCGGCCTGCTGAGCGGCATGATGGCCGAGACCATGAGCACGCAAGACTAACTACATAAAAAGAGAATAATGGACGAAACGACACGCACTCCCGAAGACATGCAGCCGCACGGCGAAACTGCCGCCGACCTGGGTCTGCAGCAAGAGCTGGCCGCCGCCCACGCCAAAGCCGCAGAGAACCTGGAAGGCTGGCAGCGCGCCCAGGCCGAATTCGCCAATTACAAGAAGCGCATGGCGCGTGACCAGGAAATGCAAGAGTCCGAAGTGCGCGGCCGGGTCATCAAGCGCTACCTTGAAATTGTGGACGACCTCGAGCTGGCGCTCAAGAACAAACCCGCCGGCGAGGAATGGGGGCAGGGCATCGAGCTGATCTACCGCAAGCTGCTCAGCTTCCTGGAAGCCGAAGGCGTCACCCGGCTGGACCCGCTGGGCCAGCCCTTCGACGCCAACCTGCACGAAGCGGTTGTGCAGGAAGACAGCAACGAACATGAAAGCGGCACCGTGACCGAGGTGCTGCGTACCGGCTACAGCCTGGGCGAGCGTGTGCTGCGCCCGGCGGCTGTCAAAGTAGCCAAATAGCAATCATTCTGAGGAGATAGAGATATGGCAAAGATCATTGGTATTGACCTGGGCACCACCAACTCCGTCGGCGCTGTCATGGAAGGCGGCGAGCCGGTAGTCATCCCCACTGCCGAAGGCGAGCGCATCGTTCCCTCGGTGGTCGCCATTAACAAGAATGGCGAACGCCTCGTTGGCCGCCCGGCCCGCAACCAGGCCGTGGTGAACCCTGAGAACACCATCTATTCCATCAAGCGCTTCATGGGCCGCAAGTTTGCTGACGCGGAAACCTCCAAAGCGCTCGAAGTCGTGCCTTACAAGATCCACCAGGCCGGCAATGGCGGCATCGAAGTCGAGATGGCTGACAAGCGCTACACCCCGCCTGAGGTCTCGGCCATGATCCTGGCCAAGATCAAGGCCGACGCCGAAGCTTACCTGGGCGAACCCGTCACCCAAGCCGTCATCACCGTGCCTGCCTACTTCAACGATGCCCAGCGCAACGCCACCAAGGACGCTGGCAAGATCGCCGGCCTGGAAGTGCTGCGCATCATCAACGAGCCCACGGCTTCCTCGCTGGCCTATGGCCTCGACAAGCAGAAGAACGAGATCATCGCCGTGTATGACCTCGGCGGTGGCACCTTTGACATCTCCATCCTGGATGTGGGTGATGGCGTCTTCCAGGTGCGCTCCACCAGTGGTGACACCTTCCTGGGTGGTGATGACTTTGACCAGCGCATCATTGACTGGCTGGCCGATGACTTCAAATCCCAGAACGGCATTGACCTGCGCCAGGACCGCCAGTCCCTGCAGCGTCTGAAGGAAGCTGCCGAAAAGGCCAAGATCGAGCTGTCCTCGCTGCAGCAGACCGAGATCAACCTTCCCTACATCACCGCCGATGCGGCTGGCCCCAAGCATTTGGTCACCAAGCTCACTCGCGCCAAGCTGGAGCAGCTCACCGAAGACCTGGTCGAGCGCACGCTGGCCCCGGTGCGGCAGGCCCTCAAGGATGCGGACCTGAAGCCCGCTGACATCAACGAAGTGGTGCTGGTGGGCGGCATGACCCGCATGCCGGCTGTGCAGGAAGCGGTCAAGAAGCTGTTCGGCAAGGAGCCCCACAAGGGCGTCAATCCTGACGAAGTGGTCGCCGTGGGCGCCGCCATCCAGGCCGGCGTGCTGGGCGGCGATGTCAAGGACATCCTGCTGCTTGACGTGACTCCGCTGACCCTTTCCATTGAGACGCTGGGCGGCGTTGCCACCCCGCTGATCGAGCGCAACACCACCATCCCCACCCGCAAGAGCCAGGTGTTCTCCACCGCGGCTGACAACCAGAATCAGGTCGAGATCAACGTGCTGCAGGGCGAACGCCCGATGGCCGTGGATAACAAGAGCCTTGGCAAGTTCGTGCTGGATGGCATTCCGCCCGCGCCGCGCGGCGTGCCGCAGATCGAAGTCACGTTTGACATCGATGCCAACGGCATCATCAATGTCACCGCGGCCGACAAGGCCACCAGCCGCAGCCAACACATCACCATCACCGCCTCCTCCGGCCTCTCGGATGACGAGGTCGAGCGCATGCGCAAGGACGCCGAGTCCCACAAGGCCGAGGACGACAAGCGCAAGGAGCTGGTCGAAGCCCACAACACCGCCGACAGCGCGGTTTACACTGCCGAGAAGACCCTCAAAGACCTGGGCGACAAGGTGCCGGCCGCCAGCAAGCAGGAGATCGAAGACCTGGTGGCCAAGACACGTGCCACCCTGGGCGGCGAGGATGCCGCCGCCATGAAGGCCGCCACCGAAGCGTTGATGGAGCGCCTGCAGAAGCTCGGCGCGGAAGCCTACCAGGGCGGCGCTGCGCCCGGCGGCCCGGAAGCCGGCCCCGGCGGTGACGCCGGCAGCGGCCCGGCTGGCGGCGAAGACGTCGTAGACGGCGAGTTCAAAGAGGCCTAAGAGAACAGAGATTGGAGATTAAATCTCCAATCTCTATTCTCGTTTCTTTATATATCTGTGGCTACTAAAAGAGATTACTACGAGACCCTCGGCGTTCCTCGCAACGCCACGGCGGAAGAGCTGAAGAGCGCTTTCCGCCGTTTGGCGCGCCAATACCACCCGGATGTCAACAAAGACCCAGGCGCCGAAGAGAAATTCAAAGAGCTTAACGAAGCCTACGCGGTGCTCTCGGATGACCAGAAGCGCGCCGCTTATGACCGCTACGGCCACGCCGGCATGGATGGCTTCGGCGGCATGCCTGACTTCACCAACATTGACCTCAGCGATCTGTTCGGCGAGATGTTCGGTTTCCCCTTCGGCGGCCGCCGCACGCGTGACCGCAATGCGCCGGCCCGCGGCGCGGATCTGCAATACAACCTGACCCTTGAATTTGAGGAAGCCGTCTTCGGCGTCGACAAGACCATCGAGTTCACGCGTGACGAGACCTGCCACCACTGCAGCGGCAACGGCGCCGAGCCCGGCAGCAAGAAGCACACCTGCTCCACCTGCGGTGGCGCAGGTGAGGTGCGCCGGGCGCGGGCTACTCTGCTGGGCAACATGATCCAGGTCACCACCTGCCCTGACTGCCGCGGCAGCGGTGAACTTTTTGACAAGGCCTGCACCGTGTGCACTGGCAGCGGCTTGGAGCGCAAGCAAGTGCGCCGCCAGGTCAAGATTCCCGCCGGCGTGGACAGCGGCAACCAGGTTCGCCTCAATGGTGAAGGCCAGCCGGGCATGAACGGCGGCCCGCAAGGCGATCTGTACGTGGCCCTCAATGTGCGCAATCACAAATTCTTCCAGCGCCAGGACAACAACATCTTGCTTGATCTGGATATCAACATTGCTCAGGCTACCCTCGGGGCGGATGTGGAAGTGCCCACTGTGGACGGCCCGGCCGTGCTCAGCGTGCCGGCCGGCATACAGCCCGGCAAGGTGCTGCGCATGCGCGGCAAGGGCGTGCCGCACCTGCGCGGCGGCGGCCGCGGCGACCAGATGGTGATGGTCAGTGTAGCTATCCCCACCAAGCTCAACGCCGAGCAGCGCCAGCTTTTCGAGCAGCTGGCCGCCACCATGGGCACCGAGGTGCAGCCGCGTGAAAGCGGCTTCCTCGACAGACTGAAAGACGCACTAGGCGGATAATTCCATCAAATCAAGCTAGCTTATAGAGCGCAGCCTGCTGCGCTCTATTTTGTCTGTGTCATTGCGAGGAGTATTGCGGCTGGCTTTTGCCAGCCGCAAACGGACGAAGCAATCTGCTTTTGGGGAGTTGGCCTCACAGATGGCATTCCACCAAACAGAAGACCACAGTGTCATAAGCAAGTTTAGAATGTAAAGTTAACTTGACATAATGTAAAGTTTGCTATATATTGGCTGTGGAGGTCAAAGATGAAATCTCTAAGCCCTGCCAAACAGCTTTTTGCTTCGCTGGCCACCTATTCCGCTCTGTTGGTGCTCAGCCTCATCGCTGCCAACCTTTTCCCGGAGTACCGCCTGCCAATTATCCTGGTGCCGCTGATCCCAGGCTTCCTGATCGTGCTCTCCATGCTGGCTGCCATCCGCAGCATGGACGAGATGCAGCGCCGCATCCAGCTCGAAGCCCTCGACTTCGCCTTTGCGGGCATGTTCATGCTGCTGCTCACCGAAACGCTGCTGGTCGGCGTCCTCGGCCCGCAGCAGGCGCAAGGTCCTGGAGCCTACATATTCTATATGGCCATGATGTGGGCGGTCGGCTTGCTGGTCGCCCGCAGAAAGTATGCATAGATAATGAAGACCATCAATCCACTCGAAAACTTCACCGCCGCGCTGGCACTGTATGCTGCCCTCGTTGCTGTTGTGGCCCTCGTCGTGCGCCAGGGCTGGTTGCCCGGCTGGGAGCTGGCGCTGAGCCTGCTGCTGCTTGCACCCGGCCTACTGCTGTTCCGCACCCTGCAGCGCAATACCGCCGCCATGGACGAGATGCAGCGCCGCATCCAGCTCGAAGCCTTTCAAATGGCCTTTCTCGGCATGTTCCTGTTGCTTGTTACCGAAACCCTTCTAAGCCTTGGCGGCACTCAGCCATCACATCCGGGCACCTACATTGCTTTCATGGCGGCCATGTGGCTGATCGGGCTGGGCCTGGCCCGCCGCAAGTACGAATGAAGAATCGCCTGAAAGTATTGCGAGCCGAGCGCAACTGGTCCCAGGCTGACCTGGCCGAAAAGGCCCGCGTCTCGCGCCAGACCATCAACGCCATCGAGACCGGCAAGTACAACCCCAGCCTGGAATTGGCCTTTGCGCTGGCGGCAATTTTTGAAACCAGGATCGAAGATATCTTTACGCCAGACCCCGAAAGTTAGCGCACAAATCTGCGCGCAGCGATAGAATCGCCTGATGTTCCGTCGGCTGCTTCGTATCGTCCTCATCGCTGCGCTGGTGCTCGGCATCCACTCCGTCGGCATGACCGCCCTGCGCATACGCCAATACGCCCATGTGGATGAAACCCAGCCCGCCGATGTAGCCGTGGTGCTGGGCGCCGCCGCCTGGCGCAACCGCCCCTCGCCGGTCTTCGCCGAGCGCATCAACCACGCCATTGAGCTCTACGAGAGCGGGATGGTGCGCTACATCATCTTCACCGGCGGCTACGGGCGCAACCCGCAGGTGGCCGACTCGGAAATTGCGCGTGAATACGCCATCCAGCGCGGCGTTCCCGCATCCGCCATCTACGTCGAGACCATCTCCACCAACACAGAAGAAAATCTGGCCGAGGCTGGCAAACTCATGAACGCCCTTGGTTTCACCAGCGGCCTGCTGATCAGTGACCCGTTGCACATGTACCGCGCCCAGCAGTTAGCCACTGAGCACGGGCTGTCGCTCTACTCCTCGCCCACGCCCACCAGCCGTTATCGCTCCACCGTGTCCCGCGTCGTCTTCACTCTGCGCGAGACCTACTCCATATTCCTGCACTGGTGGGAAGCGGTGCGCAGCTGATGCCTGCCTCCTGGCTGCGTATCGCCCTTGAAGTCGATCCTGAGCTCGCCGAAGCCGTCTCGGAGGTTTTGGCGCGCCACATCCCCGGTGGAGTGGTGATCGAAAGCACCGCCATCCAGGCCAATGCTGAGGACGAAGGCACCGTGATCGGCAACTTGCGCGTGCTTGGCTACATTCCGCACGACGCGCAGCTCGAGCAATGCCGCGCAAATATCGAGCAGGATCTGCGCTACCTGGCCCTCATCCAGCCCATCCCGCAGCCGGAGTACGAGCCGGTGCAGGAGCAGAACTGGATGGAGGCCTGGAAGCAGCACTACAAGCCGTTCACCATCGGTGAGCGGCTGCATATCTTGCCAGCCTGGCTGACGCACACAGATGCGGACGCCGAAGGCGAACGCATCAAAGTGCGTATTGAGCCCGGCATGGCCTTCGGCACCGGTGTGCACCCCACCACCCAGCTGTGCCTGCTGCTGGTCGAGCAGCAGGTCAAGCCCGGGCATACCGTGCTGGATATTGGCTGCGGTTCGGCCATCCTGGCCATCGCGGCCATGAAGCTGGGCGGCGCCAAAGCCGTGGCCGTGGATATTGACACACAGGCGCTCGACAATGCCCGCCTGAATGCAAAGTTGAACGAGGTCCAGGTCGAGATCGGCCCAGGTTCGGTCGACGAAGTACTGGCTGGCCAGTACAGCCTGCAACAGGCCGATGTGGTTCTCGCCAACATCCTGGCCCCGGTGCTGGTGCGACTCTTGGCCGCCGGCCTGGGCCGCTTGGTCGCCCCCGGCGGGGTGCTGGTGCTCTCCGGCATCCTGGAGGACCAGGAGCCGGAGCTGCGCACGGCGCTGGCCGCGTCTGGCTTCGCCATCACCAGCGAACAGCGCAGCGGCGACTGGTTGGCCCTGGCTGCTAAACCCTCACCCCGTTGAGTTTTCCACAAAGTTGGCTTGCGTTCTCCCCTCTCCCTTTAGGGAGAGGGGCAGGGGTGAGGGTGGATTGTGCGCCTGTATAAAGAATCATTGCTTCTAATCTCTTAATTAGCCTTAGAATCCCAACGTGCAAATAGACGTCTTCACCCTCTTTCCCGAGCTCTTCCCTGCCTACCTTGAAGCCAGCATCCTCGGCCGCGCCCAGCAGGCCGGCCTGCTGGGTGTCGGCGTGCACAACATTCGCAGCTACGCCACAGACAAGCACCAGGTCACCGATGACACGCCCTTTGGCGGGGGTGGGGGCATGGTCATGAAGCCAGAGCCTATCTTCGCCGCGGTCGAGTCCGTGCTAGGTGCGCCGCCCGCGGTGCCTGTCATCCTGCTCAGTCCGCAGGGCCGCGTTTTCACCCAGGCCGTCGCGCAGGAACTTGCCCAGCACTCCCGGCTGGCACTGATCTGTGGGCGCTACGAAGGCGTGGACGAGCGCGTCCGCCAGCATTTGGCCACTGACGAGATTTCCATCGGTGACTTTGTGCTCACCGGGGGCGAGCTGCCGGCGCTGCTGCTCATCGACGCGGTGGCCCGCAACCTGGCCGGCGTGCTCGGCCAGGCGGATGGCGCCCTCACCGATTCGCACGCCACTGGCCTGCTGGAAGGGCCGCACTACACCCGCCCGGCCGAGTTCCGCGGCTGGGGCGTGCCGCCCGAACTGCTCTCGGGCGACCATGCCCGCATTGCCCGCTGGCGGCGCCAGCAGGCCCTGCGCCGCACGGCACAGCGCCGCCCTGATCTGCTGGAACGCGCAGACCTGAGCGCAGAGGACCGCAAATTGCTGGAAGGCAATGATGAGTGAACAGTAGGCAGTGAGCAGGAAGAGATTTGACTTTTCCCGGTAACTGTTCACTGATCACTATTCCCCTTGCACTTCTCACTAATCGCTTAACCCCTAACAGGTAAAATCCTTTCCATGTATCTCCGTGGGTCTCGCTGGCATATGCAGCGCCAGCGCAAAAAGCGCCGCTCCAACCCGGCGTTCATTGGTTTGTTGGTCATGCTCATCGCGGCGGGTGTTTACTTTAACAATTACGTCATCCCCACCATCCCGCTGCCCACCGCGCCTACCGCCACACCCACGCGTGACCCCGAATCCTTCATCTCCGCCGCCAAGACCGCTTTTGACGAGGGCAATCTGCTGAACTCCATCGAGAGCTATCAGCAGGCCATCATGCTCTCGCCGGGCAACCCTTCCATATATCTGGAGCTTGCCCGCGTGCAGGTGCTCTCCGGCCGCTACGAGGCGGCCCAGACCTCTGCATCCAACGCGCTGCTGCTCAGCCCGGATAACCCCACTGGGCACGCCATCCTGGGCTGGACCCTGAATTACCTGGGTGACCGCTCCGGCGCCGAAGCCGCCTTGCAGCGCGCCCTGCAGCTGGACCCGAACAGCGCGCTGGCGCACGCCTTCTACGCCGAGCACCTGGCCGATATGCAGCAATACGAGCAGGCCGGCGAAGAATCGCGCATCGCCCTGCAGCTGGACAACACCCTGCTGGAGGTGCGCCGGGCCCGTGGCTACGTGCTGGAAACCACCGCCAATTACGAAGAGGCCGCCTTTGAGTACCAGCAGGCCATGGCGATCAATGACCGCATCGCCGGCCTGCACCTGGCCCTCGGCCGCACCTACCGCGCCCTTGAGCTCTATGACGACGCCATCGAGCAGTTCGTCATTGCTGACTCGCTCAACCCCGCCGATCCCATCCCCAATACCCAGATCGGCCTGATCTACATCACCACCGGTGAGTTCGGCCGCGCGGTGCAGGCCATGCTGCAAGCCGTGAGCGAAGACCCGGGCAACCCCATCCGCCACGGCAATCTGGGTGTGGCCTACTATCGCAACCGCCAGCCGGTCGAAGCCATCGACGCCTTCACCCTGGCGATCCGCGGCGGCATGACCGAGAACGGCGTGGCCGTGCAGGGCTTGCCGCTGGAGTATGGCCAGGTGACCACCTTCTATTACATGTATGGGCTCTCGCTGGCCCGCGAGGGCCGCTGCCCGGAGGCGCTGCCCATCGCGCAGGGCCTCATCGCCGCCGTGCCGGAAGACCTGATCGCGATCTCCAACGCCAACGAAATGATGACCATCTGCTCCGGTGGGGGCGGCTAGCTCATGCGCGTCAACAACCGGCGCTATCTGTTTCACGACCCCGGCCGGCAATCCAACCCCTGGCGGCTGCTGTTGTGGGGCACGCTGATCATTGCCGGCATCAGTGTGATGCGCGGCATCAGCGCTGGCGATATTGAGCCGCTGTTCATGCCCACCGCCACTGCCACACGCAGCGCCACCTCCTACCGTGAAGAAGGCACGGCCTTCTTCAATGCCGGCAACCTGGATGCGGCCATCGCCGCCTATCAGGACGCGCTGGCGGTCAACCCGAGCGACTATGTAGGTTGGACCGAACTGGCCCGCATCCAAACCTATTCGGCCAGTCTGCTGACCCAGGACCGCCGCCGCACGCGCATGGCCGAGGCCCGCGAGAGCATCGATATGGCCGTCTCGCTGGCCCCGCAGGACAGCATGGCCAATGCGGTCAAAGCCTTCGTCTACAACTGGAGTGGCAGCTCGGCCACCAATGCGGCCGAGCGCCAGGCCTTCGTGTCCGAGGCCAGCACCGCCGCCATCCTGGCGGTGCAGCTCGACAACCGCAATGTGCTGGCCCAGGCCTACCAGGCCGAGATCCTGGTAGACCAGCAGCAGTATGACCAGGCCCAGCAGCGCGCCCAGCTGGCCATCTCGCTGGACCCGAATTCGCTGGATACGCGCCGTGTGTACGCCTACGTGCTGGAAGCCAGCGGCGCCTACTCGGCGGCCATCGAGCAGTACCAACTGGCAGCCGAGCTGGCTCCCAACCTCACCTTCCTGTACATCTCCATCGGCCAGAACTACCGCCAGCTGGGTTTGCACGACCAGGCGCTCGAATATTTTGACCAGGCCGCCACGATCAACAACGTGCTCGGCATCAGCGACCCGCTGCCTTATATCGCCATCGCCAGGACATACTCGCGCGACGGTGAGTTTTACGCCGCGGCGCTGAACGCCGAGCGGGCCATCTCGCTCGACCCCACCAACCCGGACTGGTACGGCCAGCTGGGCATCGTGCGCTTCCGCTCGCGCAACTACGAAGGCTCGATCCCCGTGCTGCTGTGCGCGGTGCAGGGCTGCTCGGCCGAGGACAACACCGAAGAAGATGTGGCGGTGACGGGCATGACCCTCAACGATGCCACTTTGCCGTACTACTACACCCTGGGCTCGGTGCTGGCGGCGCTCGACCAGTGCCCGCAGGCCTTCCCGGTGCTGGAGGCGCTGCGCGCCTCGTACCCAACCGACCCGGTGGTGATGGGCATCGTCAACGAGAGCTTGCAAGTGTGTGCCAACCTGGCGGCGCGGGCCGGCGCGGCCAGCCCCACGCCGGCTGCACCCGTCGCCACTCCTGAGTCATAGCGCAGCCCCTGCGCTGTTTCACAGCCTTGCACCCCGTCATTCCGAGGCGGTGTCCTCGAAATCACTTGGCCATAAGCTGTGCCAGCCGAGGAATCCTTTAGGTCAAGCACAACCCGGCTGAATTTGCTCTGGCCTAAAGGATTCCTCCTCGCGGCTTCGCCGCTCGTTCGGAATGACAGACCTAGAGCCTGCGCCGTAACTCATACCAAACTCCTTGACATCCTAAAAGTATTAATTCGTCGAAAAGTTAAAAGTGCAAACTTTACGGGTAAAAGTATTAACCTGGGTTAAAACTCCGCCCGGCGTCCTCACTACCCTCCGCCCAAAAATGTCAGAACTGTGTCAGAAAGCTGTCCAGCCCCTTGATTTCGCTTGACTGAGGCCCCCAAACTGGTTATTATCTGCCCGCTTTAGCACTCAAGTCAAAAGAGTGCTAAGGGTGGGCAGATATCTTTTTGACCCCCACCCACAAAACGAACAACATCTTTCAATCTGTTTTAGGAGGCATTGTATGGCTCAGAATCTCAAACCGCTCGCCGACCGCGTCTTGGTGGAGCCCATTGAGGACGAGGAGATCACTCCCGGCGGCATTGTGCTGCCCGAGACCGCCAAGGAAAAACCCCAGCGCGGCAAGATCCTCGCCACCGGCCCGGGTGGGCGCGATGAGGACGGCAAGGTCATCGCCATGGAAGTTGCCGTAGGCGACACCGTGCTGTTTGCCAAATACGCCGGCACCGAGATCAAGGTGGAAGGCAAGAAGCTCATGATCTTGCGCCAGTCTGACCTGCTGGCCATCGTAGGCAAGTAACCAAGCCTCATTCTACGAATTCATCAGGAGAATCAGAACCTATGGCAAAACAACTCGTCTTTTCTGAAGAAGCACGCCGCCACTTGCTGCGCGGTGTGGACGCGGTAGCCGAAGCCGTGGTCACCACGCTCGGCCCCAAGGGCCGCAACGTGGCCCTTGACCGCAAGTTTGGCGCTCCCACCATCACCCATGATGGTGTCACCGTCGCCAAGGAAATTGAGCTGGAGAACCCGTTCGAGAACATGGGCGCCCAGCTGCTGAAGGAAGCTGCTTCCAAGACCAACGACATCGCCGGTGACGGCACCACCACCAGCACTTTGCTGGCGCATGCCATCGTGACCGATGGCATGAAGAACCTGGCCGCTGGCGCCAATCCCATGCTGCTCAAGCGCGGTATTGAGGCTGCCACCAAGGCCGTCTCTGACGAGATCAAGAAGCAGGCGATCGAGATCAAGACCAAGGAAGACATCGCCAACGTGGCGTCTGTCTCCGCTCAGGACCGCACCATTGGTGAGCTCATCTCCGAAGTGTTCGACAAGGTCGGCAACGACGGCGTCATCACCGTGGAAGACTCGCAGGGTCTGCAGTTCGAGACCGAGTACGTCGAAGGTATGCAGTTCGACCGCGGTTACCTCTCCGCTTACTTCGTCACCAACCCGGAGACGATGGAAGCTGTGATCCAGGACGCGCAGGTCCTCATCCACGACAAGAAGATCAGCGCCGCCCAGGATATGGTGCCGCTGCTGGAGAAGCTGGTGCAGACCGGCAAGCGCAACCTGGTCATCATCGCCGAGGATGTTGACGGCGAAGCCCTGGCCACGTTGGTGCTCAACAAACTGCGCGGCATGCTGAACGTGCTGGCCGTCAAAGCCCCCGGCTTTGGCGACCGCCGCAAGGCCATGCTGCAGGACATTGCTGTGCTGACCGGCGCCACCGTGATCTCTGAGGAAGTGGGCCGCAAACTTGAATCGGCCACCTTGGAAGATCTGGGCCAGGCTGAGAAGGTTGTTTCCGACAAGGACAACACCACCGTCGTTGGCGGCAAGGGTGACGAGAAGGCCATCAAGGGCCGCATCGAAGAGATCCGCGTCGAGAAGGAAAACAGCACCAGCGACTACGACAAAGAGAAGCTGGACGAGCGTCTGGCCAAGCTCTCCGGCGGCGTTGCCATCATCCGTGTTGGCGCCGCCACCGAGACCGAGCTGAAGGAAAAGAAACACCGCGTCGAAGACGCTGTGTCGGCCACTCGCGCCGCCATTGAAGAGGGCATCGTGCCGGGTGGTGGTGTGGCGCTGCTCAACGCCCGCGCCGTGCTCGACAAGCTGAAGGTGGCTGGCGAGGATGAGAAGGTTGGCGTGTCCATCGTGCGCCGCGCCCTCGAGCAGCCGCTGCGCCGCATCGCCCAGAACGCCGGCCAGGATGGCTCGGTGATCGTGGACGGTGTGCTGCGCAAGCACGAGGAGCTGAAGAGCAAGACCATCGGCTTTGATGTGCTGGCTGAGGACTTTGTGGACATGGTTGAGAAGGGCTGGATCGACCCCGCCAAGGTGACCCGCGGCGCGCTCGAGAACGCCGCTTCCATCGCCGCCATGATCCTCACCACCGAGGCGCTCATCACCGACAAGCCTGAGGAGCATCCGGCCCCCGCCCCTGGCGGCGGCCACATGCCTGAGTACTAGGCCTCTTAAAGTCTCGCCTACGGCGAGACTTTAGGGCCTTTTGGCGAGCTTCGCTCGCCGCGAGACTTCATGCTATGCAAGCAGCCCCGCACTTGTGCGGGGCTGTGCTTTATCTCATCTGCGGCTCATCCCTCCGCTTGTGTTCGAAACCACCCGCGTGCTATAATTACGGCGTTATTTGACATTACGGCCTAGCATTTGGCCTTTTCTGGATTTGCTAACTACAACTAGCAGTACCCGATGAGATCATTACCCCGGCCGTGGAACACGTGTCGGGGTTTTTGTTTGGTGATGTTCGGCATTTATGCCGAACATCAAACTGGCTTCAAGTAACACAAAATAAGAAAGGGCAGGGCAGCGTGATTGCGCGCCCTGCAAGGTGTATTTAACGTTTATGAGTAAGAAAACACAAAAATTGCGCATCATCCCGCTGGGGGGCTTGGGAGAGATCGGCAAGAACATGACCGTCTTCGAATACGGAGACGAAATTCTGGTGGTTGACACGGGCATCATGTTCCCGGAGAGCGACATGCTGGGGATCGATTACATCATCCCTGACTTCAAGTACCTGCTGGACAAGCGGGACAAGGTCAAGGGCATCGTCATCACCCACGGACACGAAGACCACACCGGCGCCATCCACCATGTGGTCGAGCAGATCAACGCGCCCATCTATGCCACCCCGCTCACCAAGGGCCTGCTTGAGGTCAAGCTGGCCCGCGGCGGGCAGTCTGGCAAAGCCAAGGTGACCGAGATCAAGGCCGGTGATACGGTGCAGATCGGCGTCTTCAAGGTGGAGTTCTGCCATGTGTGCCACTCCATCCCTGACTGTGTCGCTCTCGGCATCACCACACCGGCTGGCCTGGTGGTGCACACCGGCGACTACAAGCTGGATCACACTCCGGTGGATAACTGGCCGACCGACTACGCCAAGCTGGCCGAGTTCGCCGGCCGCGGCGTGCTGGCCATGCTGGGCGACTCGACCAATGCCGACCGGGCCGGCTGGACGCCGTCTGAGCGGGTCATCGAACCCGCCTTCGACAAAGTGTTCCGTGCGGCCCAAGGGCGCATCCTGGTGGCCACCTTCGCCTCGCTAATCTCGCGCATCCAACTGGTGGGCGAGGCCGCCTTGCGCCACGGGCGCAAGATGGCTTTCGTCGGCACCAGCATGCGCGAGAACGCCAAGATGGCCAAGCAGCTTGGCTACCTGAACCTGCCGGATGAGCTGCTGGTGCCGATCGACGAGGCGCTGCGGCTGCCCCCGCATGAGGTGGTGCTGATGTGCACCGGCTCGCAGGGCGAGCCCTCCAGCATCGTGGGGCGCCTGGCGTCTGGCACCAACCGCCAGTTTGACCTGCTGCCCACCGATACGGTGGTGCTGTCCTCGCACCCCATCCCGGGTAATGAGGAGAGCGTCTCGCGCACGATCAACAAGCTGTTCCAGCGCGGCGCCCATGTGGTGTACGACCCCGTGGAAGCGGTGCACGTCTCCGGCCACGCCAGCCAGGAGGAGATGAAGTTCATGCTGAACCTGATCAAGCCCAAGTACTTGATCCCGGTCCACGGTGAACTGCGCCACCTGCACCAGCATGCGGCCATCGCCCAGAGCCTGGGCTACGCCAAGGACAATGTGGCCATCGTGGAAAATGGCCAGGTGATCGAGTTCAGTGCGGGCAAGATGTTCATGGGTGAGCGTATCCCCGGGGGCCACGTGTTTGTGGACGGCGCCAGCGTGGGCGACATTGGCCCGGCGGTCATGCGTGAGCGTGACGCCCTGGCGCGCGAGGGCTTCGTGCTGGTCAACCTGCGCATCAACCCGCAAACCCGCAAGCTGGTGCGCGAGCCGGAGATCATTACGCGCGGTTTCGTATACCAGCGCGAATCGGACGAACTGCTGGCGGAAACCCGCCGCCAGATCGAGAAGACCCTGGCCGAAGCCAACGGCGACCTGCAGCGCCAGCTGGAGGTCAAGCTGCGCGATCACTTCTTTGATGTGACCAAGCGCAAGCCGATGATCTTCGTGCTGGTCAACCCCAACTAATAAAAAAGCCCGCTGCACAGCAGCGGGCTTTTTTGTTCAGGGGCACTGCCTACGGTGTAACCGTAGGCGAGGGGGTGACGGTGGGGATGGGGCCGCTGGTGCCCACCGGCGTGGGCGAGGGGCCGGGCGTGGCCGTGATGATGCGCACGCGCACGGTGAGCAGCTGGCCCACGAAGATGTTGTTGGGGTTGTCGAGCCCATTCTCGCGCAGGATGTCATCCACCGTGCTCAGGAAGCGTTCGGCAATGGCGGCCAGGGAGTCGCCCGGCAGCACGAGGTACAGGATCTCGTCGCCGAAGCGCAGGTTGTCGGGCAGGGGGGTCGGTTCAGGGAAGGGCATATCCGGGTTGGGGATGATGATTTCCTGCCCCACCAGCAGCACGCTGCTGTTATTGAGCCCGTTCAAGATCATGATGACGATGTATTCGACGCCAAAGCGCTCGGCGATGCTGGAGATCGTGTCGCCTGAAGCTACGGTGTACAGGAAGGGCGCCGAGGCGGTAGGCGTGTTGGCGATCGCAGTCTCGGTGGGCGGCTCGGTTACCGTGGGGGTGAGGCTGGGGGTAGGCGTGATGGTGGGGGTAGGGGTGTCACTGGGGAAAATGCCGCCAATGCCGCCGCCGGAGTACCAGCTGTAGGTGGTGTAGCAGCCGCTGGCCAGCAGCAGCAAGGCCAGCAGGCCCAACCCATAGGCAAAGACATTCGTGCGCCCGCCGCGCCCCCTTCCGCGAGTGAGTAGCCTGTATGGTCCTTTAGTCGTCAAATCGTCTCCCGTAGTGCAAATACCCGCCAGGCACGCCAAGCGTCAGCAAAAAGCATGAATTCAAGGCTGCTTCTGTGGGTAATTAGATTCTACCCGATGGGATAAGAAAAGAATGAGTGCCAAGCCCACAAACCAGGCGGCTAGTCGCTGACGATGATGTAGCCGACCATCCCCGCCTCATCGTGGCCCGGGATGCTGCAGATGTACTCGATCGTGCCGGGCTGCTCTATGGTGAAGGTGACGATCTCCACATCGCCAGGGGAAAGGAGCACATCAATGCCCAGCGCGCTGACCCTGAGGGCGTGGTCAAGCGCGCCGTGATTTTGCAGGGTCAGTTCGACGGGCTGGCCGGCGCGCACGTGGATCTCCTCCATATCCCACAGGATGTCATGGGCGGTGAGGGTGACGCGCACGGGTTCGGGCATGCAGGCGGCCAGCGCGGCTGCCAACAAAACCAGAATGGCAAGCAGTCTCAGCTTCATCAAAAATCACCATTGAAGGGTTCGGCGTAGCCGGTCAGCTCGACATAGCCGGAGCCATTGACGGACTGCCCGGCCTGGCTGCCGCTGATACGCACGGTGCCCTCCCAGTAGGTGAAGGTATGCAGCAGCTCCTGGTCACTGAGGTAGGGCGTGACCTCAAGCTCCAGGTTGTGGGCGGGCAGGCTGATGCGCCAGCTGGCGGGGTACTCGGCGCCGGAGTGCGGGCTGCGCCACTGGCTGAGCGGGGTGAGCACAAAATCGCCGGCGAAGAGCTGGGTGGTACTGCCATTCGGCGCCACCAGCGTGCCGCTGGAGCGCGGCAACACGCTGCCGTCGGCGCGGCGCAGCTGGTAGAGCATGAGTTCGTAGCCGTTGTCGAGCTGCAGCGAGAACCAATCCCATCCGGCGATCTCGCTGGTCAGTACCGAAGTGCTGAATTCGTGGTCCTTCCAGCTCAGGCCGCTGAGCTGGAAGGTTTCGTCGCCAATGGTGAGGCGGCCCTCGGTAACCAGGCGGGTCTGACTGTAATAGTAGGAAGCATTGCCAGGCTGCTCGCCTTTGCGGCTGTAGCCGCGCTCGCCCTGCAGGATGGGGCCTTTGGTGTCATGCAGGGTGAGCTCCAGACGCAGCCCTTCGTTGGCGGCGTACAGGCTGAAGGTGTCCGGCCCGTTGGCTTCTACGCGCCAATCCTCCAGCCACACAGCGTAGGGCTCACCCTGCGCCCCA
The DNA here is from genome assembly GCA_021463845.1 of Anaerolineales bacterium. Lineage (GTDB taxonomy): Bacteria > Chloroflexota > Anaerolineae > Anaerolineales > UBA11579 > JAMCZK01. The sequence continues at coordinate 10,484 of JAJTXV010000003.1, read as the reverse complement.
GCCAGCCCGGCCGCGCCGCGCGAGAAGCGCTCAGTGGCGTAGAAATCGCCAGTCTGCACATCGGTGATGGTGAAGTGGGCCATGTAGACCTGGCCGGTGGCCCACTGGCTGCCGCGCGGCGGCAGCTGGGCGGGCGGCAGCAGGCCGCGGCGGAAGAACGTGAGCTGGTAGCCAAAATGGCGGCCGTCTGCCGTTTCCAGGTTGCCCGTGTAGTACCACCACTCGGTTTGGAAGTCAGGGTGGGGGCCGAAATCTGCCGGAAAGTTGAACTCACGCGGGCCTTCGGCGCGGGCAAAGCCTTCGATCACCTGTGGCGTGCTCTGCACCGAGGCGTTGAGATTGTCAGGCCTGGCCGGCGGGCGGAACGCAAAATAGGCCGCGGCTGCCAGGCCAAGCACCAACAGTAGCAAGGGCGCAAGGCGGCGCATCAGTCAAACCTCATGGCATCCGCGGCGCTGCGGCGGCTGGCGCGCCAGGCCGGGTACAAGCCAGCCAGCAGGGCGGCGGCGATGGCCACCAGCAGGGCTTCGATGAACGGCTGGCTTTCAAAATGCAGCTGCAGGGTCCAGCCGAAGGAGCGGCGATTGATCAGGGTCAGCAGCACCTGGGCGATGACCAGACCCATGGGTAGGGCCAGCAGCCCGGCCAGCGCGCCGATCAGCCCGGTCTCGAGCAGGGTCAGCGACCAGATCTGGCGGACGGTGAGGCCAATGGCTTTGAGGATGCCCATCTGGCGCTGTTTCTCCAGCTGGAGCGAAAGCATGGCGGAGAGTACGCCGACGAAGGCCACATTGGTGGTGATGAGGTGCAGGGCGCTGCTGATGAGAAAAGTGCGGTCGAACACGCGGAGGCTCTCGGCGCGCAGGGTGCTGTTGGAGCGGATGTGGAGCAGCTGCTGCGGGCTGAGCTCGCGCTGCATCTCAGCCACGGTGGCGTCTACATCGGTACCGGGAGTGAGTATGGTGGAGAAAGCCGTCACACTTTGGTCGTTCCAGATCTGCCGGTACGTCTCCAGCCACATAGTGATGTTGCCCCGGCTGGAGGTGTAATCGCTGAATACGGCTGAGATGTGAAAATCGCGCGGGCCAGCGGGCGTGTAGAGCGTGATGCTGTCGCCCACGCCGAGCTCCAGGCGGTTGGCCAGCGGCTCCGAGATCATCACCGCCCCGTTCTGCACGGCCTGCCAGACTTGCTGGCCGCTGCCTTCGGCGGCGAAGTAGACCTGTTCGTCGCCGTCGTTGGGATTGTTGTTGGCGGCGACCATCAGCGGGCCGTGGGGCGAATCGACGATGACATTGCGCAGGTAATAGGCGGCTTCCACGTTGGGCCAGCTTTCCAGGCGGCGCAGCACGGCGGGGTCAATAGCTTCCTGCGGCTCGGAGAGGTTGGCGCCGGCGACAGAGCCGTAGACATCGTTGCGCAGGATGACTTCCATCCAATCCACCACGCTGGCGCGGAAGCTGCTGACCATCAGGCTGCCTCCGATGGTGACGGCCACCGCTACCATCAGCGCCGCCATGGCGGGCGAGGTGCGGCTGGCCGAGGCCGAGACCTCGCGCGGGGCCAAGCGCCCCAGCGGGCCGATGAGCGGGGCCAGAACACGCGCTAGCAGCGGCATGCTGACCTGCATGATGAAAGGCGCTACCAGGGCGGCGCCGATCACGACGCCGAACATGGCCCCGAAGCTGGGGATGAGCTGCAGGTCCAGGCGGGCCAAGGCCCAAATCGAGGCGGCGGCCACCAGCGCCCCGGCGATGCTGGCCTGGGCCAGCGTGCGGCGCGAGATGCTTTCGAGCTGGGAGCGCGAAAGCGTGCGGCGGGGTGGCGACTTGGCCGCCTCCCAGGCGGGGATGATGGCGGCCACGAGGGTGGCCAGCATGCCCAGCAGCGCGCCTTTGAGCAGGCTCTGTGCCGGCAAGCTGACCTCGCGCACGGTTATGGTGTAGAAGACGTCATTGATGGTCTGCGAGACCATGGCGACTGCGCCGCGGCCCATCAGGATGCCGAGGCCGAGACCCAGCAGCGAGCCGAAGACGCCCACCAGCAGCGCTTCGCCCAGTACCAGCGCGAAGATCTCGCGGCTGCTGACGCCCAGGGCACGCAGTGTGCCGAAGGACTGGCGGCGCTGCACGACCGAGAAGGTGACCGTGTTGTAAATGAGGAAGACGCCGACCACCAGGCCCAGCAGACTGAGGGCGGTGATGTTGGTACGGAAGGCGGCGGTCATCTGCTCGACGGATTGGTTGCGGCTCTCGGATTGCAGCACGACCGCGCCCTGCGGCAAACGCGCCTCCAGGTCAGCAATGATGGCGTCGCGGTTCTGGCTGGGGAGAATGAGATCGATACGCTCCAAGCGGCCCAGGCGGCCGCTGAACTCCTGCACGGTGGCAAGGTCGGCCAGCAGCAAGCCTTGCAGGGCCTGCGCGCTCAGGTTGTCGCGCGGCTGCAGCAGCCCGGCCACCACGGCCGGCAGCGGAGCGCCGTTGATGTTGAGTTCTAGCGAGTCGCCTTCGCTCAGGCCGTACTGCTCAGCCATCGGCGCGGGCAGCAGCACCGCGCCGGGGATGGCGTAGAAGGCGCCCATGGCGGCGCTGGGGCTGTTCTCGCCATCCTCGCCGGCGATGTAGTTGCGGAAGGGCAGCTCGGCGAACGGGTCGATACCCATGAGTTGTAAGGGAGTGTTGCCGAGTTGTGGTGAGGTGACCAGCTGGCTGAGCACCGGGGCCATGGGGATCTCCAGGCCGGCGGTGCGCAGGTCAATATAAGTTTGCTCGTCGAGGCCCAGCGGCCCGGCGGAGATGTAGTGGGTGGCTTTGCCCGCCACGGCCTCGGTGCTGAGTTCGAAGGCCTGGGCGGCGCTGGCGTTGGCAATATCGACGCTGACGGCGACGCCGACGCCCATGGCGATGCCGATGAGCATGAGCAGACTTTGCAAGGGGTGGGTGAGCAGGTAGCGCCAGGCAACCTTGAGCAGGCTCGGCGCGAGGGCCGGGGTGTTCATGGGCGGGCCGGCACGCTGACCAGCTTGCCGTCGTGCATACGCAGGATGCGGTCGGCCAGGCGGGCGTTATCCAGGTTGTGGGTGGCCATGATCAGATTTTTGCCGGCCTGGCGGGTCAGCTGCTCCAGCAGAGCCATGATCTGCGCGCCGGTGTCCTCGTCCAGGTTGCCGGTGGGCTCGTCGGCCAGTACCAGCAGCGGATCGTGTGAGAGGGCGCGGGCGATGGCGACGCGCTGCTGCTCGCCGCCGGAGAGACGGTCAGGGAAGGCGCCCTCGCGCCCGGCCAGGCCCACCTGGGCCAGCAGCTCGCCGGCGCGCTGCTGGGCCTGTTTGAGGGGCGTGCCGCGCAGCTCGGCCGGCAGGGTGACGTTCTCGAGCACGGTCAGGGTGGGCAGCAGGTTGAAGAATTGGAAGACGAAGCCAATATGGTTGCGGCGGAACAGGGTGCGCTCGGCCTCGTTCATGGCGACCAGGTTTTGGCCTTGCAGCCAGATCTCGCCTTCATCTGCCAGGTCAATGCCGCTGATCAGGTTGAGGAAGGTGCTCTTGCCGCTGCCGGAGGAGCCCAGCAGGGCCACGAATTCGCCGGGCTGGATCTGCAGGTCGACCTGGCGCAGGATGGGGCGGCGCTGGCCGGCTTCCAGGTAGCTTTTGGAGAGGCGCTTGACTTCAAGCAGGGCGGTGGGTGTAGACATGCGTTTGTTAATATTATCACAAACGAATGGCGCTTGACAATATGGGCTGCGACGCTTGATGTGAAGGAGTTGTAGCGTAGGTACAATGGGGCCGCTTAACCTAAATTCCCCTCGATTAGGCTGCGAATAAAAGAGTACGTCAGGAAAGGTGTTTTGCGCGCATGACAACCAAAGCTGCCCCGATGAAAGAGACCGCCACCAGCGAGTCGCTGGTGGAGAAGCTCGAAGGCATTATCAAGACCATTCCCCCCGGCCAGGTGACCCTGGCCAAGATCATGGACATCATCGGCAATGACAGCTTGATGCTCATCACCATTTTCTTGTCGCTGGTCTTTCTCATCCCCGTTTCGATCCCCGGCGTCAGCACCATCTTCGGCAGCGCCATCATGCTGATCGGCGTGTCCCTGCTGTTCCGGGACACGGTGTACCTGCCCAAGCGCATTAAAGAGCGCCCCATCTCCAGCGAGAAGCTGGTCAAGGGCATGAACGGCGCGCTGACCTGGCTGCGCCGCCTGGAGAAGATCAGTAAACCCGGCCGCATTCCCTGGCTGGCGACGGGCGCCAGCTTGTTCAACAAGCTGGGCTATATATTGGCGGCCGGCCTGCTGATGATCCCGTTCGGGTTCGTGCCCTTCAGCAATACGCTGCCGGCTATCGCTTTGATCTTCTTCGCGATCGGGGCGATTCAAAAGGACGGGCTCAGTATATTGTTCGGCCATCTGATGAATGTGGCCACGATCATTTATTTCGGCATTCTGGTGGCAGGCGGCGGTTGGACCATTGTTGAGCTGCTGCGCCTGATGCAGGGCGGATAGCAAAAACAGCGTTCAGCTGTCAGCTTTCAACGAAAAGATTAGTCGGGGAGATTGCCTCGGGGCTGAAAGTTGCATATTCATGCAACTTTCAGCAGTCCTCGCAATGACGTAAGCCAAAAAAAAGCGCCGCAATTGCGGCGCTTTTTTTGTTAGCTGTTAGCTGATCGCTACTTCAGGGTGCCGGCGATCTCACGGGCTTTGCGGATCATCTGGTTGGTGTAGCCCCACTCATTGTCGTACCAGGCGAAGATCTTGACCAGGTTACCGTCGACCACTTTGGTCATCTCCATATCGATGATGCAGGCGTGCGGATCGCCGACGATGTCGGAGGACACGATCTCATCATTGGTGACGCGGATGATGCCCTTGTAGCGCCCTTCGGATTCCTCGGTGAGGATCTGGTTGATCTCCTCGGCGCTGGTGTTCTTCTCGGTCAGCATGACGATATCGGAGACCGAACCGACCGGCACGGGCACGCGCAGGGCCACGCCGTCAAATTTGCCCTTGTACTGGGGCAGGGCCAGCGTGGTGGCTTTGGCCGCGCCGGTGGTGGCGGGCACGATGTTGGCGGCCGCGGCCCGGCCGCGGCGGAAGTCGCCGCCTTTGCCGCCGGGGCCGTCCACCAGGCCCTGGCCGGCGGTGTAGCCGTGCACGGTGGTCATGATGGCTTTCTGGATACCGAGGCGGCGGCCGATGACCTCAACCACCGGGGTGAGCGAGTTGGTAGTGCAGCTGGCGCACGAGATGATGTTGGCATCTTCGTCCGAGGTGTTGACGCCGAAGACCACCGTGGGCACGTCAGCGCTCTTGGTGGGGGCCGAGATAATGACGTACTTGGCGCCGGCCTCGATGTGCTTGGCGGCGTCCGGCTTCTCGGTGAAGCGGCCGGTGCTCTCGATCACAATGTCCACGCCGAGCTCTTTCCAGGGCAGGGCGGCGGGGTCCTTCTCGCTGAGGAACTGGAAGCTGTGGTCATCCACGTGCAGGGTGTTGCCCTCGGCGCGCACATCTTCGCCAAAGCGGCCGTATACGGTGTCATACTTGATCAGGTAAGCGATGTTCTCGGGTGAAGCGATATCGTTCACCGCCACCACGTCCAGATTGTCGTCCTCAAGGGCCAGGCGCAAAGCGGCGCGCCCAATGCGCCCCAGACCATTAATTGCTACACGTGCCATGCTGTTCCTCCGGTGTGTTAAAAGCCAGTATTTGAAACAATTATAGTGCGCTTTGCAGGCAGTGATCAGTGAGCACTGACCGGTGAGCAGGGTGTCCTTTGTCCTGACTATTGCGTGTCAACTATTCCACGATGGAATAGAGTCGTGCTATACTGCGCGTATGGCCGCACCGGTTCCTGACGAAACCATACTGGGCATCCTGGCCGCTGAGCCTCAGCATGGCTACCAGCTGCTGACCCTGTTCAAGTCCAAGGCGGAGCTGGGGCGGGTATGGACCCTGAGCACCAGCCAACTATACGCCGTGCTCAAGCGCCTGGAGGCTGACGGCTTGATCCGCGGCAAGACCCTGCAGAGCGGCGAGGCGCCGCCACGCCGCCACTACAGCACCACCGCGGCCGGCCGCCGCCGGCTGGAGGCCTGGCTGCAGGCGCCCGAACTCTCAGCCAGTGTGCGCCAGGTGCGCGTGCAGTTCATGAGCCGCCTGTACGTAGCGCGCCTGCTGGGCTTGCCGGCCCAGGGCCTGATCGACGCGCAGCGCGGCGTGTGCGAGAAGCAGCGCCGCCAACTGCTGGCCGCCCGCAGCAGCTCCGGCGAGATGGAAGACCTGGTGCTGGATTTTGTGCTGGGGCAGCTGGATGCGGCGCTGGCCTGGCTTGACCGCTGCGAAGCGCGCCTGCCTGAAACTTCTGTTGCGTAATTCCTAAGGAGGCCTATGAAGAAGCTCGTGCTATCTGTTCTGCTGCTGTTTGCAATGATCCTGACCGCGTGCGGCGCCCCGGCGCCAGTGGCCACGGCCGCACCGGCTGAGCCGACGGCCCAACCCACACCGGCTACTGAAGTACCAGTTGTCACCACCGAGCTGGTGGTGATGGCGGCCTCCTCGCTGACGGATGCGTTCAACGAGATTGCCGACGCGTTCGAAGCAGCCAACCCCGGCGTGGAGGTGCTGCCCAATTACGCCAGCTCCTCTTCGCTGGCTACGCAGCTGGCCGAAGGCGCCCCGGCGGATGTGTTCACATCGGCCAACTTCACCCAGATGACGGTGGCCGCGGATGCGGGCCGCATTGAAGGCGAGCCGACCGCGTTCCTCACCAACCGGCTGACGATCATCGTGCCGGCCGACAACCCGGCTGGACTCGAAGACTACACTGATCTGGCCAACCCGGGCATCGCCCTGGTATTGGCCGCTCCGGATGTGCCGGTGCGCGACTACAGCGACCAAAGCATTGCGTTGATGGGTGACGCCGCGTTCCAGGCGGCTGTGTACGCCAACCTGGTCTCCGAAGAGCCCAATGTGCGCCAGGTGGCCACCAAGGTGTCGCTGGGCGAGGCTGACGCCGGTATCGTGTACACCTCTGATGTCACGCCGGATATTGCTGGCAGCGTGTTGCAGATCCCCATCCCGGATGAGCTGAATGTGCTTGCCAGTTATCCGATCGCGGTCGTGGAAGGCGCCCCGACGGGCGATGTGGCGCAGGCCTTTGTAAACTTTGTGCTCAGTGCCGAAGGCCAGGCCATTCTGGCCAAGTGGGGCTTTGGGCCGAGGCCGTAACTCACCGAGTACAAAAAAAGAGCCGGCAACGCCGGCTCTTTTTATTTGCGGACCCTGGCCCAATGCGGTCTGAGCTGCTCCCGCTGGCCGAACAGGGATGATGAACATCCCCAGCCAATTGGGCGCCGTGATACGCAGGCGCAAGACTGAACCTGCGACATCGGCCTCCAGCCGCCCACGCTTGAACTGCACCCAGCCGTGCTGGGCGTCATATTCAGCCGGGATGTGAAGCTGATAGTGATGCACAAGCCGCTTGAGAAAACCGCTCGGGTCTTTGGGCTGGATAATGGCTTCTTGGATCTGCACAGCTCTCCGTGATACTTTAAGTCTAGAGTTCCGTTACTCGGCGAAGCCGAGTTGGTTAGTTTGTTTTGCCGGCAACCCTGCATGGGTAAGTATTGAACCGATGGGTGGAGTTGCGTGACCGAGCGAAGCTCGGTAGCAACTCCTAGACGCCGCGCCGTCAGGCGTTGCATATGCCCCTTCGCGGATGTGTACCGAACCGCTAGACGGCTCCGAAGGCGGCGCGAAACGGTCAGCCAGGGAGCGTAGATACACAAAGGGCGAGTTCAGCTCATAGTCTATCAGACTGCCCTTCTCGTCAACCATTAGCCGTTTGAACAGGATTTGGAGCAAGGTGCTCTTTTGCTTGTCCTCCAGCCAGAAGTAGTAATCCACCAGTTCCCTGAGTAAGCCGATAGCCAAGTCCAAGTCGTCAAGGTGTACCTTGGCGTCCCGTTCCAGTTCAGCCAGGCCAAGCTCTGCATTCCGCAGCTTTTCTTGCCATTCCAGACGCAGCTTGTCATAGGCTTCTTCGGTGATCTTGCCCGTAATCAGAAGGCGGCCAAGGCGCGCTTCTTCCTCTTTGAGCTGAGACAACCTCTGGCGCATATCAGCCACCTGCTTGTCCCTGTCCTGGTTAGTGAACTGCTGGACTTCCTGAACATATATCTTGCGGATTTCTGGGATTAAGTCTCCATCCACCTCAATGCCCTGGAGCAAGTCCACCATCTGCCCATCTACCAGCTTGGCAGGAATGTGCAGGCTAGTGCCACCTGGTTTGGCGTGTGTGATGTAGTAGGAGTAGCTCTGGGTACGCCCACTGGGTGTGGAACCGTGCAGCTTGTATCGTTCGCCGTTTACCTCAGCCCACAGCAGACCGCGCAGGAGATAGAAGTTCTTGCGCTCATACGACTTCTCAGCGCCATTCTTCCGCAAGATGTCTACGCCCTTCTGGAATTGGTTGGGCGTGATAATTGGCTCCCAGGAGCCTCTAACTTCCCCAGCCACGATCCCAAAGCGTTTGGAGGTCACCCAGCCCGCATAGAAGGGGTTGTGCAGGATTTTGTGCAGCCGGTTGGCGGCATATTCCCTGCGGCCTGTTTTTGGGTCATTCCAGGCCCAGGGGCGGCCGCTATAGGTGGTGTAGCCGCGCTGGGTCAGCTCTTCACAGATTTGGTCCAGGGTATGGCGGCCGGTGAGCAGCAAGTCCCAGGCATCTTTCAATGCCTGGATACTATTGGGGTCTTGCTCTACCCAGCGGTCATACTTGTTGCTGGACACCAGTTGCTCTTTGTTGACATAGCCAAATGGAGCCTTGTTGGGCCAGCCGCCCATGCGCATTTTGGCTTCCATCCCATCCCGTGTTCGTTCGCGGAGCACATCCACTTCACGCTGGGCCAGGCCCATCTGCAGCAGGAACATAAAGAAGCCATCTGGTGTTTCCGGCTGGAGCGTGGGCATGTTGGCCACTCTGACCTTGATGCCCCAGCTGATGAGCTTGGTAGCGGCCTGCAAACCTTCTACTGCATTGCGGCCAAAGCGATCTGCCCGATACAGGCCCAGGTGCGAGAACTTGCCAGCCTGGGCATCGCTCATCATCTGCTGGTAGTCGGCACGGTTGGGGCTGGTGCCAGTGAGCATGTCGAAATATTCACGCTTGAACTCGACATTCGAGTTGGCCAGCAAGCTGTCCTGGATATGCTTGCGCTGGAAGGCAAACGAGCGTTCCGGGGTTTGCTTATCCTCATCGCTGACGCGCAGGTAGCTGGCCCAGCCTGGAGAGATCACAATATCGCTCATGGATAAATTTTAAACTCCACGGAATCGCAAGTCAAGAAACTGGCGATTCACGGTTCTGAAAGGTGGCCATGCTGCGTTGGATGCGCTCAATGTCTTCTGTGCTGGCGACTTCTTTGAGAATACGAGCTAGGTCGAGCAGCCGCTGAACAGCAGCTTTGTCCAGCTTGGGAGGTTGAGGTTTAGCTTTCTTCTTGGCCGCCATGCGCTTTCCCTCCCTTCGCACTGGCTTCCAATAAGGCATTGAACTTCTGGCCGCGCTTTCTGCGCCCAGACACGACAAAGGCTTCAATCGCCTGGCTGCCGACTACATCGGCCAATACGCTCAGCGTTGGCGACACCTGGTTATCCACCCAGGCCAGCATGCGGTTGAGTTCAATGGTGCGCGCATCCGATACGGTCTTCATGGCTCTGGCCTGATTATTGACAAAGGCATGCCACCAGGGCAGCAGTTTCTCTGTCTCTTGCTCGAGGAAGTCCACATAATCTCGCAGGTGGGATATTGCCCTATCAACCCACAACCGAGGCAGCTTGACCAGAACATCTCTGGCGATCATGTCTGCCCGTTCAGCACGGGTCTGCATTTCCAGCCGCACCGGCCCGTGCTTGTCATATACCCGCAGCATGCGCGTGGATTGGCTGGAACCCAGCCGTAGAGAGCTGGTGCCGACCTGGCCATCCTCGCGTTTCTCATAAGGCGAGACGGAGTACAGCATCTTTTCGCGTCGCAGATAGGAGCGCATCTGCTCAAGTTCTACCGCCTCTTTGACATGCTCCGGCGTGAAGGGCGTACCATCCCAGGCCAAGTCCAGCCTGGTGATCCTGGCTTTCTCCCAGCGCTCTAATACGATGACAAATTCTTGCAGTAGCTTATCTGGCACAGCATCACAGGCCGAGCCTGGCAGTTCCAAGCCAAAATATGGGTTCCCCTCATTTCCTGCCTGGGCGATGGGGTCAGCGTACAGCTTCGCTTCCAGGAGAGCTTTGTATAAGCTCTTGAATCCTCTCCCTCCGTGTCCTACTGCCTGCATTGGCCCCAATACCCCCTCAAACCACTCTTGCCACATCTTGAGGCCATATTCCTTTACACCCCAAATCGTGACCGAGAGCCAATGCACGCGGAACAATACTGCCATTGTCCTCCTTAGTTACCTTATTTTGAAACTT
>JAJTXV010000020.1 GCA_021463845.1 Anaerolineales bacterium | reverse complement strand
GCGCATGGCAGCTCAGAAGAAGAATAAGACCCAGCCCTCCAAGCTGGACAAGGCTGCCGTTCAACGCCTGCTGGACCTGGCTCGCATACTGAAAGAAGTTGCCAGCACAGAGGACATCGAGCGGATCAAGCGTAGCCTGGCCACCTTTCAGAACCGTGAATCGCCAGTTTCTTGACTTGCGATTCGGCGGAGTTTAAAATTTCCTCATGAGCGAGATCGTGATTTCTCCAGGCTGGGCCAGCTACCTGCGCGTCAGTGATGAGGACAAGCAAACGCCGGAACGCTCGTTTGCCTTCCAGCGCAAGCACATTCAGGACAGCTTGCTGGCCAGCTCGAATGTCGAATTCAAGCGTGAATATTGTGACATGCTCACCGGCACCAGCCCGAACCGCGCAGACTATCAGCAGATGCTGAGCGATGCCCAGGCTGGGAAGTTCTCCCACTTGGGTCTGTATCGGGCAGACCGCTTTGGCCGCAATGCAGTGGAGGGACTGCAAGCGGCCACTAAGCTGATTAGCTGGGGTGTCAAGGTTCGGGTAGCTAATATGCCCACCCTCCAGCCGGAAACTCCGGATGGCTTCTTCATGTTCCTGTTGCAGATGGGCTTAGCGCAGCGAGAAGTGGATGTGTTGCGTGAACGCACCCGGGATGGGATGGAAGCCAAGATGCGTATGGGCGGCTGGCCTAACAAAGCTCCCTTTGGTTATGTCAACAAAGAGAAGCTAGTTTCCAGTAACAAGTATGACCGCTGGGTGGAGCAAGACCCCAACAGTATCCAAGTGTTGAAGGATGCTTGGGATTTTCTGCTCACTGGCCGCTATACGCTGGACCAGATATGCGAAGAACTCACCCAGCGCGGCTACACAACCTACAGCGGCCGTCCCTGGGCCTGGAATGACCCT